>CAZFST010000025.1:0-75926 GCA_964522015.1 uncultured Fusibacter sp. | reverse complement strand
CGACCTTAACCACGTTTTTACCATACCATGCTGCTTTGTACTCTAGCATGGTCACAAAACTGGACCATGAGACATCACTAATAGCCCTTGAGAGTTTGCGATTCTTGAGCATATTCTTAACTTTTAGTGTCTCAAGGCCGATGAAATCATACTTCTTTATCAGCTGAGTACTGGTTTTATGAAAGAAATCCCTTCTCTGATTGGCTATCTGCTCGTGCAACTTAGCAACCTTGATACGTGCTTTATGACAGTTTTTACTCCCCCTTGTTTTTCGGGATAGTGACCGCTGTAGGCGACGCATTTTGTTTTGCTGTGAACGTGCAAATTTAAGGTTTGGAGTGGGGTCTCCAACTGATGGCGTGAACATGTCCTTAAGGCCAAGATCTAGGCCCACACTAAGCCCTGTTTTAGCCAGTTGTGGCATCTCGACTTCAGTACAAAGTATTGACACAAAATACTTACCCACAGGATTTTTGCTGACTGTGGCACTTAAAATACGTCCTTCAACTTGCCTTGAGTAGCGACATCGCACATAGCCCAATTTAGGCAATTTAAGAACACCTTTAGACTGAAACACAGCTATATTCTCGTTGACTTTTTTAGAGGTGAAAGCCTTACGCATGCCATTTTTTTTATGAAACCGTGGGTAGTTGGTGCGTTTTGCAAAGAAATTTGAATAGGCTCTGTCAAGGTTTTTGATAGATGACTGTAGTGCAGTGGCATCCACCTCTTTTAGCCACACAAGCTCTTTTTTGAGTTTTGTCATTTCAGCAGAACAGCCGTTGTAGTTAAGTTTTTCACCACACGTTTCAAACAGTTCTTTTCGAAGTGCGAGGAAATGGTTATACACAAAACGCACACAGCCCAATGTCTTCTCAATTTTAACAGCTTGAGCTTTTGTAGGTTCTAAACTGAATTTATAGGCGCGTTCCATGTACAATACCTCCTCAAAACACGAACATGCGTTCTGGTTTTATTGTACCACTTCCTCGACAATATAACTAGTGATTTGCTCAAAAAAACGCCTCATTTGAGGCGCAGGCAATTCATCTCCCACCTTCGCTCTCACTACGTGAGCAAGGAAGGCTAAGAGGTGGGGGTCTTCTTGCCAGGGCTGATAAAAATGCTTGTCCCGTTCAACAAGCTTACCAGGATATGTTTTCATTGCTTGGTGGAGTCTACCTACCAAGGAGCCGATGGCTTCCGCGTCCTGCTGTGAGTCTGAGTCGCTGCCCTCGATGAATTCGTAAAGGATTAATAGCATCTCTTCATCTTTTACATACGGCAATCGCTTATTGGTCAATAATATTTGTGGTACTTGAAATCCTTGATTTTGTAGATACACTTGAACATCAGCACCAATGACCGCTGTGTAAAAAAATGCAGGCTTTATAACACGCATGAAGAATTTGTTGTTACCAGAAAATACAGTATAAGACGTGCTGCCCATATCGCGTATTAATTCAATCCGGTCAAACTTTATAGGATAATATTCATTTAGAATCTGTATCATTTCTTCCATAAGACCACCATCGGATAAGATCCCCCTCTAACTAGAAATTCAAAAGTTGCTCAAGAAATCCTCATATCGCCTACAACTCTTACGTCTGCAGGCAAATTGGTCGGATGTGAAAAATGGATATTATGAAATTTCCAACAGTCATCACTTCTCAATAGAACTGCAGTAAATCTAAATGGTCGTACTACCTTTTCTCCAAGATTAAGGTCAAACAAACTCATTGAAATCGTTCGTAATGTATCTAACATTTTATCTCTTGGTTGGATATCTGAATCTATGCTTTCTTTGATTTTAGTCAAACATTTCTCGTATGCTCTAGTTTCTGTAAGGGTACTATGTAAAAATCCCTCTGTAGTGACCCATGCAACATCACCTAGGGAAGAAACCGTAGCGCCATCAATATCAAGAACGACATTGCCCCAATACTTCCAGTCTGAACCGATCAAGTTTTTGATTTCTTCTTTCCCGTTGCACCATTCAGAATCTGCAGTTCCCACTATTAAAGAATCACTGTCATTCACAAAAAGCGTCTCAACAAATTCATCGAGTAGATTCAAATCACGTTTTGTATATCCTTCTTGAAAACGAGTTAGTGTCAATCTTACGTTCTGTTGCACGTCTTCACAAGTGTTACCTTTAAGCGCAACCCTACTTTTGTTATCATAAATCAACATGGTAAATCCGCCTCTAACTTAGCCACTGAATTATTCATAGATTGCTCCAGCTCCTTTTCAACATTATAGTAAATGGCAAGTTGGGCGGCGCAAGTCAAAACGTCCTGAATTTCTTTTGCCAGTTTTTTTCTACAGGGTTCGCCATGTTTTTTTGATTTAACCCCACTGCCTTCCCAGTGATTAACCTCTTTTGCTACTTCTCCACATTCTTCTGCAAGACGTGTGATAATCTGAAAGGGGTCGTTTCCTTTGGGGAACACATTATTCAACCCAGTCGCAATTTTATAGATTTTGTCCATTTTTTCTCCTTTAGTCTTAGTCCTTTAGTCTTTATCCTACTTTATAGCAATTCTATGCATTCAAGAACTTCATTCATCCCGACCATGAAAAGTTCAGACCTCATTAATTCAATGATCTCTTGCTTATCAGCAAATTTTGCCTTCTGGACTTCATTGAGACCACAAATGATTTCCGAATCATCGACAGTTTGATTAAACAACCAAATATCCCCTATGTAAGCTGAATCCCCTTGCCTATAAAATGTCTTAATAATTTCACCGTTTTTCGGTTCCAACACAAGGCCAACTTCTTCTTTTACTTCCCTTAAAATTGCGCTCAGACTATCTTCTTCAAGAATGCTAGATCCCGCAGGGATTTCCCAAGTGTGAGCATGGGTTTTGTTGGACGCTCTTTGAGATATTAAATACTGACCATCATGATTCTTAATAAATGCGAATACGACTAAATGAAAGCATCCAGGATCAATAATTTGACCACGCTCGATAATTCTTCCATTGAAATTCCTGTTTATATCCATTAAACTCCAAAGCTCCATCAGATCAGGTCCTCTCGATTGAGTCTTGTATCTAACTCCCATAGTGCGGACTTATTGCTGTCATATTTAAGAACCTGAATTGCCTCATCATAGCTAACCCATCTAAACTCTTTGTGTTCTCTTGATATGCTCAAATCTTCACCGTCAATAAACACACCAAAGCTGTATTCGTCTATCACAAAAATATCATCGCCCCAAAGAAACTTGCCGCCGACATTCACAACCGGAATAGTTGTTCTGGAATCTAGTTGAATGAATTTAGAATCTAATGAAACATTGGCTTCTTCATTGGCTTCTCGTCGGGCTGAATCAAGTATACTCATATCAAATTCTTCACCACCACCAGCAATCCATTGCCAACAGGCCATATCACTTCGACTGAAAATTGCATACTCTAATTTTGTATCTACTCTTCTATAGGGTATTACTAAAACTTGATATGGTGCTCTCATACGCTTTCCTTTCTTAATCCACTGAATAATGTCATTGAAGGTTTGTTTGATTAATAAAGGGTGCAACAAGTCGCATCTGTCAGTCCCTGCGGGATTTGGGGGCATAAAAAAACCTCCCAATTTGATTATATCATACCAAATGATAGGCGGTTTAGAAGAATTGGAATTGGAAACCTTAAATTAATCTTAAATGGTCTGCCGTAACAAGAGGGCTGCAATAATGCCGAACACATCCCACTGTCTCTTGACACATTTCACTACCCAGGGTATAATTACTTACCGGTCGGTAAGTAATTTAGGAGGTTATATGGATAGATTAAAAGGACTTGACGTTGCCCGAGGGTTTGCACTACTTGGTATGATGTTGGTGAATTATAAACTTGTTTTTGAAGTTCAAAACACCACTTGGCTTTACACTTTTTTGTCCTTGTTTGAAGGCAGAGCAGTAGCTGTATTTATGATACTTGCAGGGATTGGAATTGGGCTCATGACTCGAAAAGCGAGAATTTCTTCGGATGTGTCACTTAAAAATAAAGTCATGAAACAACTGGTGATTCGCGCCATATTTTTATGGGTCTTGGGGCTTACCCTCTTTATTGTCTTTGAATGGTCTGCGGATATTCTCCATTATTACGGTGCGTATATGCTATTAATATTGCCAGTGCTCTACTTAGCACCGAAAAAATTGGATGGGCTCATGGTTTTAATCCTTGTCATCTCCGTTTTTCTCCAAGTCAAATTCAACTATTTGAGTGGTTGGGATATTGAGAACCTCTACTATATGGATTTCTACACCCTACAGGGGTTTTTAAGAAACTTGCTTTTTAATGGCTTCCATCCCTTATTCCCTTGGTTTGCATTTATGGTCCTTGGGCTCAGGATGAGTCATATGGATTTAATGAGCACGCCTAGCCGTTTGAAGATTCTAAAAGTCAGCCTAGGTATTGCCATCATCACAGAACTGGCCTCTGCAGGGCTTATTGCTGGATTTGCACAAAATGAATGGATCCTATACTTGGTTGACACCAAACCAATGCCAGCGAATTTATTTTATATGATAGCATCTGCTGGCTGGGCTATTGCCTTTATTATTTTGGTCCTTATGGCAGTGGATCGCTTCAAAACTGATTCTGTATTGATTGATGCGCTAATGAAAACTGGGCAAATGGCCCTTACCCACTACGTGGTTCATAGTGCAGTACTTTTGACAATCGCCAGCATGTTTGGCTTGATTAAAGAGCAAACAGCAGTTTTTGTGCTTCTTTTTTCACTGAGCGCCTATGGGGCGATGGTGATATTTTCTTCGATTTGGTCTAAAAAGTTCCAAAGAGGCCCAATCGAATCACTGATGCGCAGACTATCAGATGGGAGAGCTTAAATGTCTACCTACGAAAAAATTATAAATGCTACCTATGAGTATTTTGCCCTACAAGGCTACGAAAGAGCCTCCATGAGCCAAATTGCCGGGACCGTTGGCATCTCAAAGGCCGCACTATACCATCACTTTTCGTCCAAAGAAGTCTTATTTGAAGCTCTTTACAGCCATTTAATCGACGCTATTCTCAGCGACTTTGAGCAGGATATCGACAACTGGCAAAAGGACACCTATAAACAAAATTTAGGAGCTGCCGGGTTAAAGGATTTATTGTCATTAAAAAAAGACCCGCAATTGGGTCTAGTTTTAAATCAGTTTTATCTCCTCAGCCTACGGATGGAAAATCTAAACGTCCAGACCAAACGGCTCGAAACCCAGACAGCAACTTATCACCACAGTTTAGTCATAAGAGGCGTAACCCTTGGCCTCATCAAAGAACAAGACGCAAAGTCAATTGCAGGCCTTTACACAGCTACCTTAAACGGCTTAACCCTAGACGTTATCCACAGTCAGAGCCTTGATTTTAAAGTTATTTGGTCCTATTTTATTGACCATCTAATCTAATTTTAGGTGAATGGCGGTTTAGTGATCACGAGATAAACAAAACGACGGCCCTTTTACTTCGGACGTCGTTTTATTTATTTCAGAGGACAATTCTCTCGCTTTCCAAAGGGCACATCTCACACTTACCAAATGCACTTGACAATACTCATTCGGCGGATATAATAAAATTAGATGAACATCAAATTATTAGTTATACACAAAAGGAGATCCATATGAATTTGAAATTATTAAAGGAAAAAGACTTTGCACTTTTTATTTTTGGTAATACCACCTCAGCAGTGGGTAGCAACATGCAGCAGTTTGCGTTGGCACTTTACATATTAGCAATTTCTAATTCGGCGACCCTATTTGCGGCCATCACAGCCATTGCTATCCTTCCTCGACTCATCCTATCCCCTGTTGCAGGGGTTTTTGGAGATTGGTTTGATCGCAAAATAAGCATTATGGTATTAGATGCTGTAAATGGTATCATGATCAGTGGATTTGCTTTTTACTTTATCGTCAATGGGGGCTTATCCATACCCGCTATATTTCTTCTCGTAATTTTATTGGAAATTACGGAAATTTTCTATGGCGCGTCTATGGCCGCTGTGATGCCCAGTATTGTTAAAACAGAGCAACTTTTTGAGGCCTCAAGCATCAGATCTATTGTCAATAACTTAGGGAATATGCTTGCCCCTCTATTTGCCTCCATTTTGTACGCTTCATTTGGCTTACTGCCAATTCTAATTGCCAACGCAGCCAGCTTTTTGATTGCCTCAGCCAGCCACGGTTTTATGCATATTCCAAAATCCAATGTAATGCCTGCAAAAATTGATATAAAAAACTTTTTGATCGACTTAAAAGAAGGGTTCTTAATCATTAAAAACAATAAGGCCATTAGCATTTTTATTAATTTGGGCGTCATTATCAACTTCTGTATGGCCCCACTCTTTAGTGTTGTCATGATTATCTTAATCCGCGAATCCCTGGGCGCTACCGATATTCAATACGGCATTATGTCCACTATTTTATCGGTGTCCATGTTGGCAGGTCCTTTACTGCTGGGCAAAAAGGCCGCTAAGATGTCTGTCGCAAAGCTTACCATACAATCCTTTATCATTACATCAATTTGCACCTTAGCCATGTTTGGCATTTCTCTTCCTGGAATCACATCTCAGTTCTCAACCAATGTGATTCCCTTGACTGCCATTGTCATCGTTACCTTTATTATTGGCATGGTGGTATCGATCACCAATATCGCTATTGGAACCTTATTCAATATCATTGTCCCAAAAGAATTTATGGGCCGCACTGGCACCCTGATGAATATGGGCTTAACCATTGCAATACCGGTGGGTCAAATGCTCTGTGGTTTTGCCATGGATTTCATACATCCAAGTTATGTTATTGGGATTATTGGTACCATTGCCCTTTGTACAATCCTTTATTACGCATCACCACTGACAAAAGCGCTCCAAATCCATGAAAGTACACCTAAGGAGGCAGCATGTCACATCAGTTAAGGCTCAATCACGGGCTCAACTTAATCATTGAATTCGCTGCTTTTCCTTCTATCTTACGCTATGATTTGGATGAATCAAAAAAAATGGCCCACCAGGATGAAAATCCTGTAATGGACCCGATTTATCTTCAGTTTTTAACCAGTGCTCAAAGTCAATTGAAGCCATTTAAAGGGCAAATCGATCAGTTTTACTATGAAAATGAACTGTATCTTTTGAAAATGCTATTGCCTTACTTTACGGTTGAACCTGAGGATACCCTAAACCTCTTCCTTCAGCGGGTTTTAAATGAGGATGAGGGTACCCTTAAAACTGCATTGGTTTATTCTTGTTTGGTGCGAGAACACTATGCGGGCTTCCAACAGGAATTATGGGATCAGACAAAAGAGATGTTGTCCAGTGAGGATCAATTAATGCCTTGGGTCCAAAATCTGCCCTATGCTGCAGAAACAAAATGGCATCTTCTTAATCTGATTCAGCAACCCAAAAGCAGTTTATCCCGTTACCAGCAGCTGATGATGCAGCTCCAGCCCATTTTTGAGGCCTTATATGAGCCCTATGCCAACAGGTTATTACCTGAAACTCAGGCTTTTATTGAGAAATTGCAGTCATTGGGTGAAAATCCGATTTCAACCCTCACGGCTGGTCTTGTGAAAGACGACCTGATTCAAGAGGGCCCCCTTCATGTGAGTTTGTCATTTATTCAAGCCTATCATATTCAGATTTTTACCAGTCAACAGATTCCCATTTTCATTTGGGGCTATAAAACCGAAGCCTATATTGCCCACCAAAAGAAATTGCTAAGTGATGCGTCTACTGAAAAGATACTGGTACTCAAAAATCTGGGAGATAAAACCCGGTTTCATGTGGCCCAGCTGGTATCCAAGGGAACCTCGTCCACTAAAGTCATTGCAGAAACCCTGGGCGTGACCCCAGCAACTGTCAGTTATCATCTCAATCAATTAGTGGCATCCCGGATTATCGTGTTGGAAATTGTGGATGGAAAATACGACTATGTCCTTAATCGGGATTATGTGCTACAGATTTTAGGTGCCATTGCTGAAGAGTTTTCATAGGTTAGCGCATTCAAACTTGGATCTTTGCCAGGTGAGAAAAGAAAAAAACCAAAACTAAAATTATGATAGCGACACTAAAAAACACGGCACCTTAAACAAGAGGCCGTGTTTTTTTCATGATTTACTCATAAAATTTACGGCTTAATTTTAGCCGGTTGCTGCTGGGTGACACAGTGAATCATGCCACCATCTTTATACAGTTCTCTAACGTCAATCCCCACAACTTTTCGATTAGGGTATAACTTCTGTATCGCCTTATTTGCCACAAGATCATTGGCATCCTTATAATTTGGTACTAAAACAAGACCGTTTGCGATATAAAAGTTAACATAAGAACCTTTATAGCCAAGGTCTGTTCCATTATCAAGAACAACATTTTGTTTGGTAAGGGGTAAGTAGATTGGTTTGTAGGTTTTACCATCCGTATTTTTAGCAGCTAATAATTTGTCAATATCACTATCACTTAAGCCCCACTCTGCTAAATCATCTGCTTTCATAGTGATGAGTGTTGTATTGTTAAAGAATCTAGCAAAGCCATCTATATGAAAATCCGTTATGTCCTGGCCCGAAACACCATTGAGCCATATAACTTTACTGACACCATAGTACTTTTTAATATAGCCTTCAATCTGTGCTTCAGTCATTTTGGGATTTCTGTTTTTATTGGAGACAGAACTTCTGGTTGTAAGACAAGTGCCCTTGCCGTCAAATTCTACTGCACCGCCTTCCAAAATCACCTTTTGAAGATCAATTCGAGTGTAGCCCAAATCAGCACTTATTTTCTTGGGGATTTCTAGGCATTTTTTGTAGGGGGTTTTGTTGCCCCACCCATTAAAACCCCAATCAAGCATGACCTGTTGATTATTAGGATTGTTAACAAATACAGGTCCATTATCCCTTACCCAGACATCATCCGTTGGGTAAATCTTAAAGTCCACAGCCTTCATATTGACTTTTACTTCTTTTAATAGCTCTTCAATTTCGTACTTCTCATCCTCGTTATAAGCAACAATGTGGACATTTTCACCCTTTGAAAGAGCTAAAGTCATTTCAATCCAAATGTCTTGCAATTTTTCTTTATGCCCCTCCCCGTAAGTATAATTGTGTGGCCACTGTAACCAAGTGCCCTCATGCTTTGACTCTTCAGTGGGGAAGCTATAGCTCGACAATGTTTTTGGAGTTTTAGCACCACTTTCAGTGTTAGCACAAAATCCGAGGGTTGTAAATACCACTAACAGCATAAATACACCAAACATTATTTTCATCTTCATCATAATCTCCCTTCAAACTTCGAGGTAGCGTTAATCATCACATCACCGGCCTTGATAACCTGATTATAAAGGTTGACAGCGTGTCAAGGTCAATCATTCTTTGATACAATTACTGAAATTTCTGTGACATAGTCATTTTGGTTCTGAGTAAAGTAGGCATCAACAAAATACTTTTCAAAAAATTCATCGTTTATCTGGTAGCCATTACCTTCTGCCCATAAATAAAGTGCTTTGTAGCCTTTGTAAATTTGGTCATAAGATCCATAGTGTATAGTACTGATACAGATGGCATTCTCAAAAAACCTGGTTTCAAAGCCTTCAACAGACGAATGACACCTAATTGGTTGATAAAAGCCAATGTCCAATTGGTCCTCATCACTGAAATCTTCTTCATGGTCTTGGGCATTATAAAAAGCTATATAATAATTTCCTAACAAAGCTAGTGGCTGTTTAGAAAGTTGGTTCACATTTTCTTCAATAAAAGATTCTAGTTCAGCGGCATTTATTAGACTCCGCTTTTCTAATGCATAAAACAAATGGCGCTGTGTGACTTGAACATCATAGCAATTGATGATTGTATTGTTGTTTTCTGAAAAGTCTTGCTCCAGTTCTAAAATCAGTTTGTCATAATTCCCTACCACTGATTTGAGATTTTGAAGCTTACTGAGATATACATCATGGTCGTCTTCTTGACATTTTTCTAGAATATCTTTAATTTCAGCATACGTAAAATAGTACTTTTTAAGACGGGTGATTTTAGAAGCTTTTTCTAATTCTGAATCCGAATAGTACCGATAGCCGTTATCACCAATGAAACTAGGCTTTAATAGATCCTCTTTGTCGAGATATCTGAGCATTCGATTAGATATTTTGCTAATTTTAGATAACTCGCCGATTGTGTATTTCATTGCTACTCCCCCATCCAAGTAACCGACATTTACGCCAGTATTATTGGTTGTTAGCCAACTCAATGTGGCTTATATTACTGACTATACAGCACGTCATCAGATAATTCAACCTTACATCGTACCTGCCTATCAACTGCACTTTTTCGGATTCAATGGTTAAAAGCCCTATAATTCTGGACAAAAAAATAGCCACCGAAAAGGGGGCTATTGATTGGCTATAGTCATTTTAAAGCAAACTCTCGGGTTTCAACAATAAGCCCTTCAAAAAACTTAGATTGAAACGTCTCACCAATTTTAACAGTAGTCATAGATAAAACATCACCATTGTCCATGACATAAGCCATAAGGTGCTCCTGTTCAAAATCCACAAGCCAATACTCTTTTACACCGCTGAGCATGTAAAGATTTAGTTTCTTGACCATATCTTTGCCACGTGTCGAGGGTGATAGAACCTCTACCACTAAGGTTGGCACCCCATGATATTTTCCAGATTCGTCAATGTGCTCTTCATCGCAAATCACCAAAATATCAGGTTGCACCACATTGGGGTCGTCTTCAAACCTTGGTGAATCGTTCTTTAATCGGACATCAAAGGGGGCCGTTAAGGCACTACATTTTTTGTCCTTAAAATAATTATAAAACTGTCCAAAAATTTCTCGAATGGCCACTTGATGTCTATGGCTGGGAGATGCCATTAAATAGAGTTCACCATCAATCAGCTCATATCTGGCTTCAGTGTTATTTGTAAGTTCAAGAAACTCATTATAAGTCACACGCCTGCGACTATAATACTCAGCCAAGCTTTCGTGGGCCATTTTGACCATGGGGTCTTGATAAGGCACTAGCTTGGCAACAGCTCTTTCATTCTTTGTGATAATAACATCTTTGCCATCAATGGCTTCTTTCAGGTATTTACCAAATGCATTTTGCATAATTGATGTACTCACGCGCATAAGATCACCTTCCTTTAGGTAATTATACGCTTAATATTAGCTAAAATCAAGTCCGAAATAGCTAATATATCGAAGGTATTTGACGCCAATCTGACAGATGAGGTGTAGTTTTGGTGTTGAAAGAATGTATTAAATTTGAATTTTGATTTAATCCTTAACGGCTCCGGCCACAATGCCTTTAAAGATGAATTTTGAAAAGAACATATAGAGTAGCAGGGTTGGAATCATGACGATAATCACACCTGCACTGATTTCCACAACGGAACCAGACCTTTGGTCCGCAAAGCCCATCAGGGCTGTGGTCAATGTTCGCAACTTGCCTGATGGCATATAGAGATAAGGGACATACATGTCATTTAAGATATCCACGGTTTTAAGAATCGCCAGGGTGGCCATGGCGGGAATAATATTGGGTAAGATAATTCTAAAGAAGATCCCAAACACAGAACAGCCATCCAGCTTTGCGCTTTCATCTAAGGATTTTGGGATGGCATTGATAAACTGCAAATAGATATAGATTTGCATCAGGTCAGTTCCTGCGTAGATGGCAATGGGAGCAAAGATGGTATTGTAAAGGCCGATATCGCGGATAATGCCAAAACGTGCAATCTCCGTAATAAAACCGGGGATGATCATGCCCAGTAAGAACACGAATACCAATACCTTTTTAAATCTGAATTCGAAACGGGCCAATACATAGGCCACCATGGAAGCCAGTAAGGAGTTGACGACTACCGTCACCACCACAAGAAAGAGGGAATTTTTAAGGGCTAAGAGCATCTTGCCCTTTGTAAAAACCAGTATAAAATTATCCCACATCAGCCTTGAGGGAGGCTTTAAAGGAAAATCCCGTCCAAACTCAATGGGTGTTTTAAATGCAGCAAAGACCGTAATGGCAATGGGCACTAGAACAATCAATGTGATGATCATAAACAAGGCTATCAGCAGGGCTTCAATGGAAATCTTCTTGAACAAGCCTTCTCTTTTGACTTTAATGGGCTTATTCATCCTGATGGGTTTTTGAAGTATTTTATTCATCCTGATCACCTCCCAGGATTTTTTTCTGAATCACAGAAATCACAATGATAAGGCCCATTAGGGCAATGGCCATGGCAGAGGCTTTTCCAAAATTACTGAATTTGAAAGCAGTTTCTATGGTGTGGAGGGTAAAGGTGCTACTGGCATTACCTGGGCCACCACCGGTCATGACAAAGGGAATATCAAATACTTGCAAGGCCCCACGGACATTTAAGAATGTCACGATTTCAACAACCAGTCTAATGTTAGGCAACACGATTTTTAGGTACTGCTGAACGATATTTGCGCCGTCAATCCGGGCAGCTTCAATAATATCATGGGGGACCGTTTGGATAGCTGCTAAGAAAAGAATCACGTGCATACCAGAAAATCGCCATAAAGAAACAGCACTCAGTGAATAATTAACAAGGGTTTTATCTGATAGCCACCCCAGTGGTTGAATATCCAGTAGGGTTAGAAATTCGTTGATAGCGCCTCCCTGGGAGCTAAACAACATAGCAAACATATAGGAAACAGCAACACCATTGATAATGTATGGCAAGAAGACAATGCCTTTAAAAAACTTGCTACCACGGACGTGGTTATCCAAAAGAAAGGCGACAAAAATTTCAAGGGGTATGGCCAATAAATGCATGACAAAGTAAACCCCATTGTTCTTTAAACTCAGCCAAACATCTGATGAATCCGTAAATAGTTTTACGTAATTTGAAAAGCCAACAAAACTAATGTCTTTTGCGATACCATCCCAGTCTGTAAAACTGATTTGAACCAATTTAAGGGTTGGGTAAATCACAAAAGTAGCCAGTAAAATAACGGGGATACATAAAAATGTGAAGATCAATAAATTGTTTTGGACCTTTGAATTCATATTAGCTTGAGCCTCCTTAATTAAAGGTTGCCTTTCGGCAACCTTTAATGTTCTAAAAATTAATGACTTAAGGCTTTAACTCACCTTTGGCTTTTTTCCATTTAGTATTGAGATCTGCCATTATTTTTTCTAGATCCTCACCAGCTAACATATCTTGACCAATTTTTTTCACATCGAATCCGATGGCATTGGCGATATTACTAAAATTGATATTCCCCCCATCATACAGGACATAGGAAACTTCCTGTCTGTTGAAAGCTTCATCCATCTGTGCTGCATAAGGTAAATCCACAGTCATGCCTTCCACAGTTGACCCTAAACCTTTTACGGCTAAGTAAGTTGGGTAATAGTCAGAAGCAAAATACCAGTCGATAAAGGCTTTTACTTCCTCCAGATTTTTACCGTTGGCTGGAGTAGACATAAAGCCATCAGCCATAACGGTTGCATAGAATGGGTCTGCTTCTGTATTTCTAGTTGGCATCAAGAAAAGACCTAAATCGTTAATGTCCCCTTTGCCATTGATGTAATCGGAGATAAACCATTGTCCAGCCGCTATCATAGCAGATTCTTTTGCGATGAAAATACTCTTAGCTTGGTCCCAACCAATGCCAAGGGGGTCGTTGCCAAAGACTTTTGCATCATAGAGCTTTTGAATCTTTTGATAAGCTTCGTAGAAGGGTTCACCCTTTGTAAAAGGTGCGTCCTGTGTTGTCATGACGTTCCAGTAATCCCCTTTTGCTGCTTCTAAGCAGGGCATAAATTCATTGAAAGGGTATACAGGCCACGAATCTTTGCCACCCACTGCCATTGGAATATACTTGCCACTCTCTTTAATTTTTAAAGATGTTGCCACCAATTGATCCCAAGTAGTTGGCACCTCTAAACCCAGTTCTTCAAATACGGATTTTCGATAGTAGACAAACTCGTAAAAAGCGGTTTCTGGTATGCCAACGACTTTGCCATCAACAGCATAGGACGCAGCAAATTTATTGGTTTTGTTGGCATTTGTATCTGACAAATCCGCCAAACCGTCTTTAAAATCAGCAAGCATATAAGGTTTAATGAGCATAAGATCAGGAAGTTCATCAGCTGAATATCTAATTTTTAATGTTTCTTCCATTTGACCAGAGTCTTTTGCTTTTTCAATTTCAATGGTCACATTTGGTGCAATTTTTTTATACGCTTCACTGATACTATTTGTCTCTGTAAAGTATTCATACATGAGTTCATCATGCATCAGCATTGTCAAAGTGACAGGTGCCTTCTCTTCAACTGTTTCACTACTACCCTTTACTTCCGTAACCGGTGGTGTCTCTTCTGTTGCTGGCTTTGCACAACCAAACATCATTAGCATTGCAATCAGTATTAATACCAGTATGCCCTTCGTTTTCATGTGTCCTCCGATATGTCTCTATTTTTCGTTTGGAAATTCCGCGAACTGAAGTCGGCTGCAGCGACACCCTGATTATATCAATCGTTTTCCCGCTGAAACATGATGTTTTTTTTGATTATTTGATGATATTCATCCTATTAATGTTTACTGTGCTTTTTATATTCGATGGGGCTAAAACCAATGATTTTCTTAAAGACCCTGCTAAAATGCTCCACGTTATCATAGCCAATGAGCTTTCCGATTTCGTAAATTTTTAAATTTGAGGTGCTTAGAAGTTCGCAGGCTTTATTGATCCGATACCGTGTCATAAAATGGATAAAGGTTTCACCGGTTTCGGCTACAAATAATTTACTCAGGTAGCTTTCACTTAACTCAACCTCTGCGGCAACATCGGAAAGGCCTATATCTGTCATATAATGCTTCACAATAAACTTCTTGGCCCGTTTGATTTGATTGCTTTCAATCCGTTGATTGATCTCAGAAAGATGGGCCATGATTAAGTGAACATAGTTTTTTACCCAGAGGTGGATGGCTTCTTTTGTTTCAAATTGCTTGATCTTTGAAAAGAAATCAAAATTATGTTCTACGAGATTTCGAATATCTGAATCGATCTCATTGCATCTCAAATTAATAATTAAAATCAATTCTAAGTAGTACCCCGTTAATTGCTCAATGGATTTACTTTTATAAGTAGCGATTTTATTCAGTAAGGTATCCAGTTCTCGGTCTACCCTATTGGGGTCTTGATCTTTAATAGCTTCTATAAGGCCAAGCTCTTGACCAAGAATACGTTCGCAGTCAATTTGCTTGATTAATTCAGCACTTTTTTGATATATAATGCGGCCTTTGCCATAGAGATAGCGAAGCTCCGCCAGATGGAATGCCTCCAAGTAATAATGGTGTAGGTTTTTCAAATGACTACAGTGCTTTACAACCCCAATGGACACAGAGATATCCAGATAGACCTTAAGGGACTTTTGAATGCTTCTCAAAATTAATTCAAGTTTATTTTGTGACGCCGCTTCACTGGCTTGTAAACCGCAGTATAGAATTAAATAGGTATTTGCCTGTATACAAATGACCTTGGCACACTTTTCTTTAATCAGTTGAAAATTAATGGACTCGATAACATGTTTAGAAAACACTAAAATATCTTGGGTCCCATATCGCTGTTGAACCACCGTGAATTCGTCAACCACTAGAACACAACAAGAAAAATCCCCCTTGAACCCAAGCTCGCTGTAAACCATCTTATAGGTGGCAGGATCAATAAAATCATTGCCCTCCGCCATGGCCTTTAATAGCAATTGGTAATCCGTTTGATTTTGATAGTGCTCATGTTGCCTAGCCTCTGTCTGAAGTGATGAAACCCTTTCCGACAAGGTCTTTTTCACCAGTGCAAGTATCGCTTCAGGATCCAATTCAGATTTCAAAATATAGTCTTTAACCCCAACCTTGAAAGCCTCTCGTACATAATCGTAATCATTATAGGCACTGAGAACAATCACACTCATATTGAAATCAAGACGCCTAAGCTCTTTGATCAGCTCTATGCCGTTCATCACGGGCATATTGATATCAGTTATAATCAGGTCCACAGGTTCTTCTTTCAAAATATTCAGGGCATCAAGGCCGTTAATGGCCTCCCCCACAATTTCAATGCCGTTTTTCTTCCAATCAATCAGGGACCTTAATGCCATCCGTACGATATGTTCATCGTCTACAATCAAAAGTTTAAACACAGGTATCTCCTTCCCTAGGGATCAAGGGCAAATTCATGGTTATCTTTGTGAATTCGCCAATTGAGCTTACCACTTTGACACTATATGCTTCACCATAAGTAAGGGCTATTCGACTTTTCACATTGACAATACCGATATGATTCATGCTATCACCGTGCCTGTTAAACAGATTATTCAGTTGGTTTTCATCCATCCCCATGCCATTATCATAGACTTCTACCATTAACTGCTGCTCAGATTGATAGATACTTAAACGAATAATACCCCCCTGTCTAAATTGGAGGCCATGGACAACGGCATTTTCTATAAAGGGTTGAATCAACATTTTCATAATTTTATATTGCTTAACGTTGTCGCTGACTTGGTACTCAACTTCAAAAAAACTACCATACCGGGCTTTCATAATATAAAGGTAGGCATCTAGGTAAACGATTTCTTCATCGATAGATAATAAACTACCCTCGCTTTTATAAGTGAGTTCAATGACTTTCATAAAAGAATCTAACATCTTCTGAATACCATGGGCTTTTGTCATCATAGCCATGAGCTTAATGGTATTTAAAGTGTTGTAGAGAAAATGAGGATTAATTTGGGCTTGTAAAGCCTTGATTTCCTCAATGCTACGCTCTTTTTCCTTTTGATCTCTTTCAACTATCAGGTGATTAATATTGTGCATCATTTGGTTAAAGGTTGCATTCAATCGTTTGATTTCCTGGGGTCCCCTTATCTCCGATGTCACTTGAAGATTGCCTGCTTCAACGGTTTGCATTTTCTCTACCAATTGCCGCACAGGACGGATACTGGTAAGGTAGAAAATAATAATATAGGTGGAAAAGGACAAGGCTATAATCAGGTAGATTAAGTAAAAGGAAGACAAGAGTTTTTTAACATCTTTTGTGATTTCATCAATGGGTTCTACAAATAACAGTTGCCAATTTTGATGATTCAAGGGTAGCTTGGACATATAATAGGTCTGATTCACCCTTTGATGGTCTTTGGTGTTTTTTTCAACAGCTGTGCGATGGAAAAGGTTAACAAGACTTTGGCCTTTATCAGCCTTGGGATTGATGGCATCCAGAATGACTTGGTCATTTTGGTCCAATAAGAGAATGCTCCTATGATTGGTCTCAATGGATTTAAGGCCATTGAGCAAGGTAGAATTCATGCTGATATAGATCCGTTCAATATGATTGTCTAGGGTGATGGTTTTCGGAGTGATGACGGCATCCCAGTTCTTTTTCTTTGTTTTTGTATATAAATAATTGCCATTGGTACCCACAAGACTAACATGACCTTTTTTGTTCTCAGATGCTTTATACCAGGGCAGTTCTTTCATCTCAGAGACCGGTGTACTTAAGTCATTGCGAAAATAAAAGTGGTTCCCGTTTTTATAAAAGACCACAATGCCATTGACATCAGAATTAAAGCTAAAGACGTAGTTCAGTTGTCGATCAATGGTGGAGGAAATGGCATAGCGTTCATAGGACGTGATGGCATTATTCCATTGTTCCAGTAAGTTCATTAAATCCTTATCATTGGCTACCACAGATAGGGCAAGGGCTAGTCTTTTGATTTCATCATCTATCCCTGCCTTAAACTGCACATTTGATTTCTCAATTTGCATGGCATAATTACCGTGCAAGGTTTTCTTGTAAGACATGCCAAGCAGCAAATTCGTCACTAGAATCGGCAATGCAATCAATAGAATAAACGCAGTAATTGCCGTATTTTGTAGCCCATTTTTTTTCATGGATTCACCTAACCTTTATGACTCTAATTATAGCATTTTGACCTTTTAGTTTCCTCTTGTTTTCATGATATTTTTTGTCATTATCTGATTTTATTCGTGGCGCGAAGGATTTATCAAGCTGCCGAACAGCTATCAAAATAGGATAAAAGTAAAATCACCCCTCCTAGCCCAATTCTAGAAGGGGTGATTTTATTGAGCCGCTATCTTGTCGTGTTGAACGACCTTTATTATGTGGCAACTATTTGAGTTCTTTATTACGTGACAACTATTTGAGTTCTTTATTACGTGACAACTATTTGAGTTCTTTCGTTTCTTTCGTTTCTTTGGTTTCTTTCAGAATAACCAAATCTTTCGCTGCCACCGTGATCTGGTTAGATTGTTGCAGGCCACTGAATAGTTCCAGGTAACTGCCTTTTAAATCAACCTCTTGATTGGTTGAACCGTGATTCATCACAAAATGAAGCTTATAATCATCACATTCACGGACCACAATCTCAAGATTTTCTGTGGGTATGGCAATTTGTTCTTGAACCAGATCCCCAATATAACCCTTTATTAATTCTTCAAGAAAGTCAGGACCTAGCTGAGTGCCAAGATAAATGGCTTTCCCTTTACCAAATTGATTTTCAGTGACACAGGGAGTTCCCTGATAATAATCTTTGCCATAATGGGCCAATGGCCGAGCGCCCTTTAGATGGATGACCTCGCAAATCAACCGACTGGCATAGCTTTCATTTAAGAACCCAGCATCAGATGTGGGAATTGCAAGATTATCAGCATCATTTGGCAAGGCGTCGACTTCCTCTACCCAAACTCCCATCACATTTTTAAGGGCCCCTGGATACCCGCCTAAGTAAACCAGATCGTTTTCATCCACTACCCCACTAAAATAGGTGCTGACAAATAAACCACCTTCTAGAACATAGGCCTCAATGGCTTGCTGTTGCTTAGAACTGACCATATTTAGAAGGGGAGCAAGGATTAAGGGGTACTGGCTCAGCTCTTCGTCGGGTTCAATAATTGCCACTGACAGGTTGAGGCCATTTAAAACCTTGTAATAGCTTTGTAGGATTTCAAAGTAATTAAGGTCCACACTGGGGCCGCTGGAGTACTCAACTGACCACCAATTATCCCAGTTCATCATCAGGGCCACTTGGGGTTTTATCTTGGTGCCAAGAATCTCGGCGCTCAACTGCTCCAATTCTTTCCCCAGAGCGATTAACTCCCGACCACTTCTGGTTTCCAAATGGCCAACATGGGGAATCATGGCAGCGTGGTACTTTTCGCAGGCACCTCTAGACTGTCTGATCTGAAAGAACATAATCGCATCCGCACCATGAGCCAAGGTTTGGTAGCTCATAAGGCGCATGACCCCAGGCCGTTTTAGGGCATTGTACTTTTGCCAGTTTTGTTGATTTGGGGTTTGCTCCATCAGGATAAAATTTTCATCCTTCTTGAGGGAACGAATGATGTCGTGCTTAAAGGAACTCACACTGTAATGCTCTTCATTGGTTGGATAGCTGTCCCAAGACACCACATCCACAACTTTGCCAACCTCAAAAAGGTTGAGCCATGGTCCAATGCCCCAAATATTAGTGGTGATCGGTATGTCGGGGGTAATGGCTTTTATGGCCTGGGCTTCATATTGATAACAGTCAATGATACTACTAGTCATAAACCGTCGATAATCTATGGCCATCCCCTGAAAATTAGTGCCGTCCCGGTTACCCAGACCACCTGGCAACAGTTCTGTCAGGTGGGAGACCGTTTGAATTTCATCCCAATGGTAATAGGTATGACCCCAAAAGTTGGTGTACCATTTTTCGTTTAAATTCTCCAGGGTCGTGTATTTTTCTTTAAGCCAAAGAATGAAGGCTTGGCGACAGTTTTCACAATAGCAATTTGTGCCGTACTCATTATTGATATGCCACAAAATTAAGGATTGCCGCTTTTGATACCGCAGAGCCATTTTCTGCGCAATATTTCTAGAAAAACGTCTATAACTGGGGCTATTGGGGCAAAATTGTGTGCGACCACCATATTGTCGTTTTCGTCCCGTAATATCCACGGGCAATATATCTGGATAGGCCTTGACCATCCAAGGGGGTTGAGCCGCTGTGGGGGTGGCTAAGTTGATTGCAAACCCATTGGCCTCTGCTAAATCCATGAGATGATCAAGCCACTCAAAGTTGTATTCGTCCTCACTGGGTTGTAATTTTGCCCAAGAAAAAACCGGTAGGGTTAAAACATTGGCATGCAGCTGGGCCAGTAGACCCATATCCTCGTGCCAAACAGGTACAGCATATTGGTCAGGGTTATAATCACCACCGTAATAAATCTTGTCCATTGAATTCCACATTCTAAAAGCCCACCTTTTCACCATTGTCGTCGAGTCAACTACCTAGTTACATTATAGGGACTGGACAAGAGGGGGGTAATGATGTATCTTGCGATTTCTTGATGTATTTTGGGTAGGGCTAACAATCTTCACACTTTCATCACATTTACATCAAGGGCCTATCACACCTGTAAGTTATCCTGTTTTAAGAGGATGTAAAGTGGTACATAGGCACTAAGTACCAATCTAGGAGGGCACATGAATACAAAAAAAGCAGTGGGTAAAACAACCAGTCGTTTGCGACTAGCAGTACAGGTCTTCTTTTTCTTATTGATCGCCATGATCGCCATTAATCACACGTTGGTGGAAACAGGCTCGGCACTGCCTTTCTTCTCAACAGCATCAGTCCATGCGGTGTGTCCATTTGGCGGTGTTGAAACACTTTATCAATTAGCCACCACTGGGGACTGGCTTCAAAAGATTCACCCCTCTGCAATGATTCTTTTTGGTATCGTTGCCATGCTTTCAGTACTCTTTGGCCCAGTGTTCTGTGGTTGGGTTTGCCCCATGGGTTCCATTCAAGAATGGGTATCAAACATGGGCAGGCATCTTTTTAAGAAGCGATTTAACCATATGATGCCTAAGAAAGTTGATGGCCTCCTTCGCTACCTGCGATATGGTTTTTTAGCCTTAGTACTTTACCAAACCGCGGTCTCTGGAAAACTGCTCTTTGAAAATGCGGATCCTTACTACGCCCTATTCCACTTTTGGACAGGTGAAACCAGCATCATGGCCCTTGGCATCTTAGGACTCATCTTAGCCCTATCCTTAATCGTCGAACGTCCCTTTTGTAAATATGCATGTCCCTATGGTGCCGTACTTGGGGTCACTAATTTATTCCGCATCTTCAAAATTCGCCGCACAGCGTCTTCCTGCATCAGCTGTGGACTATGTTCTAGCGCATGTCCCATGGGTATTGAAGTTTCATCAAAGGACATGGTAACAGATCACCAATGCATCAGCTGCCTGAAATGTACTTCTGAATCGGCATGTCCAATCTCGGAAACAGTTGATTTAAGCATGAAAACAGGTCAAGGTAAAACAAAAAAGATAAGCGCTCTATGGATTAGTGTTATTGTTCTTCTTTTGATATTCGGTGGTATTGCTGCCACGTCTGTATTTGGTTTATGGCAAACAGAGGCAGTCAAAGCACCGAGTAAGAGCCTTTCAACAACAGGGGAAACCGTCCTTGATCCACTTGACATAAAAGGTTCTTACACCTTTCAAGAAATTGTCGATTTGTACGGCATTGCCGAAGATGACATCAGAACTGCCTTTTCTATAGAAGCCACCGTGAACTTAACCACCGTAAAATCTAAAGATATTGAAGCCATGTATGTGGATTTACCAGAAGGTGTTGAGATTGGCAATGAAGCCATGCAACTATTTGTCGCCTATTATACCAATGTGGCATTTGACGGGGATGGGGCTTATCTGCCTAAAATCGCTGTGGCTGTTCTCAGAGCCCATAATGGTTCCTTAACTGCTGAACAGACTGCATACCTTGAGGGTCACACCTATGATGCAATCGTATCAGAAACACCTCTTGCAAGCGGTGCAGATGCAACAAACGTTGAAAAAACAGGCACAGCTACAAAAGAAACCGCTGAAGAAGAACCCGCAATCAATGGTCAGACAACCTTTTATGAAGCGTTGAATCTTGGCATCACACAGGCACAAATTGAGGCTGTGTTGGGCACTAAAATGCCTGCAACCAACACCGTGATTAAGACCTTTTGTCAGGATAACGGCCTATCTTTCTCTGAAGTTAAGACTGCACTGGCTAACCTCTTGAACCCTTAAATGGTCTGCTGAAAGTCCTGGCCTCATGGTGGGCAACAAAAAACAAAGAAAAACTGTCAATAAACGAAACACCAAAATCAGCATAAGAAAACTGCCGCAAAAGGATTGAGAAGATCCTTTTGCGGCAGTTTTTAGGCTTTATCAACTTTGTCTGTTTTATCTACTTTATCAGCTTTATCTGCTTTACTAACCGCTGTCCCCATGGGCTTAATAATCTTTTTCTTGCTCCTTTTATAGATAAAGTAGCCAATGGCAGCTATGACTAAAATTACTGGACTTAATGGCAGTAAGAATACGACAAACAGAATGACGCCCTGTAAAAAACCAATTAGAAGATCCACACTTGATTTGAACGCCACTTTTATCTCATAACCAAAATCACTGGGATCTGGCCCAATAGCAGAAGCTTCTTTTGTAAAGCTAATGCGGACTTCGCTAAAGGAGACTTTTGAATCCAAAGAACGGAGGTGACCTTTATAGCCTTCTAATTCATCCACTAGTCTTCTGATTTCATTTTCTATTTTAAAGATATCTTCTACTTTTATAGCTTCTTTTAAGAGTAGAGAGCGTAGGGTTTCAATTTGCACCTCTAGGTTTTTAACTCGAATCTCCAGGTCTGTAAAGGCATCAGTGACATCTTCCGAACTAAAGTTACTATCTAGTAGTTTGCCAAACTTACCGAGGGATGTGACAAAGCCCTTAGCTTGCCCTGCTGGTATTTTTACAACCATTGAAGCGTAATTCTCATTGAGTGATGAGCCACTGACATAACCACCCACAGCTATCGTAGCATTTTCAACGGCTTGAGATGCTTCTTGATAGTTGAGCACTCTCAAAGTAACATCAGCATTCATGATGATCTTTCGGCCTTCTGGATAAGCCTTAAGACTATCTCCGGTCTCCCCTGGAGCAGAGGGCTCAACCACAACATCCTTGTTTGCTTCAACATCTGTGTTTACTGCAGTCTCTTGGCTAGCGGATTTTGAACTACAACCTGAGAAAACTAATAATACGACCAGCAAACAGACCACCATTCTTTTTACAGGCATGCTTTTCACTTTTCTTATCATCTTTAATCCTCCTTCGTTGAGACCAGTATATCACTAATGAAAGTGAGAAAAGATGTCAATTTTGTTATTTCGGCTCGGGTTTGAGAATTATGTTACTCTGCACGTCCCCCTGTCTCATTCGTTTTAGAAGCGAGATTGGACGCCGATGCGATTAGATGATATAATGACTTTGACTGTCAATCAGGAGTTACTTGAGTCGATTTACGTCATCAAAATTACTTCTCAACCATATGAATAGCGGGTGATATAATGGATCTTAAAATCAAATTAAAGCAATTCGAACCAAAAAAAACGTATACAAGATTAGGCGCTAAGTGCTATCTCGATACCTTTCGTCAAATGTTGGTACCTGCAACACCAGAATCCTTACTCCTTTATAAAATGGAAATGTATGTCCATCATGTGATGGGCGTGCCTAAAAACAGAATGTATATTCACCAGTCATTAAGAAAATATGGCTTGGATTCAACAAAAGTTTTGGATATTGTGATTCACGATGTGGTAGCGGGCGAATTAAAGCCAGTGGCCATTGTGGAATGTAAAACACCTGGAAATTCTTTATACTTTACAACCATTGCCCACATTGAAGAGTTTGCTAAGACCTTTAACGTCAATTACCTGATTGTCACCAATGGTGATGATGTGGATTCTTATATTTCAAGAGAAGATCGTAATTCTTTCTGGAAGATTGATAATGTGCCAAATTACGAAACCATTTGTAATAGCCATCGGGAGATGCTTGAGCAAGAAGCAGCAGCAAAAGCATTAGCCGTAAAACCTGCAGCTACAAGTGCAGCAGAAAAACATCCGAAGAAAAAAGAAGAGCGCCCAAAACCGGTTTTGAAGTTCAATTCACAGTTGACGCCTAAAGAATTTCAACCTGTCATTATGTCTCTTTTGAATACCCTTAAGGATACCACTAGCAAAGTAAAGTCACAAACTCTTGGCGGTATTCGCATGGTTGGGGACTGTGGCAAGCGCAAGAAAAATACGGGTTATGGTTCTGAAAAGCACCCAAATACAGTACTTAGAACTTTCTTAATCAAGGATTTTTACGATAACCACCAGTTGATGAGCTTAGATATCAACCCAAATCAAGCAGGCGCTCCCATTCTTTCTGTTACCCTTGATAACTATGATAACAAACAAGTAATCTTTGAAATGGATCTCAATGTCTGCTTAAAGAAAAATGATCAAAAGGTCAATTTATTCTACAATTTCCAAAAGGCATTTGAAGCAGAAGGCCCAGACTTCATCGCTGGACTTACCCAACTTGTTACTGAGAAATGCCCTGAAATTCTGAGACCCAACACCCTTGAATTTGGTCAAATGAACCTCACAGAGCCTGTGACTTTAGCGCAGGAAGATGCCTCAAAAGCCTTGATTCATGTGATGGCCTTTGCCCTCCTTTTAGATGAGTATAGAGAAACCATCAAGCGCAAGCCCCGTCTACCTAAGAAAAAGCAAAAGTAAACTGTGACACAAAAGCCGTTTTTGAATCTTCAGGATTCTAAGCGGTTTTATTTTTTGCGCTTTTCTTTTTTAATTTGGGGCCGTTGACAAAGTCGTTAGATATGTTTATAATGATATTATCAAGATGAATATAACAAACGATTTCAACCCTGAACAGGAGGCAACCAATGAAAAAGATCCTGATTGTCATCGATATGCAAAACGACTTCATCACTGGCAGCTTAGGCAGCAAAGAAGCTCAGGCAATTGTCCCTCGGGTGACACAGAAGATAAAAGACTACCAAAAGCATGGCTATACCATTTACTTTACAAAAGATACCCATGCCCCGAATTATCTAGAAACCCAAGAAGGTATATGCCTTCCCATAGAACACTGCATTAAAAAAACCTCTGGATGGGAACTGCACAGTGACATTCTTCAACTGGCTCTCGCCACCCTTCCCCAGCAAACCCATGATACAATATTTGAAAAAAACACCTTTGGGTCAAAAGCATTAGCTGAGCATATAGCCCTGTCTCTTCAAGGAGACACTGCTGCTGAAATCGAACTTGTGGGTCTTTGCACTGATATCTGCGTGGTATCAAACGCCCTACTGCTGAAAGTCTTTATGCCAGAAGTCCCCATCACGGTGGATGCCCAGTGCTGCGCCGGCGTCACCCCAGAGAGTCATGTTCATGCCTTAGAAACAATGCAGCATTGCCAAATCAAAATCATAAACTTATAACTCATAGACTCATAGAAAGGTCGATCATATGCTAACACTAAACGGCACACGAATTACTATCGATTATTTTCCCGACAAAACTCTATTGTTCAAAAGTCTCACCACCACCGGTGATACCATAGAATGGCTCTTTGAAAACAACGAGGAGCTAATCGTTCTCTACTTCATCGTCAACCACTTAAAAGACAAAAACAAGGGTCCTTTACACCTGGTGATGAAATACATTCCAAATGCAAGGCAAGATCGTACAAAAGCTGACACCGATGTTTTCACCCTTAAGCACTTCGCTAAACTAATTAACAGCTTAGGATTCAACTCAGTTTCTGTTCTGGACCCTCATTCCCATGTGGCTTTGTCTCTTATCGAAAGGATTATAGAGCTCCCTGTCAAACCCTATATCGAGGAAGCTATCAGGGTTTGCGGGATAGACCTGAATAACGACATACTCTTTTATCCAGACGAAGGTAGCCAGAAGAGATATAGTAACATGATTGACTTTCCCCACGGATATGGTCAGAAAAAACGAAATTGGGAAGACGGTCGGATTATTGGCCTGGATGTTATCGGTGAGTTACCTGTGGCCCCCTTCAATGTCCTGATTATCGACGATATTTGCAGCTTTGGCGGGACCTTTTTACACGCTGCTAAAAAACTAAAAGCCTTGGGCGCAGACAAAATCTTCCTCTACGTGACCCACTGCGAAAACAGTATCCTGCAGGGGGAACTGATCCAATCAGGTTTACTTGAGCACATTTATACCACCAATAGCCTACTGACTGAAACAAATCCAATGATTACGATTTTGGAGTAAGGGAGACCGCTTATGAAAGCCATTTTAGAGCAAAGTGCCATTACCGTAACTGATTTTTACAAAATATGCCACAAACAATTATACCCCCAAGGCATGACCACCCTCTACAGCACTTGGACACCAAGAAGCAATCATCACTTTCCCTACAGCGATCATGTGGTTTGGTTCGGCTTACAGGGTTTTATCAAAAATTATCTGATTGCCTATTTTAACGATCATTTCTTTAGCCAGCCTATCCAAAGGGTTTTAGCTGATTTCAGTACCCTTATAGGCAGTTGCTTCGATCCCAATTTGGACACAGGTCATATCGCCGCCCTCCATCAACTTGGCTATTTACCAATCGAAATCAAGGCCCTGCCAGAAGGAACCAAAGTCCCCATCAACTTGCCCATGATGACCATTGAAAACACCCATCCCGAATTTCCATGGTTGACCAACTACTTAGAGACTTTCTTAAGCCAAAATCTATGGAGCCCCACAACCACTGCAACCATAGCCTACGTCTTCAATCAAACCCTGAAACAGCATTTAGAAGCCTGTGGCGAAGATCCCACCATGGCAAAGCACCTCTTCGGCGATTTCTCCCCCCGGGGCATGAGCAGTTCAGCTAGCAGTCAAGTGGCAGGAACCGGCCATTTACTAAGCTCCATTAAAACATCTTCTATCGAATCCATCCGCTACGCCATCAATGCCTACGGCGCTAATCTCGAAAACGAAACCATTGGCCAATGGAGTGCCAGCATCGAGCACAGCTGTGTGTGCAGCAACTACTTTGTAAATAACGAAACTGAAACTGTCTTTTTCGAAAAACTACTAACAGAGATTTACCCTGAGGGGCCTTTCACATACGTGGCTGATTCATTTGACTTTTGGGGCTTTGTCTCTGAGGTTCTGCCTAAATATAAGGATCTGATTATCAATCGGGATCAAGCCAAAGTCTCCATTCGACCGGATTCCGGTGTGCCTGAGCTCATACTTTGCGGGGATCCTTTGGGGGAAACCGAGTTTGAACGAAAAGGTCTTGTGGCTGTTCTTTGGGATATTTTCGGCGGTACCGTCAATGATAAAGGCTTTAAAAAGTTGAACAAGGGTATTGGGGTGGTTTACGGTGATAGCATCACCATAGAAGCCTGCGACAGAATCTGCCAATCATTGATTGCTAAGAATTTTTGTGTCAGCAATGTCATTTTTGGTGTCGGGAGTTATACTTATAATATGATCTCCCGAGATACCCTGGGCCATGCCCTAAAAGCCACTTACTGCGAAGTAGACGGCCAGCCCATCCAAATTTTCAAGAATCCTAAAACCGATAAAAATGCCATGAAAAAATCCCAAAAGGGCAAAGTCGCCATTGTAGAAAAAGAAGGTCTACTGACACTAATTGAGCAACTAGATGCCACTACAGAGCCACTGATCCAAGGCAATTTGCTTGAAACTGTTTTTAAGGATGGCAAGCTCATTCAAGAAACCACCCTTAAAGAGATAAGAAGCCGACTACACAAGCAAAATTTCTAGTGACATCCCCACAGAATTTGTAGTCACACCCCACAGAATTTCTAGTCAAACCCCTACAGAATTTCTACCACACCCTACAGAATTTCTACCACACCCTACAGGAGGCATAAAATATGACAGGATTTGATGCAATAAAAATCACCCTTGATTTGGTGAATTGGATTAAAAACTATTTTGAAGAAAATGGGCCACAAGCAAAAGTGGTAATCGGCATCAGCGGCGGTAAGGACAGCTCAGTGGTTGCAGCAGCATGCGCCAAAGCCCTTGGCCCTGACAGGGTATTAGGAGTTTTAATGCCAAGCGGCATCCAAGATGATATCCAGTACAGTTATGACCTGTGCAATCATCTAGCAATCCCCTATGTTGTGGTTAATATAGGGGATACGGTCAAAGCCCAAATGATTGAAATGGCGAAAGTATCCCAGGCACTTGGCCTAGATGCCGTCACTGATGTGACACGGATCAACACCCCTGCCCGGATTAGAATGACCACCTTATATGGCATCGCTGGCCTAATAGGCGGCCGGGTTGCAAACACATGTAACTTGTCTGAAGATTGGGTGGGTTATGCCACAAAATTTGGAGACGGGGCTGGGGACTTCTCCCCCCTTCACCAACTGACCGTGCAAGAAGTCAAAAAAATCGGCCGTGAACTGGGCCTCCCAGAAAAACTGATTGAAAAAGTACCCGTTGATGGACTTTGCGGCAAAACAGATGAAGACAATTTAGGCTTTAGCTATCAAACCTTGGACCTTTATATTCGGGAAGGCATCTGTGACGATCAAGTTATTAAGCAAAAGATTGATTTGCTAAACAGTTATGGACGGCACAAGCTTTTACCAATGCCCTATTTTCCTCTAATTTCAACACTTGAGGGGTAGCATCAGGCCTGAATCGCTCAAAATGAAAGCCGTTTAGAATCTTTTAGATTCTAAACGGCTTACTTTTTTAATTTTAGAACTTATCGGTTGTGTCTATGAACATTGAAATTGGCTGATCTTGAAACACAAACCTAGAAATCTGGGCAAAGAATTATGTAATCAAGTTCCTCACAACTGATAAGGTAAGGAATGAAATAGAATAGCTAATTAGGCATAATTTGGTGTTTGTAAACCCCATTCTCTTACTCATAAAGTTCATTATATAGAAAATCGGAAGAGCTAGCACCGATGCCAATTTCTTGATATTTTTTCATCATCTTTAATTCAACCTTTATTATAATTGTGACTTTTTTTGTGACAATTGGGTATACTATGATTGATTGTGTTGAGAAAAGAGAATCCGGTGGTAGATCTATTCAGAAAAATGCCACTGGATTGACAATTATGCAAGGGAGATTGTATGTTCAGCAGATACAGAAGCACTATAAAACACGAGTTTTTTTATACTGGCTTATTAAGTGCGATGCTCATTTCAATTATCTTTATTGTGCTACTATCTATGACTATCTATAAAGATGGTATGGAAAATGCCCGTCAAAAGCTAAAAAGCTCCAGCGTACATCTTTTTACATATACTGACGGTGTCCTTGAAAGTCTGGCAATGTCAACGAAAATCAGTACCTTTGCCCCAGAAGTGATGCAGTATGAAACCGGCGATTTAGTTGCGCGCAAAAAAATATTGGAACTTTTCAGGGCCACTACCCTGGCGAATCCCAATATTAAATATTGCTTTGCAGGTTATGAAAATGGTGAACTGCTTATAGGAAATTATACACCACCTGAAGGCTTTGATTCTAGGACTCGTCCTTGGTATATTGCAGCCGTCGAGAAATACCCCGCTATTTCAATGGGGATTCCTTATCAGGATGCCAGTACGAGGGAATGGCTAGTCTCTGTATCCCAAGCCCTAGTAGATGAGACAGGGAATCTGAAAGGTGTGGTTGCCGTGGATTGTACCCTTGAATACGTCATCGATCTAATGGCAAAGGTGCAGTACTACCAGTCACAGTCAAACTATGTGGTCGATGGTAATGGCATGGTTTTTGTTCATCATAATCCAGATTTTTTACATCGATCGGTAGACGAGATTGTCCCAGGATTCTCGGACCTTATCACAGAGACATCTGGCTATATCAACTATACACTTGGTAAAAACAAACGGTTAGCCTATTACCAAAGACATGAAAATTCAAATTGGATTGTTGTTTCTGGTATAGATGTGTCTGAGGTAACGGGGCCACTGAATCGTCGAATCATCTTAACCGTCGCAGGACTGCTGGCCCTGGCTGTGCTACTGGGCCTTATTCAGGTCAAGCTTTATGAACGGAGCTTTGTTAAGCCTATTACCACCTTAAGTGAACGGATTGGCGAAATCACCAGTGGTAAAGAAGTGATGCGAGCAAATGACTCCTATAGCAACCATGAACTCGCAGATATCGCCAGGCGAATCGAATCCATGGCAGAGACCTCACTTAGAAAAAAAGCGGATGAGTTACAGCTCATTCTCAACACAACCAGTGATGGTATCTTGGTTTTGGACTTGGACGGTAATGTCATTCACGCCAACCAAAAATTTCTGAGCATGTGGCATATAGACGGTTTTCTAAAAGTAACAGAGATTTCAGACCCCTTGCTACTGGATCAAATAACCATGGGGCCAGGAGTTACTGACACTCTCAATAAGATTATCCATTTGCCAGAGGGGATGATTCTCGAACAGTTCACTTGCCCCCTTACTGCTGAAGGGCAAATTTCGGGTCGCCTATGGAGCTACAGAAATGTTACCGAACAAATCAATGCTGAAGAAAATCTAAGAAACCTTGCCACCACAGATGGCTTAACAGGGATTTGGAACCGACGGCAGTTTATGACTCAGGGTGCATACGAAATTGAGCTAGTAAAACGAACAGGGTTACCCCTGTCCTTAATTTTTTTAGATGTGGATTACTTTAAGGTGATTAACGATACCTATGGTCACGCGGTTGGAGATGAGGTTCTCGTCTTTCTAACCAATAACATAAAAAAGCATATCAGATCAACAGATTTTATCGCTCGCATTGGCGGCGAGGAGTTTTGCATCCTGGCACCTAATACAGATTTGACCTCAGCCAGTGCATTGGCTGAAAAGCTAAGAATTTTCTTCGAAACCCACTCAATAGACGTAGATAACAAACAAATTCAACTGACTTTAAGTTTTGGGGTTTCAAGTTACAAGGCTTCTGATAGTAAAATTGATGACCTGCTCAACATAGCCGACAAAGCCTGTTACCAGGCTAAAGCACTGGGAAGAAACCGTGTCGTAACCTTAGATGTTTAGAAAAATGCAAAGGAAAAGCCGTTTCGGAATCTTAAGGATTCTAAAACGGCTTTATCTTTTGTGGCTATAATATGTCAATTGAGTTTATAGCTTGTCAGTTGCGATTATAACTTGTCGATTGTGTCTAAGAACACGGTGATTGGCTGATTACCGATCAATTCGTTAGTTTCGTTGATGACGATTTTAGGTACCCCTGCTACGTTGTACTGATCAGCCAATTCTGGGAACGCACCACATTCAATCATTTCAGCTCTTATATTAGGATTCATCAGAGCCAGCTTGTGGGCTTTTGTCACAGCGCCCGAGCAGTGTGGGCAGCTAAGTGTGACAAAGACTTTAATATCCACCGGTTTGTCAATACTGTTGACTCTTGAAACAAAATCCTCTGGTAAAACCTCACCACCACCGCCAACCTCAAGTAAGGTTGTGATAAAAGCGCTGAATTCATGGCCAGCAGGTATACCTTTAAATCTGATTCTTAAGTCTTCACCATTTTCGTCAGTGAACATAATTACCGGTGCTTGATTGATACTAAATTTCTTAGCACTGTCTGATTCTAAATCCATTACAGATAGTTTGATATTTTCATTCAGTTCAGAAACCTCTTCCAATAAAGATTTAGTCTCCTCACAAGAATCGCAGTCATTGACAAAAAGATGCATGTTCACCGGTTTTTTAATTGCGCTAAAGTGGTCAGTTAATTGGTCTTTAATCTCTTGGTTTAATAAGCTCATGTTAGCCTCCTAATAGTCCCTCGGGGACGGTACTTGAATTCCCTCATCTGATATCATCTTACACCCCATTACCCGCGTTGTCAAGTTCTGTCCCTGATGTTTTTCTAAAAATTTGATTCTCTTAACCATCCTTTTGCATCTTTCCTTTTCCCTTTTTCTTTCCTCTTCACGCCTCTATTCAATTACGCAGTAATTGACATCCCTTTGCATCCTTTCACCGCCTTTTCCTTTCCCTTTTGCATTCCCTTTTCTCTCCCCTACTCCATTACACAGTAATTGACATCCCTTCAGCATCCCTCCTGCACCTCTCTTGTACCCCTCTATTCAATTACGCAGTAATTGACATCCCTTCAGCATCCTTTCATCGCCTTTTACATCCATACAGCAAGTCAAGCCGTGCAAGGTGGCGCATGACATTAAACGATATAAAAGGCCTACCCTGCAGACCGTAAAAGCTGCGCGACAGGCGCGGCTAGGTCAAAGGGTAGGCCTTTTATATCGGGGAAATATGTCATGAAGCCACATTACACCTTGAATCTCTTCATGTGTTCTATCAACTTTCTAGCTGTTTGATTTAAATCTTCACTGGCCTTTACAATATCCTTCATGGCATCAACTTGCTGTGTTATGGCCGCTGCTGCTTCTTCAGTACTGGCAGCATTCTCTTCGGAAATCGCTGATAGGTGGGTCATGATGGACATGACTTCATCGCTATTTTCTTTGATCTGTCCTTGGGTTTCTTGCACCACTCCTGTGGCCTCTGAGATTGCCTCCAGTGCATCTGAAATTCCTTCAAAGCGCTGCTGTGTACTAGCCACACTCTCTTGCTGGGAGTGGACCTGAGCTTCTAGGGTTTCGATCTGCACTACAGCGTGCTTTGTCTTACTGGTAAGGTCCATAATGACGGTATTGATTTCTTTTGTGAATCGGCTTGATTCTTCTGCCAGTTTTCTAATTTCATCGGCAACCACGGAGAATCCTTTACCAGCCTCACCAGCTCTTGCGGCTTCAATTGCTGCGTTAAGGGCTAATAGGTTAGTTTGGGTGGATATTTGTTGGATTTTTGAACTGGCTTGTACAATACTATCTGCACTGGATTGGGTCTGTAAGATCACATCTCTCACAGCATAAGTGGCCTCAAGACTTGTCAAAGCTTGCTCCGATAATGCCTGCAACCGCTGAGATCCAGCCATCTTTTCTGATTGGGCTGTTAGAGAAACCACTTTTAATTGATCCATTTGTTGGCTAATGGCACCCAGTCGACCTTCAAGGTTTTGCATAATACTATGGCCTTGTTGGGTTTCTTCTGCTTGACCATTGGCTCCATCGGCGATTTGGTCAACTGTTTGTTCCATTTGGCGACCGGATTCTGTGGATTGCTTTGCTGTGTCTAACATCATGGCCGCCGCCTCATCAAGGCTGCCGCTGACCAGAATCACATCTTCTATCACAGTGGCCATTTCATCTCGCAAGAGCATCGCTGCTCTTGCCATGTCCCCTATCTCATTTTTAAGTTTAGTTCCCTTGATTACTTGACTACGATCAAATGAACCTTCAGCCATAGACGTCAGAGCCACTTTGACATGGTTTAACCCCGTCACTACCCGACTGGAAGTCACAAATAGGTAGATGCCTAGAATTGCGAAGATTGTGGCTGCAACGCTATAGATAATAAAACGGTTTGTAGCAATGGCGCGGTCCACTTCGTTCATGCTGTATGCCATCACGAAGTAGGCGTAGATTTTCTTTTTTTGGGCGTCTGTATAAACGGGACTGATGAGCTGTAGGTAATGCTCGGTGCCTCGGACTTCGCTAATGACGGTTTTTGCCTGGGTGCCTGAGCTCCAAGACTTTTCGAGTTTCAACTGATCCACTTTTAAATTTGGTAATTTGAAGTTCTTTTTGTTGACGCCTGATACGATGATGTTACCTTTTTCGTCGTAAATGCCGGCGCTTAAAATTTCGTTGGAGGCAGTCATTTCGGAGAGCATATTTTCAAAACTAAAGAGTTTTTGTAGGTAATCTTGTCTCACAGCAGACACACCAATTCGTATAACACCCAGCGGTGATTTGCGAAAGCCATAAAGTACAGGACTTTTTGTGGCTTCATCCACCACAATGGGGTCGAAGGCGACAGTCTCTATTTGTTTTAAGATCTGCCAACCCTTTGAGGTTGCAGGGAGTTTTTGATCGAGCTGGGTAGACACAGTTGAAAGAATCACAAGACCCGTTTCATCAAGTATTGAAATTTCAGTGGTGTCCAGTTGTTGAGCGAGTCTGACTAACTGAGAAGTTGTCGGGGCTTCAAGGGCTAAAATTACATTGGCTGCTGTCTTGATTCTTTCTTGCATTTGTATATCTACAACTGATAAAGTAGCTGAATTTGCGGTTAATCGGTCCGTAAATCGCTCTGTTAAAAATGCGACTTGACGTTTGGATTCGCTGGTTAAATTGGATTTTGTGATACTTGATGACAATATACCTATGGCCATCACGCCAATTAACAAAAGCACTAGTGGAAATACAATCATTCTAACTCGTAATGAAATCACAAAGGGCTTCTTCATCTGACACTCCTCATCATTTTGCTTGAAACCGTTTTCAAGCCATCTTATGTTATTATATCGTAATATTTAGAGTCGTGAAGTAACGTAGTTTGTGAAAGCCTTTGGCATATAAGGTAATTAAATAAACAAAAGACACCCGGATTCCCGAGTGTCTTTAAATACGAATTTAATGACGTTACATTTTGTGGTACCGGTACCAATAGTTCTTTCATTTCAAAAATAGACTGCTATGGCGATGGTTTTATACAATTTTTACCTGTACGGCGGTTTCGATAAAAGCCTTTATGGCCGGGGATTTATCCGGGATTGTATTGCTGCACAGATGAATTTGTCTGAATTCTGATTGTCTTAAAGGAAGCATGCAGAGTTGATATTTTGATCGAAATAGGGTTGATTCTGGCACCATGGTTATGCCTAGTCCTTGCTCAATCATTGCAAATATCGTTGAATTAAGCTCAATAGCATACTTGATATGCGGTGTCACACCATATGCCATAAGGATTCGATTCAAATAGTTGTTGCAGGCATTTGTGGGCATAATGAAGGGATGCAAGGAGATGTCTTGAATATCAAAAGCGTCTTGGTGATCATAACCTAATCCTTTGGGTAAGACTGCAATCATTTCATCTCTAAAGAATGGTACCGTGTGATGATTTTCATTGAGGTAGGCGTCCACTAAAAAGCCCACGTCAATCTGCCCGCTTGCTAGCCAGCTCTGAATTTCTGAATAACTCCCCTCATGAATGCTAAGAGCAATGTTAGGGTAGTTCTTTTCAAAAAGTCCTATGATTGGCGGCAAAAGTCGGGTTGAAGCACTGGAAAAACTCCCTATGCGGATGAGTCCTTGCTCCAAACCCTTTATGCTTCCGATTTGAGCCTGTAGCTGATCCTCCGCAAGGATTATTCTGTCGATTTTCTCAAGAATAGAAAGTCCTTCAGTGGTTAGGACAATTTTATTGCTGATTCTCTTGAAGAGACTGAAGCCGATTTCTGTCTCCAAGGAGAGGATGGCATGGCTGATGGCAGACTGTGTCAGATTGAGCTCCACGGCAGCCTTTGTAAAACTCATGTGTGTCGTGACTTCTTTAAAAATGCGATACTTCAAAATAGACATAAAGTCTCCTCATTAGATATTTTCATTAGATATTTTCATGATATATATTCAATCTATTCGTTTTACTCATGAATCATCTTGCTATATCCTTTATACAGGAAGCCTATTCAATTAGCAAGAGGAGAAGCCACATATGATGAAGGTGATTTGCAGCGATTTAAACGAAAGACTTTGCAACATCAATCCATTTCGTGTGATTAGGCTCTTTGCGGGGTTTACCATCATTGCTTTTGGGACTACCCTGATGCTGAACGCAGGTTTGGGATTGAATCCCTGGGGTACTTTCACGATAGGGCTGATGAAGTGGACGGGACTGAGCTTCGGGAGGCTTAGCCAGCTGATTGGCCTTGGTCTTATTACCATCACATTCTTATTGGGATCAAAGCCAAAACTAGCGACTTTTTTAGACATGATTGTCATTGGACAGATTATTGATTTTTTCGGTCAATTCAAGGAATGGATACAGCCCGAGGCATTCCTGCTCCAGCTAGGTACCAGTCTTGGTGGCCTTGTGATCTTCTCGGTGGGGGTTTATCTTTATCTTAGCAGCGGCTATGGGGCCGGTCCCCGTGACGGCTTTGTGATTGCGTTGATGAATAAGGCCGATATGAAGGTGACCTACGTCAAGCCCATGATAGAGATTTCCGTTATGACAGTCGGCATCTTGATGGGGGGAACCATAGGGATTGGGACTGTGATTGTTGCATTGTTAGGCGGGAAAATTCTCGATGTCATCTTTGGATGGATGGATTTTGATCCTCGGCAGGCCAACTGAAGATTCTAATTATAGTTGATATGCAAAAAGGACGTGCAGCGCGAAAAGCGATGTACGTCCTTTTTATTAATGATTTGACTCGATGGGAGACATTGTACACATTCCCCTGTCTTACTCTCCTGAATTATTTATCATTAAACCAACACTAAAATGGAGGCCTACTATCGCGATGCTTCCCAGCATGATGAAGGTAAACAGTGAACTCGGCACATCAATTAAAGTATTATGTAAAATCAGGAACGACAGTACAAAAGTCAGGGATACACTTATGAGGCTCAGTTGATCTAGCCCTTTTGCTTTGAATAAGACAATCAATACTTGCACTATTGAACTAACAAGCACTGAAAAACCAACTACAAAAATGGGTGTTACAAACAGATCCTGAAAAAGCGGCAATTCATTATCAGCATATTGGGGGCGAGAGAGTATCAAAGCTGTAGTAGCGCAGGCTATTGATAGGATGATCCACAGTTTGAAGATGACATTCTTGGTTTTTAGCATGCTAAGTCCCTTTCATTACACGGTGCACGTCCCTCTTTCTCACTCAAAGCCGTAGTGCGCCTTAAATTTCTGGATGATGGCGGCTTTCACGTCCGCTAAGGGCACTTCGTGACCCAGCTCCTGTGCAAGAGAAGTGACTGTCTTGCCCACTAAGCCGCAGGGCACGATGTATTGGTAGTGGGCCAAGTTGGTGTTGACGTTAAGGGCAAAGCCGTGGAAGGTGACCCCGCGCTTGACGGCAAGTCCAATGGCGACGATTTTGGATTCGCCCCCGATCCATACCCCTGCGTTGACATCACTGCGGGCCGCTGTGATGTGGTGGGCTTCTTCCAGGTAGTCTATAAAAATTTCTTCTAATGTATGGACGAATTTCTTGATGCTATGGCCATGCCTTTTTTTGATATCAAATATAGGGTAGCCCACCAATTGTCCGGGTCCATGATAAGTGGCATCTCCGCCCCTTTCAATGGTTCTCAGGCTCACCCCTTGGGACTCTAAATAACTTTCAGAGAAGAGAACATTATTTTCTACAGCATTTCTGCCCATGGTGATGACCGCAGGGTGTTCCACCAATATCAGGGTATCTGGCAGTTCACCTGCTTGAACCTTTGCAAGCACCTCCAGTTGAAGTGCATGTGCTTCATCATAACCCATCAGTCCACAATCAATGACATTCAATTCCATGTCGACTCTCCTTCCCTCAAATCCTTTGTCTGGTCTTCCTTCTAATCTTGAATCTGGTCTTCCCTCTAATAATCATCCTGCATCTGTTATTCACTTAAATCCTCAGCAAGCAGGTCTTCGTCTGTTACCACAATATCTTTCGCGCTTGTCTTCAGAGCTTCTATCTCTGCCGGGCTCAAGGGACGCATGTCCCCCCTTGATAGCCTTGGATCAAGGTCCAGTGGGCCGAAGCGAATCCGTTCTAAAAATGTGACCTGATTATTGACAGCAATGAGCATTTCTTTTACCTGGTGATACTTGCCTTCTCTAATGGTAAGGTCAATCAAGTTTTCAGCATTATCAACCCGCACAGCCTCAGCGGGCATGGTGGTGTAGTCGTAGGGAATCTCAACGCCGTTTCTGAGGGCCGTTAAATCATCCTCCGAAAGGGGGAATTTAGCCGTGACCCGGTAGGTTTTACCCACGTGATATTTTGGTGAAAGCAGCTGATGGGCCAACTGACCATCGTTTGTCAGGAGCAAGAGCCCCACTGTATTTCTATCCAAGCGTCCCGCCGGAAATAGGTCGTAATGTTGAAATTCTGGTGGCACAAGGGCCAAAACCGTTGGTAACACCTTATCCTTGGTGGCACTGACATAGTCCTGGGGCTTATTGAGCATCAGGTACACAAAGGGCTGATAGGCAATCACATTGGCGCCGACCTTTATCAGGTCCCGATCGGGATTCACATGGGCCTTACCCTGAAGGACGGTGGTGCCGTTAACCGTGACCATGCCACGGTCCATGAGTTTTTTTACATCTGTTCGGCTACCTAATCCCATATTGCTTAAGAATTTATCAAGTCTCATAGATCTCCTATTGCATGCGCCAAGCGGCGGGATATTTATTTTTGAACTGCCCGCCGGCCACTTTAGCCCACCCAAGAGGAAATTCACCGAGACAAACCACATACCAACCATTTGGTAGTTCTGTGGGCAGTGACTCGCACTTGAGGTAACGAACAGCATTGCTATCATTTAATTCAAAGGTGATGTGATTTTTTATTTGGTGCTTTTTAAGACCCATGGCGAAGCTTTGCGCGGGTTCAAACCTGCCCTTCACCATGTCCCCCAGGTACCACCCACGCCTGATTACCCGAATACCTTGCAGATCGGGCACAGCGACCGGGTCAATCAGCAGCTTGTCACCGTGGAGTCGCAGAGCCCCTTGGCTGCGAAAGTCGTCTGGACCTGGTGGATTGAGCACCGCGGCCATAAACTCGGTCAACTCTTTTGGGTAGGCCGCCCCACCACTGGTAGCGGCAGACTTGGCCCCTTGGCCTTCCCCTGTCTCTGCTCTTGCAGCTTCTGCACTTGCATCCTGTGCCCCGCCCTTTTGAAGATGGGCCACAAAATGCCCTTCCCCTTCTAGATTAAAAGGGTAAAGCCGAGCAGTACCCGTCAGCGCCTGGTTGCCTTCCCAGGCAATACCCGGTGCGAACTTGTCTTTTTTTATTGGAACCACGTGCCAGTCTGGATTCAAGGCTAAACCGTGGGCAATTACATCTTCATTTTCTTCTGGGGAAAAAGTACAAGTGGAATAAACCAGATGGCCACCCTCTTTCAGTACATAATCCACATCTGCAATCAGACTCTTTTGGATGGCGCTATACTCATCTGGGGATTCTGGCTTCCAGTGGTTTAGCATGGCGGTGTCTTTTCTAAACATCCCTTCCCCAGAACAGGGGGCATCTAGCAAAACGCTGTCATAAAAATTGCCGTGTTTGGACCCAAAGGTTTTAAGTTCACTGGCTGTAATAACCACGTTTTTAAGTCCGAACATTTCCACGTTTCTTACCACTGCCTGAAGCCGTGTGGCTGAAATATCATTTGAGACAATCACCCCATAGTCTCCCACAGCGTTGGCCAGTTGCAGGGTTTTGCCTCCTGGTGCAGCGCAAACATCAAGGACCCTGTCCCCAGGTTTTGGTGCCAGGACCTGGGCCGGTGCCATAGCGCTGGGCTCTTGTAAATAGTATAGGCCGCCGTGGTAAAGGGGATGCTTTGCTGGTCTCACATCCACCGAGACATAAAAACCATCGGTGGTCCATGGAATTGGGATCACTTCAAAGGGGGCAATGGCAGCAAATTCTTGCGGGGTAATTTTAGACGTATTGACCCGTAGACCAGCCACTCTTGGGCTGTCAAAACTCTGCAGATAAGCCTCAAAGTCGTTGCCCAGTAAGGCTTGCATCCGCTCTGTAAATGCCTGTGGTAAATTGACTGACAAGGCAGGCCTCCTGTTTTTCGATTAGTTTGTTTTATATTTTCTCTGGTATTTCTCTGCTTTTCTGTGCTTTTCTCTAGCTTCTCTCCAGCTTCTCTCTTAAACCCCGTGCAACTCCGTCAAATGGCTCTTCACATTGTCAATCATGCTTCGCTTCAGGGCCCACAGGGCTTCGCTTAAGTCCACATAATACCGGTGTGGATTTTCAAAGCGCTTGACCTCATCCCACAGATGCTCTTGATGATACAGGCAATTCTCACGGATTTCGTCAAGGGTTGGCAGGGCATAAACCAGTTCCCCCTGTTCAAAGATCGGCACTAACAGCTTTTTAGCATAAAAGTTGTGCAGACGCTTGCGCTTCCAAGTATATTCTGGGTGAAACAGTTCGTAGGGTTTTGAGTCGTCAACCACCTCGTCAAAAAGGGTTACCACATCGGCAATAGGCATGTCAGACTCTTTGTCAAACAATCGCCACACCTGCTTAAATCCTGGGGTTGTGATCTTCTCAACGTTTTCGCTGAGCTTGATTTTAGCCACAATCGCCCCATCTTTTTGTACCCCTACTAATTTGTAGACGCCCCCAAAAACAGGACTGGACTTTGAGGTGATCAACCGCTCACCAACCCCATAAGCATCCAGTTTTGCCCCTTGAAATTGCATATCACGAATCAAATATTCATCTAAGGAGTTGGATGCGAAAATTTTGCAGTCTTCATATCCGGCTGCGTCAAGTAACTTACGGGCTTTCTTTGACAGGTAGGCTATGTCGCCGCTGTCGATTCGTATGCCTTTAGGTCGTTTGCCCAGTGGCGATAGGATATTGTCAAAGGTCTTAATGGCATTAGGAATGCCAGAGAAAACCACATCAAAGGTGTCCACCAATAAAACCGTGTCGTCCGGATAGGTTTTTGCATAGGCTTCAAAGGCTTGATATTCAGTATCAAAGAGCTGGACCCAGCTGTGGGCCATGGTCCCTGAAGAGGGTACATTTAAATGGCGATCGGCATACACGTTGGAAGAGCCGACGCACCCTGCAATATAAGCAGCACGGGCACCCAATATGGCCGCATCAATCCCTTGTGCCCGACGGGCTCCAAATTCCAAAACAGCTCTGCCCTCTGCTGCCCGTACAATCCGACTGGCCTTGGTGCAAATTAAACTTTGGTGATTTAGGGTTAGTAGGAGCATGGTTTCAATTAATTGGGCCTCAAACATGGTTCCTCTTACAACCAGAATGGGCTCATTTGGAAAAATCGGCGTCCCTTCTGGCATGGCCCATAGATCCCCTTTGAATTTGAAGTTCTTGATTTTCTCAAGAAAGGCCTCGGAAAAGAGGCCCTTAGACCCTAGAAAATCGATATCTTCAGAGGTAAAGGCCAACCCTTCAATATAGCTAACTAGTTGCTCAAGACCGCATGTAATGGCGTAGCCCCCACCATCCGGGAGAGTTCTGAAGAAGTAGTCAAAATAACCGATGGTATTGTCAAAGCCGTGTTCCACGTAGCCGTTCATCATGGTGAGTTCGTAAAAATCCGTAAGGAGTGCCAGGTTGTCTGCGTATCGGTTCATGGGTGGTCCTTTCTATCTTGCGAAATTTGTTTCAGTGTTTTAGCGGGGCAGTGCTTGTGTTATTGAGCGCGGGGATATCTCTATGGTTTTGACCACTTCAACGCCGTTTTGGACCATCATATAAAGGCCCATGGTATGGAGCAGGTCCCCATGGTGTAGGTCGTAGTCGTAGGTTTGGACGTAATCTGCTGGGACGACCACCCGAACGGTTTGGTTCAGGCGGTTAAAATGAGTTTTTAAGGTGACCGCAAATTGCTGAATGCAAATATCGGTGCAATCTCCCACCACCACAAAGTTTGTCCACTGTGGATTTTCAGCCAGGAGGGTTTGAAATTCTGGTTCTTGATACCCGTTGGTGGAGTTTTTATCGATGCGTTTTAGGGTTTTAAGGGCGTTTTTGATTTCTGGTACAATGTCGCTTTCTATGGTGCCTGCCATACAATGTGGGGGGTAGCTTGTGAATTCAGGCGAGTTTTCTGGATGGGTGTCGGCAAAGGCGATGATGGGGATTTGCTTGGCTTCGAAGGCTTGCGCAAGGTTCGCAATGGGGCTGCAGAGTGTTTTAACCCGTGGGCTGCTGAGGGCCCCTTCGTGGGCAAAGCCGTTGATCATATCCGTAATGATAAAAAGGGTGTCCGCTTGGTTGAACTCATCTATATGTGTGCTGCCCAGTGTTTCAAGATGTCTTTGAATATTTTCAAATGCAAGGGTTATACTTTGCATAGGTTCTCCTTTCTGGCTCTTGTTTCCTTCTGGCTGTTGCTGCTTTTTTGTGATTGTTGCTTGTTTTACTGCTATTTGCTTTTTTGCTTTAAACCTAATGTTAAACCTTATATCATACCTTTATGATATCACATTTGACACTCAAACCAATAATAAAGAAAATTTGATTTAATCCCTTGTTTTAAGGGGATTAACCTGGGGTATCTAGAGAATGAAACTAAACCGCCCGCAAGGAGGATTGTATGGGATTATTAGAGATGAAGTGTATCCCTTGTCAAATCGACACACCACCACTTAAGCATGGTGAGATTTTAAAACATCTCACTGCATTAAGCGATGATTGGTTTGTTGAAAAAGATCACCTGCTAAAGCGCACCATCGAATTTCCTGATTTTAAAGAAGCCTTTGAATTTGTGGGCCGTGTGGGCGCACTGGCAGAAGTTGAAGGACATCACCCTGAGATTTGTTTTGGTTGGGGCCACGTGACACTTCACTTGATGACACAAAAAATCAAAGGTCTTAGTCTGTCCGATTTTATTCTTGCGGCAAAAATTGATCAACTCTAGACGGACTCTTAATCAACTACAAATCGGCATAAAATTAGGCAGCTCCCAAGATTGATTCTTGTGAGACTGCCTTATCTTTTTAATACACCATTATCTAATCTCGAATCCTAGGATCAGCTAACCAGTAGCAAGTATCCATAGCAAAACTGATTAATACTGTGATTGTACCTGTGATTAGGGTAATGGAAATCAGTAAAGGAATGTCCCTCCCAAAGGCAGCGTTCAAGGCCATAGAACCGATACCAAGCCTTCCAAATACAATTTCAAGAATCGCGGCGGCACCTAATATCTCAGGAACGATTTGAGAGCCTAAAGTTAATAGGGGTATGGAAATATTTCTGAGCATATGTCTTTGGTAAAGTTGAAATTCTGTTACGCCATAGCTTCTGGCTGATGTAATGAATTCTTGGTTGCTAATTTCAATCAGCGGGCCACGGATGTATCGCATTAAAATTGCAGTCAACTTAAAGGTCATAATGACTAATGGAATCATCAAAATTTGGGCGTGATCCAGAAAAGTCAGTTGAGCAAAGGGTTTTGCCTGCCCTAAAAAACCAAGTCCCCACATACTGCGCCTCAGCACACCGACAATAATTAAGGACAGCCATACTTCTGGTACGGATAGGCCACAGTAGGTGAACAGGCGAAGCAACTTTTCAAACCATCTCTCTCGATACCTATATGCAAAAAAGGAAAGAACAATTGCATTGATATAGGCCATAGCCGTTGCAAGCCCCATCAATGTTAAGGTTTTTGTAAGTGCTTTTAGTACATATGGGGTCGGATCACTCATTGCTTTCACGGAGTTAATCCATTGTCCATGGATAATCTTGTTCATCCAGCTGATGAATTGCATTTCAAGGGGCACATTTAAGCCAAAGTTAGTTCTTAGCTCTAAAGCTTCAGACCTAGATGTAAATAAGCCTCTGAGACTATCTGTGTAATCAATGCCGGATAAGGTGCCAATAAAAAATGTGATAAGCGCTAATAATAGTAGCACCGATAGATAATGTTTTATTTTAGAAACGATGAATGTCATATTTACCAATTTAACCTCTCTACACCGACATGCATTTCTACCAATGACTCACCAAAGTCTGCCCAATCCACACCCTCTTTAAGTTTAATATAGCGATTGTCTACACCTATTCTGTGATGAGTGGGATCAATGGGTATCCACCCATACTCAGGCAAATAGACCTCTGTCCAAACTTTAAAACCCCCTTCATTTAAGGCGAAGATATGCCCTCCCACTAACTTAGCAGGTATACCTTGACTGCGCATTAGCGACACAAATAGTGTTGCCAATTCAATTTGTGTCCCCTCTTTACTGACGATAATCTCTTCATCTGTCCCAGTGTCCATGGGGTCAAAACTCTCGTAAGCAGCAAACCGTTTCTCGTACACACCAAACTGCTTTTGTAGTTTGTAAAAATGCTTAAAATGATTCAGGGTCCGTTGAATCTTTTTTTGTGAATCAGACTCATTCTGATAAAGAGTTGCCGCTAATGCTGATACACCAGCACTTTTTGGGTTAATATGTAAAGATGCGGTTAGATAGGCTTGGTTTGGAGGCGCCAACTGGACTACTAATTGATTACTGGCCGCTTCTTTTAAACCCAAGGGCGCTACTTGTAAATTAAGTTCAAAGGGCGATTCAGGATATAAGACTTCATACACCTTTTGATTGCTGTTTGCCATTGCCACAGCATCATAATCGTTGATAAACAAATGATACTTAGCAACTTCTAGATCGTAAACATAAAACTTGTTATACACGTGAAAACTATAGCCGCCTAACACACTCAAAACCAGAAACCATGCCGTTAATTGAATTATTCGTTTCTTTTTCAATGCTCCCCCTATTTTGCGCTATTGATTGATTTTTATACCAACTTCAATATATCACGCCACACCATATCTGTAAATAAATAGCCACTCATGATATAATAAACTGACCCTTTGCTTATCTGTCAGGAGGACACTCTTATGGACCCTATCAGTGCATATATCGCAACATTCCCACAACCCATTCAAGAAAAGTTAAACGCTCTACGTACCCTCATCACCGGCCTGGCACCAGAGGCTACTGAAAAAATTGCCTATCAAATGCCCACTTTTTATTTAAAGGGCAACTTGGTGCACTTTGCAGCTTTTAAAAATCACATTGGTTTTTACCCAACACCCAGTGGCATCACCGGTTTTGAAACGGCTCTTAAACCCTATAAAACCTCAAAAGGCGCTATCCAGTTTTCTCTTGACCACCCGCTCCCCCTTGACTTGGTGACAGATATTGTCCTAACACGACTATCGGAAAATACACAAACCCCTTACTATTGGCTAGATCATTACACTTTGAGACTGCTAGGGGTTGAGAAGGATTACAAGGAAGAATGGGGTGCAACGCGATACATGATAGACGGCAAAATGTTTATGATGTGTGGTGGGGATAAGGATGGAACGCCTATTATCACCTTAAAGGGGGACCCTGAAGAGGCGCCAATGCTCCGCGGGGCTTATTCGGATATTATTCCTGGCTATTATATGAACAAGGAACACTGGAATTCGGTGTATGTGGGTGGGGCTGTGCCGGATTATTTGCTCCGGTCTTTGGTGGATACGGCCCATGGACTAATTTTTAAGAGCCTGACTAAGAAGAGACAAGAGGCCCTGAGACTATTGGAGTCAATGGGTCAGTAATATAGTGCATCAAGCCTAACTTTGCTAAAAAGAAGAGGACCAAGTCATATGGACTTGATCCTCTTTTTTACGGAAATTAATGGTTTGAGTGTCAAAAGTAAGTTTCGCAATAAACATATACAATATACAGTGCAGCTTGCTTACGCAACCGCAGTATATTGTATATGTTTGCTCAACTAAATACTTTTGACACCCAAACCATTATTGTTGCTTTTGATTTGTCCTGTTTTGTTTTCACAGGACCTCTAAACTGGCTACTAAAGCTTAAAGTGCGTAATGGAAGGTCCTTCTGGGAAACCTTCCAATTTCAGGCTATTATGCAATAACCCATGGACAACGGTGAGTTTTAAATCCGGAACAATTTCTAGGGCCTTATTGATATAGACCGTGAAACCATCCATTTCAAAACTGTCGTAATTACCCAAATACGGCTCATTTGGAACTTTGAAGTGAATGACCGCCTGATCAAATGCCTTTGAACAATTAGCGCCGACACACTCCGTTTCTGGATCGATAATAAGCCACTTGTGCTCATGTTTTGTCAAGTATGCCTTGGCAGTATCATCCAGTGTAAAATGGGATTTCATATACCCAACTCCTTTCAGATTACCTAACACCTTTTGGATGCAATAACACTTATGTCGTCCCTATTTATACCCCAAAAATTAAGTGTTAAGCAATCACACACATAATGACTTGCGTTCTTTAAACTACCCCTTAACCACTTCCACAAACTGTACTTGAAAACCATCTGGATCACCAGCATAGAAAAATCTAACTTGTGGCCCAGGAGCTTGGACCTCTGAAATGTGGTGATACCCATGTTCTCTTAACTGCATCATTGTGTCTTCAAGGGTTGTAGGCACTATAAAGCCAATGCTAATACTGGTGGCTGGTATTTGTCTTTGGTCGTCCAATATGAGTTCCAGTTCCGTTGTTCCCTCTCCTAAAAACGCGATATCGCGCCCTGGTGCAGGTGTGAATCGGCGGTTAAGAGGTAAACCCGTGATGACCTGATAAAAGTGAAGTGATTTTTCCATATCGGTGACGTGTAAAGTAGTCCAACAAAATTTCATATGATGCTCCTTTCAAGTTGTAGATGTGTCCCCAAGGGAGCAAACCTGTTACGTCCCCAAGTGTTACCTTTGCTTGATGCTTTTTATTTGCAGGGTTTTGATGGGTTTGTCGTTGGCTCCTGTTTCCACCAAAGCCATGGTGTTGACCACATCCAAGCCTTCGATGACTTTTCCAAAGGCGGCATAGTTACCATCTAGATGGGGACTTGTTTTATGCACGATAAAGAACTGACAACTGGCCGAGTTTGGATTAGCTGATCGAGCCATGGATAGAACCCCTTCTGTGTGTTTAAGGGTATTGTTGATACCATTTGCAGAAAACTCGCCAATGACCTTAGTGGCCAAACCACCTGACCCGTTTCCGAGAGGATCTCCCCCTTGAATCATAAAATCTTTAATAACCCTGTGAAAAGTCAAACCGTCGTAAAACCCCTTTGAAACAAGATCCAGAAAATTGGCCACTGTAGCGGGAGCTATCTCCGGGTAAAGCATTAGGGTCATTTTTTCACCAGTGGACATTTCCAGTTCTAATATTGGTGACTTATTGGGGTTGCTTGTAACTTCTACTCTTTGGCGATACCCATTCCAGTTGACGTAGGCATCAAAGGCTTTCAGTACAGCGCGAATTGGTAGATAAGTTCGTCCATCTTTGACCACAGCTTTAGTGTCGTTGGCTAAGGTCACCCCGTTTTTCACAATGCTGGCTTGCCCTATTGTGACTGCCACTGTGACATCGCCTTTAACGGCGATTGCTGTTTGGGTGGCCCCTTCCCAACTGACCGTGGCCCCAAATGCCTCCATAGCCGCTCTAAAAGGTACTAATGTACGATTGTTGGCATCCACAAATGGATACCCTGTAGTGGTGGTGAAGGCTACTATCTTATCTTCAATTTGAAGCCCGACGGTTTGTGGGGCTGCTGCAAAACCCATATTGGCCACCATTAAACCCATGATGATTAGAGAAGCCATCAACCGCTTAGTACAGTTTTTCCAAGTGAGTTTATTCTCTGTTTTCATTTTGATTAGTTGTAAATTCATATCCACCTCCGTTACCTGAATGGTATTTCGTTCTACCTCCGATTATTTCACATTCTTATGGCAATGACAAGATAATACGCGCAAAAAAGGGACGGCGGCTACCGTCCCTTTAATCCTAGTTTGTATCAATTATTGTCTCAGGCCACTAAGCAACCAATTTGAAAAGAATCAAACCCACTGGCTTTGAAAGCTCTTTAAATCTACCGTCTAGAATTGCTTTACCAAAGCCAATTTTGTTCATGTAATCGATCAAAACTTCATCCATAGCTCCAAATTCTGCGATAACTTTTTTACCGATAAACATGGTGTAACCATCCCCACCTGCAACGATAAAGTCGTTTGTAGCCATTTTATAAGTTTTTGCCTTATCAAGGGCCACACCACCGATTTTAACGTCTACGATTCTGCTCTTAGCAGCTTTTGAAGCATCAAACGTCACCGTCATCCCTGCAACGTGAGGGAATGCGCCCTTAGCCACTGGGTAAGTGTCAACCCCGACTTCAAGGGCTGCAAGGATATCTGCCCCTGTCACTTCAATGACACGGACGGTATTCCCATAAGGAAGAACAGTTAAAACTTCACCTTTTGTCACTGGACCAACGTCGATGGATGCACGGATACCGCCACCATTTGTAAAAGCGATGTCGGCTTTACTGATATCAAGTAATGCTTCTGTAATTAAATTGCCAAGATTTGATTCCCCAGCTCTAACCACGGCTTTTTCACCTACAAGTAGCACTGGTGATGTTGCAACTACTTGACTGGTTGTTTTTGAATTGATTTTATTAATGGCATAAACCAATTCTGTCATATCGGGGTCAGCACTAGTTGTTTTTGAAAGGTCCTTTGTAAAGAGTTTTGCAGTTTTATCAGTTAGTGCACCGTTTGTAAGGGTCAATTCTACGTGACCGATATTTTTTGTTTTCTCTCCAGCGCTAACAATTAAAGTGTTATTAACCACTTTGCCAGCCTCGTAAGTGGAGTGAGAGTGACCATCTAAAATCAGGTCAATCCCTGCAACTTTTGTCGCCAGTGTTGCCGATGTGAAGTCACCTTCATCTCCAAGGTGAGCTGCTGCAATAATCACTTGTGCACCTTCTGCTTTAAGGGTTTTAACCATTTGCTCTGATGTTTTATAAATATCTGCAAATGTTATACCAGCCACGTTATCTGGATGTGTTTTATAAGTGGTTTCTGGTGTTGTTACCCCAAAGACCCCTACTTTAATGCCGTCAACCGTGAATATTTTATAATCGTCCAGAAGTAATTTGCCATCTGCAGTTTTAACGTTTGAAGCCAACATTGGGAAATTAAGAAGCCCTTGTAGCTTCACTGTTTGAGCTGAGCCATAATCAAATTCGTGGTTACCAACTGCCATGGCATCATATTTAAGGCCATTGAGAACCCGTGTGCCTTCTTCACCCTTAGACAAGGTTACTAGATTATCACCTTGAAGGGCATCCCCAGCATCAATCAAAAGGGTATTGGGATTAGCAGCCCGTGTTTCGTTGATATAAGTCGCCATTTTTGCTGCGCCCATCCCGTCAAAATCTCCATAACGGAAGAAACCATGCATATCATTTGTGTGCAAAATTGTAATGGTCTTAACTGCTGGTATAGGTGGAACTGTCACCACTGGAGTCACAGGTTTAATGGTTCCTGTCACTGGCGGAAACTTGAGGGTTTTTCCGGCAAATATTTTGTCGGGATCTGCAATTTCGTTGTATGCAGCTAATGTTTTATAGTCCATTCCATGGTTTTTTGCAATTTTCCAAAGTACATCACCCGATTTAATGGTATAGGTATCCTGTGCAAAGACACCTAATGATAATGATGAAATAATCATCATTAGTGCTAAAAAAAGACTCAGTTTTTTCTTACTTCCCATGACTTTTCCTCCCTAAGATAGTGGTCGTAATCTGAATGTGAAGGCAAACGGAAACTGGGTCCAAACTTTTTTGAGTCGTTTGACGATTTCCTCACATTACATGACTTACTTACCCTTTAACCAGATAAAAACTCACATTTTTTTCAATACGTTTCTTCTGAAAAATGTAATCGAATCTTTTTTTTTATACATTAAAAAAGGAAGGCTTAGCCCTCCCCTACATCATTTCCTTTTCAATTTCTGCTAGCCCCTCTTTAACATAACCCTTTACCCACTGCAAAACCTCTACATCCCCTAAATCCAAGTCAGCCCCCAACATTTCGCGCATCTCTTCGGTTGAAAGATAGAATAAACCTTCATTGACTTGATGGGAATAGATGAGATCGCAGCCCTCAAGAGACAAAACGATACCCACGATGGTGGTTGACATGTCCCCCAGTGGCGGTCTATCAATGTGGTTGTGTTTGAACCGAGCTTCGATGATGGTGCCCACCCCGACTTGAGACTGAATGGAAAAATCCCCACCACACATCTGCGCATTGACTTTAAACATGGGGATGCCAAGACCCACGCTTCTAGTAGTCCGGGTTGTGTAAAAAGGGTCCGTCACCTGTTCTAGCACTGCGGCGCTCATACCACAACCATTATCTTGGATGCGGATGCTCAACCAATTATTAAGGTGGTCTTCAATCACGGTCAGATCTATTTTTGTTGCACCTGCTGTAATGCAGTTTTGGACTAAATCTAAAATATGTAAGGCCAGTTCTTTCATCCTGTTTATCCCCTTCAATCAAAAGCCAAAAATCGCTTGGAAAATCCCGTCGATTGATTTTTCTGTGACTTCAATGGTATTAACTGGTTCCGACATACTCACTAATTCATGAGCATCGGAATTGACAAGGGTCAAATAGCGTCGCAAGTAAAGATGGCGCTTTGTAAATTCTACGGGATCGCAAGCCGAACTGAATTCAATGGCGCGAATGGGTAAATCTGGACTGATAAATCCAAGGTTCGCAATCATACTATAGGAATTGCGGTCCAAGTGGGCCGGGATCACGCCGCCACCCAGGGCTATGGCCCGATCGATAATGGCATCCACAGAAAGCTGAATGGATGCATACAGGGACTGCTCAAAATGCCCAACCACTTCATCATTTTCATCATATTGAATCTGATCTCCAAAACGCTTGGCATTATGGGGAATGGGTTGGATTTCTGCTATCATCTCTTGATAAAACTCTTGTAACGCCTCCAATGTCTTAAAAAGGCAAAGCACATGAACATCTTCTTTACTTTGTACTTCAATCCCAGGAATCACAACAACGGGCAGTTCATCCCTGATGGCAACCGCCATGGCAGGTGCCACATTGGCAATCCCATTGTGATCGCATATAGCGATAAAATCCAATTCTTTGATGGCGGCCATATTCACGATATTATTGGGAGTCATTTCTGGTTCTGCGCAGGGGGACAAAGCACTGTGAATGTGCAAGTCGTAGGTTGCCTGCATTAACGCAAACCTTGCTCATAAAACTTGGTGAAGATTTGAAAAGCATTGTCAGTCGTGCCGAAAATAGCAATGCCCTTCTCTTGAGCCTTTTCTAGTGTAGCCGGTTCAACCACAATATCTTCAGGGACGATGATACAAGCCATATCCAAAAGTGAGGTCACTGCCAATATGTTGGTATGAGTTTGAACAGTGATCCATGCTTCATTTTCTTTACCATTTGCCATGACCCAGCTTAGTAGATCGCAACAGCTTAGGGACGTGACAGGGCGGCTTAAATCAATACCCTCTATGAGTGGTTTGAAGCCAAAGGCTTCAACCAGTGTATTTAATGTGATCATTTTTCTTTCCCCTTTCTAATAATACAATCTTCAAATCGAGCGCGGCCCATTACAACATCTTCTGCAAGCACCCGACAAGTTGGCGAACCACAAGCTCCGCAATCAAGACCGGGCAGTAGTTTTGTGATTGCTTCAATCTGAGACATCATATCAATCGCCTTTTTAAAATCCTTATCCAATTTTAAAATCGGATGGGGTTCAATGGCATTGGTCCATATCATATTTTCAAAGGCACACCTGCTCTTGAGCTCTTCGTCGGTATAGCGTTGTTCTTTTTTTGCTTGCTTCCTGATACGACTTTTAGCCACAAAGGGATTTTCAATGGTCAAGGGACCACCACAGCAACCTGTAACACAGGCATACCCTTCAATAAAATCGATATTCTTAAGCATATCCATATCCACTTTATCTAATACCTTGGTCACTTCATCAATGCCATCAACTGCAATGTAATTGTCCATGTCAATGGCATAGGATTGTCCGCCAACTCGACCCCAACCAATACCTTTACCACTTCCCTGCTCAATTTCTGCCATTTCACCTGTCATGGTTTCGTATAATTTTAAGATACGGGGATATAAGGTCTTAAATGAAATAGCGCCGCTGATTAAGGAATGGTCTAAGCCCAGAGGACGTTTGATGCTTGTCACTTTTGCGGGACATTGAGTGATCAGAAAGACCCCAATTTCTTCATCTTTTAAACCGGTTTTTTCTTTGATGATTTTACGGGCCTGTCTTGCTGCAATTTCAGAAGGTGACTCTATTGGAATAATATTGTCTATTAAACCAGGATAACGAATTTGAATGAGTCGCGTAACTGCAGGACAGTAGGTGGAGATTAATGGCTTAATCTCAGGATCAGCATCGTCGATATGATCTTTTAAATACGCCGAAATAGTGTCTGCGGCCAGAGCGACATCAAATACTTCATTAAATCCCATTCTCAAAAACGTATTAAACAGACGCTGCATATCGTAGTCTGTTGGAAATTGACCATAGATTGGTATGGTTGGCAGCGCCACATTATATCGATACTTTGCTAGGTCTGCTAGTTGATCGGTTTTGGCATCCTTTGCATGAAAGGGACAAACTCGAATACATTCACCGCAGTCAATACAGCGTTCTTCCATAATGCGAGCCTTGCCGTCTATCACCCGAATGGCTTGGGTTGGACAGCGGTGCATGCAATTGGTACAACCTGTACATTTATCTTGATGTAAAAAAACTGAATGCCAATACATTGTCATGTAATCCTCCATTAAGCACTACAAATGCATCTCAAAACAGATATTACAGCAACATCGTCATTGCTACTTTAGTGAAAACACCAACTTCTGAGGTGAGTTCAAAATGGTCCGAGCACTTTTCCATATTTGGTAGGCCCATCCCTGCACCAAAACCCATTTCTCGGATTTCACTGGTCGCGGTTGAATACCCCTTTTGCATGGCAAGAACCGTATCTGCAATGCCAGGCCCGATATCCAGAGCCTCAATTTTGACCCATTCCGGAGAAATCAGACAAGTGATGGTGCCACCTAATGAATGAATTGCAATGTTTATTTCTGCTTCATAGGTTGCAATGGCGACTCTTCTAATAACCCCTGAATCTATACCAATTTGTCTTAGTATCTTTTTTATATGACTAGATGCTTCACCCGCCACTGTCAAATCCATTGTGGGTATGACATATTCGTATTTCATACTCTCTTGCATCCCCTACTCCTCAATTAATTTTAACATATTTAGACTGGTATCCCTTGAAGTCCATTGGCATACAAAATTCCAGAAGCCGTGTACATGGTGTGTTTTGTGGCTAATAAAGTCATGCCGTGGTCATTGGCTAATGTCACCACTTCCTCGCAAGGCAGTTTGCCTCTTATAAAGACAATTGCTTTTAAATCAAGCATTTCTGCAGTGCGGATCACTTGGTGATTGACAAGACCTGTGAGTAAAATAGCATCACTCTCTACATAGGCCAGTACATCACTCATTAAATCTGATCCAAATGCATGTTCAAAATTACGATCTAAATGCGCTTCACCTGCAATGATCTCGCAGGCAAGTAATGTTGCGATATCTCTTAAAAGCATGAAAGCCTCCTGATTCTATCCCATGAAAAACCAGCAATTGAAAGTTAATGATTTAACAATCCTACTTTTCATTATAGCACATGTCCTCATTTGGGGATATTCACAACCGCGGAATTTGTTAAGAAAACGTTCTCCGTTATGTGCGATAGCCTTATTATAACATATCGCCTTAACTTGGCTATCTAATCCGTTAATAAATCTTACAAAAAATTAATACGGCGATACTGATAATCATTGTCGGTGTGTGGTATAATGATTGTAGCTTAATGACCCTAACTCAACTGACACCCAAGGCAAAGTTACTCATGATAAATGACACATTGGATATCATCACTCAAACCCATAATTTTAAGGAGGTTTCATATGTCTTACACACTACCAACACTGGCCTACGCATACAACGCTCTTGAGCCCCATATCGATGGACGGACCATGGAAATCCATCATTCTAAACATCATCAAGCCTACATCAATAACCTCAACAACGCCCTTGAATCCCTTGAGGATCTAAAACATATGCCAATTGAAGACCTGCTCAATCACCTGTCACTTGTGCCAGAAAATCTCTATTGGACGGTTAGAAACAATGGCGGTGGTCATTTTAATCACAGCTTATTTTGGGAGTCAATGACACCAGAGGGTAAAGGTCTTCCAAAGGGCACTTTGGCCGAAGCCATCACTGTCGGCTTCGGCGATTTCGAGGCCTTCCAGGCGCAACTTGAAAAGGCTGCCGTGAGCCAATTTGGAAGTGGTTGGGCGTGGCTCGTATTGACCAAAGATCACAAACTTGCCCTTGTCGCTACACCAAATCAAGACAATCCAATCAGCGATGGTCTTACGCCTCTGCTTGGTATAGATGTCTGGGAGCATGCCTACTACCTCAATTATCAAAACCGACGGGCAGATTACATCAAAGCATGGTGGGCAGTGGTTGACTGGGATGTTGTCGAGTCCCGCTATAAAGCTGCAAAACTCGGATAAATAAAAATGGTCATCTCTTTATCGGAGATGGCCATTTTTTGTTTATCAAGGTTGGTTTGGATTTCAAACCAACTGTTCTATTGTAAACTTAGGTCAGATAAAGGATGCTGATGTAAACTTAGGTCAGATAAAGGGTGCTGAATTCACCAACATCAACAAAACCCAATTTATGATATAAAGCTCCAGCAGCTTGATTTTCGTAGCGCAACAGGGGTGTTTTACCCCTTATGACGATATCTTCGCATAGTTTTTCAGAAATGCAATAAGCATAGTGCTTTCTACGATGGCTTTTGTGGGTTGCTATGCCTAAAATATGACCAAAGGTAGGATGATTATTCAGCCATTCACCAGTTGCAACAACTTCATCATTCTCCCTGATCAGATAGCCCCTTAAAATCTTCTTATCAAATAAATGATGTATACCTTGATGGTCAACAGGTACATTAAGGTCAAAAACTTGATTTTGTAGGATGATTTTTTCTTTTAGGTCCTCTTTTTTATAGGGCTCAAGGTGTAAGGCCAGACACAGATTTCGATGATGGATACCACCTTCATCGAATATGGCGCTTTGATCAACGTTCAATCCTGCAAGGGAATCCAATCTAGCAACAGTGGTATGCTCAACTGATTTAAAAGTTCTTTGGGACATGAGTTCGTAAATCACATAACTGGGACCTGAAATGGATTTGACTGTGTGCCAATTCAATAAGTCTAAAACATCCTTATATGAAGGTCTTTCTCGTTCGTAGACGATGGCACTCTCCCTGTAGATAGCACAGGCGGCGATCATCATGGCCCCCTTGAATCTAACCCAAGTTTGCATATGTTCATTCTGAAAACCATGCCTAATAAGCATTGTGGTAAAATGTGCATTGATTTCAGGCGCCTCGTTTAATAAATAAGCAAGAGCATCATATTCGTGATGTGCTATCAGTTGGTACATTTGGTCACCACTTTACTTAGTTTGATGTAACGCACGTAACTTTGTATCCAATTCTACAGCTGCATTAAAGCCCATTTTCTTGAGTGAATAATTTCTTGCAGCTGCCTCTAAAATAACGGCTAAGTTTCTACCAGGCTTGACTGGCAGCTTAATCATGTTGACTTCGACCCCTAAAATCGTCATGTACTTCTCGTCAAGACCAAGTCGATCATAATCAGTATCATTGGACCACTCTTCAATTTGAACAATCAAATCAAGGGTAATACTTTCTCTTACAGAACCAATGCCGTAAAGCTTAGACATATCTACAATGCCAATCCCACGAATCTCCATAAAATTCTTAATGAGATCTGGTGATTTCCCGACCAAGGATTGGTCTCCTACTTTTGTAATATCAATAGCATCATCTGCAACAAATCGGTGTCCTCGTTTCACCAATTCCAGTGCTGTTTCTGACTTACCAACGCCGCTTTTGCCAAGTATCAGTGTACCAATACCATTGATATCAATCAAAACCCCGTGAATGGTCGTTCGTTCAGCCAATTGTGAATCAATGTATTTGAGTAAGTCAGATACAAAATTCGTGGTGTTTCTAGGTGTTGAAAGGATTGGTACGTTGTAATAATTACCCAGCTCAATGAAGATCGGTGGTACTGGTAAATTTCTCGAAAAAATAATACACGGAATTTCGTATTGCATCACAGCAGTAACAACTTCCCGCTGTCTTTCCTCAGATAGTTGTTCGATATATTTCCATTCTACCATACCAACAATTTGGATCCGTTCAAATGCAAAGGAGTCCAAAAATCCAGTAAGTTGTAAACCGATTCGGTTGAGTTCTGGCGATGTCACAACCTTGTCTCCCAAATTTGCTTGATTTAAGACTTCTAATTTAAACTGTTCAACGACCTCTGGTAAAAACAATTGCTTATTCACTTTTTATGCCTCCTTGGTGAAAATAATCGTATATGGCTTGGGCCACTGGTCTTTTGATCCCTTGAATTTCTGCCAGTTGATCAACAGATGCTTGTCGAATGGCTTCTATTGAAATTAAACTGGTTAAAAGTTTCTTTTTAGTGACATTTCCAACCCCTGGTATATCATCCAATACGGATTGGGACATGGCTTGATCTCTAAGACTTCTGTGATAACTGATGGCAAAGCGATGAACTTCCTCTTGCACACCAGCAACCCACTTAAAAACGTCACCATGGTGATCTAATTTGTGAAACTCCCCTTGATAGTAGAGGGCATCTGTCCTGTGACGATCATTCTTCACCATACCAACCACAGGGATTGTGAGTTTTAAAGCATCTAAAACTTGTTGTACTACATTGACATGCCCCTTACCACCATCAATTAAAAGAAGATCAGGCAGCTTTTCAAAGCCTTGTTGTAGGGCTGGATTTTCTGCATCCATTGCCCGTTTGAAACGTCGGTAAATGACCTCCATCATGCTGCCATAATCGTTGGGGCCTTCTATGGTACGGACTTTAAAACGGCGATAGTCACTTTTCTTTTTAACTCCGTTTTCGTAGACGACCATTGAACCTACTGAAAACACGCCCATGATATTGGAAATATCATAGGCTTCTACCCTTTTAGGAACTTGGGCTAAACCCAATAATGTCCCTAGTGAGTGTACACGACTATTGAGCTCTCGCTCTTTCGTGACAATGGTCTCAAAATGCTTAGTGAGATATTCAGTGGCATTTGTCATCACCATCTCCACCAGTTGCCTTTTGTCACCTTGCTTAGGATATTGTAAGTAGACTTTCTTGCCTGATTTTTGGGTGAGCCAAAGTTCAAATGTCTGGGGTTCATCCACTGGATGGGACATTAATATTTCCTTTGGAAAAAAGGATGCGCCACCATAAAACTGTAAGATGAACTGATGCATCAGTTCAGTATCCGACTCGTTGAGAACATCCTCAAGCATAAAACTCTCCCTACTAAGCAGTAAGCCATTGCGCACAAAGAAAATCATAATGCAGGCTTTATCTTCAGAGCGAGCAATACCAATGACATCTTGATCGATACCCTTTGAGGAGTTGATTTTCTGCTTAATGGTTAAGTGCTTCAGTGAAGTCAACTGGTCACGCAATTGGGCGGCTCGTTCAAAATTCAACATTTCAGCTGCTTTCATCATTTCAGACGACAAGAGTACAATCAATTCTTGTTCTTTACCCGATAAAAACAGACTAATATCTTCGATTAGTTTACCATAAACATCTAAGTGGACATCACCTTTGCAGGGTCCTAAGCATTGCTTAATATGATAATTAAGGCATGGTCTTTGATTTTTTTTAGTCAAATCTCTATGACACTGACGAATGGGAAAAACCTTTTGAATCACATCCAGTGTTTGATTCACATCATAATCGCTGGTATAGGGACCAAAGTACTTCGCTTTGTCTTTTTTAAGTTCCCTAACTTTAATCACCCTTGGATAGGGTTCGTTTGTAATTTTTATAAATGGATAAGCCTTGTCATCTTTTAGCCGAACATTAAATCGGGGTTTATACTGTTTAATTAAATTGCCTTCTAAAATTAGGGCTTCCACTTCACTATCGGTGAGAATATATTCAAACTCATCTATATTCACCACCAGGGTCTGTGTTTTAGGTGTATGTGCTGAAAACCCCCTAAAATAGGAGGTTACTCGGTTTTTAAGATTCTTTGCCTTACCCACATAGATGATGGTACCTTGCTGGTCCTTCATGAGGTAGACACCAGGCCTTAGTGGTAAGGTTTTTAACGGTTCTGAAAAGTCCTTCATGACACCACCTCGTGTATTAGTATATCATTTTTGACGCAGTTTTTTAATAAAACATTAAGAGCAAATCTTAGAATTCAGAATGCTTGCTCTCACCTATATTAAAAGGCCTACCCTAGGACATAGAGTAGGTCTTTTAATTTTGTGATTGATGCATTAATCGGTATCAGCAGCAACCGCTTTCTTTGACTTCCGCTTTTTAGGGAGTTTTTCTTCTACAATGGGGTTTTTATCAAGTAATGGCTTAAGAAACTCACCGGTGTAGGATTGGGGTTGGACGGCTATATATTCTGGGGTTCCTTCTGCAATGATTTGCCCTCCTTGATCCCCACCTTCAGGACCAATATCAATGACGTGGTCTGCACATTTAATCACATCCAGATTGTGTTCAATCACCACCATAGAATTACCCGCCTCCACTAGACGATCGAGTACTAAAATCAAATTATGGACGTCAGCCATATGCAAACCCGTGGTGGGTTCATCTAAGATATAGAGGGTCTTGCCCGTACTGCGCTTACTGAGTTCTGTTGCAAGTTTTATCCGTTGGGCTTCACCACCGGAAAGTTGGGTTGAAGGTTGCCCTAAGCGAATATACCCAAGACCCACATCATTGAGGGTTTCAAGCTTCTTGTGGATACGGGGAATGTTTTCAAAGAATACTAAACCTTCTTCTACTGTCATTGTGAGAATATCAGCTACATTCTTTCCCTTATACTTCACTTGTAGGGTTTCTCGATTATAGCGCTTGCCTTTACAAACATCGCAAGGTACATAGACATCCGGTAAAAAATGCATTTCAATCTTTAAGATACCATCACCCTTACAGGCTTCGCATCTACCACCTTTTACGTTAAAACTGAATCTGCCCTTTTGATACCCCCGTGCTTTAGCCTCTGGCAAAGTGGCAAATATATCACGCATAAAGTCAAAGACGCCAGTGTAGGTAGCTGGATTTGACCTAGGGGTTCTGCCGATTGGGGATTGATCTATTTCTATGACTTTATCGACATGCTCTAGCCCTAAAATTTGATCGTGTTTGCCTGGTTTTATGCGGGTTCTATTGAGGGATGATGCTGCACCTTTATAAAGAATCTCATTGATTAAAGAACTTTTACCAGACCCAGAAACACCAGTGACAACTGTAAAGGTTCCCAGTGGGAACTTAACATCAATATTTTTTAAATTATTTTCTTTTGCGCCAAGAATCTGGATACTCAACCCGTTGCCTTTGCGGCGAATAGCAGGGGTTTGAATAGATCGTTTACCGGACATATACTGGCCAGTAATGGAATTGGGATTTTCTAAGATGGCTGCAAAATCACCTTGAGCGATGATTTCACCACCGTGTTCCCCAGCTCCTGGTCCCATATCCAGGATGAAATCTGCAGCTCTAATGGTGTCTTCGTCATGTTCCACAACAATTAAAGTATTCCCAACGTCAGTAAGTTCTCTAAGGGTTGTGAGTAATTTATGGTTATCCTTCTGGTGAAGACCGATGCTGGGTTCGTCCAAGATATAAAGAACACCGCAAAGACCAGAACCAATCTGAGTTGCTAATCTTATGCGCTGAGACTCCCCGCCGGACAGAGAACCTGCGGATCTTGCAAGGGTCAAGTAGCTAAGCCCCACATTGAGTAAGAATCTTAACCTTGCAAAAATTTCTTTTAGAATTTGTTCAGCAATCATTTTCTTTGTTACATCCAGGGATAGGTCCTGAAAGAATTCCAAACATTTAATGACTGAAAGATCCGTGACTTGAGCGATATTTAAATCCCCGATTGTCACAGCTAAACTCTCGTTTTTTAGTCGTCTACCCTTGCAGGATTCACAAGGTGTAAGACTCATATACTCTTCAATTTTACTGCGCATATAATCTGAATTGGTTTCTTTATAGCGACGCTCTAGGTTGGTCACAACCCCTTCAAAAGGCGCTTTATACTGGCGAACGCCACCGTACTTGCTCTCGTAGACAAATTCGATTTCATCTTTTCCGGTGCCGTTTAAAATGGCGTCTTGAAGTGTAGGGGATAGCTCCTCAAAGGGCACATTCAATTTGCCTTTATGGTGTCTGACTAAACTTTCCACCAGTTGCTGATAATACGTGCCTTCACCACTGCCTGCAAAGGGGCTGATGGCACCGTCTTGGATGCTGAGTTTAGGATCTGGTATCACTAAATCGGGATCAACTCTTAATAAATGGCCGATACCACGGCAAGTCTCACAGGCTCCAAAGGGAGAATTGAAAGAAAACATCCGCGGTTCCATTTCGTCAATGCCTATACCATGCTCAGGACACGCAAATCTAGTGTTGAAGGTATGATCTTCTCCATCGATGATATTGACAATCACAAGGCCATCACTTTCTCTTAAAGCGATTTCCACAGAGTCTGAAAGTCTTTTATCAATGCCTTCTTTAATGACTAGTCGGTCTATGACGGCTTCAATATCGTGTTTATGGGTTTTTGCCAGCTCAATATCTTCACCTAAATCACGGACTTCACCGTTGATTCTTGCACGGACAAACCCTTCTTTTTTTAGTCTTTCAATTTCCTTTTTATGCTCCCCTTTTTTGCCTCTCACAATAGGCGCCATCACTTGAATCCGAGTTCCCTCGGCAAACCCCAAAATCCGGTCCACAATTTGGTCTACGGATTGTTGTTCTATGACCCGGTTACACACCGGACAATGGGGAGTCCCTACCCTTGCGTACAATAAACGAAAGTAATCGTAGATCTCTGTGACCGTGCCCACTGTGGATCTGGGATTTCGGCTGGTTGTCTTTTGGTCAATTGAAATTGCTGGTGATAAACCTTCGATGGATTCAACATCTGGCTTTTCCATCTGCCCAAGAAATTGCCTTGCATAGGCTGATAAGCTCTCCACATAGCGTCGTTGACCCTCAGCATAGATGGTATCAAAGGCTAATGAAGACTTACCTGAGCCACTAAGACCTGTGATCACAACCAACTCATTTCGAGGAATTTTAACGCTGATATTTTTAAGATTGTGTTCTTTTGCCCCTCGGACATCGATATATTGTTTCATAAACTTCTCCTAGCTTAACCCAGTGTTTTTTCCCAAAGTGTTTTCAGTGCTGTAATCTGATCTCGTAGTGCAGCAGCTTTTTCAAATGCCAAATGATTGGATGCCTCAAGCATCTCTTGACTAAGGGCTGTAATCTTTTCGGTATAGAGCGCCTTAGTGAGCAGCTCCCCTTGTGGCAAGCCATCTGCAAAGCCAACCGAAAGATCCCCATTGAAGTGGGTGCGATAATCCTCTTCTGATTCTGCAGCACGGGTTGCTTCAATAACAGCATGAACATTCCTGATAATGGACTCCGGTGTGATATCGTGTTCAATATTATAGGCATGTTGAATTTCTCGGCGCCGATTGGTTTCGTCGATTGCTTTTCTCATGGAATCTGTGATTTTATCAGCATACATCACCACCTGACCGTTCAAATGACGGGCAGCTCTGCCTATGGTCTGCACCAGAGCGGTTTCTGAGCGCAGGAACCCTTCTTTATCAGCATCTAAAATAGCCACCAGTGAGACTTCAGGTAGATCGAGACCCTCTCTTAAAAGATTGATCCCTACAAGCACATCAAAAACACCTAAACGTAAATCCCTTATAATTTCCATCCGTTCCAAGGTGTCTACATCGGAGTGCATATAGCGAACTTTCACATCTAGCCCCTTAAAATACTCTGTCAGATCTTCTGCCATTCGCTTAGTCAAAGTGGTCACAAGAATCCGTTCTTTCAAACCGACCCTTAGCATCACCTCGTTAAACAAATCATCTATTTGACCCGTTACAGGGCGGATAGAGATGACCGGATCAAGGAGCCCAGTGGGGCGAATGACCTGCTCCACCGTCAACTCTGAGTGTTCTTTCTCGTAAACAGAAGGGGTCGCACTGACATAAAGGACTTTTCCAAGCAATGATTCAAATTCTCCAAAATTCAAAGGCCTATTGTCCATGGCAGAAGGTAGTCTAAATCCAAAATCAACCAAGTTTTTCTTCCTGGATTGGTCACCTCCAAACATCCCCCTAACCTGGGGTACAGATACGTGGGACTCGTCAATGACCATCAAAAAGTCTTTTGGGAAATAGTCAATCAGGGTATAGGGCCGAGCACCAGCAGGGCGCATGGACAAAACCCGCGAGTAGTTTTCAATTCCTTGACAAAACCCCACTTCTCGCAGCATTTCAATATCATAGCGGGTCCGTTGGTCAATCCGCTGAGCTTCTATCAGTTGATCCTTTGACTTGAAATAGGCAATCCGCTCTTCCAACTCTTTTTCCACATCACCAATGGCCAGTTCCAGTTTCTCTTTTGGCGTTACGTAATGGGAAGCTGGAAAAAAGATGGCGTGATTTCTCTCTCCGAGTATTTGACCAGTCAAGGCATTCACCTCAACAATACGCTCGATTTCATCGCCAAAAAGCTCGATACGTATAGCTTTATCAAAAGAGGTAGCAGGCATGATTTCAACCACATCACCCCGAACCCTGAAAGTCGATCTCGTAAAATTAATGTCGTTTCTAACATATTGCATGCTAACTAATCGTTCCACAATATCGTCTCGGCTTTTAACCATACCAGGCCGAACAGACAACACCATACTTTGGTAATCGATTGGATTACCCAGACCATAGATACAAGACACCGAAGCCACAATAATAACGTCCGATCTCTCGAATAGAGCTGCGGTTGCGGAGTGGCGGAGTTTATCAATTTCTTCGTTGATGGCTGAATCCTTTTCAATATAGGTATCTGAAGCAGCCACATAGGCTTCTGGCTGATAATAATCATAGTAACTCACAAAATATTCCACTGCATGGTTTGGAAAAAAAGCTCTAAACTCACTGCACAACTGAGCCGCTAAGGTTTTATTATGAGCTAAAACCAGGGTTGGCACATTTAAGGCTTCAACCACATTAGCCACTGTAAAAGTCTTACCAGAACCCGTAACACCAAGAAGAGTTTGCTGCTTTAACCCAGACTGAAAGCCATTGACCAAGGCTTCAATTGCCTTGGGTTGGTCCCCTGCGGGTTTGTAGGGTGATACAACTTTAAATGCTTCCATATACCACTTCCTATTCTCGTTTATAGAACGTGTGTTCGTATCAATTTTACGACTTTTTGGAACCCTTGTCAATCCTATAAAAAAAGCCGAACGACAGGAAATATCCCCCGTCGTTCAGCATTTTTAGCGTTCTGATAAATCTGCAACAAGCAGTTTTGCTGCTTCTTCTTCATATTGATCAAATTTCTTTTGCATATAACCGTCGTTAAGATTTCTGATAACCGCCAAAAGTGGCACACATAAAAGAATTCCCACTACACCAAAAAGTCCACCGCCTACAATGATTGCAAAGATAATCCAAAATGCTGACACCCCGATGCTACCACCCAAGATTCTAGGACCTATATAGTAGCCGTCAATCTGTTTCATGATGAAAATAAAAATGGCCACCCAAAGAGCTTGTAAAGGCGAATAAAAAAGTGTTATGACAATTGCAGGAATCGATCCAATAATGGGACCAAAAATAGGAATCATATTGGTAAGACCAACAATTAGTGACAGTAAGATTGCAAAACGGACATTCAATAAGGTTAGTCCAATAAAACAAAGGATACCAACCACTAAGGAATCTACGGTCTTTCCAATGAGGTATCTACTAAAAACCCGATTGACATCTCTTCCAAGCTCAATGATACGGTGAGCTTTCTTAGGACCTAAATACGCATGTAATATTTTTTTTGAGCCCCTATTAAAAATCTCTTTGTCCTTAAGCATATAAATGGACATAATCAAACCAAGAATAAATTTAAAGATACCAGAAGTGATATCAAACAATGCTTTTCCTAAGTTTAGAATAAAGGACTGCAGTTGACCAGAAATCATCTCCAATTGAATTGTTAAATTATTTTCAAAATAAGTCTGTAAACTTAAATCGTAGGTGTTGACAAAAGCTTCAATCGCTTGAAAATCCACCATCCGGTTCTCGTACCACTGTGTTGCTACCACTGTATAACGGGGCAGCTCAGTAATGATATCCACAACGTTAGTGACCAGTTTAGGGATTACTACCGTGAGACTGCCAACAATCATCATAATCAAGACCACATAGATAATTAAAATTGCCAGGCTTCTTTTCAACTTGTAGCGCGTTTCCAGTAAATTCATAATTGGATTTAATAAATAGGCAATCACGATACCCCAGATAATTGGCAACAGAATCGAAGACACCGTACTGATAGCGCTCATCAACCAATTGGTTTGATTGACAATTTTATAAAGAAAAAAAGCAACGATAATAATTGGTACATAACGAATGTAAGGCATATTTTTAGGCTGAATCATGAAAAGCCTCCATCATTAAGTTAATGGCAATCCTAGTACTCTTTTGTAATCCCATCAAAAGCACTCTGATAACGGGCAATCAGGTCTGGGAGGTCATGCCAAGCGATATTGAGCTTAACGATATCTTTGCCATCCAATCGATCCAGTTTTGCTTCCATTTCAACACCGTCCATATGCTTGTAAAAGTCAGCAGACGGATTATCTCTGTGAATCCAAACCCGCATAGAATCAACTTTATTCTTAACAAACAGCTTGGCACATGCTAATAACAAGACCCGTCCGTAGCCATGGTGTTGATATTTATCGGCCACATAATGGGCGATAATCTCACCAAAGCTTTCTTTAGTCTTGCTCTTATGAATTTTGGGAACAGCAAATCCAATAATACCGCCTGTTTTTTCTTCGATGACATAAACGACGTTCCCATCGTTAATATATTTCATCCAGAATTTTTTGCGATTTTCATAACTCAATTTTTCTAAAAACTCACGGGAGACAAAATCCTTGTAAAAATCTGTCCATACATCAAAATGAACCCGTGCTACATCGTTTGTATCGTATAAATTGGCTTTTCTAATGATCATAAGATCAACCTTTCTCCTCTAAACACTCTCTTTGCTGCTACTGCACAAAGCGTAGGTAGCTATTATCTGATATATACCTTAAACCATACCACTTTACGCAAAAAGAAGACGTGAATTTCACGACTTCTCTTAGTATAGTGAAAAGAAGGACCAAGGTAAAGCTTTCTTAACAAATCTTAATGTGTTTAGTTATTTCCCTTAAAAGAGTTTAATTCCCTTAAAATAATTTAATTCCCTTTTAGCAACACTTCAATGGCCTTTTGGAGCTGTAAATCGGTTTTATCGTTGGCTGGATCAATTTTATCCTTTTGCTCAACAACGATATTAGGCTCAATGCCAACCCCATGGATATAGGCACCGCTTGGGGTAAAGTACTGAGCAATGGTCAATTTGATGCCATCGCCATCTTTTAAATCGCGAACGGTTTGAACCAGGCCTTTACCAAATGTGGTCGTTCCGATAATAGTTCCCGCTTTTGTATCTTTGATGGCACCAGTCAAGATTTCAGAAGCAGAAGCACTGCCTTTATTGGTCAATACGGCGATTGGCAAATCAATTTTAGCCTTGTCAGAGTTAAAGCGTTCTTCTTTACCAGTATTATCTTTTGTATAGACAATTAACTGTTCACCAAGGATGTAATCCGCAAGTTCGATGCACTGTTGTAAGCTGCCCCCTGGATTGTTTCGCAAGTCAATAATCAAACCAGTAGCGCCTTCTGCTTTTAAAGCTAGATAATGTGTTTTAAATTCTTCAAACACTTTTTCGTCAAAAGAAGTAATGCGCAAATAGCCTAAATTGCCCGCATCCGTCAAAATTCTAGATTTGACCGATTTGATAACAATCATAGCCCGAGTAATTTTAAGTTCAAACTGATCTTGATTTTCTCGATAAATCGTCAAGGTAACTTCTGTGCCAGGTTTACCTTTCATCCGCTTGATAGCAGCATCGGTTTTATCTGCAAAGACCTCTACTCCATCCACTTTAATGATTTTATCCCCAGTTAAGATCCCCGCCCGTTCACCAGGTGTATCTTCGATAGGCGAAACCACCGTAATTAAATTATCTTTACCTGGTTCAATCACAATGCCAATCCCACCAAAAGACCCCGCAGAAGACTCGTTGAAGGCTTTAAATTCATCTTTATTGAAATAAACTGAGTAAGGGTCGTCTAGAGCTGAAAATAAACCATCGATCAAACCTTCTTGAAAATCCACATCTTTTGTGGGCAAGTAGTAATTGTTATCGATAAAGCCCTTTAACTGCTCCACCTTTTGGTAACGAGCCTCAATTTCTCTCAGGCGGGCGATTTCTTCCTCGGGAACCACCGAACGATCCCCCACCGAAAATTGAACAAACAGTGTTAAAACACTTGAAAAAATCATACTGGTAATCACTAATAATGTGGTTAATAAAATACGGGTTCTATTTTTCACAAAGTACTCCTTACTAGTTTTTAACATATTCGAGAGGATTGATAAAAGCTCCTTTTACCCGGACTTCAAAGTGCAAATGATTCCCGGTTGAGCGTCCTGTACTACCCACAGCCGCTATGGTGTCACCCCTCTTTACTTCTTGCCCAGAGGACACATTTAAAGCGCTGTTATGACCATATACTGTTACAATGCCCCCACCGTGATCGATCATAATGACCTGACCATAAGACCCCAGCCACCCAGCATAAATGATTGTACCTCCTTGGGCTGCATAGACATCAGTTCCGTTTGGCGCAGGTATATCAATACCCGTATGCATCATATTCACCCCTAAAACAGGGTGTCTACGATTGCCAAAGGGGGATGAAATCTTGGTGTGGTTCAGTGGCACTGGCCACATCATCTTGCCCCCAATGTAGCGTTTTTTAAGTTCAAGGCTTTTGATGATTTCAGTGACTTTGTCTGCATCCTCCCTTAACTCTTTCTCCTGATTTAAGAGGGCTTGGTGATTTTTAGAAAGTTCATCTTTTTTACCACCGAGAACATTAGAAGAGGCTTTTAGCTGAGTCCGCTCCACTTCCACATCGGTTTTGAAATTTTGTAAGGACGTCCTTTTTGTTTCTAATTCTAGTTTTGTAGCAGCGACTATTTCCTTAGCCACCAATAATTTTTTGAGCATATCTTGATCATAATCCAAGAGGAGCTGAACTTTGTCAGCCCGGGTCAAGAGATCCGAAAAGTCCTCTGATCCAAGGAGCACCTCTAGATAACCTAAATTACCTGACTTATACATAGTACGAAGACGCTTGAGCATCCGCTCATTTTGTCCATTTACCTCTGCAATAGCCGCTTCAAGTTCAACTTCCTTTTGTAGTATTGCCTTTTGGGTATCCCCAATTTGCAAATTGAGGGCTTTTATCTTTGTAGTCCTACTACGAATGTCCCTTTCAATTGAATTGATATCTTTTTCAATTTGAGTTTGGGCTTTTTCGTTGGCATTACGGTCTGAATCCACTTTTTCTAGGCGCTTTTGAATTTCTTCATACTCCTCTTGGCTCTTTTTAATTTGGGCGTCAATGTTACTGGCAAAAGCCAAAACACCCAAGCCGATAACTAGTAAAAGGATTAAAGAAAGTCCGAACCCCTTATATTTAATCATGGCAGCCCCCTTAAACATTCAAGTGCTTGCGCATGGCATTGATGGAACCCAGTGCGCCAATTCCGGAGCCAAGTACGATAAAAATAAAGAGCAAATCTGAAATCACCGCTCTTGGCGGCACAAAATAAGAAGCAATCATCACATAAAATTGGGTGGTGAAGTAATTATAGCTATACTGATAAGCCACAAACACAATACCACCAGCCAATAAGGCGCCAATCAAACCCAATATCGTGCCTTCCAATAGGAAAGGCCATCTGATAAACCAGTTGGTGGCACCAACGTACTTCATGATGTTAATCTCTTTACGTCTGGCATTCACTGCCAGTTTAATGGTATTGGTAATCATAAATGTTGAGATGGCAATCAAAACAACGATGAGGGTGAGCCCCATGGTCCGAATAAATTCTGACGCCCCCAGCACTTTATCAATCAAATCCTTATAGAATTTGACTTCCTCCACACCTTTAAACGTCTTAATAATGCCAACCACATTTTCAGTGTCCCCAAGTTCTCTTAATGTTACCTTAAAGGCATTGGGTAGGGGATTGTCCGTTAATCCATCCAGTAAGTACCCCTGTTCTCCCCAGGATTCTTTCCAAGTAATCAGGGCTTGCTCTTTTGATTCGTAAGTCACCTCTTTAACCCCAATAATACTACTAATATCGTCCCCAATCACTTTAACTTCTGGGGCGGTAACTGTATCTGAAAGGTAGATGGTGATTTCGTCAAACTGACTCTGTGCCCCTTGTACAAAACTGTTGATATTGAGAACCAACACAAAGATAATGCCTAGAATCACCAAGGTAGCCATCACAGATGAAATGGAAGCAATGCTCATCAAACCGTTGCGCCATACGTTCTTAATAGCTTCTTTTATGGAGTAGGGAATCGCTCTAAGCTTCATGGCCATATCCCCCTTTATCGTGATCTCGTACCAATCGACCTTGTTCTAGGGTGATTACCCGCCTGCGCATGGTATCCACGATTTCTTTATCATGGGTTGCCATAATAATGGTGGTGCCTCTTCGATTGATTTGTCTTAATAGTTTCATGATTTCCCAGGATGTGTCCGGATCCAAATTACCCGTTGGCTCATCCGCAATCAAGAGGGGTGGATCGTTGATCATGGCTCTGGCTATAGAGACACGCTGCTGCTCACCACCGGATAACTGATTAGGATAGTGCTTCGCTTTGTCAGAAAGCCCCACCATACTGAGAACACTGGGCACCTTCCGTCTAATCTCTTTGGGCTTCTCGGATAGGATTTCCATGGCAAAGGCCACATTCTCGTAAACCGTTTTATTTGGCAATAACCTAAAGTCTTGAAAGACTACCCCCATCTTACGTCTGAGCATGGGAATGCGGCGGCGATGGAGATGGGTAATATCCTGACCATCCAGAATCAATGTCCCTTCACTGGGATCCTCTTCTTTTAAGAGCAACTTCATGAAGGTTGATTTCCCAGCGCCACTTTGCCCCACTAGAAAAACAAAGTCCCCTTTTTCAATGGTAATGTTTATTTGATCCAATGCGATTACACCATTTGGGTAATGTTTGGAAATATCATTCATTTGAATCACAGCACACGCTCCTTAACTCTTTCAATAAAGTTTCACTATTCATTATAACGTCAGAATCAAGTATAATGAAGGTAATCATTGAAATTTGTCATCAAAATGAAGTATTTTTTTATAAGGAGCCCATAAATATGCCAAATAGCAAGCAAACCCTTCGAAAAGAGACCCTGGCAAGACGCCGTAATTTAGCACCAGAGTTAGTATCTAACTATTCAAATTCAATTTACCAATCAGTGATTGCCCATCCCCTTTACCAAGAAGCCGCTGTTGTTATGATTTATATGGACTACAAAAATGAAGTCCAAACAAAAGCCTTGCTAGACCACGCCATTCAAAGTGGTAAAACAGCAGTTTTACCGGTGGTGGATCCCATTACCAACACCCTGGTTTTGGTTACCTACCAAGGGGAATCAACCCCCATGACCCGGAGCTCATTTGGCATTTTAGAGCCAGTAATCACCCCTGATAACCAAGTGGCTTTTTCTGAAGTCAACCTGGTGTTGGCGCCCGGCGTTGCCTTTGACCCTTTTGGCTACCGCTTAGGTTATGGAGGCGGCTACTATGATAAGCTCCTCAGTGGGGCTGATCGAAACCGTGTCAAGGTTTATGGGATTTGTTTTGATTGTCAAGTGGTGGCATCTGTCCCCCACGAAGCCTATGACATGGGTATGGACGGGCTTTTCACAGAGTCTGGTTGCCTTGTATTTACAGAGTAAGGCACCAAGAACCCCATCTCATCAACAAGAAAACCCCTGTCTCAGAAAAAAAGAGACAGGGGTTTTGTATTAGTTAATTAGATAAAAAATGACCCAGTAAACGATTCAGCGATTCTTCTGTAACACCTTTTGATGCGCCGTAGGCAACCACTTGGTCTTTGCCTAACTTCCCGATATTAAAGTATTTTGCTTCTGGATGGGCAAATATCAAACCGCTAACGCTAGATACGGGTTTCATCATGTATGATGAGGTGAGCTGAACCCCCAACCTTTCTTTAGCCTCCAAAATGTTAAATAGCAATTCTTTTTCAGAGTGGTCCGGTAGGGATGGATACCCAAATGCCGGACGAATACTGCGGTACTCTCCACGGAGTTCTTGCTCTAAAGTCAAGGACTCCTTTGAGGCAAATCCCCAAAATTCTCTTCGAATATCCCTATGGAGGCGCTCGGCAAAGCTTTCTGCTAAGCGGTCTGCTAGTAGCTTGCAGAGGATGGCTCTGTATTCGTCTCCTTCAGCTCTAAACTGTCTGTAAAGATTGTCTATGGCTTCTCCTGCCGTCACAGCAAATAAACCAAGATAATCGGTTTTGCCGGTCTCTGATGGGGCGATGAAGTCGCTTAAGGCCCTTTTCTCTGAGGCTGCCTCTTGCTGCCTAAAGAAATGGAATGACCCAAGACTTGCGCCATCTGCTGAAGTGACGGCAACCGAATCACCCTCACGGCTAGCGGGTAAAATACCGTAGACCCCTTTTGGTGCAAGCTTTATATCTTTTTCAAATACATCCAAAAGCTGCTGGGCATCCTTAAATAACTTGGTAGCTTCGTGACCAAAGTGCTGGTCTGTCAAGATTTCTGGATAGTGGCGCTGCATGCCCCAAGAGGTAAAGAAGAAGGTCCAATCGATGGTCTCCCGAAGCTGAGCCACGGTATAAGATACCTCAAAGATTCCCACTTGATTAGGTTTTTCTGGTGTGTGATTTGAAAAATCCAGACTGAAGGTCTGTGCCTGTAGATCTTCAAGGGTTAACAGGGGGCGCTTGATTTCTGAATAGTTATCTCGGACCTGCTTATAGTGCTGGTGCATTTCTTCCATAAAGGTATTGCGGGTTTGTGGATCCACAAGGGCTTTGGAATAAGCCACGGTTTTTGAGGCGTCTGTGGCGTGATAAACGTACTTTGGAAACTCCGGTTCCAATTTGATGGCGGTATGGAGTTTTGAGGTGGTGGCACCACCAATCACAATTGGCATATCAAGATGAGCCCGTCTGATTTCAGAAATGGTATGACGCATTTCGTCAAGGCTAGGTGTGATCAAACCGCTAAGGCCTACCACATCCACTTGGTGTTCTATCGCTGCTGCTACAATCTCTTCTGCAGGAACCATGATGCCAAGGTCGATCACCTCAAAGTTATTGCAGGCCAAAATAACCCCAACGATGTTTTTACCGATATCGTGGACGTCACCTTTTACTGTAGCTAAAAGTACTTTTCCCGATTTCTTGGCGCCGCCTTCACCCTGGGCTTTTTCAATGTAAGGCAGCAAGATGGATACGGCTTGTTTCATGACACGGGCAGTTTTAACCACCTGGGGCAAGAACATCTTGCCTTCTCCAAAGCGGTCTCCAACAATTTGCATCCCAGCCATCAGCGGTCCTTCAATGATTTCTAGGGGTTTTGGGTAGGCTGGCAGAATTTCCACTAGATCCGTTTCAAGGTACTGGGTAATCCCTTTGATTAGGCTGGTCTTCAGACGCTCTTCGACCGATTCTTGGCGCCAAACATCCTTTTGGGTCATGTCAGTACCCTTGGCGACCTCTGCATGATGCTGAGCCCATTCTAAGAGGGCATCCGTAGCCCCTGAATAACGATTGAGTATGACATCCTCAACATACTTGAGTAATTCGGGTTCAATATCATCATAGGGTTGAATCATCCCCGGATTGACGATGCCCATATCCATTCCTGCCTTGATGGCGTGGAATAAGAACACCGCATGCATGGCTTCTCTAATGTGGTCCATCCCTCTAAATGAGAAGGATAAATTGCTGACACCACCGCTGACTTTGGCCCCTGGCAAGTTTGCTTTAATCCAAGCAGTTGCCTCAATATAGTCTAGGGCATAACGGTTATGTTCTGGAATCCCTGTGGCGATGGCCAAGATATTCGGATCAAAGATAATGGCCTGGGGGTCAAAACCCACTTGATCCACAAGAATGTTATAGGCTCTTTGGCAGACTTCAATTTTTCGCTCAAAGGTATCCGCTTGTCCTTTTTCGTCAAAGGCCATGACCACCACGGCTGCATTAAACTGTTTCGCAATTTTTGCCTGTTCTATAAACTGGTCTTCGCCTGCCTTCATGCTGATTGAGTTTAGAACCGGTTTTCCTTGAATGGCTTTTAAGCCCGCCTCAATCACTTCCCACTTGGATGAATCGATCATCACTGGGACTTTGCAGATATCTGGTTCGCTGGAGAGCAAACGCAAAAAGTGTGGCATTTCAACCATGGCATCTAGCATTGCATCGTCAAAATTGATGTCGATCATTTGAGCACCATTGTCGACCTGCTCTCTGGCAACATCCAGGGCTTCTAAATACTGCTTGTCCCTAATTAAACGGGCAAAGCGCTTAGAGCCTGCAACATTGGTTCGTTCTCCGACATTGACATAATTTCTGGTTTGATCGATGACAAGGGTTTCAAGGCCCGCAAGAACAAGGGGCTTTTTAATGTCATTTGGGATTCTTGGGGAGAAATCTTTTACAAACTCTGCAATTGCAGCAATATGCTGGGGAGTTGTACCGCAGCATCCCCCTACCAAGTTAATGGCTTGGTCTTCTAACAGCTCGGTTAAAAAGTGAACTGTTGTTTCTGGCATTTCGTCGTAGGCTCCAAATTGATTGGGTAAACCCGCATTAGGATAAACGCTGATATAGCAAGATGAGATTCTGGAAAGTTCTTTGATATAAGGGACCAATTCTCTTGCGCCAAATGAGCAGTTGAGACCGATGGCAAGGATTTGCGGGTGCTCTAAAGAAGCGAAGAAAGCCTCAAGGGTTTGACCTGTTAGGGTACGACCGCTGCGATCCGTCAAGGTTCCAGAAAGGATGATTGGCAAGGTCACATCTGCATTTTGGCAAGCTGTTTCAATAGCAATAAGGGCGGCCCTTGCGTTTAGTGAGTCAAATACGGTTTCCACTAAGAAACCGTCTACCCCGCCTTCAATCAGGGCCTCAGCTTGTTCTTGGTAAGACATGCGCAATGTGTCAAAATCTACACTGCGGTAGGCGGGATCTTCTACTTTTGGGGAAATGCTCAGAGTCTTATTGGTGGGACCCATGGACCCTAAAACATACCTTGGTCGCTCTGGGGTGGCATAAAGCACTGCTGCCTCTTTGGCGATTTTTGCCGCGGCCAAGTTGATGTCGTGGACGTGGTTTTCAAGGCCATAATCCCCTTGGGAGATGGATGTCGCATTGAATGTATTGGTACTGACAACATCAGAACCCGCTTCAAAATATGCCCTGTGAATGGCACCGATAACATCAGGTCTTGTTTGAGATAATATATCATGATTGCCCTTTAGGCGGTTTTCATGATTTTCGTAAAAATTCTTTTTATAATCCGATTCTTGCAAGTTATAAGCTTGAATCATGGTGCCCATTGCACCATCTAATACCACAATTTTCTCTTGAATCAATGCTTGTAGTGTTTTCATCTGTCACCACCCTTTACCGAACTTGTAGACACGCCCTACCAAAAGCATGCCGACGTCTTTCTCTATGCCACGCGCTAGCCGTACTAACGCTATTAAACGCTTTCTCATCAGTATATCAAAAATAAAAAAAATAGCTATTAAAAAGTCGTTTTTTTTTTGATTAAAAACGACCTCTAAACCGCTATTTTGCTTATATATCAGTTGTATTCTAAACGATTATCAGGTCTTGGGGCTCACAGGTTCGCACGAGAATAATGCGCCAACGGACACCTTGGGTATAGGTCTTGTCCCACTCCAAAACACCACCCAATCGTTCTGTCAATCGTTTGGCTATGGCAAGTCCTAAACCAGTTCCCGTCCGATTTGAACGGGCCTCATCCCCAGTTACAAATGGTTGAAAGAGTGTATTTTGAATATCCAGTGGTATGCCAGGACCTTCATCTTGTATCATGATATGAATCACATCTTTAGCCGCTTCAAGGGACACTGTTAATGTGCCATCACGATCGGCATAGCGAATGATATTGGACAACAGATTTCCTATCAAACGCTCGAATAACATCTTATCCAGGGTCATAACAATAGGATCTTCTGGAATTTGCAGTTCTAGAGCAATCCCTTTTGCTTCAAGCTCAGGGTAATAATCAATCATTATCTTTTGCAAACAAGCGACGACATCGTAGTTTATTTGGGTCAATTTCAATTGATCGCTATCGTATTTAGCATAGTCAAATAGGCCATTGATCAATTCTTTTGCACGCTGCGTATTATTGTAAATGACATCTATGGCATTCTCTTTGTCGCTCTCGCTAAGGTCAAAGCCATTTTTAAGTGTCTCGGAGTATCCCGAAATATTGGTAAGGGGGGTGCGGATATCATGGGACATGGCTAGAATAATGCGTTTGCGCTCTTGTTCTGCTAGGTGGAGCGCCGTGACCTGCTTGTTAATGGTTTGACCCATTTCAACAATGGAGCTTTTTAAGACATTTAACTCATTTTCAGAACTATAGTCAATATCAATTTTATAATCCCCCCGCCCAATTTGGACCACAGCGGTTTTCATTAACAGAATTGGCCTCACGTATTGATAGTGTAACCGAAATAAAAATAAGGTTATAAGCACTGCCATGATTAGTATAAAACCCAAGGAATGGTAGATCAGAATATCTACGATTGGGGTGGGACCAGCTAATTTTGGGGCATAGACGATAAATACATCTTTGGAATCTTTATATGGGTAATAGACCATGAACTCTTTGTCCCGGTCTATCATCTTTTGAAATGCTTGTTCAGAATACTGATATCCAAAATTATGGGGGCTACCAGCTTCATCTTTTATCTGTTTATCACCATTTAAGAACTCTATATAATCAACCAGTCCATCACTTTTTTCAAGGGCGTAGGCCATATCCACTTGTCGGAAATTCTCAAATATTGAGTCGACTTCGTAGTTTTTATAGGTATATGCCCTTTGACTTGACATATTCAAAATGGATACTGTCATAATCCCTAAGCTGAGCAACATGGCGCCCATCATCAAAATGACGTAGTAGGACAAATATCCTGCGATATGTTCATTGAGGAACGATTTTATTTTGCCCATGCCAACGCCTTTCATTTTTTATTTTTTGTCGTGCTTTTCCATTCTGTACCCTAAGCATTTTATGGTTTTAATATAAATCGGACTTTTAGGGTTCGGTTCTATCTTATCTCTTACTTGGCTGATATGAACCATCAAGGTATTTGAATCTAAAAGATAATCACCTTCCCATACATGTTGATAAATCTGTTCTTTTGTAAAGATGCGCCCAGGGGCGGACATGAACAGCTCCAACAACTTAAAAGCTTTTAAATTAAGTGGAATGGCCTCAGAACCCCGGTACACTGTAAATTTATCCGGGTAGAGTTTCAAATCCCCATTTTCATATATTCTACTATCCTTGGGTGCTTGGTACTGCAGATAACGCCTTAAACTGGCTTGAACTCTGTGAACGACTTCAATTGGGCTAAATGGCTTTTCAATATAATCATCTGCCCCCATTGTGAAGGCCTCGATTTTGTCGGCCTCATCTGTCCGAGCCGTGAGAAATAGAACAGGCGCCACGGAACCAGCTCGTATCCTGGCCAATATGGTCATGCCATTAACATAGGGCAACATATAGTCTAATATATAAAGATCGTATTGGTTGACTTGAATTAGATGAACGGCTTCAGCACCATCAAATGCTTGATCGACTTGATAACCTTCTTTTTCAAGATGCATCTTCAATAAGTGATTAATGTCATGATCGTCTTCGACGATTAAAATAGCATAACCCATGGTATTCACCTCTTTTCATGTTAGTATACCATCTGGGAACTAAAATAAAACACTCTAATCTAGAATTAAGGTTAATTTAAGGCGATTTCATAAATAAAGCTGCTGCGAGACCTTCAAAATCCTCGCAACAGCCTATCGTCTCAATACAACAACAGATTACTTTTCGTTTTTTTCCTTAGACTCCTGACTTTAGGAGTAACTACACATAAAATCGCGGAAACGGTTGAAAAATAG
>CAZFST010000024.1:0-76124 GCA_964522015.1 uncultured Fusibacter sp. | reverse complement strand
ACAACAACTGAAGCACCAACCACAACAACTGAAGCACCAACTACAACAACGGTAGTGACCACAACCGAAGAGCAACCTACAATCGAAGAGCCACCTACAACAACGGAAGTGCCTACTACTACCACAACAACCGTAGCGCCAACAACCGCAACTACAACAGTGGCTGAGTCAACTACAACAGTACCTGTCACGACAGAACCGCAAACTGAGATCATCACTGAAAATGTAATCCCTCAGGGTGCGATTGAAGAAATAGTTCTTGATGAGCTAGTACCACTAGGAACATTGAGTTTACCGCAAACCGGTGAAAACTCTGCATTGTTCTTCTATGGTATCGGGTCATTGCTTGCACTGATGGGTATTTATTTAAAAAGGAAGTAGCATTAGTTATAAAATAGTATGCAGATTAAGTCAAAAAAAATAACCTCCCAGATCTGGGAGGTTATTTTTACATAAAAAAACATCTCCATAGGGAGATGTTTTTTGTGGAGCGGGTGAAGGGAATCGGACCCTCATAGCTAGCTTGGGAAGCTAGAGCTCTACCACTGAGCTACACCCGCGCGTATTTATAGTTATACTGTAGCATATTACACTTTAAGTGTCAAAAGGAATTAATAGATGGCTTAGGTTTAAAATTTTAGATTTAAGCAAACACTTACAAAATATATGGGTGATAATTAATTTCGGCTATCGAAACATATTGTTTGAAACAAGGTCTATAAGTGATATACTGAATAAGATCGTTGATTTATGACGTTTGTAGGATGGGGCAATTCAAACAATACGTTTTATAAGGGGGAAATCAATAGACTGATGAACGGCCCCTTAATGAATAAAGAAAGGTAGGATTTATAGATGACTGCGTTAAAAGACACATTTACACTAAAATCGAAAACTGTGAAAAACCGCATCTTATTACCACCGCTGGTTTGTTTTAATTGGGCTGATGAATTTGGATACGAAACCGTCAGTAGGGCACAGCACTATGAACGTCGGGCTGCTGGTGGGGCTGGTATCATTGTAATAGAAGCCACTGCGATTGTACCCGAAGGACGATTGGCAACCACAGAACTGGGATTATGGGAGGATGGTCATATTCCACAGTTTACAGCAATTGCAGAGGCTTGCAAGCGCCATAACAGTCTATCTCTAGTGCAGCTTGTTCATGCAGGAGATAAATCCATTGGTGAACAAAAACTAGGTGCATCAGAACTCTCTATTTTGCAGATCGATCAGATTCAAGCTGCCTTTGTGGCAGCCGCAAAAAGAGCCCAAAAGGCTGGCCTGGACGGCGTAGAAATTCACGGAGCCCATGGTTACCTGTTGAGCCAATTTGCATCATTAAAGAGTAATACAAGAACTGATGCCTACGGTGGTTCCCTGGAGAATCGCATGAGATTTGCCCTTGAAGTTGTGAGAGCGGTTCGTGAGGCTGTTGGGAATGAGTTTTTGATCGCTTATCGGTATGGTGTAAATGATCCAACTTTTGCTTCAGATCGAATATTTGTGAGTGCTCTTGAAGAGGCCGGTGTGGATTTTCTTAATGTTTCATCAGGAATTTTAGAGGGGGACCTTGAAGCACCAGAGGGATTCCCATATGCTGCAATTACTTATATGGGTACAGTAATCAAACAGATTGCAAGGGTGCCTGTAGCCTGTGTTTTTGGTATAAGAGATCCAAAGGATGCCCATTTTTTGGTGGAAAATCTGTTGTGTGACGTGGTGGCTGTGGGCCGAGGGTTGTTGGCGGATCCCCAGTGGGGTAATAAGGCCTTAAGTTGTCAAGAGGTAAACCGTTGCTATCACTGTAAACCAAGGTGTTTCTATGGCGTGGATGGAAGAACGTGTCCATGGGAAAAATCATATACGACGAATTGATTTCGACCATTTTCCTTAGCGTGATAAAGTGCTTTGTCCGCAAAAAGAATGGCTTCTTCCCCTGTTTTTACTTGATGCTGTGTGACGGTGACAACTCCGAGGCTAATGGTGACAGGATGAATTGTATCAAGGGATTCAACTTTAAACCTGATGGATTCAGCCACAAGTTGTGCCCCAAGGCTATCGGTATCGGGGAGTAAGACCACAAATTCTTCCCCGCCATATCTGGCAACAAAATCAGATCCTCTGTGTGCATGTACTTTTAGGAGACTGCCAATCGATTTAAGGACATGATCACCGGCTAAGTGTCCGAACTGGTCATTATAATGCTTGAAGCGGTCCACATCAATCATTATCAAAGAAAAGGAAGAGTTGGTGCGCTTAAGTCTTGTAAATTCGGATTGTATAATGACATCAAAATACCTTCTGTTGGCTATGTCTGTAAGACTATCAGTGATGGCATTTATCTGTGCTATATTTCGTTCTTGATCTAGTTCCTCTAATAGTAACTTGATTTGTTGCTGAGCTATGATACGGGCTGTAATATCCCGAATAATGAAAATTATTTTATTGGGCATACCAATGGCATTTTTGATAAAATCGCTACTGACTTCAATGTGAAAGATTGTTTGATCGAAGCGCACGGCGCGATATTCATTAGAACTTTGGGTTTGCCCACTGAATAATCGAGTCATATTTGTATTGGCACGTTCTTTATCTTCTGGAAGGAGAAATTGAATAATATTTTGACCGATAAAGTACTGTTCATCATCAGGATATCCAAACATTTTCTTTGAAGCAGGGGAGACCATCAGAATGTTGCCTTTCAAATCAGTAATTGTAATATCGTCTGGAGAAGCGTTTAAGATTGATCTGTATAAAGCCTCACTTTCAGCTAATGCCAATTGCTGCTGATTCCTTTCTGTTACATCGTGAATGATACTGATAATATGTGGTTGGTCTAAGAAGGTACTGATTCCAGCCGAGATAGATCCCATGAATTCAATGCCGTTTTTCTTTCGAAAGAAGAATTCATGATTTTTGCTAGCGCCTTTATCTTGTAATTCTGATATAAACTGTGGTCTCAATTCTGGATTCACCATTAGTTTTAAGCTGCTAATCGTCTGACCAACAACTTCTTCCCGGTTATATCCTGATATTAAGGTAAAACCTATGTTTACATCGACAATCAAGCCGTCGGATAGTCTTGTAATCATGGCTGCATCAGGGCTCGTATTGAAAATTAGTTGCATTTTCTCCCGTTCAACATCATGTTCATAATTAATCCTTTGGCTAACCATCAAAACAAATCCATATGTCCAAATTGCGCCAGAAATAATCTGCACTAAGAATGCTAGTTCTAAAAGTAGATGTTGATCTTGATAGTTTTGAATGGGAGGCAATAGTACAGCAAAAATCAATCTGAAAATTGAGAACAATGCAGTCAGTAAAAAAGCACTGGCGGTTAGGTTGGCAGATAATTTACCTGAACCCTGCCGAGTGAATAGTAATGATTTCACCATTAGTGACGAAATGCAAAAAATCGCTAAATTGATGGAGATTGTTCGCAGTGTAATACTTGAATAAAAAAACATGAAGTAATAGTATGCAATCGTAAAAATACCGAATAAAAATATCAAAAGCTTAGTTGGAACAGGTCGTTCTTTAAATCTCAAAATACCGATATGAAGAGCAATGTAACCGAGCACCACTAACGGGTTGGCAATTATGGCTAGTACCTGAATGTATTTCATTCGGTAAAAAAGCATCATGGTGGTGCCTAGGCTAATTAATAGGGACCCTAAAACCCAGCATCCATTGCCTTTGAAATCCTTATTTGCTTGTTGTTGGAACGATAGAACGAAAAGTTGTATGATTAACATGATACTGGCAATAATTGCGAGTGTCGTTATATCTAACCCCATCCCTAAGCCTCATTTCTATTTATTTTCTTCTCAATAACTATACCCTATAATGATAATGATACTCATCAATTAATGAATTTTTACAATACTATTGACGATTTTACCATCTAAGGCTATACTTTGGTTAGAACAGGTTGCATCCATTGATGTAAACCGGGCCGAAAGGCAACAGGGAAAACCCTGTGGGACTGTGAGTAACTATCATAGACCACGGGGTTTTTTGTTTGTTTAAGATGTTCTTTAGAATCAAATGAATTCAACTAATTAAAGAAATAAAGAAATAAAGAAAGGAAGAGGAAACCGAATGAAAACACAAATCAACACTCATTTAAACGCTAGTAAAGTGCAGGTTTCAGATTTTGAAAGAAGCAAAGCTGCAAAACAAATTACATGGGTAGGATTTGTAGTGAATGCTATTTTAACGGGTTTTAAGTTATTTGCGGGTGTGCAGGGGCATAGTGCTGCAATGATTGCCGATGCTGTCCACTCCCTGTCTGACTTTTTTACAGATGTGGTTGTATTGGTAGGATTTAAACTGATGGATAAGCCAGCTGATGAGCAGCATAACTACGGCCATGGTAAGTATGAAACCCTGGCCACTGTGATTATCAGTTTCGCCCTTGCATTAGTCGGTTATAAAATACTGTCTTCTGGTGTTGTCGCTATACATGATGTGATTTTTCATGGCCTTATAATTGCGCAGCCTGGCTGGATAGCATTGGTGGCGGCGATTTCCTCTATTATAGGCAAAGAGATTCTGTTCCGTTATACTGATGCTGTCGGTAAACGGATTCAATCTCCAGCTGTTATTGCCAATGGTTGGCATCATCGATCAGATGCATTTTCATCTATAGGTACCATGATAGGGATTGGCGGCGCTATCTTATTAGGTCAAAAGTGGACCATCCTTGATCCGATTGCATCTGTGATTGTCAGTTTCTTTATTTTCAAAGTTGCTTTTGAAATTTTAGGCCCTGCCATTAATGAACTGATGGAATCATCACTTGAAAAAGAAGACCTAATCTTTATTGAAAATACGATTTGCGATTCTAAAGAAATCGTTGATTTTCATCATTTAAGAACCCGTAAAGTTGGAGCTAGGGTTGCTATAGAAGTTCATCTTCTATTTGAAGCAACCATGACTATCGATGAAGCCCATATGCACGCTTCAGTAGTAGAACAAAAGTTGAAGCAACATTTTGGTGTTGGTAGTATCTTGACCACTCATTTAGAGCCAAATACTAAAGATCATGATGTTCGTCCTCTTAAGAAAAATGAATAATTAAGCAAATAATGCTTTTTCAATAGTGAATCTCATGGTATAGTGAGAGGTTAGCATTTGTATCTGCGCGGGCTATTAGGAAGAGGTTTATATGAGCGAAACAATAAAATTTAAAGATTTTCCATTGGATAATCAAATCAAGCGAGCCTTAAGCGAACTTGGTTTTCAGCACCCACTAGAAGTTCAACAGATTGCGATTCCACTGATTATGGAAGGCAAAGATCTAATTGTTAAATCACAAACCGGTAGTGGTAAAACGGCAGCATTTGGTATTCCATTATGTGAAGGCGTAGATGTGGGACATGATAAACCACAGGTTCTAATTCTGACACCAACCCGAGAATTAGCGATGCAGGTCCATGATGACATTGCAGCGATTGGTAAGTATAAAGGTATTAAGTCCATTGCCATTTTTGGTAAGCAGCCCATGGAATATCAACGTAAGGATCTAAAAAGAAACCCTCATATTATTGTGGCAACACCAGGCAGAATGATGGATCATCTATTGAAAAAGAATGTTAAGCTTCAAGATATCAAGTATCTTGTGATTGACGAGGCTGATGAGATGTTGATGATGGGCTTTAAAGATCAAATTGAAGCGATTATTAAAAAGATGCCTAATGATCGTGTGACACTACTTTTTTCGGCAACAATGCCTGAAGAGGTTCAGTTTTTAAGTCAGCAATATATGAAACAGCCTGAGAATATTGAGATTGAGGCCGCTGTTTCAACGGTTGATAAAATCGAGCAAATATATTATGCCGTAGATGGTCTCAAAAAAGTTGATTTCATGAAAAGAATGATTCGTCATGAGAGACCCAATAAAACAATTATCTTTTGTAATACTAAAACCCAGGTTGATAGCCTATTTGAGATTATGCGAAAATGGGAACACTCTACTTGTGCTGTTCATGGTGGTATGGATCAAGGCTTACGGATGGAGAAACTAGCGCAATTTAAAAAGGGCGATTATAAAATTCTAATCGCCACTGACGTTGCAGCCAGAGGGTTACACGTTCAAGGCTTAACCCACGTTATCAATTATGGCGTGCCGTTTGAGCATGAACAATATGTCCATAGGATTGGTCGAACCGGTCGAGTTGAAGAAAATGGTATCGCCATTACATTGGTGATTCCTAGCGAAATGGAACGTTTCAAGGACCTTGAAAAGTTTCTGGGCTACAGCATCCCTTGTAAAGGTGGTCATGTAGAACGTCGTCCTTTAGAAAATGCCAAGCATCGTAATGGTAAAGAACGATTCAAAGCAGAAAAAACCAAAGGTCGTGGTGTAACCTTGCAGATTAATGCAGGTAGAGCCAACAGTATGCTTCGTTCCCGTGATATCCTATCTGCCTTTAGAATGGTCAAAGATATGGGGCCAAACGATATTGGCAAAGTCGATATTTTAGATAAAATCACTAATGTAGTGGTATATGATGGTAAAGAAGATGCTATCATTCGTGCATTTAAAACACAGCGTATAAAAGGTAAACTCTATCGTATTAAAAAGTTGACGTAATCAAAAATACACATGGCCATTTGCCATGTGTATTTTTTTTGTGTTGGTTATTGACCTACGAATCGGGTATATAGCAAACAAATTCCATGAGGAGGGTTTTATGAGACAGGTAAATTTTGATACGTTAGAGGCGTATATAAAGAAGGTGTTTTGTGCAGTTGGCGTCCCAGATGAGGACGCAAAAATTTGCGCAGATATCTTGATTGAATCAGATAAGCGTGGCATTGATTCACACGGTATTGGTCGATTAAAACCGATTTATATTGATCGCATTAGAGAAGGGGTAATCAATCCTCTTACTAAAATCGATACAATTAAAGATGGGCCGACGACAGCAGTTTTAGATGCCAACAATGGTATGGGGCAAGTTGTTTCAAAGTATGCCATGGCACTTGCCATTGAAAAAGCTAAAAAATACGGAATGGGTATGGTAGCAGTTAGAAATTCTAATCATTATGGGATTGCAGGTTACTATGCTACCATGGCCACGGAACAAGGGTTAATTGGGATCACAGGTACAAATGCCCGACCCTCCATTGCTCCAACCTTTGGTATTGAAAATATGCTAGGCACAAACCCAATGACATTTGGGATTCCGACAGATGAAGAGTTCCCTTTTGTTTTAGATTGTGCGACATCGATTACACAGCGTGGAAAAATTGAAGTTTATCAAAGACTTGGGAAGCCGTTGCCACCGGGCTGGGTGATTGGTGATGATGGTGAACCGAGAACAGATACAGAAGCAGTACTTGTTGATTTAGTTACAGGGGGAGCTGCTTTAACACCACTTGGAGGAATAGGGGAAGTGTTAGGTGGTTACAAGGGGTACGGCTATGCAACTGTGGTTGAAATTTTATCGGCTGCTCTTCAGGGTGGTGCATTCTTAAAAGCTTTGTCTGGAGTCCGTGATGGTAACAAGGTACCTTATCAACTGGGTCACTTCTTTATGGCCATTGATATTGAGGGCTTTACAAGTCTTGAATCGTTCAAAAAAACATCAGGAGATATTTTAAGAGCACTGCGTAGTTCACAAAAGGCACCAGGCCACGAACGGATTTATACTGCCGGAGAGAAGGAATTTCTTGCTTATCACGAAAGACTTGTCAGCGGTGTGCCAATTAACAGTGCCCTAGAAAAAGATATTGACAGTATCCGCGATCTTTTGGGTATTACATTAGATAACTAAATCGATTATCATTAACTCGGTTGGAGGCTTGTATGCTGAACTTTATCCCAACACAGTTTAGAAAGCATAGGTATCAAAAGTTATCCTATCAATTGTCACTGAATATTTTACTGACAATTTTGGTGATGATCATCTTAATAGGTGGCTCAGTCGCTTATTTTGTTGCGGATTTAATTGAACAAGATGTCTCTTCAAGATTGTTGACTGAAGGTAAGGCAGCCTCATTTCAAGTTCAGACACGGTTTGATAATTCAGCCATACTCGTTAAGCAAATGAGCCTTGACCTGACTATACAATCGTATTTGAAGGCTGTTAAGACTAGGCAGGATATCAAGGATAATTCCGAATTTAATAGGGTCCTTAGCACGTTGAGAGCCATACAGAGCAGTGATCAACAAGTGTTTCTCGCTTGGATTGCCAATCAAAAGGCGAATTTCTATTTGGATAGCCAAGGGGTCATTCCAGATGACACCTATGATGTAGCAAAAAGACCCTGGTATTCTGTAGCAATGGATAAACCAGGCGTTAATTATACAGAACCTTATGTTGAATGGGGAACTGGAAATATGGTGGTTTCAGCGATACAAGCACTTTACGATGAGGGGAAGAATTATGGCTTTGCTGTGGTGGATTTTGATTTGGCTATTTTGCCTGATGTGGTAAATGCAATCAATGTAGGTGCCAAGGGGCAAGTCTACATCGTTGATGAAAATGGCAATTTTATCTACCATCCAGACGAAAACAAAGTTTTGAAAGAAAATCTAATGACAGAAGAAGAGAACTTGGGCAAGTACTTTGAAAGCTTATCTCAAGACGATAAAGAAATGGTGGATCCATTAGTCAAAAGAAACATCCAAACTTTGAAGGTTCATAATGAAACCTATTATGTAAATTCTCTGAAAATCAAGCAGACAAAATGGACGATGATCATTCTTGTAAACAAACAAGAAGAATTGCAAAATCTTTTTAATTTGTTGATTATTCTTGGTACTGTTCTAATAATTGTCACCATCATATCATTGGTAATTATCAATAAAATAATACAAAGTAAAATCGCCCCAATCTCTGCATTACAAAGCTACGGTGCTCAAATTGCAAATGGCAATCTTGAGCAAGAACCGCCTTATGTTTATACACAAAGAAGTGATGAAATGGGAGATTTAGCCCGTTCTTTTGTGACAATAACAGAAGTATTCAAGCAAAAAAATGCCTTTTTAGAAGAAGTTGTGACTTCTCAGTATGAAGAAATTCAAAAGCAATATCATTATATTTTAGAAAAAGAAAAAATTGCGTCGCTTGGTGCACTGGTGGCTGGTGTTGCCCATGAAATCAATACCCCTCTTGGTGTCGGCGTCACAGCAGCTTCATTTATAGAGACCATTCTTAAACAAGTACAGCAAGCCTTTCACGAGAAGCGATTATCAGAAGGGGATTTTACCAGTCAAATGGAGACCTTGCTTGAAGCATCGCTTTTATTGCAAAAAAATCTTAAACGAGCGGCTGATCTTGTGCAGCAGTTCAAATCAGTCGCTACCAATCAAAATAGTGAGCATTTAGGTCCTGTTGCTCTCTATACGGAACTTAATAATGTGATTGCTTCACTTAAGCCCACCTTTAAGCATCGGAAAATTGAAATAATCAATGAAGTCGAACCTGAATTAGTGATGACTAGTTTTGTAGGTGCGCTAACCCAAGTTTTTACCAATCTCATCATGAACTCAATGTACCATGGCTTCGGAGAAAACGATGAGGGTATTATAAGAATTAGTGCAACCCGTGAAGGTGAGTTAGTCCGACTAAACTATTTAGATAACGGGAAAGGCATGTCACAGGATGTGTTAGATCATTTGATTGAACCATTTTTTACCACCAGGCGAGCTGAAGGAAACAGTGGTTTAGGAATGTATATCACGCATAATTTAGTGACCCAAAGTTTAAATGGGACCCTACAGATTGTTTCTCAACTGGGCCAAGGTGTCAATTTTAAAATTGTTTTACCCCTAAATTTAGAGTTAGAAACTGAAACGATGATAAAAGACTAGCCAATTAAGGATTGGATAGTCTTTTTTTTAGAAGTTTTGGTGCTCTGTCCGTAAGATAATCTCATTTTGAAGCTTCTCGTCAAGATTAGAAAAGTAATCACTGTACCCAGCAACTCTGACAATCAAACCTTTGTAGTCATTTGGATTTTTTTGCGCTTCACGTAGTGTTTTCTGATCCACAATATTGAACTGTATATGGTGACCATCTAAAGTGAAGTAAGCGCGAATCAAATCCTTCATATTAGCAAGACCTGATTCCCCAGCAAGGACCGAGGGGGTAAACTTTTGGTTTAGTAGGGTGCCGCCGGTTCTTAAATGGTCCATTTTGGAAGCTGACTTTATCACGGCGGTGGGTCCTTGTCTATCTGTGCCTTGAACAGGTGAAATACCTTCTGAAAGTGGTAAGCCAGCAAGTCTCCCATCCGGTAGTGCCCCAGTGACAGACCCGAAATAGACGTGGCAGGTTGTTGGAAGCATTTCAATCACATAGTGACCACCATTTACTGTTTTTCTCCCCGTTACCTCATCGTGAAAAATATCAAATACCTGCTTCATAATCGTATCTGCTCGATCATCATCATTGCCATACCGGGGTGTTTTGTGCCATAGCATTTGTTGTGTGACTAGATTCCCTTCGAAATTTTGGTCAAGCATGGTTATTAGGTCTGGAAGCATCAGTTTCTTTTGGTCAAAAACGTGATGGGCAATGGCTGAGAGAGAATCTGTAATGCTAGCGATACCAACACCCTGAATATAACGAGTATTGTATCTTGCACCGCCACCGTTGTAATCAATTCCCTTAGTAATACAATCGTCAATGACAATAGACATAAACGTAGCTGGCATACGGGTTGCAAAAATCCGCTCTATCAAATGATTACCCTTGATTTTAATATCTACAAAATGGTGCAGTTGTTTGGAAAATGCCGAAAGAATCGCTTCAAGAGAATCAAATTCATTAGGATTACCAGTTTGAATACCAATTAAATTACCTGTTTGCGGATCAAGACCGTTATGGAGCGTCAGTTCGAGAATTTTTGGTAAATTTAAGTAGCCTGTTAAGATATAAGATTCTTTACCAAAACAACCGACCTCAACGCAACCACTGGTGCCACCAGTCCGTGCATCTTCAAGGGATTTGCCCTGCCTTAATAACTCTTCTACCACTGCATCCGTATTAAAAACCGACGGAAATCCCATACCTTCTCTAATGACCCTTGCAGCTTCCAGAATAAAACGATCTGGATTTTTTTTGCTAATTTGCACATTGGTACTAGGTTGTAGGGTGCGCATATCATCAATCACTTCAAGTAAAAGATACGAAACCTCATTAACCCCATCGCTACCGTCAGGGCGAATACCCCCGATATTTATATTACAGAAATCTGTATAGGTACCGCTTTCCTTAAGTGTGATGCCTACTTTAGGCGGGGCAGGTTGGTTATTTGCCTTAATCCAAAAGCATTCAAGTAGTTCTTTTGCATCATCACGGGTCAGTGTGCCAGCTGCCAATTCTCTTTGATAGAAAGGAAATAAATGTTGGTCCAGTTTTCCAGGACAAAAGGCATCCCATGTATTGAGTTCTGTAATCACGCCAAGGTGTACAAACCAATACATCTGAAGGGCCTCTCTAAAAGTTCGCGGTGCTAAAGCAGGTACCTGGGTGCAGGCTACTGCAATGTTTTCAAGTTCCTTTTTTCTTTTGCTATCCGTTTCCTTAAGGGCCAGTTTTCTTGCCAAATCAGCATGTCGCTGACCAAAAGTGATTATAGCATCACAACTGATTGCCATTGCCTTTAACTGTTCCTGCCTATCGTAGGCGCGAATATCATTTAAATAATCGATTCTAGAGAGTTCCTCTTCAATCTGCCGTTTAAAATCCAAGAAACCCCGATTATAGATTTTGTCATCTGCTACGGTATGACCAGGGGCCCGTTGCTCCATAAATTCTGTAAAAATACCTGATATATAACAATTGCGCCATTGGGGTGTCATCTGCTGAATGATGTGATCACGGGTGGATTTTCCATTCCAAAAGGGTATAATCTCTTCCCGTTGAATTCTCTTTGTTTCTTCAGAAACACGAAAGAAAATCTTCTCTCTTTGGTCAATGACATCATAATCCTCAGAAGAGTGACAACATAGCTCTGGATAGGTGGGTGCGGATTGAGGTCCAATACCCCTTTCACCAACAATTAACTCGTGATCCAAAATAACAATAGTCTTTTGAGCCATTAAATTCTGAAAACAGAGGGCTCTGAGCATGGGGGTCGATACAGTCCCTTCAAATACTTGATAGGTTTTTGTCACAATCTGAGCCCGTTCTATACTTAAGCTAGGCTCCGTTTCAATGCTTTGCTTTCTAAGTTTTTCAATCCTTGAATTCATAAAACCTCCCATTTTTTATTAGTAGAAGTGTTGTCAATTTTTACTGATTCAAAATGACGTTTGGATGGTAATTTTCTAAAATGTTTTTAAGGGTCTGCATGGTTTCTTTGGGTGGTTTTATCAGGTGGTCCAGAGTGTAATCTTTACCTAGCTGTTGGTACTTGCCGGTGGCATAATTGTGATACGGCAATAAGTGGACCGCTTCAACAGAGAGAGACTTTAAAAGAGAACCAATGGCATGTATGGCATCCTCACTATCATTAATGGTGGGGATAATTGGTAAGCGCAACCAAATTCGTGCGCCTCTTGCACTTAGATTCTTAAGATTTTGAAGGATGCTAGCATTGGAGACACCTGTAAACTGCTTATGGTCCTTATCAGAGATCATTTTGAGATCATATAAGTAAAGATCAACAAGAGGCGCAATCTTTTCAATAGCGGACCATGAACTATAGCCACAGGTATCCAAGACAGTGTGGAGTCCATTGATTTTACAGGCTTCCAAAAGTTCACTGAGGGCATCCAATTGCATCAGAGGCTCACCACCAGAAAAAGTGACGCCGCCACCAGATTGCTCATAAAAAACCCTGTCTTTTTCAATCTCGACAAGCAACTCTTTTAGTTCCCATACAGTGCCTGCTATTGTTAAAGATTCAGTTGGACAGTCTTCGATTTGTTGCCTTGTTAAGCTATGACGATGGGTTTTTGGTGAATCAGTACCGCACTGGGCACATTGAAGGCATGTGTTTTCATTGAAGAGGGTTTCCGGTTTTGGTGACAAACTCTCAGGATTGTGACACCATATACACGATAGGGGACACCCCTTAAAAAAAATCGTTGTTCTGATACCGGGCCCATCGTGCAGTGAGAATTTCTGAATGTTAAATACGGTTGCATTGGACATATTGAGCTCCTTGTATAGTATAGTCAAATCTGATTATTGCAAATTGCGTGCCATTAAAACCAGGCGTAGAAATTCTGTTCTATCAGCTTATAAGTCATGGGATTGTTTTTATTGCAGGGCGAACTCATTGAGTGAAAAGAAAATAATCCGAAAAACAGGATATAATCATCTCGTTTTTCGGATTATTATGATATTTCGGATTAATTTTGATTGGTACTTTTATTATAATAAGATGATAATCACAATCGGCTTATCGCCTGATTGTGGTTATTTCCGTTGCAATTTGCTATGAAGTGTCTGTACGGGAACGGCAAGTGATTTAGCAGCCTTAGTGATGTTGCCATTAGCGGCTGTTAGTGCTTGATTTATTAAGGTGTACTCGTATGCCCGAACTCGTTCTTTTAAGCTCATGGTATTGGAATCATCAGGGGGGTGCTGTGAATGCTCAGGTGATTCAACTTTTGTGATGATTGATACATTAACTGGATCAAAGGCATCCTGAATCATATGACTTGGAACCAGCTCCTTGAGCCGTTCTGGCAAGTCCAGTAGTGTTATGGTTTCCGAATGGGCAAAAAGCCTTATGTGATCCACAACGGATTTCAATTGCCTTATGTTTCCAGGCCAAGTGTATTTCATTAATGCCAACATCACATCATCTTCAATGAGAATAGGCCTGTCATACTGTTCTGTACTTGATTGGTCTAAGAAGCTACGAATCAGAATCGGTATATCTTCTGTTCGTTCTCGAAGGGGGGGAAGGTTGAGTTCGATACCACTGAGCCTGTAGTATAAGTCTGGCCTAAGTAATTTCTGACTCACTGCATGATGTGGTTCAATATTACATGCTGCTATGATTCGTACATCAACTTGAATGGTTTTACTACTACCAATTCTTCTGATGATACCATCTTGAATAACACGGAGTAACTTAGCTTGTAAGTCAAAATCCATGGCCGTAATCTCATCTAAGAACAAAGTGCCCCCATGAGCAAGCTCAAAGAGACCTGGCATGTCTTTTGCACCGGTAAAACTGCCGGATGAGGTTCCGAAAACAAGACTTTCAAGCAATGCACCAGGTATGGCGGCGCAATTTTGAGCAATAAAAGGATTCTTACGTCGGGTATTACTGCCGTTATGAATACTCTGAACCACTAATTCCTTACCTGTGCCAGTCTCGCCGACCACAAGAACCGGTGCATGATTTTGTGATATTTTGAACAGGTTTCTTTTAATTTTTTGTATAGAGGGGCTATTCCCGATTAAGTTGTCGATGGTGAATAATGTCCCATTATCGCGAAAATCCTTTTGCTTTTTGTAAAGGGCGTTTAATTCACTTTGAAGTGTATTGATTTTTGTCATCAATCGCTGTACATTTTCCATTGCACGAAAAATCTCAACAGCACCAACTAATTGTCCAGACTCAAATATAGGGAGAGTGGAGCTTACGATTGTCACAGCTTGATTCTTGCTATTGGTATAGGTCTGAACCTGTTCTATCATGGGGTTACCTGTTTTAAGCACATTGTAAAAAGAACTACTTTTCTCTGTAAGGCTTGGGAATACAGTTAAGATGTTCTTGCCAATTAAACCATCTCGCTCTAAGCCCGTAATTTGTGCACTGGGCTCATTTAAAAAAGTGATATTGGCCTGGGCGTTAACAACCAATACACCTTCGTTGAGATTTTTAAGAATCAATTCTAGTAATTGTGCTGAGTCCACTTGCGAACCTCCTATTTGAAATTATCTTAACATTTATTGATAGGTCACGCTACTGGTAATGATTAATAATAGCTAAACCATAGCTAAACCATAACGGCTACATTTTTATATCTCAAGAAAGAATGGTTACAAAGAAGGGCTTAGGGTATCTTTAAAAGGATGATAGATAGATTCAAGGGAGGCAAAATGCAAATCGAAAAAATGATGAAAAGAGTAGCACTTGCTAGAGGCGATCAGCCGTGCGAAATTGTTTTGGTTAATGGTCGAGTGATCAACGTTTTCAATGGTCAAATTACCACTGAAAACATTGGCATCGATGGGGGCAAAATCATCGGTGTAGGCGATTATCAAGGCAAAGAAGTAATTGATTTAAAGGGTGCTTTTGTTGCACCAGGCCTAATTGATGCCCATATGCATATGGAATCCACTCTGGTTGCTCCAGATCAAATGGCCAGAATTTTATTGGCAAGAGGAACCACAACTGTGATTGCTGACCCCCATGAAATTGCCAATGTTTGTGGGCTGGAGGGTATAAGATTTATGATTTCTGCAACCGAACAAACCCCCCTGAATGGCTTTTTTATGTTGCCTTCTTGCGTGCCTGCCACACCCTTTGAAAACGCTGGAGCGATATTGGATAGGAAGGCCTTGTTACCTTTATTAGACCATCCAAAAGTATTAGGTCTTGGAGAAATGATGAATTTTCCAGGAGTCATTAATGGTGATTTGGATATGATAGAAAAGCTTGATATGGCTGATCGCATGATGGTTGATGGTCATGGACCCAACCTTACAGGGAAAGCCCTTAATGCATATGTGATTAATGGTATACGAACAGAACACGAGTGCACAACCCTAGAAGAAATGGCTGAACGGATTGGACTTGGCATGTATATTGCCATACGGGAAGGTTCAGCTGCTAAGAATTTAGATGTTCTAATTCATGGTGTCAATGAAGTGACTAAGACCCAGTGTCTTTTTTGTTCTGATGATAAGCACCCGGAAGATATCTTAGAAGATGGTCATATTGATTATAATGTAAGGCTTGCCATTCAAAAAGGCGTCAACCCAATTACAGCAATTCAAATGGCAACCATAAATCCAGCAAGATGTTATCAATTACGAGATATTGGGGCAATTGCTCCAGGGTATGATGCAGACTTGATTGTATTTGATAGCCTAGAAACCTTCGAAATTTCATCGGTTTATAAAAAGGGAGTTTTAGTGGCAAAGAATCATACCGCTTTATTTGAACCTATTAGGATTAATTGTGAAAATGTGATGAATACCGTTAAGATTCCTGTAATTATGCCTGAACAATTCACGTTAAAGTTATCATCAGATTTGGTGAATGTGATACGAATTACCCCTGGCTCAATTGTCACAGAAGGCGTTATCAGAAGGGTTTATCAAGATGTGGATGGTAATTTTAAATCCAACTCCTTGATTGATGTGGTCAAGATTGCAGTTTTAGAAAGACACGGAAAAACCGCCAATATTGGTATTGGCCTAGTTGAAAATTTCCATTTGAAGGGTGGTGCTATTGCGACCACAATATCCCATGATTCTCATAATATTATTGTGGTAGGGGATTCTGATTGTGATATGGCAATGGCGGTTAATCATCTTAGAGTCATTCAGGGAGGGATTGTTGTCATTAAAAACGGCGTGATTTTAGGTGATTTGGCCCTACCAATCGCTGGATTGATGTCGGAACAACCCATGGAACTGGTCTCAAAACAATTGAAAAAGCTCCGCAATTATGCTTACCAAGAACTTGAGGTGACATCTAAATTGGAACCTTTTATGACACTTAGTTTTTTAGCATTACCTGTCATACCGACACTCAAAATCACCGACCGAGGTTTGTTTGATGTCAATCTATTTGATTGGGTGACCGTGAGCCGGCACTGATTGGGTGACCGTGAGCCGGCACTGAGTCGTTTTTTTTAAAAAAGAAAGGGGTCCGAATTTTACCGGAACCCCTTTTGTTTTATTTCCCAGATTTGATATTGTTATCGAATGTACTGAACAGTTTCTTGAATGCCTCGAAGTCCATTGGTTTCCCGTAATAGTAACCTTGCATTTCATCGCAGTTATTCTCTTTTAAGAAAGCAACTTGTTCAAGGGTTTCAACCCCTTCTGCGATGATTTGCATATTGAGGTTCTTTCCAAGTGATAAAATGGTAGAGGCAATCACGGAATCATTTTCTGTGTCATTCATATTACTGATAAAGGATTTATCAATTTTCAACTTATCAACTGATAATGAACCTAGCTTACTAAGGGATGAATACCCGGTTCCAAAATCATCAATGGAAAATTGAACCCCAATATTTTGCAAGTGCTTAATCACATCAACCGTGTTATTAATATTGAGCATGGCAATACTTTCTGTGATTTCAAGCTCTAGCCACTTGGCTTCTAGACCGCTTGCTTCAAGTACCCCTGTAACGATTTGTACGATGTCTTGTTTTTCAAATTGTCTCATGGATAGATTTACTGAGACGATGATTGGGTGAAAACCTTGATCTTGGAGAGCTTTGTTTTGTTTACACGCCTCTTCAAGTACCCATTTACCAATTGGAACAATTAGACCAGTTTCTTCTGCTAATGGAATGAAATCGTTAGGAGGGACTAAACCACGTTTTGGATGATTCCACCGGACAAGCGCTTCCATGCCCACAAGGGTTTCTGTAACGGTATTGACCTTTGGTTGGTAGTACACTACAAATTCATTAGCTTCTATGGCATTACGCAAATCATGCTCCAGTGCCATCCGTAAGATGGCTCTCTCGCTTAATTCTCTTGTAAAGGACTCGAAAGAGCCTTTATTTTTTTCTTTTGCACGGTACATGGCAATTTCTGCATTTGCCATAAGTTCAACTTCTGTAGAACCATCTTCAGGCGCAAGGGCAATGCCAACACTACCGGAAATATGGATAGTCTTACCTCTTAAATTGAAGGGTTCTTGTAATGCTTGTACTAGGTTATCTGCTATTTTACCGATATATTCATCTTTTGTAAGTCCAGGTGCAAGGACTAAAAACTCATCTCCGCCAAGTCTTGCTACGAAGTCATCTTCCCGGAGTGTTTCAACAAGCCGTCTACCGACAGCGATTAAAAGAGCATCCCCTGCTTCGTGTCCAAGTGTATCATTGATAAATTTAAAGCGATCAAGATCTATAAAGAAGACACCTAATCTGGTGTGAGTCCGCTTTAGCCGAATGAGTTCTGTGGTCATGCGCTCTTTAAGAAGTATGCGATTAGGCAAATTTGTCAATGTATCGTAGAATGCGTATGTGCGAATACGGGTTTCAAAAGCTTTTTTTTCTGTAATGTCTCGAATGACCAAGGTGAAATAAACAATTTGATTGATGTAAAATTCCTTGATTGTGACTTCTACGGGTATTTGCTTGTGAGAATCCAAGAGGCACTGTGTCTCGTATGTGCTGTTAATCATGGAACTAAGTGGAGAGTATAGAGCTGTAATATCCATAAAACAAGGCAGAAAAACTTGTGCTTTTGGATTGGAAAAAACAATTTGGCCATCGTTGGACATAATAATGAGGGCATCAGAAGCGCTTAAGGCGATTGCCTCAGAAAATGCGAGCACTTCTTCAATTGTCGTGTTCTTAAACTGATCAAATAACAAAAGGCACCTCCTCAGTAAGATAGTTGTTTCAATCTATCTATAACCAATTTAGAAAGTTTTAATCTGTTTTTAAAATTTTATATGTGTATTGTTGGTTTGAGGCCCGGTGTCCTGAGTAATCCGCTAGTTGCTGTAGGGTAGTGGAATATTAAAAACGCAAATTTCAGGTATATTGAGAAATCTGAAGGGTAGTCTAGTATTACCAAGTCCACTACTAACAAAGAGTTGCGTGTTTCTAAGGGTTTCCAAGTTGTATAAACCTTTGTTATAGTCTTCGGAAAGGACATTTCTTTTTAGAGCCCCATAAAAGGGGAGCGCGATTTGCCCACCATGACTATGCCCGCTAAATGCAAAGTCGATTGGCATATCTTTATAATCAACAATTGGATCTGGTTGGTGAATCAATAAAAGGTTGAGTGCAGTTGGATCAATACCTTCTACAGTTACCAGGGAATCTGGAGAACCCATCATGGCGTCATCCCCTCCGAAAATTCCAATGTTAGTGCCTTTAATGTTGAGGTAAACGTGATTATTCATGAGTAATTCAAACCCTGATTGTTCCATTAGGTCAGCGTATGTTCTGGCCCCGCCACCACCGTAATCCCGATTACCCCAAACAGCAAATTTGCCAAATCGACTCTTAATTTGCTCTAATTCCTTAATGACTCCTTCTTTATTGGGGAATGCTGAAGGTATATCCATCAAATCCCCGGTGAAAAAGACCAAATCTGGTTGTTGCTTATTAATTAGAACGACTACACGGTGAAGGTCTTGCAAACTATAAAAGGGTCCTAAATGTGTATCGGTGAATTGAATAATTTTTAGGTTGTTATCGGTATCGAATTTAGCTTGTGTTGCATGCTCTAGTGTTGAATAACTTAATTTAACCTGATTTATACGCAAAAGAGTAGGTTCTATAAAAATCATATAAATTATCAGTAGCACGGCTGAGATGACAATCAGACTGGTTATGCGAATTGCTTTTTTCATTTGTTGAGCCTTTCTTGTAAGTTAGAAGTACACTTCCTCTTAATAAAGTAGCTTTATGCAACTTTAATTAATGGGTAGAGAGAAAGTATAGCACGCTTAATGATGATAAAAGCAACTTATTTTGAACTTATTTTGAATTTATTCTTAAATTCATTCTTAAATTCATTCTTTTTTCATGAAGAATATCCGTGGATTGCATATAATGAACTCATCGAGTCAAAGGACTGGTTATGAGTTAAGAAAGGTGATTCTAATGGATTTTCAATCTGATTACCATATTTTACTGCGTAGTATAGTGGATGAATCTCAACATTTGGCATATTGTGAAAGTGATATGAATTTTATGAAACATCATGATCTCGCTAATCATTATTTAATGCGTTGTGAAAGCCAATTGCCGTTTCTCAATGAGCGTATATCCCATTTATTAAAGTATCAAAAGAACGTTCGAGAAATTCAAGAATTAGCAAATGCCTTTATAAAAGAGGATATAAAAGTGGTTTTCATGAAAGGACTAAGCCTTGCAGAATCTTATCCTCACCAGACTTCAAGAATTTTAGGGGATTGCGAACTATTGGTTTCAAGGACTGATTTAACCCGTGTACAAATGCAATTGATTGGCCTCAAGTACTCGCGAAATTGTGATGACTATGCTGAAAGTATGACTGAAAGTAGTATGAATGAAAGTATTATCATAGACGGCAGCAAAAAAAATGGCAATATGGTAGATGGTGATCACTTATCAATCACTTATTTTTCTAAACCTGATGGTCTGAATATTACTTTATTTTCAGTATGTAATAGGCCTTCTGTTATACATACGGAGTCACAATATATAAAAGAGATTTCCCCTATAGATGGACAATTGTTCGAACAGATTTATGCCAATCCAATCCTTTTAAATGTTGAGGGGGTTGCCCTGATGGTGCCAGTTCCAGCGCTCCATTACATGTATATCATCAACGATATGCGTAGAATTCATTTGAACTATGTCATAGGCATCAAACATCTCTTAGATCTTGTGTATTTTTCAAATGCCCATGGCATCCGCCATAAGGAAGTCCATCAAGTCTACCAGGCGTTTGGTTATGGCGATTTCCATTGCTTGATTGTGAGTGCCTGTCATCACATCTTACACATGCCATTAGCTGCAACAGATTGGCTACTAGATCAAAATGCCGTGCAGCTCAAACAATTTTGGGAGCAAGTGTGTCAAATGAAAAACCATTGAGAACTCTCTATTAATGACATTTGCATTACAGAACCTTATCAATTCTGTGATTTAACCATGATATGCCTAACAATCAGTTATACTATGACTGTTGGTCAAGGTATCGTACCTTGTATTGAGAATTTAGGAGGCCTGTATGAAACGTATTTTATCCTTAGTCTTAGCGGCATTGGTAATCCTCACGCCATTTAACATGAGTTTTGCAAATGTAGTTAATAACGTCAGTGGTAATAACAATACTATCATCTTTAACGATGTACCATCAAATCACTGGGCAAGTAAAGAAATTCAGTACTTCGCAGGGGAGAAAATAGTCAATGGTAATGGCAATGGTAATTTTTCACCGGATCAGGGCGTTAGCAGAGAAGCATTTGCTAAAATGTTGGTACTTTCATTCAACGCACCGCAGATCACCCCAATTAGCCCTACATTTTCCGATTTGAACCCAGGAGATTGGGCATATTCATTTGTTGAAACCTGCAAAGAATTTTTAACAGGGTACAATAATCCCTTTGGTGGGAAACCAGCTTTTCATGGTGCTGAATTTGCAGCTCGAGAAGATATTGCAGTGGCATTAGTTAGAATGATGGGTTACACCAAAAATGATGTTAAAGATAGCCATGCAGCAGAAAATCGTTTCTTTGATGCCGATGAAATCTCGCCGTCCTTATTACCATATATTAATATCGCTGTTGAAAAGAAGATTATCGGCGGTTACCCTGATGGTTCTTTTGCTCCCAATAAAGGCATAAGCCGTGCTGAGGCTGTGGTACTCTTGAACAGAGCAACCAAGCAAGCATATTCGGATATCAACTCTGACGTCGTTTTAACGGCTTCTATCACAAAAGGTGAAAAACCAGCAGATAGTATCCTTAAAATCAAGTCGGAAGTTGGTACTAAAGTGACTGTTAATGGGGATGTTGTAAACATGACCGAGGATCGAAATGGTGATCTGGTAGGCACAGTTAACCATAGATTTACAGCCGAAGGGGAAAAAGTATTTGTGATTGTTGGTACAAAAGGTGCGAAGGTTAAAACCCTCACATTGACTGCAAAATATGAAGTCAGCGCACCCGAACTAAAGATTACGGATTGCCCAGCCGTCTCTACAAAAAAAGAAGTGACTATTAGAGGCACCATGTTCGATCAAAAAGAAACGGTATTATTGACGATTAACGGAAAATTTGTAGATCGGACATGGCGTGCAGACACTAAGGATAGTTGGTCTCAAACTTTACAACTTAAAGAAGGACAAAATATTTTTGAAATTGCTTTGACAAATCTTTCAGGTAAAGTAGTTAAAGAAACTAAAACAATCATGTATCAAGCTGGTTTACCGGTCTTGACATTTACGGAATGTCCAACGCAAGTGGCAACCAATAAAGTAACGATTCGCGGTACAATGGTGGATCCAAACTATTCGGTTAAATTGACTGTTAATGGTCAATCAGTTGATGAAATATGGACTTCAAATAATATAAAACTATGGTCTGAATCTGTTATTCTTAAAGAAGGTGATAATACGTTTGAATTTGTTTTGACTAACGCTATTGGCAAAGTCATTAAAGAAGTCAAAACAATCAAGTATGTGATGGATGCACCAACTCTAAAAATTCTTGAATGTCCCACAGAAGTAGCTGTACCGACTGTCAAAGTTAATGGTACGATATATGATAAACATTATACAACTAAGCTGACAATCAACGGCAAGTTGGTTGAATCAACATGGAATGTAGATCAAGCAAAGCAATGGTCTGAAACCCTTGCACTTAAAGATGGTGAGAATAAATTTGAATTTATTTTAACCAACACTGCAGGGAAAGTAACAAAAGAAACTCGCACAATCCTTTATAAAACAGCGTTACCAGAAGTTGTTTTCTTGAATTGTCCTGTGTTAACACAGGAAAAAGCTTTGCAAATACAAGGTCGTATTGCTAATTTTGTTCAAGGTACAAAGGTCTATATTAATGACAAAGAGGCGATTATAAGTGGCAGCAACCATGAGTTCTCATTTGCTGTTAACCTAGTGGACGGTGATAATTATTTCACTGTTCGTGCAGTGAATAAGACAGGGCAAACTGTGACGATTAATAAAACGATTAAATTAGCCCCCCTAACAGCTCCAACATTACTATTATCGCCATTGTCCGAAACGGTTAATGAAGCATCTCTCGTCATTGCGGGTATGGTACAAGATTTGTGGGATAACAATCTTGTTTTGACAGTTAATGATGTTGTTGTTGTTATCAAAGATGGGAAATTCACAACCACTCTGACCCTAACTGAAGGTTCAAATACTGTGACGATTGTCGCTAAAAATAAGTACAACTTAAAATCCACTGTACAAAAAACTGTGGTTTATAAAATTGCACCAGTAATACCTGTTCCACCAACTACGTCTGGTTCCGCCATTACTGTGCCAAAGACACCTTGATTTACATTAAAACCAGATTGCTTTTTAAAAAAGCGTAAGCAAGTCACAAAACCCGCCACACTGTGGCGGGTTTTGATATAATGAGAACTATGGTTTGGGTGCGAAACTTACTTATGACACTCAAACCATCTATATACTGACACAGATAAAGAGGTTATGGGATGGCAAAACAATTTATACTGGCAGAGAAACCATCTGTTGCAAAAGAAATTGCAAGGGTTATGGGGGCAAGAGATAATCGAGGAGCCTACTATGAAGGGGATAGGGTGATTGTGACTTGGGCCTATGGTCATTTAGTCACCCATGCAGATCCGGAGCAGTATGATAAGAAGTATTCCCACTGGGTTTTAGAAGATCTTCCTCTGTTGCCGGCACATTTAAAATTAGTGGTGATGCCAAAGACGGCCAAGCATTTCAACGCCATTAAGGCGTTGCTTAATCGCCAGGACATTTCTGAAGTAGTGATAGCAACTGATGCCGGGAGAGAAGGAGAACTAGTAGCCCGTTGGATTTTAGAAAAAGCGGGTTCTAAAAAACCCATTAAGCGCCTGTGGATTTCGTCGGTTACTGATAAAGCTATCCGAGAGGGTTTTAATGCCTTGAAACCTGGAAAGCAGTATGAGACTCTTTATCATGCAGCTGTGGCAAGGGCTGAAGGAGATTGGTTGGTTGGCATCAATGCAACCCGTGCACTGACCACTAAGTTTAATATTCCCCTGAGCTGTGGACGGGTTCAAACACCGACCCTTGCCATGGTCAAGGCCCGGGAAGATGTGATTAAACGCTTTGTACCCAAAGACTTTTTTGGCCTATCGGCTCAATGGGGTGCAGTGACTTTTACCTATGAAGATGGCATGCATCAGAAGACTTTTTTTGATGAGAAGCTGGTAGATAGTTTGCTGACGAGTGTTGGTTCAGAGGGTTTGAAGGTGGCGGATGTGTCCAAACAATCAAAACAATTGGCGGCCCCCTTACTATATGATCTGACTGAACTTCAAAAGGAAGCCCATGCGAGTTTTGGCTTCTCACCTAAAAAAACACTGTCAATTGTACAGCGGCTTTATGAGCAGCATAAGGCTTTGACGTATCCGAGAACGGATTCTAAATACTTGACTTCTGATATGGTGGGTACGCTTCGAGATCGTTTGATGGCTTTAAAGGATGACAGCCATAGGGAATTTGCACAAAAGCTATTAAAAGATGGCTATCAGGTGACGAAGTCGGTGGTGGATAATAGTAAAGTAAGCGATCATCATGCGATTATTCCAACAGAGGAACCATTACGCACAAGGGGTGTGGAGCGGGAGGACTGGCTGATTTACGACATGGTTGCAAAGCGATTTATGGCAGCTTTAATGCCGGTTCATCGATATGAAGAAACATCTGTGAGAGCTGTGGTGGGGAAATTATCATTTGTCACAAAGGGCAAGCGGAACCTTGATCAAGGGTGGAAGGCCCTTTATGGTTCGGGGTCAGGTGCCGGTGGGGATAGTTTGCCTGAGTTTAAGGTGGGTCAAGTGTTAACCCCGATTGTTTATAAAAAGACTAAGGGTCAAACCGCACCACCACCATATTATACTGAAGGGACCTTACTAGGGGCTATGGAAAATCCCCCCTTGGACGAGGTGAATGAGCAGGATTCTAACAGTGGGAATCAACAGGCCCTTAAGAAAATTCTCGGTGAAACCGGTGGCCTTGGAACCGTTGCAACCCGGGCTGATATTATGGAAAAGCTCTTTGGTGGATTTTTACTAGAGTTAAAGGGGCAACAGGTTCATATGACCAACAAGGGTCGACAACTTTTAGAGGTGGCACCTAAGGATCTTAAATCTCCAAGATTGACAGCTCAGTGGGAAATCAAGTTGGATCGCATTGCTAAGGGTCAATTGAAAGGTTCTGACTTTGTAGCTGAGATGCGTCTTTATACCCAAGAAATTGTGGCTGGGATTAAAGGGTCTGCGACTGCCTTTAAACATGATAATGTTTCAACGACACCTTGTCCAAAATGCGGGCAAAAGCTATTATCAGTTCAAACTAAAACGGGTAAATCTCTTGTATGCCCTGATCGGAACTGTGGTCACCGGGAGAGCACTGCTAGGGAAACCAATGCAAGGTGCCCAGAGTGTAAAAAGAAAATGACCCTAGTGTCTGCTGGAGATGACAAAATGTTTACCTGTCGCTGCGGTTATAGAGAGCGCCTAAGTGCTTTTGAAAAGCGCCGAGAGGCAGAAGGCAGCAAGGGTGGCAAAAACGATTATAAGGCCTATTTGGAACAAAAGGACAAGGCTGATAAAGAGCCAAGCGATACAGTTGATCCAAATAATCCATTTGCAAAGGCATTGGCAGGATTGAAGAAATAAAAAGGTAAGGGAAAATCAAAACGAAGCAAAAAGGGACAAAACTGAAAAGCAACACACAAAGAACAAAAATGGAAATAAACAGAAAAACACAAAAAAAGCGGTGGGCCAATTGCCCACCGTTTTTTTAGTAGCCGTAATAAATTAAATAACTGGTTCCTGGAATTTGATGGCCTCCGCCGGTGATCTGTGCAGAATTGCTTTTCCAAATAAAATGAGTGCTTTCGAATTGCATGAGCCACATCACAAGCACTGCAGGGGCATCTAGATGATCACTGGTTGACCCTAAAACGCTACTATAATCTCTGCTTTCTATCCACTGCTGGGTTTCTTGGTCCTTGGATTCAGCCACAGCAGCAGGCAGGTAGTGGGAAAAATCAATCGATGCAATCCAAAGGACTTTCTGGTCAGCATAACGGCTGTTGATAGCGGTTCTTAATGCCACTAAACTGTCAAGGCCAGCATTTCGGGCCATAGCCACTGGAACAATGGGTGCTTGCCATCCATTTGCCCTGATAAATGGCAAATGATTATAAAATCCATGTTCTTTAAGAAAACTGGCATTATCAATGGTGACAAGCCCTTGATTTGCAAGGTCTTTAACCAAGGGGTCCATGTGGAAAATTTCTTTGCCTGCCATCACATCTTGGGTACGGGTGATCAACGGGGCTGTAATCACTGGCTGATGGTTTGGTGTTAAAAGTACAATCACATCGGGATTGTAGTCAGATAACCAGTGGTAGGTTTGTGCCAGTGCTTGGGCAGCCATTAAATGATGGGGGACGATGATCCCAATGGAGTTGTTGGATAATGGGGGCACCAAGGTTGACAGTGCATGGGCTGGTGATTGGTCAGTAATTTGAGGGTCATTCACTGTTTTAGAAGAAGAAGTAGACACAGAAGAAGACACTGACACAGAAGTAGAATCTGGCACTGAGACAGAATCATCATTTATAAACCGCAAGATTTGTTGGTACTCATTTTCTGGGTAGATTATTTGATCAGTTGCTTCAATCGGTGTCGGCTTTACTTGAGGGGCTTGGGGAGCCATGGAAGTCTTAGGAGCCATGGAAGCAATGGCAGCTGGGGGTGTTAGTGAACTTAGCCATGAAGTGCCCCCAGGAATGACTTTGATGAATACAAGTGACAATAGTAGCAACAACCCGCCACCTACAAAAGCAATTTTGCTGAAGGGGCCTTTTAAAAACCTCATTCCATCACCGTTAAAACAAGGGGTTCAGTTTTCAAAAATAGCTCTCTCTCCACCATCAGAACCGATGGTTCAAATGTAAATGTGCCCTGTTGTTTTGCCTTTAAGGTGTACGTAAAGGTTTCTTTATTTTGATCCGTGCCCCTGTAAAAATGGAGGGTGTTTTGATTGATGGCCCATAAGGGTTCAACAATTGAAAAGCCAGATGGTATGGTTTCTAAAACTTCATAAGCCTGATTCGTATTGCAATTAACGGTGACTTTTACAGTGACGTGATCCGAGAGTCCCATTTCAGTGGCAGAGATTTCTCGCCTGATTAGATAGTCTCCAGAATCATCATATGCAACTGTCCCCAGGGTTCCAGTGCCGCTTTCTTCCACAACAAAATCGCCCTTAAAGTTTGCCAGTGAAAAAACTTGACCCTTAGGGACAAAAATCCGTTTAGGCGTGAAGGTGTCCAGTGAAAAGTCATAAGACTTACCGTCTAGAAGATATGTGAAGGTCACAGGCGCTAATCTCTGGCCGGCACTTTTTAGATATCTGAGTTGTTGCAACTGATACACATGCTTTTTAGGTAAAAAAGCAGTGGCGAATTCATACCATTTCTCCGACGTATCCGCCCCTAGAACCGACCCTAAGGCCGCTAGATCAAAATAGTGTTTTAGTGGTAGCGGTAAGTCTTCAAGGGTTTTAATAGCCCCAGAAGCAGGTAGGGGGTATTTTTCATAAATCTCATAGGCCTGCTGCAAGGCACCGATTTGAGCATAGACATTGGCCAGTAGAATCCATTCTTCTTCTTTAAAGTCCTTTGTATCCATCTTTTGGAGATCATATAGAATAGGTTCTTGATAGCAAGCTAAACCCCAATAGGCGGTTAATTTGTTGGCTAGGCTCAGGTCACTGCCGCTTAGCATGTAATAAAAGTAGCTCGTGGCTGCCTGAGGGTCAAGATACCCAGTATCCAGTGCCACGGTATCCACGGTGATACGGAGGTCGCTTTGGGCATTTAAGAGGGGAGCAAGTCCCCCATCTTTTGAAAAGTCTTCAAGCAAGTCCAGTTGCATAGGGGGCAGCTCCGCAGGGTCCCCCGCATTCAGTAGACCCTGCGCTTCCTGCTGGGCGACCACGTATTCAAGTCTTGCCATGTCGCCGCCCATCAGCGCCCACAGAGCCTTTTGGTGGGCGACAGCTGCCTTGTGCCAAATGCTTACGGTGTACTTCCCATCGGGGTATGAAGGCTTAAAAGCCCCAGGGCCTTCCCCCTGGCCAGTGAAAGTAGTTTTGTGAATGGCAGGGAAGGCCACCTTGGAATCAACCACGTCAAACTTTTGCTCTAGGGCATCCTTGAAATCCCCCTGTTGTCCCTGGATTTTCAGGGTGTACTGGCCAATTTTTAGGGGCTCTAAACTGATTGCCGCAAAAGTCTTAGGCAGCCCCTGGGCCTCTAGTACAGTGGCCGTGCCATCTGGGGCTGTGACGGTCACTTGATATTGAACAGGTTCCCCTGTCTCCATGTCACTGCCGCCAGCCCTCAGTAAGACCATAGGGGCTTCCCCTGCGATATAAACTTTGCCCATGAGCACCTTCGCATAAAACGGTAAGGTGACAATTCGTTTGATGCGCGTGGTCCCTAAATCGTGCTGACCGCTGACCCCATGGGTGGTTAAGCGCCAAGAAGTAATGTTATCCGGTAATTTAAAGCTATATTCTCCCATGCCATTTTCGTTGGTTTTAATCACCGTAAAAGCCGCATTATCTTTAAAATCTTTTCTCAGATAAGCCTCATTACCGTCACCTTCTCCCATTTCTGCCATGGCTTCATAATTGTGATAATTCGTATGGTAAAAAGTATAGATCCCCGTTTCGTAGCGGAGGCTATTAAAAACCTGATAAGCATCAATTTCTTCGGGATAAAGGGCATAGTAGGCTTCATCCACCACATTTAAGAGGGTTTCTGAGGCGATGGGGTTCCCGTTCAAAGTGGTTTTTAGCTTGACAGTGACGGTTTCACCTGGTCGGTAACGCTCTTTGTCTGTTTCAATGGTGGTGTCTAGATGCTTTTCCTTTTGATCAAGGGCAATATAGGTTTGTGGTGGGCTATACCCCACATAAAATTTTGAACCGTCATGATAAATCCCTTTGAGGACAAGATTTGGGATATCGGCATCTTTGAAGGTGCCTTTGAAGGTTGGCATGGTGCCTTTTTCACCATTGGCGACAACCTTGTGATTTTGATAGAAGTCTTGATAGGTAATAAATAGGGTTTTGCCCTTAGAAAAGTTGTCGCTTATGGCCAAGACCTCCGGTAAATTTAGAGGAATCTCATAGTTTTCACCTAGTTTCACCCGTGTTTCAGGAGAAAAGGTGGGGGTTGGTTCTAGTGTCTCATCATAGGTGTTTGTGGTGTAATTATAGGCCTCAGCAAAAATGGTGTGGTTTGGGGTGTCGATTAATCTAGCAATCACTTGGTAGTTGTGGCCTTCTTGGCTGTTAAATGCGTATTCAAAAATACCCTTAATCGTTTGCGCATTAAAGGTTTCTAGGGTGTTTTCCACATAGTCGTATCGAATCTTCTTTTCATTGATTTTAAGAATGGGATTATACTCACTGCCAAGATCAACTTGATTGTAGTAGGTTTCCTTGATTTCAACGGCAATAGGATAATCCACAGGGGCCCCACTATAACTGGCAAGATCTTCTGGACTGACCCTTGTAAGTGGGAGTTTCAGGGCCTTGGTGGTGATGGCAAGGGCTATTGTATTAGGCTTATTGCCATGATTATCAGTTAGCTTTGCATCAAGAATCACTTCGGATGGAAATTGTTGCACCCTTACTGTGGCAGCAACATCTGTGTTTTCGGCCTCTGTGTTTCGGGTGTCAATGGCGTAATCAAAGGGTTTTGAATCCTTATAGCTGTAATTCGGGGCAATGACCTGCTGGAATTGTCCTGTGACATCAGTGACTAAAGGCCAAAGAGTTGGGTCTTCTGAGTTGTAGGATTTATAGCCCCTAAGAGAAAGTGGCATTCCGCTAACTGGGGTTTCATCAAAATTACTGGCAATTCCTTTTAGAATAAACTTTTCACCAGGGGCCAATACCTCTTTATTTGCAGTTGTTTGAATGGAAAACTCGGGCTTAACGTAATCCATAATACTCACATAATCATTGGCAATCACCTTATTTTGATGACGAATCTGCAAATAATAATACTGGGAATCCAGGCCTTTAAGTGAAAATTCACCTTGGTAAGTGCCAATGTCAGTGGCCTTAAGGGTTTGGGTGATAGCTACCTCATCTTCTGAATTATAAAGGGTCACCGTCACTTCACCAACGTTTCTGAGATCCTTGTATTTTAAAACACCAAAGAAGGCCACCATATCGTTGGACTGATAAACACTGCGGTCCGTGTAAAAAAACTGCTGATATCGGTCAGCTTCAGTCATTAAGTCCGCGGGTTTGATTAAATCTTTTGCAGCTTCATTGCCAAAATAGCTGTCATACCAATCTGAAATCGAGACACTTCCAAAGTCAGAGGGCAGGACAATGGTGTCATCTTTTGTTTCTATTTGTATATTATTATCAACGGATATGGCTGGAATTTTAGCGGTCCCATCGGTTCCGGTGGTCACGCTGGCTACCCCGTTGATCTTTGTCAGGGCATTATCAACGGGGTCCCCCGTTAAACTGTCAATCACCCACACCAGGGTGTAATCATTGGCGGTTTCAGGAGAAAGACCCTTAGAGGCTTCAAAGTAAACATCGTAATCGGAGACTTGAAAATAAATGGTGGAGACAGTGAAGCGATTGGTGATGATTGCACAGTAATAACCTTTTTTTAGGTCTGGTAAGACTGCGAATTGGTTGCCACCTTTGGCGTAACTGGGAACGGACTCAGATAAGAGCGCAGTCATCTTGTCCACAGGGACTTTTTTAGAAGGGTATTTGTAACGCTTTGAATCGGTAATGTACTGGTTTGAAAAATCTATATAGTCTGAAGCGCTACTAATTTGGTATAGATTCGTTTCAAAACTAGCACTGTCACCGTAGCCTAAGGGAAGAAGGATAGGCTCATTGTTTTTTAGCAAGAGCATTTTAAACTCAGGGTAAAATTCCGTGGCATTTTGACCGGTGGTGGAGAACTTAAGTTCAAAATCCTTTAATAGACCTTTGCCAAGACCATTGATGTAATCTGATTTAATAGCAACACTGTAATGACTGTCTTCTTCAAATTCTACACCATCGGGAATCAGGATCAGCTTGTCCTTTTCGATGGTGGCTTTAAATGGAATTTCCGGGGTGATGACAATAAAGGGTATGATACCTGTGTCGATGGTCTGATTAAAGGTGAATTCCAACCCCGAATTGGTGGGGACCCTATCTGCTGACATGGCAGGATAGGTACTTTTAATCTGAAGGGTATCGCTGACCTGAAAGGCCCAGCCCGCCACTCGAGATTTATTCCTGTATTTAAAAGAAACCATGGTCCCTTTTTCAAGGGGCTCAGTGGGGGTTAGTTCAAATTTTGTCTTAGAAATAGCTTTCACTGAGTATGCTATCTTTGGAGAGACCATTAGATTGTCTTGAATGGCCTGTTCACTGGTATCCTTTTCAGTTTCTAGTGTGAAAACTGGGTTGGATGGAATCAGTCCTTGATCCATGGAACTTGGTTCAAGGGTCATGATTTCAAATGGGGGCAATCTAGTCTCGCTAACTGTATCTTTTGACTGTTTTGTCGTCATTAAGTAGAATACTGAAGCCACTGCCAATATGCCAACAAGAATTCCCGTGGCAATCATTAGATACTGTCGCTTTTGTTTTTCTTCTAACATCATAACCTACTTTCTTGCTCCTAAAGTAAGAGCCTCAAATATAGAATACCATACCCTCAGATTACCAAATTATATGATGTGTGTAAATAGGCAATGACCTCTTGACGGTTTTTCACATTAAGTTATAGGGGTTTCACATATTAAGTATTGTGAACTTGATGTTAATTTTAATTAATAAAATTTGAATGCATAATCAAGTATACTATTATAAGTGTGAAGAAAACGCTTGCCACAAAACCGTAGTAATTTATGGGGGCAAAATGATTTTTTATATAAGTAAAGGAGACAGCATGAAAAAGCAACTTGGATTGATGCAGAAAATTTTGGGTGGTTTTTTACTAGTGGCATTCATAACAGTCGGTGTTGGTGTGATTGGTCTTCTAGCAGTATCAGGACTTAAGGCAAGTTTACTTGAAATTGGGGGCACTCGTCTTCCAAGTGTAGAAGTCCTTATGGTCATCAGCGAATCACAGTCAATTGTGGATGGCGTAGAGAAAGCATTTATGGTACCAGGTATGTCTAGACCTATGAGGGAAGAAGCAGAGTCCCGGTCAAATAAAGCTTTAGAAAATGCAAAAGCTGCTAAACTAGCTTATGATAAAATCAAGAAAACACCTGAAGAAACCAAACTTTGGCAAGCATTTTTGCCTAAGTGGGATAAGTGGTTATTGGATCATGGGTCATTTTTGACTTTACATGCCCAGTACACTGAAAGTCGATCGGATATGGACTATACCATGCTTGTCCAACAAGCTATGGTTTTGAATAAATTATCATTCTCTGAAGCGGAGGTTGCCCTTCAGAAATTAGTGAAAGCCAATTCTGATTTGGCGCTGAAGAGCACTAAAGAAGCCACCGCATCCAGTGAGCAGGCCCTTTTATTCGTAATCGGTGCTGTGGTTTTAGGGGCTTCATTGGCAGTGATTCTCGGTCTTGTCATTGCAGGTTTAATTCTTAAGCCAGTAAAAAAATTGACAAGAGGCCTTCAAGATCTCGCCACAAAAGGTGGAGACTTAACCCAACGGTTTGATACAAAATCGGGTGATGAACTGGCACAAATGGCCCATTCAGTGAATCTGTTCTTAGAAAACCTTAGCGCCATTGTTGAACAGGTTGTATTTGAGTCTTCTGAAATTGAAAAAACATCTGAATCCGTGAATAAAAGTGTCTACCTTTTAAATGAGAATGTGCAAGATGCCTCTGCTGCGACTCAGGAGTTATCTGCCAGCATGGAACAATCGGCAGCGTCTAGTCAGGAAATCAACGCGACTACTCGGGAGATAGAGAATGCTGTACAGCAAGTTTCCGAGCAAGCCCAAGAGGGAAGCAGTGCAGCAGATGAAATCAACGCCCGTGCCAAAGTACTTCATCAAAATGCCATTGCCTCTAAAGAAGATGCTGTCACTATGTACCAAAATACCCGTGAGCAATTAGATCAAGCCATTACCCAGACTCAGGATGTTCATAAGATAGACCTACTGACAAATGCAATCTTGCAGATTTCTGATCAAACTAACTTACTGGCACTTAATGCAGCTATTGAAGCGGCAAGAGCAGGGGATGCAGGTAGAGGCTTTGCAGTAGTTGCTGAAGAAATAAGAAAACTAGCTGAGCAATCTAAGAACTCAGTGACACAAATTCAGCAGGTATCTGTCTCAATTGTCAACGTGGTCAATAATCTAGTGGGCAATGCCAAAGACGTGATTGATTTTATCGAAGAAAAAGTCATAGCAGACTATGATATTATGGTGGATACAAGCACCGCATACGAAAACGATGCCATGCGCTTCCATGAAATATCTTCAAGTTTGACAAGAACCTCAGAAGAGCTCTTGTCCTCAGTGACAGCCATTAGTAATGCCATTCACGAAATTTCGTTGGCCACTAATGAATCAGCAGAGGGGACATCCCATATTGCAGAAAAAAACATGTTGCTCTCCGAGCAATCATCCGAAGTTGCCGAGTCATCAATTCGTATTGAAACAAGTGCAAAACAGTTAATCGAAATCGTTTCTAAATTCACTATTTAAATAGTATTTAAGAAAACATTTAAGAAAATGCTGCAAAATATTAGATGAAACCAATAGACACAAAAAATGAGCTGGTAATTTACCAGCTCATTTTTGTGTTTATTGGTTATTTCGCTTGAAATCTGTGAAAATTCGACCGTCTTTGATTTCAATAATACGGTCGGTTTTTTCAGCAATCCTGCGATCATGTGTTATCACCACAAATGTGGTTTTGAATTCTTGGTTGATTTTTCTAAGTAGTTCATAAACCAGTTCAGTACTATCGGAATCAAGGTTCCCTGTTGGTTCATCGGCTAAAATGATTTTTGGATTGTTGATTAAGGCCCTTGCAATAGCTGTACGCTGTTGCTGACCACCTGACATGTTGCCTGCCAAGTTCTTCTTAACATTTGAGAGTCCTACTAAATCCATGAGTTCGTGGGCACGATTTTCAAGGCGCTTATCAACTTTGCCAGATTTGATGTAGTGGGGCATTAAGACATTTTCAAATGCCGTGAATTCAGGTAAAAGATAATGAAATTGAAAAATAAAGCCGATGGTCTCATTTCTCAGTTTTGCGAGAGCCTCTTTTTTCATCGTATCTGTTCTATGGCCAGCGATGGTCACATGACCCTTTGTAGGAACATCCAATGTGCCAATCAAATTGAGCAAGGTGCTTTTACCGCTACCGGATTGTCCGATGATGCCATTGAAGGACTCAGCCTGAATGTTTAAGTGAATATCGTGGAGTACTTTTGTTTGAATTTGGGTGCCGTAAATTTTCTCGACGCCTGTTAGTTCGATTATGTTAGCCATTTTTAATCACCTCGATTACGGATAGTTTCCGTGACTTAAGAGCAGGCACCACGGATGCTAGTGTGGATGCAATCACAGCAATCAATCCCGATAAGCCAATAAATTGTAGATTGATGAAAATTGGTACAACAGGGGTACCATCAGGTTTTAGAGCAAACTGTGTAAAGGACCAAAGAAGACCAAGACCAAAGAGAATGCCTAAGATACCGCCTAATATACCAAGAATCATGCCCTGAAAGAGAAAGACAAGACTTGCCGAGCGGTCGTTGATACCCATGGCCTTCAAAATACCCAGTTGCCTTGACTTTTGAAGCACAGTGATGGCAAGAACACTGGCAATGCCCAGTACCACTGAAATGACGACAAAGACTTGAATGATATAACTAGAAGAACTTTGACCGCTTAGACCACTGAGTAACTGTGCATTTTGAGCCTTCCAATTATCAAATTGAATTGTTTCGATGTCATTTTGATCAGACATTGTTGTGGCGATGGTATCCGCATCAAAAGCTTCTGAAATTTGAGTTTCAATGGCTGTACTACCATCATCGCTGAATTCGAAGTAAACCTTAGCATCACTTAGATTGCCAATGACCCAGGTTTTATTAAGCTGTGCCACTTTAAAATCTAAGATGCCAATCACTGTCACAGGGACTGGTTCTTTGCTTTGGCTGCCTGGGATAATCATTTCTAGGGTATCCCCGATTGCAATATCATTCTCTTTTGCGAGATCCATACCGATTAACACTTGGTCATCCTGTAGGGTGACCTGACCTTCCACCAGTGATTCTGACCATTTGTAAATGGCATTTGACTTTGACATATCAAAACCACGAAATACAATTTGTTCAGTGGTGTCCTCTAAATCTATAAAAGCCCCTTTGGTGATGGTTGGAGAAATAGCCGTGATTTCAGTGAAATTATCGGATAGCCATGTTTCAATAGCACTGGTATCTTCAATGGGGGTATTTTTTTCTGTTGGCAGAATTGTAATATGAGATGCTTTGCCAATTGTTGCATCAATCAAGCTAATTTGGAGTCCTTGAATTAAAGAACCTATAAATATTTGAACCGAGATACCTACGGCAATACCGATGGCAATCATAAATGTTTGGCCCTTACTGGAGGTCAAAAACCTGAGGGCAATGTGTAAACTAAGCCTCATAAGATGGCCTCCTTTAAAGCTTTTAGGTCTTCATAGCCAGTGATAAAGTAATCTGCTTTGATGGCGCTTTTGGCATCTGGCGTATGGTCAATGGCATAACCGCCGACAGCCGTTATAAACTGCTTTTGAAGTTTAAGTTCTGAAACATCTGCAAGGAAATGTTGAAGTCTTGAAAGGTGGTAGTAATTAGTGACGCTGATGCATACTAACCGTGGGTTAAGAATTTGTATGGCGTCTAGGGCTTCGTTGATAGGTGTATTTGCACCGATGAAAATCGTTTCAAATCCTAAAAGTGTCAAGTAGTCTGTTGTCATCCGTGCTCCAATTTCATGATACTCTTCTGTCAGACAAAAGATGACCGCCTTTGGTTTATGGTTTGGAACATTCCCGCTAGTTTGAACATTTTTTGATTCTTTTAATAGGTAAGGGTAAGCTATTTCCATGACACCTCGGACGATGGCGCTTTGAACGTGTTCGGCCCAGATTGGAATCTGTTGGGGCTGTGAATCAGTGGCAATGCCATTGAGAGACGGCACGATGATATCTGCGTATAGGCTCACAATATCAATTGCTTGAGTCTCTAAGGCTGTGATTACCATCTCAGTGCAGGCTTCTTTATCAAACTGCTGTAGTGCTTTCTGGAAGGTTATTTGGTTCATTTTGAGCTCCTTTAGTTTGGATTTTGGTTTCTTTTAGTAGGAGTGTTACCCCAAAGCCAATCATGGCAATCACTGCTGAAGCAATGAACATTAATTTATACCCATCATTCAAAGTACTTTGAAAGGTGGTCTGTATCAGATCGCTACTTTTAATCAATGCATCCTCAATGATAGGTTTTACTTGTGAAGGTAAATTTGTTGCAATTGCACCATTGAGAGCATCTGTTATGGTGGTGACATCAGCTGATTTTAAGGCTTCGAAAGGATTTATAGCCGATGGATCAGCACCTGCTGATGAACTCATCATACTATTTAAGCTCATGCCCTTTGGCATGATGGGTTCAAAGATTGTGGTGACAACAGTCATTAAGTTATCTTGCAAACTTTTGGCAGCTGCTACGATAAAACCAATCATAAGACTTGGTGAGAGGGTAACGCCAACTGATCGAACCACAGATAGGGTGGCAAGGGCCGTTGTGCTTTCCTCTTTAGGGACGGCGTTAAGAATCAAGTAATTGAGCGGTGCTCCCATTGAGAAGCCGACCCCCAGACCCATAAGAGCCAGACCAACCATCAAAGTTATAAAGGAAAGCTGCTGAGTCACAACGAGCGCCATCCAAATAGTACCGAAAATTGTAAAAGCAAATCCAATGAGTAGGGTCACTTTTGCACCGTATCGATCGATGATTTTACCGCTGATTGGCGCAGCTACTCCTGAAAAGATAGCCAGTAGGGTAATCAGATAGCCACCGGTTCCGGCTTTAAGCTTAAGAACATTCTCTCCAAATTGAGGAACAAAGACCATACCCATCATGCCAACGCCCACAAAGAAACCGATAATCATGGTTTTTAGTATTTGTGGATTGATGAAGTACTTGAGGTTGAGAATGGGGTCTTTGGCCTTACGTTCCACTAGAATGAGGATTGGTAGAAGGGCTAAGAAAATCAGTAAAAATGGCCATACACTTGTCTTTTGAATGCTATTGGCAATATCAAATAAATCTAATTTTGTGAGGGCGTACATTAAACTTGCAATGACACCTGTTAAAATCAGGGCGCCCAGGGCATCCATACTGGCTGGTTTGCCATTTGGAAGCTGTGTTTGTTTAACGCTGACTAAGTTTTTAGAGAGATAGACAATAAGGATGCTGATTGGCACGTTGATTAAGAATAACCAGCCCCAAAATTCTACGCCGACAAATTGTAAAATACCACTGCCTACTGTTGGGCCAAGGATGGTGCCGATACCGTACATCCCACCAATCATGGCTAGGGCAAATCCACGCTTTTCTTCAGGATAACTTTGACTGATTGCCGAATTGGCAATAGGGATGATGCCGCCAGCGCCAATGGCTTGAATGACACGGGCTACTAAGAAAAATTCGAATGTCCCAAAGAAGTTTGACATGCCAACTAAAAATGAGCCGATACCAAATAGTGAGATACTGATGATATAGACTGGTTTAAAGCCAAATCGATCAGAAAACTTACTGACGATGGGCATACTGACTGCATAAAACAGGGTGTAGATGGTGATCATCCAGGTGCCATACCCAGCGTCCACCCCAAAGCTGTTTTGAATAATTTCCCGTGCAGGTGACACGATACCACTGTCTAGTGCTCCCATAAATATGCCCAGTAAGAAGATGGTTAGAATCATGGCGGTACTAATTGGTTTTTTTAAAGCAGTTGTCATTGTTTCCTCCTAAAGTGAACACTGTTCAGTTAAAGTTCATAAAAAAGATGCCAATGACATCTCTTAGAATCAAACTATTGTATAACGGTTTTAATGATTTTGACCAGCTGTTGGTAAGTCATACTTCTTAAGTGACTAACCATCATCAGGCTATTTAAGATCCAAGCGGTAATTTCTGAGGGGCTTAATCCTACATCAAGGTTAGGGTAGCTAAAACATAGGGCTTTTTCAATGGATTGAGCAATTCGCATTTGCATGGCGTTTTTTTCTTCCCTGTCTTGTTGTGAATATTGGTAGTTCCGGCTTTCTAAGGCGGTACTGAAAAGACTTTGAAACAGCTGCATAAAGTCGGCCATTTTATAATGAATCATTTCAAGTTGTGTAAAGAAGTCCAATTGTTGATCCATGCAAATTGCTTCCACTGCTAACTCAAAATCACGCCAAAATGTACTCATTAAATAATGGTCAAGTGTGTTTTTATCTTGAAAGTAATTATAAATCGTTCCGACTGAAACGCCACTTTTATTGGCAAGGGATCGGATACTAAGGGCAGAATAGCCTTCGGTCTCCAAAATTTCTCGTGCGACTTTCAAAATGGTTTCTTTGGGTTGTAATATAACTTTTGGCATGTATCACCTCTTTAATTGAACTGTGTTCAGTATAAGATGATAATCATTCTCTGTCAAGATAAAATTTGAAAAGTAGCTTTAGAATATGAAAAGTAGCTTATGTCTATGAAAAGTAGCTTTAGAATTTGAAAACTGGGTATGAGGTGAGATAGTAGTCATTTCTTACATAGGAAGTTAAGGGTAAAATGAAGGGAGAAGGGTCATGGGAAAACAAACTGTTGAAAATGAAATAAGAAAATTGGGAACGAACAGGCGTTATCTTTCAGTGGGGTTGGTATTGCTATTATTGGTACTAACCTTAACTGGATGCAGTGATAGTGGTGGGGGCTCGCCACTGAATATTTTAGCGCCAAAGATAGAACTTGAAGCTGGCACCTACACGGGGGTTTTTATTATACAAGACTCACCCCTGATGACTTATATGCAAAAAGCCCTTGATGATCCAAGCTCTATCCCGGAAGTTACAGGTGAGAATAAAGAGGCCTGCGAAGAGATTGATTTAAATGATGCAGAAACCCGTAAACAGTTTGAAGAAGCCCTTGCAAAAGGAAAAGCCACCATTGGTAAAGAGGTGCCACTGACCATTATCATCACTAAAGGCGCTGATAATGTGATGACAGCCACTGCTAAAGTCGATTTTGCAACTGCGTTTCCAGATTACGAATGCGAAGAGGCCACGGATGAGGCGTATGAACTAACCCATGAACCTGGAAAATTGACCATGTCTAATTCCCAAGTTCAAGAAAATGAAACTCTAATGACTCTATTTGAAGGTGAAATTCTTAAAGATGGGTTGCTTCAAGGAACGTTCAAAATGACATCAAGCAATGTTGAGTATAAGGATTTTACAGGTTCTGATGTTATGATCTCAGGTACTTGGAAAGCAACTAAGGGCCAATAATGATTGTGAGTGCCTATGTTTTTTGGAACTGGCTAGCAGCTATTTATATGACAGTCATATCTACTGTCATACTCAAACGATGTCAGTTAAGTTACAAGCACATCTTTTTAGTGGATGTGCTTGTTGTTTTGTCGTTTTTTATAGGCTCTAGGCTTTTGTACGCTGCTTTATACCCTGCTAGAATCATGGCTGTACCATCAAGGTTATGGGCACTGAAGCTGGTCAATTTTTCTCTTTATGGTGGACTGATAATGGCATTAATGATTTGGTTCATCATCGGAAAGTATATGCAATTAAGACGCCTTGGTATAGCCGACCAACTGGTACCACATTTGGGTATTGCGATTATGCTCTCAAAATTAGGTTGTTTTTTTAATGGTTGCTGTTATGGAGTGGTCACATCTGTACCTTGGGCTATGCATTTTGAGCGGGCTGAACAAAACTTTTTTGCTAGAACTTTAGGTGGTAGCTCTTTGCTTGGGTTATTCAAAGATACGACCCAGTCCTTAAGACATCCAACGCAGCTTTATGAAGTAGGAGCCGCTTTTTTTGCAGTTTGTTTGACCTTTTATTTGAGCTACTTAAGAAATAGACAATTACCTAAATCATGGTTGAATAAAGATGGTGTGATTTTAGCTTTCTTTTGTCTGTCCTTTTCAGTTGGACGACTGATTATTTTCTATTTCAGGGAATTCTCTGGTGCCACACCCCTATCCAATTTTGTAAGGGGGCCTTTGCTTTATGGCGTAATTATTGGGATAAGCGGCTTGTTTATCTTAATAAATAGTCATAATAAATCTGCAATACTAGAGCTAACCCAGAAAAAAAACTGAGTGAAAAGAGACTAAAAAAAGAAAAAGCGTTCACCCAAAATGGTGAACGCTACGTTGAAAGTTTGAACTTAAGCCCCACGACATAATCCCCCATGGAGTTATATGAAATCTTTGAACCATTAGCAAATTCAATGATTGGCATATTTGTCTTATCCTCATATGCGATAACACATCCAACTTCTTTGTTATAAGTAATAATTGTACCTAATGGAAAAGGGGCAACGGTTAATCTAAGTTGTTCTATCACTAAACTGTCAAAGGACGAACCCACCATATCAGTCATAATTTTTAGTGCTTTATGAATGGGATAAGCTGGTCTGTAGGGTCTATCGGATATTAATGCATCAAAAGCGATGCAAGCACTAAGGACTTTTGAAAGTGGATTAATCTTTTCACTAGTAAGGCCACTAGGATAGCCAGTACCATCCTCTTTTTCGTGGTGTTGCATACAGATGGTTCGGGTTGTATTATTGACGGTCTCACATTGTGAGATCAAATCATAAGTATATCTAACATGGGAGTTTAAATCTTCCTTTTGATCGCCATAAATACGGCCAATTTTAAAAGGATCAAATTCTTTTATCAATAGGTAACCTACGTCATTTAATAGAGCTCCCATAAATAGATTTCGAAGCGCTTGCATGTTTAGATTCCGCTTAAGTCCAATTTTGACAGCAAATACAGCGGTTTGGACGGCATGTTGTACTGGATAGAGAAAAATTGATTTGCTTTCGTACATGTGAATCAGTGGTGAAGAATCTTTTAATAATACTAGAATCACTTGATCGACTATGGGTTCCAATGACAAAATACTGGCATTCAACCGTTTTGTCTGATCAATCGAAAAATTTAATTTGGTATTTCTCTTCATTGATTGGGTAAAGCCCTGTAAAAGAAGGAACAGTTCTGAACACTCAGTATAGAGTGCGCTTAGTGTATCGTGGTGAATGGAGTTCTTGATGTCTGGCTTATCTTCTTCTTTCACATAGACGGAATAATAACCCAACCTTTTAAGTGCCTCTATGCGCGTGCCGTTCAGGTGTCCATCATCAAAAAGTTGCTCAACAAATTTTTTGTCGTAGATGGGTTGTGCTAACACTTGATTTATGGTGACGAACTCCAGTGGTAGATAGCGCATAGTTTTCTCCTGTAGGCTTAACAAGCATCTGATTATATTATCTGCAAAAAGACTATTTCATTTTGAAATTATACCCCTTCGAAAAATATTTATGCATTTGGATAGGAACTTTTCACTGGTCGAACTTTTTTATAAAAACAGGGCGAAATTTTATGAATTCATCAAGTTTTCATGATTAAACGGCTATGGTTGTGTATACTGATTCTAAACGAAGCTCTCTAAAGCAATGTTTAGACAGCATCTATCATCTTACTGAAATTTTACAAAGGAGCCTATCATGCCAGATTCCATAGAACATGGAAAAAAACAAAGACCATCTAAAGAAAAGCTCCTTTCTGTGGGTTCAAGTAATAAATACAGCGAAAGTGTTCGTTTTTACCAAAATCCCATCATTACACACATCAATTTAAGTGATGAAATGGGATTGCACCATCAAAAGCGGGGCCATTATTATACCTTAGATCCCATGGGGATTATTATATGGGATGCCCTTAAAGTACCAAGTACTTTAGAGGATGTCGTTGACACGGTGCAAAGTCTCATTAAGGTTGAAACTTCAGAATGTCTTGAAGGGGTTCGCAATCTTTGTCAGGATTTAATTAACCAAGGATTTTTAATAGAAGAGTAAGTTAAATGAGAGAATTAGGAGATGCCTTTTGGCTATTTAAGAAAAATAGAAAAAATGTTTTACTGGTAGCAACAGTCCTAGCAATTTGACTAGGACTGATTTTTTGATTTAGCAGGATTGTTCTTAAAACAAAAACAAAAGCAAAAGCTGAAAAAATAAGTTATAATAAAATCAATGTCGTTTTGTTTAAGAATTTAGAAGATAGGCCGGGAGGCAATTGTGAATCAAATTATTTCGAGTCTCTTGCTAATTGCTGGTGTGATTTTAGCGGGACTAACTTACTATGCCAATAAAAATAAGCATGTTGCTGGTGCTCAAGCTTTTTCCTATTTAGTAGCTGCAATGATGGTTCACACCCTAGCATATGCATTTGAAATCCAGTCAGAAACCTTAAATCAGATGCTATTTTTTGTTCGTATTGAATATCTGGCAGCAGCATTTTATCCCGTTTTGATTGTTAATTTTATTCATAAACAATCAAAAGAAAAACATATCAGTAAAAAGCTTTTGGTTCTGCTTTTGGCAATCTTGAATTTGGCTGTTTATATGATGGTTGCGACCAATGACCATCACCATCTATATTATACACATACATTTGTAGATTATTCTAATGGCTTCCCAGTTATGGGGTTTGTTAAAGGTCCAATATACTATTTTCAAGTGATTTTAGACTATGCATCTTTTATTTATAGTATTGCCACCTTGCTTTCACGTCTGAAAGGGGCAATGGGTGCAAGCAAGCGCAGGTTGATTCTTCAAATAATCGGATTTTGTATACCTCTTGTTAGCTCAACCTATTATTTTTTTGACATTGGATTTTCATATATTGATTTATCACCATTCTCGTTTTTGTGTTTAAGTCTGTTTGTTTTTGGTGGCATTCAAAGATATGATATTTTGTTTCTAAGTGAAATCACCCATGAAATGGTGATGGATGCCATAGATGAATCTGTCATCGTAGTAGACCATGATGGTTTTATAATCTCTTTAAATATGTCAGCAAAGTCCAGTGAATTTCCAATTAAGAGTCTGGCTGTTGGTCGACAAATTGATGAAATATCAGTACTCGTTGATATCATCAACGGACCAGAATCGCAGCATATGCAAATTGGGGAGCATTTCTACCATATTCGTGTTTTAGAAATAGCCAAGCGCCATGGTCTTATCTTAGTTTTTAATGATGAAAGTGAAACTGTTTTAGTCAAGCAACAATTGATGCATCTGGCTTCAATTGATTCTTTGACTCAATTATCTAATCGGAGGCATCTAATCACTTGTTTTGAAAACATCTCAGTTCCAGGGGTGGTTATGATGCTTGATATTGACCATTTTAAAGCAATCAATGATACATATGGTCACGTTCAGGGGGATCAATTGCTAGTGATTATTTCTGAATTGATGGTAAATCATTTTGAAGGGGCCATCTGTGCTCGATATGGTGGAGAAGAGTTTGCAGCTATTTTTGAAAATAGAACGCTGCAAGATGTCAATATTTTGTGTCAAGCATTTCAGACGACATTAGCAACTCACCCCAATGCCTTTGGTGTTACTGTCTCCATAGGTTTGGCAGACTATGTACTGGATCAGGTTGAAGAAACATTCAATCGTGCAGATATTGCACTTTACTTAGCAAAAGCCAATGGTCGGAATCGCATTGAGTTAACCAACTAAAAAAGGACTATTGCTCATCTAAATATTAGATTTGCAATAGCCCTTTTTTTATTTTTTGTGTGTTTTAAATTGTAGTAAGGGGAATTGAAAAGGTAATCTGAGTGCCACCTTGGGGATTTAGGCTAACTGAAAAATTACCCCCATGAGACATAACAATAGCTTGAGAAACAACCAGACCAAGTCCTACGGCAGGGGAGTTTTGATTTTGGTGTTGAGATGGTATAAAAGAACGAGCAGTTAATTTTTGCAAAGCTTCTTCGGAAATACCCAACCCATTATCTGAAACAGTAATGGTAACCATATTGTTTTGCTCAATCGCTGATATGGCAATTTGCGAACCTGCAGGCGTATATTTGACAGCATTGTCAATTAGGTTGTACAAAACTTGTTTAATGCGGTGTCTGTCGATGAATGCTGTTAAATTAGGATCATGGACTTTACAAGTAATCTTATGGTTAACGGTTCGCTTTTTAACGCGGACACAGACTGTATCCATCAGTTTTTTTATGTTTTCTGATGCCTTATCCAGAATGATGAGGCCATCATCCATCTGAATGAGGATATGGGTATTTTCAACGGTGTGAAAAACCCACTGGACATCACAATAAATACCTTTTAGCAAATTGTTTCTTTGGAGCTGATTGAGATCATCACCAGCCTCAATCAATTGTTCAGTAGTTTTTAAGATAGAAGTCAATGGGATTCTTAAATCATCAGAAATGGATCCAAGGGCTTTTCCTTTTATATGCTCGCTTTCTGCAATAAGGGATGCTGCAAGTTTTTCCTCAAGATACCTTTCGCGTTCATAGGCCATTGTCATTTGAGCAGCAATGGCAATAGCAAGTTCTGTTTGCTCTTCTCCGATGACATCATTTCTATAGAGCCTAAAGCCAAGGACGCCATATGTTACGTCGTTACCGATAATTGGAACGTAAAAAGTAGTGACATCATCGTAGAATTTTTTCTCGACGACTTCCGCAATTCTTCTTTTGTAAACATTTTGCATTGATGAGACTTGATGCGAGGCAATCGTGGTTTCCCCTTCGACTTTTTTGCCCTTATTATAAAACATAAAATTACTGACGTTGTCCTGTGGGACACCTAGAGAAATAATAATATCTGTTTTAAGAATTTTTGAACACTCTTCGCCAATGACATTTGCAATATCTTGAATATGTTTTGCTCGAATTAAGCGTTCAGCTATTAAATAGAGCAAGTAGGCACGTCTTTCTCTTTGCCTAGAAAGCTTTGCACTATGCTGGACCTTAAAGGTCAAGGTACTTGTAATAACTGCAGATAGCAGCATAAACATCAATGTAAAAAGGTGTTCTGCTTTATAAACCATAAATGAGTAATAGGGTTCTGTAAAGAAGAAACCATAGGTCAGTACGCTTGCCAGGGAAGCAATAATACTTGTGGTATAACCTTCAATGAGGTAGGACACAATTAAAACCGATAGAATATAAATCAGGATTATATTTGCGTCATTAAATCCACTATACCTAAAGAAATAGGCAATTCCGGTTGCGATACCAAGTTGGATAATGACAGTACCAATGTTTCTTACTATCTTCAGTTGCTTTTTTAATGCTGATGGATTCATGAATAATCTCCTAGTAGTGAAGTGAAATACTTATGTATTAAGCTTTGTGTTGTGCCAACTAGAAGAGTATATAGAATTTTAGCAAAAGTTACAATCATATTTTATGTACATGACGGAACATTAAAATTTCTAGGTGACTTGATGAGAATTCGTAACGGTTGCAACGATAATCATTATCATTTAAACTTGAGTTGTGGTATAATAAGATGATATAAGAAAGATCAGATCAAGTAGGTTTAAGTAGAGGAGGTAGCAGATATCATGAACGAAGTTAAATCCATTGAAGCTATATACACTAAGCCTGGGAATGCAGAATTAAAGGCTAAATTAACAGATATTCAATACCGGGTAACACAGTTAAATGATACAGAGCGGCCATTTACAAACGAGTACTGGGACAACTTTCGGCCAGGTATCTATGTTGATGTAACAACTGGAGAACCGCTATTTAGTGGAAAGGATAAGTTTAATTCTGGCTGTGGCTGGCCAAGTTTTTCAAAACCAATCGAACCTGAAGTGGTAAACTATGTAGAAGATAAGAAGTTTCATATGGTTCGTACTGAGGTAAGGGGGCGCACTGGTCAAGGTCATCTTGGACATGTTTTTGAAGATGGCCCCAAAGAAGCAGGTGGTTTGAGATTTTGTATTAATAGCGCAGCAGTCAGATTTGTACCTGAGAGTCAGATGGAAGCAGAAGGCTATGGCTATTTAATCCCCCTGATAAAGTAAAAAACAAGACAGAAGACGAAGCAATGGCGAGCCAGGGGTACCTTGGCTCGCCATTTTTAGCGACTGGGGGGGCGTGCACCCTGTCACCCCATATAATAGTGAGACAGTGCACGTCCCCCTATCTCAAAAGACTTCTTCAATAATGAGGGTCAGTGCTTGCATTAAATCAATCAAATGGTTAGTTTCAATGTTTCGAATCAAGGGCCTTAGGGGGGCCAGTTTTCTGCTTTCTATCACAATGCCAATGGTACCATCGCTTAGGCGAACTTGGGTTCCTTCCGGATAAAGATGGACTACTTTAAGGAGGGCTGAAATTACATGTCTATCCAGTTTGTACACCGCTTCTGCATAAATAATATCCATGATTTTATCTGGTGTCATGGATTTTCGGTAGTGGCGGTTTGAACCAAGTGCGTTAAAAATATCAGACACGGAAATAATCCGGACCAGTTCGCTGATTTCATCTCCTTGCAACCCGTTTGGATAACCAGAGCCGTCTAGACGTTCGTGATGGTAAAGTACCATTTGCTTAATAGAGCCATGTAATGAGATCACATCCCTAAGTACATTGTAACCATAGACCGGGTGCTTTTTCATCTCTTCCCACTCATCAGGTAAAAGGTCTCCGTTTTTCACCAGAACACCGTGGTTGACATGGGCTTTTCCAATGTCATGCAAAATACCACCAAAACCTAAACACTTGATTTTTTTGTCATCAAGTCCCATGGCCCGTCCTATCAACATTGCAAGGATGGCCACATCTACACTATGACGATAGGTATATTGGTCAACAGTTCCAATTTGCATGATTTGGTAAAGGGCATCCCTATTGCCTGAAAGTTCTTGGATGATATTGTTGATTAAATCACTAATAGCAGCCACTTGTTCAGAATTGTAGACATAGGTCAGGTCTTTATCCTTTTGATCTCTAAAATCCTTTTGTGTTGAAACGTTATCAAAAAGACGCTTCATGGTTTGGGTGCCTTTTAAAAGCGCTTGATCGGAAATGACATTTGTCGTTTCAATGCCTTCTGAGATGGCATCGTCCACGTAAATCATCCAAATATCTTCTTGCTCTAGGCGCTTTATAATACCTGCGGTCAGTGTTGTACCCTTCACTAATAGCGGCAGGCCGATTTCACGATAAATGGTTCTTCCAAGCCTAGTGCCAGGTACGATATCAGAGATTTTGATAATTCTCATGTTGCATCCTCCACATCAAGTTAATTGAATATATACCCCGAAAAATCGTCGGCATTCTCGTTTAGTTTTAAAAAAGTGTTTGTATTAGAATAAGTGGGTATAAGTCAACTAGGCTTTAGCTTGCTTTGTTAGCTCAGTGGTAGAGCAGCTGACCCGTAATCAGCAGGTCTGGGGTTCAAGTCCCCAACAAAGCTCCAAGTTCAGCCATTTAATTTGCCCTATATGTTTTACATAGCCCTTTTCAGAGGTATTTGGGTCGCTCATTAGGGCATCCATCTGAAAGGGGTACTTTTATGCGAAAGATTCAAAAGTTCTCTATCCAGAGCTCATAGGATTTGGTAAGCTAGACTTAGGACAAAATTAGAAAAGGAGCTATTATGAATTGGAATCTAACACCACTCTATCTTGGTTTTGAAGCATCGGATTTTAAAGCAGATTGTGAAAAGTACATTGCTATGCTAGGGGAATTAGAAGCATGGGGGGCTTCACTGATTTCTGAGAAACAAGCAGAAGATCAATTGGAAGCGCAGGCAGCACTCAAGAAAAACTTAGAGATTTACATAAATCTATCAAGCGCCATAAAATTACTAGGGGGACGGTTAATGAGTTTTGCATCATTAACCACTGCAACCAACACTAGGGATAGCATAGCCCAAGGCCATCTAGAGCAGCTGAGAAGCTTATCAAATAGGGGAACAGCGCCACAGGTTGCCTTTAAACATTATCTGAAAAGTCAACCGACACAAATGCTTCTTGAGACCATTGAGCAAACTGAAGTCTTAAAGGCTCACAAATTCCATCTTCAAGAACTGCTAAATCAAACAGCACATTTGCAAAGTGAAGGGGTTGAGGTTGTACTGGCTAAACTCAAAGAGACTGGTTCTGATGCATGGAGCACCATGCAGGGACAACTGACTTCTGGTTTGATAGTCACCCTTGATATTGAAGGCGAAACTAAAACATTACCCCTTCAGAGTGCGAGAAATTTAGCTTTTAATGCTGATGGAAAAATTAGAAAAGATGGCTATTTAGCAGAGTTAGACGCATACTCAAAAATCGAACTAGCATCTGCAGGGGCTCTTAACGCCATAAAAGGCGAAGTGATCACAGAAACCGCCTTACGGGGTTTTGAATCCGTGTTGGATAGAACCTTATTTGATGCTAGAATGCAAAAAACAACATTGGATGCCATGCTAGAAGCGGTTAAAGAATTTTTGCCTGTGATTAGAAACTATCAAAAAACAAAAGCGAGAGTCCTTGGTCATCAAAATGGACTGCCTTTTTATGAAATCCACGCCCCCCTATCAAAAGAGACACAGGCCTATTCCTTTGATGATGCCAAAAAAATCGTGACAGAAAGTTTTTATGGCTTTAGCAAGGCGCATGGGGAATTTGCAGAGGAGGCTTTTGCAGGTAACTGGGTAGATGTAGCCCCAAAACAAGGTAAGCGCGGTGGGGCGTTTTGCTCTGGAATCCCAGCCATCAAAGAAAGTCGAGTCCTCATGAATTTCACTGGATCACTGAATAATGTGATCACCCTAGCCCATGAGCTAGGCCATGGGTATCACGGCAGACAAATTTTCAAGCAAACACCCCTCAATGGTTCTTATAGCATGCCTGTAGCGGAGACTGCATCCATATTTTGCGAGACGATTTTAAAGCAAGCCCTACTGAAGAATTTAAGAAATAGTGATGCATCTGATGATCTGATGATTGGGGTTTTAGAAACCTCGATTCAAGGGTATGCCCAAACGATAATGGATATTTACTCAAGATATTTATTTGAAACTGAACTTTTTGATAGGCGTAAAGAGGGTTCTCTTTCAGTGGATGAGTTGAATCAACTCATGTTAAGCGCTCAAAAACAAGCCTACGGTGATGCCCTGGATCCAGAGTATTTGCATCCTTATATGTGGGTTAATAAAGTCCATTACTATTATGCCGAGCGTAATTTTTACAATTTCCCGTATACCTTTGGACTGCTGTTTGCTAAAGGACTTTTTGCTTATTATCAGAAAACCGGCGAGGCTTTCTTACCTCAGTACGACCAGTTGCTCGGTATGACAGGGCAGTTGTCAGTTGAGGGTGTGGCAAAATTAGTGGGTATAGACATCACACAAAAGGCATTCTGGGAGGGCGGTTTAGCTGTGGTGAAGGGCGAAATTGATCAATTAGAGGCACTACTGAATAAAGTGTAGTCTTATTTTGTTTGTCATTCATGTGTATAGTGATGGATTTAGGGGTATCATTCCAAAATCATCACTATACACATTTTCTTGGAGGTTTTTATGAAAGCATCCTGTCTATTTGATGTTAAAATAACCGAATCAATACACATTGCGAACATGAAACCGACTAAAATTAGATGGGTATGTTTATTGTCTCTGATATTATTGATTCAAACACTCATTTTACCATCTTTCGCATCAACCGCCAATACCGAAATTCCAAAAGTAAACCAAAAGACATTTTTCACAGCTGAAGAATTAGCTTGGCTTAAACAACATCCAGTTATTAAAGTTGGTCCAGATCCTGATTATGCGCCGGTTGAGTTTTTTGAAAATGGGGGCTATAGAGGGATTTCAGTTGACCTTTTAGAAGCTATTGAGACAAGGTATGATCTTAGATTTGAATACATCACCTATAGTACCTGGCAAGAGGTTGTAGAGGCTTCAAGGTCCAAAGAAATCGACATGATTTCTGCCATTATGGCAACGGAGTCTAGACGTGAATTTTTAAGTTTTACAAAGGCTTACTTAGTGATGCCAACTAAAATGTATATCCGTGAGGGCACACCACAATTTGGTGATTTGTCAAAATCTAAAGGAAAACGTATCGCCGCCATTCGGGGCTATGCCACCACTGATTATTTAACACTGATGGCACCAGAAGCTTCTATTGTTTTAGTGCGAGATATCAAAGAAGGGTTGACGCGACTATCTCTAGGCGAAGTGGATGCCTTTATTGGTGACTCAGGGCAAGTTGTCTATTATGCAGACGATTATAGCATTGAAAATATTCTATGGGACTCCTCCGTTGAATTAGATTTTCCCTTTAATTTGTCCATGGGGGTTATCAACGATGAACCAATCCTACTATCGATTCTGGATAAGATTTTGGCGGATTTTCCAAAAGACCAATTAGATGTCATTAAATCAAAATGGCTCATCAATAAGATTGAAAAAGCCAATAAAACCGGTTTGATCATATCCCTATTGATTGGCTTGCTGGTATTGACATTAGCAGTTTCCTTTGCAGTGCTGATGTGGAATCGGGTGCTTAAAAACCGTGTGAGGATTCAAACTCAGCAGCTCCGTGAAGAACTGGAGAAAAGTCAGATTTACGACCGCCAAATGCGCTTGTTGCTGGACGCACTGCCATACCCAGTCTTCACAAAAGATGCTAAGGGGAATTTTGTCACAGTGAATCAGGCTTATGCAGATTTCTTTGGTACAACCGTTGATCAAATAGAAGGCATCAATGATCAAATTATCTATGCAAGTAACCCTTATTCAAAGGCTGAAAGGTTTGGTGTTCAAGAAGTACCCGTTCTTGAGCTTCATCAAGATTCACATCTTAAAGAACAGACCCTGGTAGATGCCAAAGGCGCGTCCCATATTTACGATATCACTAAAGTACCTTTTCCACTTGCTGGTCAAGTTGATTGGGGACTTTTGGGGATTTCAGTCGATATTACAGAACTGAAATCAAAAGAAAAAGAGCGTTACAAAGCACTGAACCGATTAGTGGCCAATGTCGCCCATCAAATCAATACCCCCCTTGGCAATATTATTTCATCCATGTCTTATCTCCACATGTTCCATAAGGACTATGTTGAACAAATTGAAAGAGGGATCAATAGCACCAATGACCTAAAAAACTACTTGGAAGTTGTCGGGGATGTGAATCAAATTACCATTAAGGCCATGAATCGCATTAAAACAATTGTTGATGCTTTTGAGTCACTGGCTTTGACAAAGGAAACAGTACCCCCTTCTAATGTCAACGTGTTTGATTTAATTTCCATATTGGCAAGCAATAAAAAAACCACAGTCAATTTTGACTATGGTATTCACTTTGAAGCTGATATCACTATTTTGACCTATCAAACCGCATTAGTAGAAGTCCTAACCCGTGTGATTGACAATGCCATTCAACATGGTTTTTCTGGAGAGAATCAAGTGGGTGCAAATGTCCATTTAGGCAATCGGATTGATTTTGATTTACAGATCACAGAAAATTCCTATGTGATCAGTATCGATGACAATGGCCCTGGTATACCAGAAGCCTATATCAACAAAGTACAAGATCCACTTTTTTCGAGCACCCTACATTTGGGTAGTTTAGGAATAGGCCTAAGCATCGCCACCAATATTTCTCAAGAAGTCTTAGGTGGAAACCTGTCCATTTCAAATCGGCCAGAGGGTGGCATTAGAGTCAGAGTGACCATTCAAAAATTGTCTCAAGAAGACATTCCAACCCAAAGTGATATGATAATTGAATAGTTCCCATGGAAACCATTATCGGGTACCAACGATGATGGTTTTTCTTTTGGGGTCAGCCTTGCCAATTTGAAAGGTGGCCAAGTAATAGGCTTCTGGCAAGGGGGAGGAGAGGGTTGCCACAAGGGCATTGCTATCAGAGTCAAAGCTAACAGGATGACTTAAACCATTGATCCAAAACAGTGGGTCAATCACAGATTCATGTTGGGTTAGGGACAAGGTGATGGTGCCCTTGAGGGTCCCTTTGAGGATCCCTTGGCAGGTGCCTTCAAGGACTTGAGCAGGTGTAACAGCAACTTGATTGAGCACACAGAGAAGGTTGTCCCCCATGATATTGGCTACCTCCAGGTCTGAATAGCCCATTTGCAAAAGCCCGTCAGAAATTTTACAAAGGTGGCTGATATCCGGCATGTCGTGGGGCATATCGGCGCCGTCAAAATCAGACCCAAGTCCTACGTGCCTAGTGCCAATCACAGAGACCATGTGATGGATGTGTTTTAGAATCAAAGTGTAGCTACAAGTAGCATCAGGCCCTAAAAATTCTGGATAGAAGATAGCACAAGCAATCCCACCGGATTTTTTTATTTCTAGCAGTTGGCTATCTGTCAAATTTCTTGGGTGGGGATGAATGGTGTAAGCCCCTGAATGACTGGCAATCAGAGGAGCTTCAGTCATGGTGGCCACATCCCAAAAGGTTTTTTGGTCCATATGGGAAACGTCCACAAGAATACCCTTTGACTGCATCTTACCAACAACTTGCCTCCCCAATGGCGTCAAGCCATATTGGGTGGGTGTTTTATCCACTAACATTCTGGCGGTGCCTTCTCCTAGGGCGTTGGAATGATTCCATACCAGGGCAATGGCCTTAACACCTAAATCTGCATACTGATCAATCAGACCCAAGGCGTTTTCTTCAGTGCAGCCATAAGCCCCTTCAATGGTTTGAATGGCAAATTTTTTGGGGGATGCCGTTAAGGACGAGGTTAAAGTCGAGGTTAAAGTCGAGGTAAAGGTCGGGTCAAAAGATGGGTCCAAAGACGGCACCAAGGTTCGGGTATCAAGGCACTTAAAGAGCCGATTGGGATGTTTGGCAATGGTCCAGTCCAGGCCGTGCATCATGGCCAAAAGAACACTATTATTATAATCCGGTGATCCAATACCTGGGGTAAACGCTGCAAAGAGAGCACCGCTGATGCCCCCGGCTTCCATCTTGGGCAAATCAATTTGAAACTTTGTGGGTTCCCCAATATCATTAACCGGTTTTAATGTTGTTAAATCAATGATACGCATCAGGGTATCGTTATGGGCATCTATGGTAAAAGACATGGGTCTCCTCTGTTCTAGTACAGATTGGGTTGGTAAATCCGGGGGTCAATCATCAATCACTTGCAATGGCAGCAATACAGGGCTATCATGGTTTAAGCGGGTTTAAATCACTTGAGATTTGGCATAGTAAACCATCAGCAGAAGCTTACTTATTATACTACTTTTGAAGGAGAAATTCATGTATACACAAGAAAATCAAACATTATTTGTGGAGGGTGTCTCCGCCTTAGAACTGGCGGCTACCTATGGTACCCCTTTATATGTTTATTCAGAGACAAAGATTTTGGAAAACCTGCAAGCCATACGGTCAGCATTTTTAGATAAATACCCCAATACCCACGCAGCCTATGCCTGTAAAGCCTTTTGCAGCCAATATATCTGTAGACTCCTTGCAGGGCAAGGGTTTTGGCTAGATGTTGTCAGTGGTGGTGAACTCTATACCGCTCTGGCAGCTGGTTTTCCTCCAGATCGCGTGGAGTTTAATGGCAATAATAAGTCTCCAGAGGAGCTGCGGTATGCTCTGGATCACAGAATTGGCAGAATCGTGGTGGATAACCCATCGGAGCTCTATCTCATTGAACAAATCGCCACTCACCCCGTTAAAGTTCTATTTCGCCTAACCCCAAACGTGTCAACGGATACCCACGATTATATCTCAACGGGCAAGAAGGATTCTAAATTCGGGATTCCCCTGGATGATGCCGTGCTTTTTCCATTGATTGAAGATGCCGTTCATTCTGAAAAAATTGACTTTTTAGGGTTCCATTTTCATGTGGGTTCTCAGTTGATGAGTCCCGTGGCCCATATCGCTGCCCTTGAGGTGGTTTTACCCATTATCAAAGAGGTGAAAGACCGGTTTAAGGTGGACATAAGAGAGCTGAATATCGGTGGGGGTTTTGGCATTCGCTATACTAGTGAGGATTCTCCCCTGAGTGTTTCTGAGTTTGTGGACCCGGTGATGGCCCGTTTGACCCAGTTTACGGAGCAAGAACAGCTCTTGATGCCTCACGTGTCCATTGAACCAGGCCGATTTGTGGTGGGGGAGGCTGGGATGCAGCTTTACACCATTGGCAATATCAAAGTGATTCCAGATATTAAAACTTACGTCAGCATTGACGGAGGCATGACAGATAATTTAAGACCGGGGCTCTATAGTGCCAAGTACGATGGTATCATTGCCAATAAAGCGCAGATGCCAAAGACTGAAACTGTTGATATTAGCGGTAAGTGTTGCGAGTCAACGGATATAATTATCAAGAATTTTAAGTGTACTAAACCAGAAACAGGGGATTTGCTAGCTGTGTATGCCACAGGGGCTTATGGTTATGCCATGGCCAGTACCTATAATCGGTTGCCAATTCCAGCTGTGGTGGTGGTTAGGGATGGTGCGCATCATTTGATTATTCGCAGACAGACCTATCAGGATCTGCTGCGTGATGAGGTGTAAAGAGGGTTAAGGGGTAAAACAGAAGGAAAAACTCAGAGGAAAAACAGAAGGCAAATGAAAGGGGAAGTAAAAATATATTAAAGATTTGTTTGATTATCAAAAGTCTGTTTCGCATGAACTACCTACCATATGCTGTATCACTTACTATTCGTAAGTGCATCATATGGTAGGCAGTTGCTCAACATTTGACTTTTGACACCCAAACAAAGTATGTGAAAATTTTGATTATATTGGCGCAGGCCTTATCAAATGATAAAATAAGAATAGCCACACTCTGGTGTGGCTATTCTTATTTTCAGGGGGACTTGTGATGGAAAGCCAACAAAGATTTGAGATTGTGGATGATGTCATCAATCGGTTTTCAAAGGATCCAACTCGTTTAGTAGAGATTTTGATGGGGATACAAGAGCAGTGGCCTAAACAGTTTATTCCAATTGAGGTGGCGACCTATGTTGGTCAGCAATTGGCCGTTCCACTTAGCCAGGTATATGATGTGATTTCCTTTTATAGCGCCCTCTCCAACACCCCAAGGGGTGAGGTGGTCGTTCAATTTTGCGATAGTTTAGTGTGCCGGGTTACTGGCAGTGATGATGTTAAAATTCATTTGAATACAATATTAGGCATTGACTGTGGCAGTTCCACAGAGGACGGCCATTTCTTTTTAGAGGCGGTTCCTTGTTTTGGAGCATGTGATATTTCCCCTGCCATTAGGGTCAATGGCCAGGTTTTTGGACATCTGCACACAGAGGCGCAGGTTAGAGCGGCCCTGTCAGGCTTTGAGAAAGTTGAGGCGTGATGTGATGGACATTAGAGAATCAGGACAGATGCAAGAACAGGCACAGGATTCAGATCAGCAGAAGACAAGAATTGTTGCGCTAATCAGTGAAAATTTCGGCCGTTATGATGTTAGAAATATTGATAGTTATATGGCCATTGGAGGCTTTGAAGGGTTCAAACGAGCTCTTTCTATGACCCAAAATGAGGTCAATCAAGAGATTTTAAACTCAGGCCTACAAGGCCGTGGGGGGGCTGCTTATTCAACAGGGGTCAAGTGGCAACAGGCACAGGCCGTGGCAGGGACCGACAAAGTGGTGATTTGCAACGCCGACGAAGGGGAGCCTTGCACTTTTAAAGATCGTACCTTTATTGAAAAAGATCCCTTCCGTTTGATAGAAGGGATGCTCATTGCGGCTTATGCCGTTGGCGCAAATCGGGGTTATATTTATTTGCGTGAAGAGTATAGCCATCTGAGACCCCTTATTTTAGAAGGATTTGACCAGTGTCGTGAAAGGGGTTATTTGGGTACTGGCATTCTAGGATCTCCATTTAATTTTGACATTGAATTGTATTCAGGTGCCGGAGCTTATGTCTGTGGCGAGGGGTCCTCTCTGATTGAATCCATGGAGGGCAAGAGTGGCAGACCACGTATTAAACCCCCATTTATCAAAGAAGCAGGCTTGTTTTTAAAGCCAACCCTGATCAATAATGTTGAAACCCTGGCAGCATCAGTAGCCATTTTAAAGCATGGGCATCAAGCCTTTACTGCCCATGGTACTGAAAAATCCACTGGCACAAAGCTGATTTCATTGGCAGGTAATGTTAAGACCCCAGGAACCTACGAAATTCCTTTTGGTTTAACACTGAGAGAGATTATTGATGATATCGGCGGAGGGGTTATTGAAGGTCAAAAAATTCGCCTTGTTCAGCTGGGCGGAGCCTCAGGTAGAATTGCACCCCCTGCACTCCTTGATACCCCTTATACCTACGAAGACTTGGCTAAAGCGGGTTTGGTAGTCGGGTCTGGTGGCTTCTTGGTGGTAGATGAGCGCACAGAACTCCTTGATTTTATCCAATCGGTTCAAACCTTTTTTGTCCACGAATCCTGTGGTAAGTGTACCCCTTGCCGTGAAGGGAACCGTCAAATTGCCAAGATTATTGAGCGATTGGTTGCCCATACCCCAAGGGTGGATGATGTTGAAACCGCTAAACGGTTTGCTCAAATCATGTCTAGTTGTTCATTTTGCGGGCTAGGTGAAACCGCTCAAAGTGTTTTATTATCAGCCATGCGTCATTTTCCAGAAGCGTTTGAGTTTCCAGTGGAAGGGGGAAAGCCATGAGTGACATGAAGGGTACGAATCAGGATAAAGGCGAAACGGTGTTAAATACTGTGGGTGTCACCATTGACCATCAAGTGCTTCAGGTCCCTGTGGGTGCTACGATTTTAGAGGCGGCAAAGATAGCGGGTATTGATATTCCTCATATTTGTTATCATCCCGATCAAAATATCAAGGCTAATTGCCGAATTTGTGTTGTGGAAACCCAAGGCAGTCGCAAACTCTCAGCAGCTTGTTCTACAAAGGTATGGGAAGGGCTGATAGTGGCCACAAGCACTAGAAAAGTCCGCGATATGCAAAAGGGCATTTTGGAACTGATGCTAGCCAATCACAACCAAGACTGTTTGAAGTGCCAGCGCAATGGTAATTGCGAATTACAGGATTTGTGTGAGCGTTTCCAAATTTCAAAAACCCATCTTGAAGATGCAGTGGATGCCCTGCCAATTGATCAAACCAATCCTTCTCTCGTCAGAGATAATAGTAAGTGTATCAAATGCGCAAGGTGTGTTGAGGCTTGTCAAAAGGTACAAGAGGTCAACGTGTTGACCCACTCCCACCGGTCAACGGATTTTACCATTGCTCCAGCCTATGATTTAGCGCTAGAAAAAACCCTGTGTGTCTTCTGCGGCCAGTGCGCTGCGGTTTGTCCTACAGGTGCCATCGTTGAAAAGGATGAAACCGATAAGGTATGGGAAGCCCTTGAAAATCCAAGTAAACATGTGATTGTGCAAGTGGCACCGGCTGTTAGGGTGGCCCTGGGGGATTCTTTTGGCATGAAAGCCGGCGAGCTTGTGACTGGAAAATTGGTGGCTTCTCTTAAGCGCCTTGGTTTTGACAGTGTTTTTGACACCAACTTTACAGCGGACTTAACCATTATTGAAGAAGCCCATGAACTCTTGGACAGGGTAAAGAACAATGGGGTTTTACCAATGTTGACATCCTGTTCTCCAGGTTGGATCAACTACGTGGAAGGGGTCTATGACGATTTGTTGCCACATGTTTCATCCTGTAAGTCCCCTCAACAAATGTTTGGCGCTTTATCAAAATCCTATTACGCAAAGATGTTAGGAAAAGCCCCAGAAGATATCGTCACCATCTCCATTATGCCTTGTACGGCTAAAAAGTTTGAAGCGGCTAGGCCTGAAATGCAAGTGGACGGGGTGCGGGATGTGGATGTGGTACTCACAACAAGGGAGCTGGCCCGCATGATCCAAGCGGCGGGTATTGTCTTTACCCAGCAGAAGGATGCCCAGTTTGACGACCCATTTGGCATTGGATCAGGTGCAGGGGCGATATTTGGGGCATCCGGTGGTGTGATGGAGGCCGCCCTGCGAACCGCCTACGAAGTGATTACTGGGGAGAATTTGACCAACTTAGAATTCAAGGCGGTTCGCGGCCTTGAGGGCATCAAGGAGGCCACCCTGGAGCTACCGGGATTGACGCTTAGGGTGGCGGCGGCCAGTGGCTTGTCCCATGCTAAAACTCTGATGGACCAAGTTAGAAGAGGAGAATCTCCCTATCACTTTATAGAAATTATGGCCTGTCCTGGGGGCTGCCTTGGGGGCGGCGGACAACCAATTTCCAGTACAAATGCAGTTAAGCTTGAACGGATGGATTCCCTTTATGCTCTGGATGATATGCTGCCTCTGCGTATGTCTCATAAAAATCCTCAAATTATCACACTATATGAAACTTGGTTAGGCAAGCCCCTTGGCCATTTATCTCATCACTATTTGCATACCCATTTTACAAAGCGTGAGGTTTAACGCATATCGTGGTATGATAGAGCGGTGAATAGATATTTTTAAGGAGGATTCGCAGTGACTAAAACTAAAAAGAAGCCAGTTGATACTGATGGGACTGATTATGAAGATTATGATGATGAAGTGATTGCACCAGAAGAAATTGATGAAACCTTTATGAAAAACCTAGCGCCAAAAGCCTATGACTTTGCTAAAAAAGCCCACGAGGGACAGATGAGAGATGAGGGGACACCTTATTTTGAACATGTTGAGCGGGTGGCCAATCAGGTGAAAAAAACATCAGATGCCCATGCGTATATTACTGCGCTGCTACACGATGTGATTGAAGACACAGCCTATACTTTTGAAGACTTGTCTAAGCTTTTTACAGAGGATATTGCAAAGGACGTTTTGACCTTGACTAAAAAAGAAGGGGAACCCTTTGAGGTTTATCTCAAAAAAATCACCCTTAAATATGTACCCTTGTTTATCAAGTTGGTTGATCGTCTGGATAATGTTAAATCACTGAGTCAATGCGGTTCGGAGGATAAAAAGAAGAAGTATCTTCTTGAGACACAAACTCAGTTCATCCCCCTTGTCAAAGAGGCTCGGTATAGTAAGTTACCTGAATTTGCTGCTTTGATAGACCAGATTGAAAGTGCTTGTAAAGCAGTCAAGTAAAAAAAAAAAAGCCATTAGTGCAAATCAAATTGCGCTAATGGCTTTTTGTTGCTTATGAATTGGTTAAAAATCATAACATAAAAGGATCTTACTGAAGTGGAGCTTACTTAAACAATGACTTTTCTAGAATTTCAAGGTCTGCACGGTAGATGTGAAGACGCTTATTATCAATCAGGATTTTAGTGGTACTTGGTAGTGTTGAGGCTTCAACAAGAACATTGTCTCCTTCAAACACAGCAATTGGAACGCCTGATTGGGTTTTCACCATGACCACTCGCTTGAGGCCAATCGTAGTTGAGAACCATTGGTTAAGCGCTTTATCCACTGCGGTGATCGTGCCTTTGTTATCCCCTGATAAATTGAGGGCTTCCCGGTAACTCTCGATTTTATTTTCAAGGCCAGTTTCGTAGGCAATGAGGGTTGAACCCACATGCTGCCAGCGGCTACCATCCACTTCAATCATAATCACATTTTCTACTTCTGATGGTTGCATATCTGTGTTTTTACCAGTTACCACAAGGGTTTCATTTCCATAATCGTCGTAAACACGGAAGGTTCTTTCTAGACCAAGCCATTCTGCACCAATATCCTTCAGTTGAGATTTGAACGTGGCACAACCTCCTAGGGTTAAAGCGACTAAAATGATGAGTGCAATAGCAATGATTATTGACTTTGGTATGGCTTTCTTAGTTGATTTCATTTGAGACTCCTTTTTTTATGATAGATTTTGAAAAACGTAAAAACAGGTAGAGCGTAAGGCTGACACCAATAACTTCTGCGATGACAAGACCATACCAAATACCATTAATGCCAAATAGCAAACCAAATAGATAAGATACAGGGAGGAGCACAATCAACTGCCTTACAATGGAGATGAATAAGCTGGTTTGAGCTTTGCCCAGTCCATTGAAGGAGCCACTTAAGATAATTGTAATGGCCACCATGGGGAAACCAAAGCTAATCGTCTTAAGGGCTGGTATACCAAGGGCAATCATTTCAGGGGAAGCATCAAATAATTTTAACATGCCGATCGGGAAGATTTGAAATACCAACATGCAAAGACTCATATAGCCAATGGCTAAAGAGGTACTAAATTTAATGGCTCCAAAAAGCCGTTTAAATAGTTTGGCCCCAAAATTGAAACCCACAACTGGTAAGGTACCAGTATTTAAGCCAAACACGGGCATAAAGACAATCATTTGCAACTTGTAGTAGACTCCCATCACAGCAAGTGCCGTGACACCAAATGGGGCCACAATCAAATTGACCCCGGCTAGCATCACAGAACCAAGTCCCTGCATAATGGCTGCTGGAAAGCCAATGGCAATGATGCTTTTACTGATTTCAGGATCAAACTTAAAGGTCTTAAAGTTGGGTTTGATTTGCGATGTGCCCTTGTAAAGCCACCACCAGATATAAACCATGGTTAAGAACTGTGCTAAGATGGTTGCAATGGCCGCACCAGGGACTCCAAGTGCAGGGAATCCAAACCAGCCAAATATCATAATTGGATCAAGAATAATATTGGCTACTGCCCCCAGTAGTTGGGCGATCATGGGATGGACCATTTCCCCAGATCCTTGGAGGGTACTGGTTGCAGTTTGCGACATGATTCTAAAAACAGATAAGATGGTGACAATTTGAACATAACGGGTACCATCAGAAAGAATGGATGGAACATCGGTAAACAGGGAGAAATAAAAGCCAGATAAGAAAATACCAATTAAGGCCACAATGCCACTTAGCACCAGTCCAAAGAGTGCTCCGTGGGTACTGACAAGAGCAGCCCCTGGGATATTCTTTTGACCCAGTCGCCTTGAGATATTGGCATTCATGCCGATGCCTAGGCCCACAAAAGCTGCAACCACTATCAATTGTATGGGGAAGGCCAAAGAAACTGCTGTTAAAGCATTTTCACTGATTTGCGCCACGAATATACTGTCTACGACATTATAAAGGGCTTGTACTAACATTGAAAAAATAGCCGGAAGAGCCATGGTTAAAATCAACTTTGGTATTGGGACAAGGCCCATTTTGTTTTCTTTTATTGGCAAATTGGTCATTGGCTAATCACCTCTTTTTCATTATACGCCAAAGTGGTATGGTACCGCTAGAAAAAGAATGAATTGGGACAAGGTCACCTAAAGCATAAACTTGATGTGTTACGAAAGAATATTTGTTTTTACCTTGCCATTTGTCCAGTGGGACTTTATGATGTTGTTACAAGCGAGGTTATCATGACACATTCAAAGACCAAAAATACGACGGTTTCAAATCATCACTTAAAAGGCTATCTATATGCCTTTGCAGCAGCATTTTTCTTTTCATTTATAGCCATTATCAGTAAAAATCTATTAACCAATGGTTTATCACCAATTCAATTGATGTTCTATCAATTTACATTGACCCTAATTTTACTTGGTATTTGGATAGGCATTAGAAATCCTGCACATTTTAAAGTCTCTAAGAAGCAGTTGTTACATCTAGCACTGCAGGGGATTATCGGCAGTACAGGCACTAACTTTTTCTTTTATATTGCACTGGATCATATGAGTGCTGGCTTAGCTTCCATGTTGCTGTTTTTGAATCCAGTATTTGTAACCCTTTTCTTTGCTGTCACAGGTATGAGACAACTAAAGTGGTATAATTATGGCTCTGTTATGCTGGCCATGTCTGGGGCAGCCCTGGTACTTGGCATTTTAGGAAAAGCGCCCATTGCTGCAACGGCTATTGGCATCGCTTTTGGCTTAATGAGCAGTTTATGTTATGCCTTTTTCAATGTATTTGCTGACTTAAAACTACAAGCTATCAAACCCAATGTCATCAATTTTTATACAGCCCTATTTGGTGCAATTATTAGTGGTTCCGTGATCATCTTAACGAAGATGCCTTTAACCCTTCAAGTGTCTCAAGTGCCCATGATCTTTCTATTGACCCTTTGTGCAGGTATTTTACCCGTTATTTTTATATTCAGTGCTTTAAAAATCATTGGCTCAGAAAAGCTGACAGTGGTTGCTACCATTGAACTACCAATCACCTTGATATTGGCCTACTTGTTCTTAAAAGAACAAATGAATCCACTCCAAATGGTGGGTGTTCTTCTGATTTTAAGTGCGACACTGCTTTTACATCTCCATGAGAAGCATTAAAAAGTTACCCTGTACAGATATTAACCACATCCATGTAACAATTTTAAAGACAATCATTTAGGAATCTTTCCTGATGGTTGTCTTTTTAGGGCTTTGGACGTTTTTTCTCTAATCAAGTTTCCACAATCCTGCATTGACAGATAAATCTTTCTATGAGAATGTTGATAGTAGAGGACCGTGATATACCTGTTGGGATTGTTTTTGAGGTTATACCTAAGAAAATAGGGGGATAAGACCATGCAATTAGTGAAAGGGCAAAAAGCGGATATTACTAAAGGAACTGGAATTTCTAAGCTGAGAGTTATGATGGGACCTGCGGGGCAAGTGATGTTCAGTGCTATTGCTGTGGGTGGACCTGGGGCTGAATTTATTTATACGAAAAACAAGCGGTCTCTAGATGGTGCTGTTATTTATGATATGGATCAGTTGGGTTTGGAAATCGACCTGTTAAAGGTGAGTGGTCAGATCACGAAATTGGTGATTGCAGCGTATTTGCCGGATCAGAAACCCTTTGGTGGCCTTAGTGGCTTTTTAGCAAAAGTTGTGAATTCAAATGACAACCAGGAACTGTTCAGTTACAATATGGATATGACATTTTCTCAGGAGACGGCGGTTTCGGTGCTGGAGGTTTATCGGCACAATGGGGAATGGAAAATCAATGCTACCGGGATTGGCTTTTTAGGCGGTATCAAGGAGTTCAGGCAGATAAACGGCTTGACTGAGCCAATTGACCTGAACATATCGATTGTTAACAGTGGTCCTGCCAATTCTGGCAATACTGTTATCTCCAATGTCAGGAAAGAGAGCAATGGGCCTATAACGGGCAATGGGCCTATAGGGGGCAATCCTCCAAATGGTGACAATGGACAAAATGTGGTGGGCAATAAAATCGAACTCAAAAAAAAGGGCGATAAAATCAACCTGCAAAAGAGAGAGAACACCAGCCTTGGTGAGTTGGTTATCAACTTGAACTGGACCCAAAAGAATCCCTACCAAAAGGGGATTATGAATTCACTTTTCGGTTCGGGTTCAAAGAGCATTGATCTAGACCTGGGCTGTTTTTTTGAAATGAAGGATGGGAGCAAGGGAATTGTTCAAGCCCTTGGCAATTCATTTGGCTATTATCATGATTTCCCCTATGTGCAACTGGATGGGGATGACCGTTCTGGTTCAAGTACCACAGGAGAGAATCTCAGGATCAACGGCGGTCGGATTGCTGACTTCAAGCGGATTTTAATCTTTACGTATATCTACGAAGGGGCAGTCAATTGGAGCGAGGCCATGGGGGTTGTCACCATTAAAAATCCTCAGGGTCCAGAGATCATTGTAAGAATGGATGAATACGGTTCCAATCTGATGATGTGTGGCATTGCACTGCTAGAAAATCAGAATAACGAAACCTTTAGTATTGAAAAACTGGTGACTTTTCATAAAGGCCATAGGGAGCTTGATGCGGCTTATAATTTAGGATTGAAGTGGACGGCTGGCAGCAAGTAAATCTCAAAAGTAGGGGGTTCATCATGGCAAACGAGACAAAAAAGTACTTACTGGCTTTTGATCAAGGCACCACTAGCACCAGGGCAATCTTATTTGATCACGGGGGTCAAATTGTGAAAATGGCCCAAAAGCCCTTGACCCAGTACTTTCCAAAACCAGGTTGGGTGGAGCATGATCCCATGGAAATTTGGGGAGCTCAAATGGGGGTTGCTCGGGAGGCTCTGGAAACGGCAGGGGTTTCACCCCATCAAATAGCGGCCATTGGCATTACCAATCAAAGAGAAACCACTGTGGTTTGGGATAAACAAACGGGGAAACCCATTTATAATGCAATTGTCTGGCAGTGCCGGCGGACAGCTGCCATTTGCGATGACCTTAAATCTGGGGGCTACGAACAATACATAAGGGACAATACGGGTCTGATGGTGGACGCCTATTTTTCGGGCACAAAAGTGAAGTGGATTCTTGACAATGTACCAGGGGCAAGGGAGAAAGCCAATCAGGGGGATTTGCTGTTTGGCACCATTGACTCTTGGCTAATTTGGAATCTCACCAGGGGGGCAGTTCATGCCACCGACTACTCTAACGCCTCCAGAACCATGCTTTTTAACATCAAAACCCTTGCCTGGGACGATATCATTTTAAATGCTCTAGATATTCCAAAAAGTATGCTGCCCGAGGTTAAACCCACATCGGGAATATTCGGGGTGACAGACCCTCAAACCTTTGGTAACGCTCAGATTCCTATAGCGGGCTGCGCAGGTGATCAACAGGCGGCCATGTTTGGACAGGCCTGCTTTAGTCAGGGAATGGCCAAAAATACCTATGGCACGGGCTGCTTTATGCTCATGAACACCGGTTCAAAGATGGTGCCTTCAAAGAATGGGCTCATAACCACTATTGCGTGGGGGATTGGTGACGAGATCACCTATGCTCTTGAAGGTTCGATTTTTATGGGTGGGGCCTTGGTTCAGTGGCTCCGAGACGAAATGAAGATGATATCTGAGGCCGCTGATAGCGGTTATTATGCGGCTAAAGTACCAGATGCTGGGGGCGTTTACTTGGTGCCAGCCTTTGCAGGGCTTGGTGCACCTTATTGGGACATGTATGCCCGGGGCACCATTGTGGGCTTAACCCGAGGGGCTGGTAAAGATCATATTATTAGGGCCACCTTGGAGGCTATCGCCTATCAGACACGAGACGTACTAGAAGCCATGCAAGAGGATTCTGGCATCCATTTGGATACCTTAAAAGTAGATGGGGGCGCCACAGCCAATGACTTTTTGATGCAGTTTCAGGCCGATATCTTAGGGGTGCCAGTCCATCGACCTCAAGTTCGAGAGACCACAGCCCTTGGCGCCGCCTATTTAGCGGGGTTGGCAGTGGGGTTTTGGTCGTCAAAAGAGGACATTGCACTTAACTGGTGCCTAGAGCGTGCCTTTACTGGGGATATGCCACAGGAAATCCGTGAAAAGCAGTACCGGGGCTGGCAGCGGGCCGTTGAACGGTCAAGGGCCTGGGAGGAATCTGAAGGTGAATGATTTTGAAAAATAATAAGCAGCACAACTGGTCCCGTTTTACAAACAGCAAGACCAGTATTGCAGACAAAAGGTCTCGTCTTGCAGACAGGCCGCACTTTATGGATAGGCGGATTGGGCGGCTTATTTGGGTCTTGGCCTGGATGCTTGGCATTTTTATCATGTCTGCCCAGACCGGTGATCGGTCTGGGGGCATGAGTTTAGGCATTGTTGAAGCGGTGCTGAAGTGGATTGGCCAGTGGCTCCATTTAAGTGACAACGCTCAAATCAACATTGAGCTACTTCATGTACTCCTTAGAAAGTCAGCCCACTTTATGGCCTATTTGATTTTAGCCATTTTAGTAAGGCGACTTGTGGCGGTTGACAAGTTTGGCCTTTATAAAAGACAGACTTTTGCCATGGTGGCAATCACCCTGATGGTCTGCACTTTGTACGCAGTCAGCGATGAGTGGCATCAATCCTTTGTCCCAGGCCGAGGGCCAGGTGTGGTGGATGTATTGATTGATTCTGCAGGGGCACTGCTGGGCATGGGTATTTTTCAGTTTGCATTTTTGCTAAGGTCACATGCCTTTAAAAGAGTAAGGCATTTATAGTAGAATCTGACGGGAGACAAGATGTATAAGATATTAGTGGTAGAAGATGATCCCATCATCGCGCAAGTGATGCAGCAAACCCTTCAAAATTGGGGTTACCAGGTGGACTGTGTGACGGATTTTAAGGGTGTCCTGAACACGTTTATAGCAGCAGAACCCCAACTGGTTTTGCTGGATATCTCCCTGCCTTATTATAGTGGGTTCTATTGGTGCGGTGAAATCAGAAAAGTGTCTAAAGTCCCTATTCTGTTTATTTCTTCAGCAGCAGACAGCATGAATATGGTGATGGCCATGAACCTAGGGGCCGATGATTTTATTGCAAAGCCCTTTGATTTAGGGGTTTTTGTGGCGAAGATTCAAGCCATTATGCGGCGGACTTACGACTACGTGGGGCAAACCAATTTTATGAGCTACGCTGGGGTGATGTTAAATCTGACAGATGCCACTTTGCGATATGGGGACAGCCAGATTGAACTGACTAAAAATGATTTCAAAACCCTGCAAGTGCTGATGGAAAATCCCACGGAGATCATTTCCCGCAGTGCTATCATGACAAAACTCTGGGAAAGCGATAGTTTTATTGATGATAATACCCTAACCGTTAATATGACCCGTCTTAAAAAGAAACTTGAGGAGATTGGTTTAAAGAACTTTATTGTCACCAAAAAAGGGGTTGGCTACCGTGTCAATACACCTGAAGCCTTTGGCTTAGCTGCCCAAGGGGATGATTGATGAGGAAAATCCATGAAAGATAAACATTTATTATTTTCAATGGGATTAATGGCTGTCACTGGTGCCACCTTCTCTGGCCTTGGTTGGCTATATGGTTTGCCAGTGGCTGCAATTCTTTATGGTTGGGTGTTGACCATTTTTATGGTGTCTTTTGCCACTCTGGTTAGGCACCTGATTGTGAAACGCACCACTGCCAAGCTAGAGCGGGTGGTGGTCACTAACGACCCAACTCTGAAAGGTTTGCCAGGGCCCCTGGATTCCCTGGAGGCCTGCTACCAACAGACCTTATCCACCTTGATTAACCAAAACAGACAATTAAAATCCGATTCGGACCTTAATATTAGCGAACTGATGGCCTATTATACCCTGTGGGTCCATCAGATAAAAACCCCCATTGCGGCCCTGGACCTGATGCTTCAGACCATGCCCGATAGTGAAAAGAAGCGGATGATGCAGCTGGAACGATTCAAAATAGAGCAGTATGTTGAAATGGCCCTGCAGATGATTCGCCTTGATGGGGAGTCTTCGGATCTTGTGCTAACGGCCCAGCCCCTACAGAAATTGGCGGCTACCACTGTGAAAAAATACCGCAGTATTTTTATTGAAAAGCAACTGTCCCTGGTCCTTGATATTCCAGAAGACCTGATGGTGCTAACCGATGAAAAATGGGTCAGTGTTGTGCTGGATCAGGTGATTTCAAACGCTCTCAAGTATACCAATAAGGGGCAAATCAAGATTTATACAGAAGGGGATGGACCATTTGTTCTGGTGATCCAGGACTCGGGCATGGGTATTGAGGCCCATGATTTACCACGGGTTTTTGAGAAGGGCTTTACAGGTTACAACGGGAGAAAAGATATGCGGGCCACTGGCATTGGCTTGTTTCTTGCCAAGCGGGTATGCACTTTGTTGGGGATGACCATACAAGTTACTTCGGAGGTTGGGGTAGGCACCAAGGTGTTCATCACCTTTCCCGCAAAAGGCCTTAGCCTAAAGTCAAGCAAGGGCCATTAATTTTAAGCAATCTTACAAATCTGTAAGGTTGCTTTTTAAAATGTAAGGTGAATCGATGGAAACAGTACCCAAATAGGACTATACTGAATCTATCAGGACGGGCAATTGAAAAACGTCCAATCCATACTCAAACAAACACCGATAAGTGATTTGCAGATTACCAACAAATCACCACTCCAAGCGAACAAACCTAAGGAGCCTAACATGTCACTACTCATTGTCAATAACCTCAAAAAAGTCTACCAAACAAGATTTGGTGGCAACACAGTAGAAGCCTTGAAAAATGTCAACTTTTCTGTTGAAGAAGGGGAATACATCGCCATCATGGGTGAGTCGGGATCGGGTAAAACCACCCTCTTAAACCTGCTGGCTTCCCTTGATAGACCCACCAGTGGTGATATTACCATTTCTGGAAATAGCCTTGCCAAACTCAAAGAAGCCCAGTTGACAAATTTTAGACGGGAGCATTTGGGCTTTGTCTTTCAAGATTTCAACTTGCTAGATAACTTTTCTCTTCAAGATAACATCTTCTTGCCTTTAGTATTAGCAAGAAAAACCTATCAAGAAATGACTGAAAGACTGGCGCCCATTTCAAGAAAGTTGGGCATTGATGGTCTACTTGCAAAGTTTCCCTACGAAGTTTCAGGTGGTGAAAAGCAACGTGCTGCTGTTGCAAGGGCCCTAATTACACACCCCGATATTCTATTGGCAGATGAGCCAACCGGTGCACTGGATTCAAAATCAACAGAACAATTGCTTGAAATGTTTACCCGCATTAACCAAGACGGTCAGACCATCTTGATGGTGACACACAGTACACTGGCTGCAAGTCATGCAAAACGAGTGCTCTTTATCAAAGACGGCGAGGTCTTTCATCAGCTTTACCGAGGCAATATGACAAACGAGCAGCTGTATCTAAAAATCTCTGATACCTTATCTATCCTTGCAACCGGAGGAACTCTAGATGCCTAATAAACGCCAGCCCTTTTATCGCAAACTCGCTATTACAAACATAAGCACCAATCGAAAAATCTATACCCCCTATATCTTAATGAACATTTTTATGATAGCCATGTTTTACATGATGAGCAGCATTGCAAACGACCCTGGCCTTTCTAAAATGAGCGGTGGTAACAGCGTCAAACCCTTGCTATTCTTTGGTGTGATCGTGATTGGCATCTTTGCCTCTTTAATCGTTTTTTATACCAATAGCTTTTTAATTAAACGACGTAAGAAAGAAATTGGACTTTACAATATTTTGGGACTTGGTAAACGACACATTGCCCACATGATGACACTGGAAACCCTTATGATTGGCACAGGTTGCCTGGTGGTAGGGCTTTTGACCGGTATTGTGTTTAGCAAGTTGATGTTTATGGTGTTTTTAAAGCTTTTGGGCTTTCCAATTACCATTAGCCTCTTTATTTCTATGACAGCCATTGTTAGTACCATTTTCTTATTTGCTGCACTATTCTTGGTAACGATGATTTTTAATTTGACAAAAATTCACCTGGCAAAACCCATTGAACTAATCCGTGGTGGGGCCGTGGGTGAAAGGGAACCTAAAACAAAATGGCTAATGACCATTATCGGGCTCTTGGCTCTGGCCAGTGGCTATACCATTTCACTGATGGTGAAGTCCCCAATTGAAGCCATATCCCTGTTTTTTATCGCTGTGGTGCTAGTGATTGTGGGCACTTACCTGCTCTTTACAACTGCCAGTATCGTGATCCTTAAAATGCTCCGCAGCAACAAGCAATTTTATTATCAGACAGCCCATTTTTCGGTGGTATCTGGGATGCTATATCGGATGAAGCAAAACGCAGTGGGCCTTGCTAATATTTGTATCTTGAGCACCATGGTGATTGTGACCTTAACCACCACAATTTCCATGTATTATGGCCTAGATGATGTCCTTGCCAATCGCTATCCAAAAGAACTGGTGGCTCGGGCCCAAGAAGCCCCAGCTGGTCTAGGGGAAGACCTTAGCACTCTTTTAAAAGATGTAGCTGCAAAACAAGGCACCACCATAACTGATTTAACAGCCTCAGAATTTGCAGTCCTTTTGGTCAATGCAACAGCAAAAGCCAATGACTTTGAGGTTTTAAGCGACAAGTTTTTTGATCAGAAAACAGAAATGGTTCAATTGGTCACCTATGACACGTATGTGGCCCAACAAAATAGTCTTGCTGAGCCAGGGATCCTATGGGAAAAACCTGAGAAAGGCCAAGCGCTGGCCTTTGTTAATAAAGGGGAATATGGACCAGACACCCTTAGAATGGGTAAAGCTACCGCTGAAATAAAAGGGGAACTGACCAGTTATGGTTTTTCAAAAAAGAATGAACAGGCCATGATGCGTGAGCATATCCTGGTGTTTGCCGATGAAGTCGCTGTTCGTGATTTTTATCAAGGGGCAACCGGTGAAACCATGCCAGCCAACAGCTTGGTAGTAGACGTTGATGTAGTGGGCACACAAACCCAGAGATTAGCTTACTTTGAAGCTGTTAAAGCAGAAATAAGGCAGTTGGAGGTCAAAGATACCCGTTTTGAAACCGTGTATCTAGAAGGGCGAACCGCTTCTAAAAAAGAATTCTTTATGATGTATGGGGGCTTCTTATTTCTTGGGATTTTTCTGGGAACCCTCTTTTTAGTGGCAACCGTGCTGATTATTTATTACAAGCAAATCTCTGAAGGCTTTGACGATAAAGCAAGGTTTGAAACCATGCAAAAGGTGGGTATGAGCCATTCTGAAATCAAAAAAACCATCAGCAGCCAAACCGTATTAGTCTTCTTTTTACCCCTGGTAACTGCAGTGATCCACATTGCCTTTGCCTTCAATGTGATCAACCGAATGTTAGCCATCTTCAATTTTACCAATACACCTCTGTTTATGGTTTGCACCGCCGTTACCGTGTTCGTATTTGGCATCTTCTACTACGGCGTTTACCGCTTAACAGCACGGACCTACTTTAGAATCGTGAAATGGTCCTAGGCAGCAGGTAGCAGTTGGGGTGTTGCCGCACAACACTGCTTAGGTGTTGCCGCACAACACTGCTTAGGACAAAAAATAAGAGAGACAGGGAGCGTAAAATAGCCTCCTGTCTCTTTTTTTTAGTTCAGTGCGATTTATATAAGTGTGGATGATAAGGGCAGTTTGATTTTCAAGACAAAACCAGAGGCCGACTCATCATTATTAATCTGAATATGTCCCCCAAGCTTTTGCGTCACAAGATTAGACACAATAAATAAGCCAAGGCCAATACTCCCACTGAACCGATCAGTAGTAAAGAAGGGTTCAAAGATCCGGTTGATGATAGCTGGGTCAATGCCAACCCCGTTATCCTTATAAGTTATTTCCCAATGTTCAGCACCCAGCTCTGCAAGAATTTCAATGGTTCCATTGTCCCTGTTTTTGAAGCCATGAACCACCGAATTTATGATTAGATGCCTAAAAACGTGGAGAAGATCCTCTTGAAAGTTCTCAATCATCAAGTTGTCAGGACAATTGACAACCACCTTGTGGTTACCCTGATGAAGTTCATTATTCATGTGCAGCGCAACGGAGTCCAAGAAATCTTTAAGCAAAAATCTGGATTGCTTTCTGGATTCAAAACTAGGTGAAACCTCTTTAAAGGTTTCTATCAGCTTTGACGTTGTGTAAAGACACTTGTTCATCAAGTGAGTACTTTCTACAATACCTGTGAGCTCTTCATGTAAAGAACTATGACTAGGTTGCTTTTCAGTAATCTCTGATTGTAAATTATCAATTGAAGTTTCGATATAAGAACCCAGAGTTATGGCATTACCAAGGGGTGTGTTGATTTCATGAGCAATGCCGAAAACAAGGTGGGCCAGTGCGGCCATTTGTTTAGATTCGCTAAGTCTTCTATTGGTCTCAATCAGTTCTTCGGTCCGTCGATTCACGCGGTGTTCAAGATCAAGGTTCAGTTGCATTAATTTTTGTTCTGCAAGAACCAGCTTAGCATTATCAGAGATAAGATTTTCAGCCATCTGATTAAAAGAAGTTGCTAGTAAGCCAATTTCATTCCGATTTCGCACATCAATCGGAGTAAATTGCAGGTGGTTGATATCAAAATGCTTGATTGCATTGGTCATATTCTTAATTGGGAATGCAATATGCCTATCAATCCAAATTAATAGAGCAAAGCCAATGATTAGAATCCCACCGAAGCTATAAATTAAAACCAAAAAAATTCGGTTGGCACCTTTGTTGTAGTCTTCAAGGTAAATGGAAGAAACGATGATCCAGTCCCAATTGGTATCTATTTCAGCATAGGATACCTTTGGTGCGATACGGGCGCTATAAGGCCATTTCCAAGAATAATAAGTAAAGCCACCACCATTTTGAGCCTTCTTGATAATATCTTGAGCAACATAAAATTCACTGCCACTCATATCCTTGGTCAACCATGTGTTTTGCCCTTCAATACTTGGATGGGCGATTTCATCAGCATGTTTGTTCAAAATAAAAAAATAGCCGTTTTCACCAAGATCCACATTTCTATTGATTGGCCGGGTGCCGTTGGGGTTTTTAGGACCAAGAATTAACTGTTTGATTTCTTCTTGAGCCGTCTCGATATCTTGAATGCCAAGGTTAACCGCATTTACTTTGAGTTTAATGGCTTCTTTGACCATCTTGACACCATTTTTTAAGATGATTTCACCAGACCGGTCCAGTTCAGATTTTGCAGTATTATAACTTAACAACCCGATTGTTAGGCTGGAAACGAGTAAAATGAAAACAAATAGTAAGGTAATTTCAATTCGGATTGAATAGCTAAATTGAGACAGTTTAATAGGCTTCGTTTTCATTGGCTATTCTCCCCGTGTTCATGGATTGTTAGTAGTTCTGATACCCAGTATTGCCCACCCTTACGCACTCTAAAAATAATAGATGGTCAGTATGTTAAATAGTAGTGAAATCAAAAGTGCTTTAACATCCAAAAAAGACATCTTATTTGACGTTGAATTTTACAACGCTGCTTGATATAATTAAACAAAGGATCAAAACGAAAAAGGAGGGAAAGTTATGCCGAACATCAAGCCAATATCTGATTTGCGACACTATTCGAATGTATTACGGGACGTGTCTTATGGATCACCCGTATTCCTTACCAAGAATGGGCACGGTCGCTATGCAATTATCGACATTCAAGAATATGAAATGACAAATGCTACTTTAGCACTGATGAATGAACTAGGAAAAGGTAAAAAAGCTGGAGAGGAAAAGGGCTGGCTTTCACCAGAAGACATCAAAAAACATTTCAAAGCGAAAACAAATGAAGAATAAACGATATTATAAGCACTATTGATAAACTTGAGAATTTTGCTGAAATCGGAGCACCCCTGTCGTCGCTGACAAATGTGAGTACGGATTACCGTTACTTGCTCTCGGGCAGTTATATAATCTTCTACAGACCAGTAGGAGCGGACATCTATATTGATCGAGTTTTGTATGGTAAACGTGGTTATCTTAGAATTCTTTTTAAGTAGGAGCGATTCTAGTCAGTAATCGACATGGTGTTTACGTGGAACAATTAAGCAACTTCAAATGAAAATAGACAGGTGGAGCGTTTAGCCCCTGTCTATTTTTAATTCCATAAGGAGCACTAGCAAGCGAAACAAACCAAATGGTATTGACGTGGAATGTCTATCAAGTATCCCAAACTAGATTTATGGTAAATTTAAGGTTGGATTTCACAACATACCCATTCAAGCTAGGCTTTGGTATGATATAATCAAATTGGGTGAATTTTTGCGAGGAAACAAACAACTTTGAATTACCTGATTTTTATGCGCAAACCATCCCATGGGATATCAACTGTGGCTAAGTAAAAGTAATCTAGAGAAGTGATTTGAGTTGGGGGTGGAAAGAGCAAAGGGATGAAGAAGAAGGCGGTAAAGAGGAAAGTGGTAAAGGATAAAGGGGGAAAGGATAAAGCGGTAAAAAAGAAGCTGATGATTGAAAAAGCAGAAGCCTTACATACTCCCACCAGTTGAAGTGGGACAGCAGAAGCAGAAAACCACACCATAAAGGTTTTATTCTCGACATACATCGCAAAGCCAACTACCGTTGGCGGGAATAGTCGTGAAATACTGGAACGCAAACGTTAGCAGATATTCACAAGTACAAAGGAGACAAACTATGATACAAAAAATCTCTAAATATATAAATAATAACGGGAAAACACTAAGTACAACAATTGGAACTGTTGTTAGGCTTGAACAAATAGGTCAAGGTGGTAACAGTATCGTTTTCGCTGGAATAATGCATGGAAAACCGGTCGCTGTAAAAGTTTTCACTGAAAAGAGAACAAGTAAACTCACTAGGTTTAAAGCCGAGTATTTCAATATTCAAACATTAGCTAGAAGAGAGAATCTTGTTGAATACATTAATTATGACGAAGTTACACTTGGTGAAGATGAGAAAACGCCAATAATTCTTATGAAAAAATACGAAACTAACTTAAAAGCATATATGAAAGTGCATGAACCCAGGTTAGATGAATTAGAAAATCTACTACAGTTTCTTGTGGAAAGTCTTGCCTATATTCATAGAAACGGAATTATTCATAGAGACATCAAACCTGAAAATATTTTATTGGATGAAAAGGGTAATTTTTTCTTATCTGATTTTGGTATTTCTTATTTCTTAGAAGATACGTATTTATTAAAGGCGGAAACACAAGTTGGCGAAAGACTAGCAAATTATGAATTTTCAGCGCCTGAGCAGTTTGAAAAGGATGTAAAGCCAGCTTTGACAATGGATATTTACTCGATGGGGCAAGTATTACAATGGTATATTCACGGTAAAGTGCATAAAGGAACTGGAAGAGAACGTGTACATAGAATTGGTGAGAACACTTTACCTGAGTGGCTTGATATGATAATTGAAAAATGTCTTAAAAATTCTCCCGGTGAGCGATTTCAAACGGTTGATGAATTGATTGATTTTAAAAAGAGTACTATTGAAAAACTTGAAGAAGTTGATCCATTTGACGAAATGGTAAAATTTAGTGATGCAATTAGGAAAAGTGTTCCTAGCTGTTACCATCACTATACTTCAATTACTGACCACGAAAAGATAACTAAATTAATTCAAAATATTGTGAATGCAGGGTTTAGGAAGAAACTATGGTTTAACACAGGTCGGGGAAACAACACAATCGACCGCCTTGCGATAACTGAAAAAGGCAATTTGCTTCTTTCGCATGCTGAGTATGGGATTGAGAAAATATGGATTTACTGTGGTGATAAATTGTATAATGACATTATTTTAGTGAAAACAAAAGAACTTCCTTTATATATTATAGAAGGTGTTGAATACAGTAGGGTTGCGATTATTAATGATGGTGAATTTATAGTACCTGGAGAAAGTACAGATGCTGGTTATATAGAATTAGGGGGAACTGTCTATTCAAGAAGTGAATTGGCAATTGACGAACGTTACATTCACAATGAATATAATTATATCGGAATCGGTACTTTTTACCACTGCACTTCTAATGAGAAAAACGATTCTTTTCTAGAACAAATTCAAGATATTGAATTAGATGAAGCAAGATTTAAAAAACTAGTTAATGATATCTCAGTACATAAACAAAGAGAAATAATAATGCGATTATAATGAACATCTGCTAACAGAGCTCTAGCAATATAAGCTTTGTCACGCCCCTTGCAGTAACTTGGAAGCAAGGCTCGCGCCAATCCGCTAAAGCGGCCGCTTACATTGCTAGCGCTCAAAACGTTAGATGAAATTCGAAACACTAAAAATTATGAATTCGTAAAGTAGCTTCAATAGTGGCGGTGGAGGAAGTATGGAAATTGGTAAATATAATGAATTTATAGAGCTAGATAATAAAGGGATAAAGAAAAAGGCGAAGCTAGCATTAAGCGAGTTTATAAATTCATTTTTAAGCTTTGAAGAAAAAGAGAAGTGGACATATGAATACTTGCCAAAGCTACAAGAAAATCATCATTCTAGAATAAGGCATGAGCTGTATGAAGAGGTAATATTCCCAGTTCTATTAGATGGATTTAGAAAACGCCAAGTAAAAGCGATGCATTGGATAGTAAAAACAATGCAAAATTTATATTCTGCGCAAGAACTTTATAAGGAAATCGATTATAAATCACCCTTTGAAATCATCAAAGAGTGCTATGAGATAGATCCTTGCAATTCTGAGATAAATGAAACCTTCCTAAATATAGAAATTGATTTTATTTCTTTTAGTCAACATGAATGGCCTTCTGGAATACTTAATGGAATGAATGGGGCAAACTTAGAAGAATGCTATGAAATAAAAGATGAATTATCATTAGTAAAAAATTTGGACAAAGATAAAAAGTATGAAAAATACATAAATGAATATGAAGTGAAATTAGAAATATACATTGAAAGATTGAAAAACAAATTGTAAGAACCGAACTTCATCTAACAGAGCTCTAGCAATATAAGCTTTGTCACGCCCCTTGCAGCAACTTGGAGGCAAGGCTCGCGCCAATCCGCTAAGGCGGCCGCTTACATTGCTAGCGC
>CAZFST010000023.1:60155-76474 GCA_964522015.1 uncultured Fusibacter sp. | reverse complement strand
AACAAAACCACCAATTTTTATGTCACCCTACTTTCATACGGCACTTTACACTACCCTGATATTTAAGGTTGGGCAACTAATCTCTAAATAGATACTTACCCAACTATATGGTCGAAAATCAGAAGTTTAATCTTCAAAGTAGGATGGGTCTATGATTCTCAATTGTCTACTGTCTATCAGTTCTAATATCTGATCTTGAGCCAGTTGAGAGAGTTTCCGACTGATGGTTTCCCTGGTGACACCGACAAAGTTGGCCATATCTTCTCGGGTTAATTGTAGTTGGATAATTGTATCTTGGGGGCTTTTGGTTGTTGATTGATGCATCAGCTGCTTTAATAGAAACTTAAGTCGAACATCTACATCATTTGATGCAATTGCACCCACCAGTTTTTCTAGGGAGCGGATTTTGTCGTGTGCTGAAGTCATAATGGCAAAGATCATATCTGGGTTGCTTTTAAGGTAGTCGTCAAATTTTACTTTGGTGATGGTGCAGATAAAGCTTTCTTTAACGGCAATAAGGTCGTAAACAGCAGGCTCGCTTTTAAGGAGTGCCAGTTCACCGATGCAGTCGCCATCGTTTAGCAAATAGAGTATTTGTTCTTTGCCATCTTCTTGGTAGGAAGAGGCTTTAAGTGCGCCTTTGTTGACGATGTACAAACGATTGAAGTCATCTCCTGTTTTGATGATAACTTCACCTTTTTTATAGTGCTTTCTGTCTATTAGGCTGATGACATCATGGAGCTGGGTGTCATTGAGTTTTGAAAATAGGGATACTTTTTTGGCGCAAAGTCCGTGACCGCAGGTTGCGCAGCCATGAACAGGGATATAATCTTCCTTGTCTGTTTTCATGGGGACCTCCCAATGTGATCTAGTCATGTAGTCTGTGATTCTTATATTATATCACATTAAAAACTTTTGTTTGTGTGAGGCAAATCACATGTTTGATGGTTAAGAAGGTGTAAGATGAATTCAAGAACAGCTCAGGTTATGAGCTGCTAAGTAAATCATATGGAGGAAAACTAATGGAAACCAAAATATTTGAGAAATTAAGTGAGTTTACAATCGGAGAAGTGGTAACTAATCATCCAGAGTTAGTGAGGGTTTTTATGGCTTATAATGTGGACTTTTGCTGTGGCGGCGATCGCAATGTGATGGTAGCAATTAAAGGTGATACGGATGAAGTGACATTCGAGGCACTGTTACATGATGCGGATGCTGCTATCCTAGGCGCAGAAACACTTACCACGGCAGATGGTTTGAAAATAAGACTTTCAGACTTTACCACAGAACAGCTGATTACTCGTATTGAGTCCACACATCATCAGTTTTTACGGGATACAATGCCGAGACTTTCTGAATTGCTTTTCAAAATTCTATCGGTTCATGGGCAACACCATCCAGAGCTTTTTAAAATTCATAAAGTATTTGGGGGATTAAAAACCGAGCTAGAAAGTCATATGGTCAAAGAAGAAAAGCTTCTTTTTCCAACATTGATTGGTGGTAGTGACGATTGTGGGGCATTGATTCTTGAATTAGAGAATGAGCATGATGTTGCTGGTGATGCACTCCATCAATTGACCGACCTCACTGACCATTTTACCATTCCCCGTGATGGATGCCATTCTTATAAGGTGGCTTTTGAGCTATTAAAAGAGCTGGTGACTGATATGTATATGCATGTTCATACTGAAAATAACGTCTTATTTAAGCGGTTTATGTAGCTTTAATCTGTTGAGAAACAAAGAATCTAAGTCACTTTGAATCTAGAGGCTGCGAAAGGAGAAAACAGATGTTTACCATTAATGAGAGAATTACTTGGGTTGGTAAAATTGATTGGAATCTAAAAAAGTTTCACGGTGAAGAATATTCTACCCATAGAGGCTCATCCTACAATGCCTATTTGATACAAGATCAAAAGATTGCCTTGATTGATACAGTATGGCAGCCCTTTGATGAGGAGTTTGTTAAAAACCTCAAAAAAGTCATCGACTTAAAGAAAATTGATTATATTATAGCAAATCACGCTGAAGTTGATCATAGTGGTGGACTGCCAGAACTGATGAAAGAGATTCCTGGTACACCGATATATTGTACTGCAAACGGTGTGAAATCACTGAAGGGTCACTACCACGAAGATTGGAATTTCCAAGTGGTGAAGACTGGTGATACATTGGACCTAGGCCAAGGCAAGCTAATCTTTATAGAAGCGCCAATGCTCCATTGGCCTGACAGCATGTTTGAATACTATACTAAAGATGCTGTCTTGTTTTCAAATGATGCATTCGGACAACATTATGCCTCAGAATTTATGTACAACGATTTGGTGGATCAAGGGGAATTGTACCAAGAGGCAATCAAATATTACGCCAATATTTTGACCCCTTTTAGCGCCTTGGTTGGTAAAAAGATTGAAGAAATACTTGGTTTTAATGTGCCTGTCAGTATGATTTGTCCCTCCCATGGTGTGATTTGGAGAGATAATCCCCTACAAATCGTTGAGCAGTACATGAAATGGGCATCAAATTACCAAGAGCATCAAGTGACGATTATTTACGACACCATGTGGGATGCCACTAAAAAGATGGCAGAGGCCATTGCAGAGGGCATTAAAGAAGTTGATCCAACCCTTAATATTAAGCTATACAATGTCTCAAAAGTAGATAAAAATGATGTCATATCAGAAGTGTTTAAAGCAAAACTAGTGGTGGCAGGGTCGTCAACAATTAACAAAGGGATCTTGTCGGCCATGGCATCAACCCTGGAAATCATGAAGGGGTTGCGGTTTAAAAATAAAAAAGCCGCTGGATTTGGCAGCTATGGTTGGAGCGGTGAGTCGCCTAAATTAATGACTGAAGGGCTTGAGGCCTGTGGCTTTGATCTATTGGAACCGTGTCTTGGTCTGCTTTGGAAGCCAGATGAAGATGGCCTAGAAATTTGCAGAGCATTCGGACGTAAACTGGCATCAAAGATGTAAAAAGATCAAGGATTTGAGGGTCAATACACTGTCGGAACTAGGTTCAAAAAAGGAAATGTCTCATTTAAGAAGATGGTTGCTTATTTGATTAGTAGCTGGTTTATGTGATAAAATAAGCTTACGATAAAGGCACCACTTCGGTGGTGCTTTTTTAGAGCCATTTCTCAAAATTACGAGGTGATTGAGCTTGGCACGAACCGTATGAATGTGAGGGGTAAATTGTGAATCGTGGGAACAAGTTGATATTGTTATGTTTGGCTGTGGCTGTGGCTTTGGTTGCGGTGATTGTGATGATTTATGGTTTTTCGTCACAATCTGGCCGTGAGTCAAATGTACTGAGTTTGAAGATCGTGGATGTGATGATTGACCAACTAGGGGCTTTAGGGGTTATGCCAGACCGTTCAGCTTTATCAAAAGATGAGTTGTTGACGTTTAATCTGATTTTACGAAAGATTGCCCATGGGACCTTATATTGTGGACTAGGTTTATTGAGTTACTTGGGGTTATATGGTGTGACTAAATGCAAGCGCAAGAGTAAGGCTAGGAGTTGGCATGGGAGTTTTGTTTTTTTGAGTATACTGCTAATCGTACTTGTAATCGCTAGTGGGGATGAATGGCGTCAGAACTTTACAGAGCGAAACGGCAATATGACTGACGTGGGCATTGATATGCTCGGTGGATTTGTTGGGGCTTGTATTGGTGCTTTTATAAGCGCGGCAAGAGGCCGATCATCAAATAGACGGAATCACACAAGTTGATTGTGTAAAGCACTGCTGTAAAAATTCATAGAACATTCATAATTATGCAGTGGGATTAGGGGTATACGAGTGGTATAAAAGAGTGCTAATCTCTTATTACCAGAAAGGTGGCCAACAGGTTTATGATGAAGAAACTTGCATTGTTAATGGCAGTCGCTGTGTTGCTTGCAACAGCAACATTTCCCCTAACCATCGCTGAGGCGTTTACGCCAAAAGCAGGTTATACGATGTTTAAGAAAACTGAAGCTGCAAATGCCCAGTTCTATACATTCAAAAATGTGGGTGGAGATACCTTGAAAATTCAATCCATGAAGGGGTATAGGGCAAGTAATGGCATTATTTTTAAACTTCATCTCATTAGCCCTGATGCCCGTGATTTTTCGGTGTTTAATCCCCCAAGTGGTGATGAGTATATGAAAATTTACTCTGGGCAAATTAAAAAGGGTTCAAACGAGTTGCGAATTGAAATTCCAGAAAAAAAGCTTAAAGCATTGCAAGAAGCCAAAGAACTTACTATGAAATTTGCATTTGATGATACAAAACACAGCTATTTATATATGAAAACGGCGACTTTTGACAAGTTCGAAAAAACCACTGAACTAGTGGATGAAACAATCAAGTTGGGATATGCCACACAAATCGGTAGCAAAGAAGGTTTGGTGGTCAATGATATTTCTGCGGAGCGTATGGGGGATCAATTTTACTTCTATTTTGATGTAAAGAGCTTAGAACCACGGTCAATGCAGTTTTTTAATCCGCCGGAGGGCGATTCTTTCAAGATGAGATTTGACAATGTTTTCGTTGCAGGTGAGAACAAAGTCGGGATTCAAATGGATGTAACGGACGTTGAAGAAATGTTGAAATACCCAGAAATCACAATCTCTCTATTTGGATCTAAAAAGTCTAGTTTTGTTTTCTTGGATCTAGATTCGCTTAAAGACTTACTTGAGGCTAATGAGTAAAAGAACTGAAATGGGAGGCGTTCTAGTATGAGAAATAGATCCATTATAATCACCTTATTGGTCGTATTGCTGTTTACCCTATTTGCGGTATCATCCATATCTTTTGCATTTTCTGAAGTGAAAAATCAGATAACACTGTCAATCAGTGACTTTGACAAGAGCTTGTTACAATGGACTAAGCTTGACTTTGCAATAGGGTACAATCTTTATCGTTCTGAGGTAGCTGGCGTATATGATGCTACACCATTAAATGAATTTCCAATTACTAAACGTTCTTTTTCTGATAGAAATACAGCATTAGATAAAACTTATTATTATGTTGTTAGGCCTATAATGATTGATGAGAGTCTAGGGAATGTTTCAAATGAAATTGGGATTCGGCTCAATTCAGATGTGAAAAAAACGATCTATCTTCAAATCAAGAATCCTAAGGTGATTGTTAATGGTATATCAAAAAATATAGATGATGCTGGCACTGAACCCATTATACTTAATGGTCGAACTTTAACACCGATTAGAACCGTGGTTGAAGAGGTTGGCGGAATTCTACTTTGGGATGCTGTAAGTAAAAAAATGACCGTCACTTATGGCGGAAAAAGAATAGAGATGTGGATTGGGAAAACAGCATTTGTGGTTAATGGGGTTTCAAAAGAAATGAGTGTTGCGCCTCAGCTAGTTAAAGGCAAGACTTTTATCCCCATAAGATATATTACCGATAATCTTGATTTAGCAATGGAATGGAATAATGAAACAAAAGTAATTACAATATCAACAGTAAGCGACATGTCTGTTGCTAGTTCAACACCAACACCAGCCGTGACCGTAGCGCCAGTACCCGAAGTGACAGTAACGCCAGCCCCAGCTGTGACAGAAGCGCCAGCTCCAGTAGTGACGGCAGCGCCAGTCCCAGTAGTGACGGCAGCGCCAGTCCCAGCAGTGACGGCAGCGCAAATCCCTGCAACAACTGTAGCACCGCCTCCGGCAACAACAGTAGTGCCACAGCCAACTGTTGCCAAAGCTAATATTACTGAGGGCGTCTATAACATCGTAAATAAAGCAACTGGCGGATTTATGAATGCCTATTCGCAAATAGCCACCAAGGCCCCTTGGATGCTTGTTGCAGATAAAGCTGATGGTAGCCAAGAACAAAATTTTAATGTTATTAGACAAAGTGATGGGAGTTATATGTTTGTCTGCATGAATCAATCTTATGGTGCAGGTGCAAAAATAACAGATTCAAGCAACCATCTTAATGTTGGAGCGCAGTTCAATGTTGCCAACGCTAGCTATCCATCAGTACAAAGTTATCATATTTATGACAGAGGGAATGGCGCATATTCAATTTCACTTTCGCATTCAGGTAATCCTGATATTGCAATAGGTCTATCTTCAACAATGCCATATAATAGTCCCCTATTGGAGTTGAAAAATTATGCGGGTGCCGGCGAACAGTGGGAGTTAAGACCCTTGTCTGTAGCTGCTGCCCCATCAAATCCTATCAGTACCGGTGCTTATCCGATAAAACATGTAATCCAACAATGGAGCACTTTTAACAACCCTAGTTACGTTAGTAGCGTTTGGGGCAAGTACGATCCCATCAGTTACCAAGCATGTGGTGTAGCTGCTGCATCTATGGCATTATCATCATTAGGAATTAACAAATCACCAATTGAAATATGCGATTTGAACGTAGCTGCGGGTAATGGAAACGATGGATCTGCTATGGCGTGTTGGGATAAACTGGCTCCGAATCATGTGAAGTTTGTTTCGGTAGGGTCTACGAATGATATTGACACTGCATTAACAAATTATAAGAATAATCCTAGCAAATATTCGCCTCCAATTATGTATTTAACGCCATTGCATTTTGTCGTGATTACTGGCGAAACAAGTACCCATTATCTAACATACGATCCTGGTTTTCCAGAAGATAATCGCCTCCTGCGTAAACCTACAAACTATTCAGAAGTTCACCAGTTTTCAAAATAAAATTGAAATACCGCTCAGTTGGGCGGTATTTTTTTTGAAACAGTCTAATCATTTGAGTTAATGGATTGAACTCTTCCACCAGAAAAACTAGCTTTAAGCAAATCTGGCCAGATTACTTAGTGAAATGGCTGCGTATTATCATGGGATGCATGGGCCAGTGAAAAAGATGTTCTAAAATGGTATTTTACAACAGCGGCATATAAACCGTAAATGGGTTGCTGTTTCGGGGGGAAGTTTGTTAATGTGGGTCAAGTACACCGGGGGCGGTTTCAATTTGTCTCATCAGTTTTCTGACGGTTGTTCCCCAGTGTGGATCAGATGCGTACTTGCGATTGATCCACTTGACTGGATCCATGTGATCCGGGCATCCAGATGAAAGTCGTATAATTGTTCTGCAGGCTATTTCTGTGGAATCGCTGAGGGTGGTATTGTACTTTCTCCAACTGCCAAAGACATTGAAAGGGTTATTGACCATCTTACGGGCTTCAGGATGTGTTTTTTGGACAAAGCTCTGTTCTTGACCCGCAATGGCGATTAATAGGATTGGATCTAGGTTATGGATTTTCGCTGTATTGACGATGATTTTCAGGTAAGCTATTTCGCCCAGTAGGGCGTTTTTATTTTTGAGCCATATGGAGAGGTGATTGATATCGACAGGGCGATAATTCAGTTCTGCCAGTTTGTACCTTTTGGTGCTGACGGTTGGGGATTTGACGACAATTGGCTTATGGACAATAGCTGTGTTGGCAATGGATGTGTCTGCAATAATGATGATATCAGAACGGGCATCTAAGTGAAAGGAAAGGTTTAGGGCTTCAACAGTGTCGATCGCTACGGTTCTAGCGGGTTGGATTGCTGTATCGGTGTTGGTGGTATGTAATGGTGTCTTTTGTGCGATATAAAGAGTCAGGATTGAAAGGCAGATTAGGAGGGCATATTCTTTAAGAAATTGATTGAGGCTCCTTTGCGGTGCCGGGAGGGCGTGAATGCTCGTGAGGGTAACGGTTTCAGGCAGTGTCGGTTGGTATTCCAATTGCTTGATCAGATCAGATCCGATCTCTTGCAGGGGTCTGAAGTATGTATCCAGTTCTTTAAGGGCGTCTTCAAGGCTTAGATGCCATGGGGAAGCGTTGTAGAGTTGGGTCAGCCATGTCTTGACGACCTCAAGATCGTGACTTTCATCATGATTGGTAGCGATATAGGTATTGACGATGCCAGTGAATAGATCGTGGCCATTGACGTAGAATGCGTTCCGTTTGACAGCCTCCGTAATGACTTTCTTTTGGACTGTCAGTCGGAGTGGTGTCTCGAGGCACAACAAATAGCGACTCAAGATCTGATGCACTGCATCGGCTAAGACCTTAGCACGGCTTGATTTGTCGTTGGGGTATTTCTTTGTGATATAGTGCCGGATTCGCTTGATTTGGTCGAGTGTTAAAATGCTTTGTGCCTCGAGTTGGGCTATAAGGATGCTCATTAGCGAGTGTTCCTTTCGTATTAGCGGTAGTTAAAGACTATATACCCCAAAATTCACTAGCATCTAAACAAAAAATACACTATTATTAGAAAGAGTATTTTAATTATTGGGGGGCTTATGAAACATTCATTCAATCAAACGAATCAATCAAAACCGATAAGATGGCATATAGCAGCAACGGCACTCTTAATCATAACAGCTCTTGGTGCCTCCGGTTGCCAACAAACTACACAGCAGCCCATCACAACAACAGCTACTATAAGTGAAGCATCTACCGCGCCACAGATCACCACAGCACCTGAAATTACCACGATTTCACAGGACACCTCGCAACCAGCCAATCAGGGGCAATTGCTGGCCCAAAATCTATCCCTAGACATCAATTCACCTTATAGCCTAAAAGCGACGGGCAAATCCCAGAAAACAAGCACCACACTCTGGAAAAACCAAGATGATACCTACACCCTAGAAGAAAAGGCCACAGGCATAAGCCTTGGCACCTTGACCATAAAACACATCACTGTCACAGACCAAATGGCAACCTATCTCCATATTACTTTTCAAGGCAACGGCGAAATTATCGGCTTGCCTCAGCCCCTTACTCTGGACATGCCCCTGGCCGCAACAAAGGACCAGTACACCATCACTAACTTGAACCCAGGCCCTAGCGGGGCCTTCTACCAAAGCCCGACTCAGTCCCTTTTTATTAGCGCACTCCAGGCATATCAGCCACTTTCAAAAGAAACCTACCGTCGCCAGCCTAATCTCACGCAAACATCACTGATGGAAAATAACTTGCTTCATCTGACTTTCCCCATTATGGCCGCCAATCTCGCTGAATATTGGCTCATCATTAGCCCTGAACAGTTGCTTGATCCCCAAGATCAAACCGAAGTAGCTCTCTTGAAGCGGATGGACTTTGATAAAAATCGCCAGTGGAGCAGTCTTGGTAATCTGGACCAGGTTCCAAACAAAGGCCAAGGGATAGAATCCGATGTGTTTAGGCTGAATTATGGGTATCACGTGGGCAATAAATTGCTTCAGCAAGGGACATCACATTTTTCAAGTGTCTATGCCGTTGCAGCGGCCCAGCAGCTACTCAGCCGCTTCCCGGAAGCAGGGTTTAATGCTGATGCTGCAGAGTTTACGGCCAATCTAGGATCTAAGCATCAGTTGAAAGAAGCAAAAGCAGCACTGAACCGCTATATCGATTTTTATAAGGCCTATGTGTCTCAAAATAGCTTTCTCTTTAAAAAGGCCAATCGGGTGTACAGATTGCCAATGGATTATGGAATCCTTACCGCTGAGCAAATGGCTAAAGAGGGGAAAGATGCAGTACAGACCATCAACCAGGCATCCCTCACAGCCGTTTTGTCGCAGGCAAACCTTCTTTATCGCCATTACCTCTTGAGTACAGATGCCACTTCAAAGCAACTGGGCAATGAACTCATTGAGAGTTTGGGTATGTTTGGAAAAGAGTGGATCAAGCCTGAGGGAGGTTTATGGTATGCCTACCAGCCAGTCAATGGCTTTATACTGGCAGGCGATGCTGACGTCACTTTAAACGACCTTTACCAGTGTCAAGTGAGCTACCTGAATGTCAATGGCAAACCCAGTGCCTTTATCAGAGAAATGATAGTGGCTTTGGAAGCCTATCGAGCTTCAGGTGCAAAAAAGTAAGGCGTTTAGACGTTGCATAAGACCCTCCAAATACTGCTCATGCTATATTGATACTCAACACATTTAAAGATGAAAATGAAGAACTAAAAGCGCGTATTGGACAGCCCAATACGCGTTTTTTTATTGTGATAAGATAGGATTCAAATAGATGGTAGCATCTTGCTAATTACCTATATCTGCTGCAACCCGCCAATTACCCTTGTCATCACGTTTCCAGATGCTCATATACATGCCTTGTTCGTGGACGTTTGCACCTTCTGATCCTTCGTAGGTTCGATTATAGTTACCATAACTGTATCCCAGTGTGCCATCATCGGAGACCTCTACAGCTGTTGGCTGCCACGTAAAAACGAGTTTATTTAAATTAAAAAATGGCGTCATCGTCTGGTGGATTGCGTCTTGACCCACAATTGGTGCGCCACCCTTTGTGAGCATCTTACCATCATCTAGAAAGAAGGAGGCCCAGCCCTTTGCCCCGCTGACCGCAGATGCCTGGTTGAACGCTTGCTCTGTGTCAATAATCTCTTTTTGCCATTGTAACTTGACCTCAAGATTTTGGGTGAAGTCATACGCTGCGCCTGTAAACTGCTGAATCTCAAAATCATAACCCTCAGGGCCCTTAAAGAAGAAGGATTTCACGCCGATATCCTCAAATACCTTGATTTGAGTCAAAGCGGTCACGGTCGCCTGACTTTGAAGTCGCTCATAGTAGGGCAAAACGTCCGGTACTGTCAAGCTTACGAGAAAACCACCTCGCACATGGCTTGAAACTGAGCCGCGCTTGGCATCTACTGCGCCGATATAAGCTGAACCTGCGGCTTGATAAACCACTGCCCAATCTGGTGTGTAAACAGGAATCAGACCAAGAACCTCCTGTAAAAAGCGTTTCCCACCTTCAAAGTCGTCGAAATACAAGAAAGTCATTTGGGACTGATAGGCATACATATGTGCACCTCTTTCTGCAAAAATATCGGGTATGATAGGCCAAATTAACGCTTTAAGCTATTTCGATTATACGCCTTAAGGCCGTATTAATACAGATGTTATTGATTGCAATATGATGCAATATAAATATACAATATGAGTTCACAATTTATAATTTGCCTGACCGTGGCTACATAACCGCATAACCCTCATGTGTGATGAGACCTTTATATAATTGCCGGTCAAAGTAGAATGCAAAGGCTTATAGAGCAACAAAAATGCCAACTTTAACTATCAGTGCTGGAAGGGGCAGAGTGATTTTACCGAATTTAATCTGGTGTTTTAGTTGGTACAAACAGATAAAGATAATCGGACTAACGATGCCCATATCAAGAACATAGGGAATTTCCTGTGAAATAGGTCGGTATAATATCTGGCAACCAAGCTACAAAAAGTGATATGCCAGATAAAACTAAGGATAGGTTTAACCCTCTTGTCGGTACCACATGATCAGACTGAAGATGTAATTCTTCTGGACTGATCTCGGAAATAAGGTAAATCATTGTGAAGAAGGTTACCCCAAATAATGCTATATAGATCAGTAGCAATGGATTATACGTAACACCAAAGGCAATGCGTGCTGCATATTATGAAAAGCTTAGAATCGTATGCTGATTGTGAATTGGATAGAATATCTGCTTATGTTGCCTAAATTCATAGAAAATTCATTGAATTCTAATTTTTCCAAGCTGGTAATAGGGTATATTTAAAGAGTGTCTTTAATCGATTTTCAAATGTACCCTAAATGAAATACCGTCTTGTTGGACGGCATTTTATTTTTATAACTGTTTGGCTAGTCGGAGTCATGATAATGGGGGAAGCTAGTATGCGTACTAATCAGGACAATGCAAATGACTTATTACATCGAGATATTACTCGGGAGTATTTTTTTCCAGATAGGCTTCAAATCTTATCAAATGCTTTGCCCAAATACGGACTTATCATTGTTGAAGCCCCCATGGGATACGGAAAAACCACTGTTGTCGGCGAAGTCATCTCCCGCCTTACCGACGCAACGGCATGCTGGGTACATCTGCATGAATCCGACCTAGATGTTTTCTGGATGCGCTTCTGTCAAGCGCTAATCCTTATGGACAACTTAATCGCTATTGAACTCCAAAAAAAACCATTTCCAACCACCGATCTTCAACGCTATCACTGCGCTCAACTTTTGGAAAAACTTTGTGCCAGCAAAAGCACGAGTGCGATGCCTCACCTTATTCTCATCATTGACGACTACCATCATATTGCCTCAGACTTGAGCAATAGATGGCTTTACCACTTGGCTTCACAAAAAATCTCAAACTTCACGATTGTATTGACAACCCGTCACATCAATTTCCCTTACGCACAAGAACTGGAAATTAAAAACATATTGTTGCATATTCACCGGAATCAACTGAGCCTCACCCCCTTAGAAATCATGGCGTACTACAAACAGTGCGGTGCAAAAATAAGCCTCACCAGCGCCACCGTAATCCACCAACACACGCAAGGGTGGATTAGCGCTCTCTACCTCAAACTCATAAATTATAAGGCTACAGGAGATTTGACCAACCATGACACCATGCATCAACTCATTGGCAACGCCCTTTATCTTAATGATTCTCCTCAAGACCGTCAAAAGCTATTAGCTCTCACTTTTTGCGAAGAGCTTGAAATCAAATACATTCCAGAAATTATTAAAATTGAATATGCCGAAAGCGTAAACTGGATACGTCGGCTCAGTAAGCAAAACGCCTTTGTCGAATTTCGTGAACATAATCAATTAGTCAGTGTACACGCATTGCTTAGGGGCTATCTTAAAACCCAATTTGACCAACTCCAACCGGAGCAAAAGCGTGAAATCCACCTGCGCTATGCAACTCTCTACACTAACTCTCAGCAAAATCAGACACTGCGGGGCTTACATCACCACTACCTAGCCAAAAACTTCAAAGGCCTTATGGAGACCCTAGTGGCAGATAAAGGTCATAGCATCCGACTAGTCCAAATAGATACAATTAATCAGTATTTCCAAGAGTGCCCTCGGGAAATCTTGATTGCAAACCCATGCGCCCAACTGGTTTATGCTATGTGCCTATTCACTTTTAACGACATGGCCCGCTTTCAAGAGGCATGCCAGTTCTTCACAGATAATATGAGTACCGTTTCTGAGGAAACTGGTACATCCAGCTTCCCCGGTGCCGCCAACGGTCTTTGTACAGCGTACAATCAACAAATACTGGGAGAATTTCAGCTTTTATTGGCCTTCACAAAATACAACGACATCCACGCCATGCACAGTAATATCTTGGCCGCCCAAGCCCTCATGAAGGGTCCCGCCAAATTCATCGACACACAAAGTAGTTGGACCTTTGGTGCCCCCTCTGTTCTCTATATGTTCTACCGAAACCCTGGAACCCTTGATGATACAGTTCGCTCCCTTGAGTATGCCATCAGTGCCTATTCAAAAATAACAAATGGACATGGCAGTGGTAGCGAAGCTCTAATATCTGCAGAGAGCTTCTTTAATAGAGGCGATTTTACAAGTGCCCAAATTGAAGCCCATAGAGCAAGGGTGAAAGCCCAACAGAATCAGCAAAGTGACATCGCATTATGCGCTTGCTTTCTTCAAATGCGCATTGCTTATGCTCTAGGACATGTGAAAGAAGTGGAGGCCATGCAAGAGGCCATTCAAAATGATCTTACCGGAGGCGTTAACTATCATCTAGAAAGCACTATTGAACTTTGTGACGCCTTCATCAACGCAACTGTGAATTGCACTACCATCAACCGCGTTCCCAAGTGGATTGAGAATGGTGATGTTGTCAATAGCAACCTTTATTATCCTGCCATTGGCTTCCTCAATATTGTTTATGGTCGTCTCCTAATCAACAGTGGGCAATACACAAAACTACTGGGAGAAGCTGACCAGTTGTTAGAAACTGCCTCTGTATTTTCAAGCTTAATCAGTACCATTTACACAAAAATCTATATGGCAATTGCCAGCGCTAAGGTATTTAGAGACCAAGTTGCCACGGTATACTTAAAAGAAGCTTTAGATTTAGCCCTGCAAGACCAACTTTACATGCCCTTTGTAGAAAACATCCTAAATTTAAGACCTATCCTAGATAGGCTCAAATTACAGGGATTTGAGCGGACCCATTTATTGCGTATCTACCAACTAAGTCAAGCCATTGCAGGGCATGGATTGCCAGAAACCCATATAGCCACGAAACTAAATCTTACGAAACGAGAATATGAAATAGCTTACTTAGCTGCTAAAGGGCACACCAACAAAGCAATTGGTGAAACACTTTTTATCTCGCCCAATACAGTCAAAATGGCTCTCAAAAGCATTTATACTAAACTTGATATTCATCATCGCTCTCAACTTAGTGCTAAACTACCCACCGGGTAGTATGCAATCTTTTAAAACAACTGTAGTATTTTTATAGAAGAATTGTTGTGTACATATGAAAGCGAGGAAAAACATTGAAAAAACCATTTAAGCGCTTTATGGCATTGCTACTCTCTGCAATGATGATCGTGACCACTTGGTGGCCAGCTTTTGCAGAACCAATTCAACCTGTAACTCCAGAACCATCGTCAAGCCTTGAAGTCCAAGCTTCACAAATCACTCCCGCTCCCGATAGCAACATTCAGCCCATGACGGGGTCAGGAGAACAAAAAGAACTCGTAGCCCAATTTGGTTCTATTATAGTCCCAAGTTTATCAGAAACAGACGAAAATGGTCCCAGTGAGCTGGAGCTCATCTTCTCTTATGAAAATATAGCTCCAGAAGGGACCGAGGATGTAATGGACCATTTGAGTGTAACTTTTGACCCCGTGGATCTTCCAAAAGGCATCAGCTATGACCCTGAAAAGCATATCCTTCAAGTTGGAACCGAGGCAGCAAAAAACATACTAGACACAGGGAAAAAGAATCAAGATGGCATTTCTTATATTGAATTGCCATATCGCGCCGAATTACAGTTAATTGAACCTGGCTCATCGGTGGCTCCAGCAAACTCAGCACCGGACACAATCACTTGTGAAGGTACAGTTGTTGTCCTTTGCCCAAAGCCAGTTCCAACCCAATTTATAATTGAAGGTGCAACAGATTTGACAGCTCCAAGTTATCTTGATACTACGTCTAGTACCCCGAATCGGGATACGCTCAAAGAAGAAGTAAAAGTATCTTTCCCTTACTCGGTTAAAGCGCAAGATCAATTTGGCCTACCTTATATATATGGCAATGAAGAACCAAAACCAGAACTCACTACCTTACAAGAATCAGAATTTATTTCGTTTGATGAAGAAAACAATCTAGTGGTTAGTAACTATACACATCGAACTCGAATTTCCATAATTATGAAAAAAAATCCTACTGAAATGGAAAGTATGGATATGTCAACACCAATGGTTGATTATGAACCAATTCCAAGTGATGAAGTGTATACCGTAAACCCACAGTTAACTGTTACCATCGAAAAAACACCAAGATTTTTATTCGATGATTTAAGCAACAAATTTAAAATCTACGATTTTGCCCCCAATTTTGGTCCCGATTTAACCGATGCCTCCATGCTCAGCGCTTTGGAAGGACCACCACCTGTAGAATTCCCCAAGGAACCAGGTCCATCCCCAATTGTCATTGTTTCTAAATATGCAGAACTTTATTCTCGTGTCACTGGTGGATTCATGTATTCCCCGATTTTTGAAAGTATCATTAAAAATATAACAATGAAAAATTGGGAATATTACAAGGATTCTTTCAGATGGCCTAACAACGAAATTTTTGGAAACAACACGATGGAATTCTCCTATAAACACACAGAATTGCCTTTAAAAGAATTCGGTCCTGTGGGCGACTTTGCAATGGCAACCAAGGTGGATAAAGAACCTGAATCAATCGATAATTCTTTGGGAAAAGTGGAAACCTTAAATACCACCATTCTCCCTGGTGAAGTCAATGGCCCAACTGGCCCAATTTATGACAGCTTTGAAGTAGAAGTCAAAGGAATTGAAGCCCTGTGTTCATATTTCCGTTATAAGAGCCAAATGTCTTCGGAGGCCGAAAAGGCTCCATTAGAATCTAAACCCTATGCTCTCCAACATGAATACAAAATAGAAAAATTCGATAACGAAGGAAAAGTTATCGCTGAACCGATGTGGTTGCCCATCAATACAAGAACAAGTAACGACGTTTCAAAACAACTGACCCTTAGTGAATCTTCAAGAGTCAGCATCCGGTCTACGCTTTACTGGAATACACCGCAGTTTGGTCCAAGTGCAGTGGAAGTAACACCAATCAAGGCTTCCACGGCCGATTTCCCTCCTGGGTTCTACATGCCAATCGTTGACAGACCAACGGCCGTGGCAGCTTCTGAAATCGTCTACAAAGACTTTTTCATCTCAAAAAAACCAGTAGAAACCCAAGCGCCAACAACCCAAGCGCCAACAACTCAAGCGCCAACAACTCAAGCGCCAACAACTCAAGCGCCAACAAC
>CAZFST010000023.1:0-60055 GCA_964522015.1 uncultured Fusibacter sp. | reverse complement strand
CGCCAACAACTCAAGCGCCAACAACTCAAGCGCCAACAACTCAAGCGCCAACAACTCAAGCGCCGACAACCCAAGCGCCGACAACCCAAGCCCCAACAACTCAAGCCGCAACAACCCAAGCTCCAACAACCCAAGAGCCAACAACCCAAGCACCAACAACCCAAGCTCCCACAACCATAGCACCCCAAGCAGATGAAGAGGATGAACCAGCAACTCAACCAACAACTCAACCTACAACACAACCAACAACACAACCAACAACACAACCTATAACTGAAGCAATGACTCAACCCATAACCCAAGCCGAAGTTGTAATTGCACCACCAGTTGTCCCTCAAGGTAATTTAGTCACCGAATTAGATGCAACAAATCAGGTCAATCTCTTTGACTCAGTCATACCTAAAGGTGATTTAACGCTACCTAAAACTGGTGAAAAAAGTGCACTACCTTTCTATCTGATAGGTGGACTCGTAAGCCTTTTAGGAACTACTTTAATATTGCGCAGAAAAGGTTAGTAGCCAAGAGAAGGAGAGCATCATCAAAATAAAAAGTCGATACAGTATACTGGACAAGTGGACACTAGCGCAAACTAGGGACCACAGCCGACATTAAGGTGCAAGCGCCTGTCAAAGACTTCTATCATACCAACCATTAGAGATAAATGATTAAAATAAGTCTTCTCAAAATTCGTATTTCCAAGATTATAAAACTGCCCAAACAGGGCAGTTTTATTGCATTATCGGAGGCGTGTAGGTGATTAGTCAAAATTAAATTACACAAAATCGAAACTGGAACTTATAATAGATTTATAAGGACAGGTGGTTATTATGCTTTCTGGTAGAAAACGAGAACTTTAGTATTTGAAGACAAGATATTATTTCTGATAGATCTCATTTTCACCTCCCTTGCTGTCAGGCAGCTTGTAAATAACCTGACCGTGACTACATAACAATATAACCCTTAAGGAGATGGGACACTTGAATCATTCAGAAAAATAACGTGGAATTTATCCCAATTTAAGCAATGAGAAAGGCAGTGATAGTAATGACAATTGGCTCAAAGAGAAGATTCAAACTCAAAAGTGTATTGAGTGTTTTCATGATTCTAGTGATGATGGTATCCAATATCGTGGTTGTTAAGGCCGAAGGGGTATCCCTAACAGACAAGGCAACGGGTTTGGTTTATGACAAATCAGGTACCATTTATGGTTATGAAGGGAAGGCTGCCAACTTGGTGGTTCCAGCAAAGATAGGGACAGTCACCATTAAGAAAATTTATGATGACGCATTTTCAAATAATGAGACTTTAAAATCAGTTGTTTTGCCCAATGGCTTAACAGATATTGGTGACAGTGCCTTTATTTCATGTCCTGAGCTGACCACCGTTAAATTGCCACCGTCATTAAGGCATATTGGTGGTGCAGTTTTTATGTATAATCCAAAGTTAAAAAACATTGTACTACCTGAAGGTTTGCTAACCATTGGGGAATTTGCTTTTGTAAATTGCAAATCAATTACGACCCTTGCAATTCCCACTACTGTTACGTCCCTAGAGATGGGGGCGTTTCAGGGTACTTCAATCACGACCCTCAATATTCCCAGTAAAATTAAAAGAATTGAAGGTGGCGCATTTGCAGCTACCCAATTAAAGTCAGTGGTGATTCCAAAAACCGTGACTCATATTGGCGGGCAAGCTTTTGCCAAGTGTCCCAATCTGACATCAGTGACGATCCCCCCTATAGTGACCACCATTGAACATGGTGTATTTGATGATTCTCTTAAAGTGGTCATCTATGGCGATAATGGCTCTGCTGCTCAAATCTATGCATCCAATTATGGGGTCAAATTTTCTGAGAGGGTTGCTGCTCCAGTTTCTACAACTTCAATTGTGAAGTCAGAAGCCATTGTGGTACCAGCAAATTCTACACCAGTAACGGTTACAGCAAAACCATCAAAAACCATACTGGCTGTCAACGACGTACCAAAAACTTTAGAGGCCTACACTATTAACGGTGGGGATTATTTTAAAATTACGGATTTGGGAATCCTGTTTGCGGACACAGGTTTGGCATTTGCCCCGGCTTACGATGATTACCGCCAGTATATGCAGTTATTGGGCAATATGGATGCAGCAAAGTTTTCTGGGTTTTCAAAGAATGATGGTAAGGACAAGCAAGCCTTTCGCGTATTGCCAAAAGTCTATTATCGCGGGGTAGATGTGAGTAATGCCATCAGTATTTATTCGATTAATGGTTTTGACTATTACAAACTTGCAGATGTCATGGACATTTTAAATTGTGGGATTATTAAAAACACTAAAACAGGTGTGATTCATGTTAAACCTTCAATGGAATATGAGCCACTGGATTCGCCTATCTATGCACCTGTATCAACGGCAAATGCAACCTATGCCAAGGTTCAAAAGGCTTTGAACGACGCTTATCTTAAGGGTGGCGGCACTGTGCCATCAGTCCCCTTGACTGTGCCTGATAATACAACCCTCTATGTACCTCGAGGGGTCACATATGGCAATGGTGCCAATACTAAAATTTACCTAGGCACAAATTCTAGTTTTGTTGTAAAGGGTGAATGGAGTTGCGAATACCCAGACCGTAGTTTGTTTGCCAAAGCAGCCAGTACTACCAATGCCATCTATTCATATGGCTTTGATCCGGTCGGTGTAAAAGATATGTCAAGTGCCATTAACAATATGGTATTTGTCAGTAGCCGTAATAATTTCGAATGGGGTAATTTGCCAGTTGTTGGGGCGTCTATTGCTTATGGCCATGTTGAAAATGGTGTAGCGCCAATCATACTGAATTTGTCCAGAGATAAACGGGATTCACAAAATTGTGTGTATGTTTATTTTCATGTCAAAGGGGGGGAATCCTTTGGCCATTTATTTGAAAGTGTCAATGACTCCATTGACTTAACCCCTCAAATAACCACACTTTTGGCTAAGAATATTGGTAAAAAGGCAGTTGTTGATCGTATCAATATTCAAAATGCAAATGGTATTTCTTTTTCAAATAGCATTGCCTTGCCGGTTAATTGGACAATCGATACAAGCGGCTCAGCCCCAAAAGAATTAAAAACTGCTAACTATTCAATGCCGGAATATGGCAACAGCTTGATCTATCAAGGGTTATCGCAAAATAGTTATATTGCTAAAGTAAAATTAGAAACAGGTGTCTCTTATCAGCTTTTATCACCTAAAAATAAATACACAGTGGCACCGGTACAAGTGGACTTTACGCCAGGTGTAGCAGTTTTAGGAGACTCTAGCCAGATTGCCTTATTAACAGGCAAGAAATTAGCCAGCGGCAAAGATGCCTATGCCTTTGTGGTATCGCCCTTATCAGCACCCCTGGCTTACGCAAGTGATACCGAGTGGTTTCCACTGAAGGCAAATTATGTGGTAGAAAATCAGAAGTCTCTTTTGAATTTTGAAATGAATCCATATGTATTAGAACCTGGGATGTCACACGGGACTTCTGCACCCATTATGGTGAAGTATCATAAAAAAGGAGACCCATCAGATGTCTGGTCTGTTCTATACACAGGTCTAAGTAAAACAGATAAGACTCTACTAACTGGAACAGTAGACCTGACAAAAGCCTTAACTGACTTAACAAATGCCAAAGGATCTGTCAACATCGATGGACTCAATGTATATGCCTTTGAAACCCGTGCATATGAAGAATTAGTATATCCTAGCTTGAAATATGCATCTGTGGCTTGCGACTTTGTAACCGCTTCTGAAAATGCTGTCAAATTAGGTAAAGATACAACTGCATTGATCAAAGCAGTCACAGAATTGCCAATTCCAACAGGTGATAAAACAAGTATCACGGCTACTTTTGCTTTGACCAATAAATCAATGAGTGATATTGATTCAATTCAAATATCTCCAGCCAATCAAAATAAATGGACTGATGTAACGGCCCAAAAATTGTGGGCTGGGGAGACCCGTCAGGTACCACTGACTTATATTGCAGGTTCACCCCTATTTGATTTGAAAATAAAGTATGATTATACGGAAGAATCTATTACAAAGGGTGTTGATTTTAATGGCATCAAAGCACCAGCTGGTGGCAAGATTGATTTCTATTCCGATATGGAAAGGGAGATATACGGCAATGTCACCAATAACAAGCCTGCAAAACCCATTAAAGTAGGAGACTTTGGTACAGATACCATTGACCTTAACTTGATATCAGGTGGCGCAAGCACACCATTTAACATTGCTGACTTTACATTAGTGGTAGATGATAATTTCAGAAGCCTCTACACAAAATCTGATTTAAAGCTAGTCAGCCTGAGCCAAACGGCTTCTGGTCCGGCGCAATTAACCATAGCCAGATATTTTGGTATAGAAACGGAGAAGTCACCTTACCTTAATAAATTATTCCTATACTACAAAGGATATGAAGTTGGCATGATTACTGTGACAAATTAGTTTGTTGTAGTCATATAAAGGGTAATGTATATACGACACGAGATGTGTTGATGAGGAGGTATTTATGCGAATCGTTCCGTATATCAATTTTAGTGGCCATGCTGAAGAAGCACTTAAATTTTACGTGTCCGTACTAAAGGCTGAGTTAGGGGAAATCATGCGTTTCACACCTGAGATGTACCCTGATATGCCTGAATACATGAAGGATTGGGTTATGCATGCTGAGGTGCGCTTTAATGGGAATGCAATTTATCTCTCAGATACATTCGAACCGGATAAGCGGCAGATGGGGAATGCAGTGACCATTCATATTGACTGCGAATCCTCTTTAGAAATCAATGAAATCTTCAATGCCCTAAAAGATGGTGGGACCGTGACTGATCCTCTAAAAGATACATTCTGGGGTGCCATATATGGTTCTCTTACAGATAAGTATGGGGTTTTATGGAGCTTTAATTATCAAAAGGCATAATGGTGATCTTGAATACTTTTGAGAAGTTGAAAATATCGCAGACTAGGTTGGTAGTGATGCACTGTGTTATAATGGAACTGTTCGTGAGAACAGTTTCTTTTTTTATTTTTGATGTGGTACTTGACCTTAACATTGTGTCATACCTTACACTGGTTTTAGGCTAATAGGGAGGATCAATTTTGAGAGATGATATTTTAATTGGCGAGTTTTCAGAGCTTACGGGTATTTCAAAGCGCATGATACGACACTTCGATGGTTTGGGCTTGCTAGCGCCCCATCGCATCGATAGGGACACGGGGTATCGCTTTTATGCTATGAACCAGGTTCAAAATGCTACTAAAATCCGGTATTTGCAGGATTTTGGCTTTAGCTTAAAAGAAATTCAGGACCTGATTACCGATCAGCCCACTGCTGAGGATTTACTCGATATTTTAAAGGATCAAGAGGTGAAGCTCCGAAACGAAGCCGATCTCAAAATTGGACAACTCCTAAAGCTTAAAAAATTGATCGATTACGTTGTGGCCCACGGAAAAGGCCTGGACGAAATCCCGCTCAACACAGCTGAAAGGAGCTTAACCATGGATTTTTACCAAACTCTTAAACAAGAAATGATGTCACTAACAAGCACCGCTCTTCTACAAGAGCATATTGAAGAGCATTATCAACAGCTGGAGGGTACACTAGTCGGCTTTATCAATTTTGATATTGACCACTTTATCACCGTCAACGAAAAGTTTGGCTTTGAGGTTGGGGACAAGGTAATTTATCGCTTTTACCAGCTGATTCGGGACGGTTTTGCAGATCTTTTAAAACAAGATGTTCGCAATCGCTTTTCCCGTATGGGGGGCGACGAATTTGGCATCTTCATTGTGAATGCCAATGTCGAAGCCGTTGAAGCTTGTGTTAAAAAGGTGATTGAAGGCACTGCCGCCCACAGATTTTCTGTTGAAGGCTGTGAAATGCCCATCACCGCATCTTGCGGCCTTGCTTTTTCTACCCACATAAGCCACCCCCACGACCTAATTCACCAAAGTTCAAAGGCGCTCATTGCAGCCAAGCGCAACGGCCGCAATCAATATATGACCCAAGTGTAAATGTTGCTATTTGTAAAACCACAAAAGCTGTCCTAAATGATTTTGAATCATTCTGGGATAGCTTTTTTTTGGAAACTGTTACTATAATCAAAGTGTGCGTCATCAAAACCCATAAACTATGATATCTTTAATCTGAGAATTCCCTTTAACTCATTATGAAGAGGAGCACCGACTACCATGAAAAAAATCGATCTAAATGCTTATAGACACCACCTTCCCAGCTACGGCGAGCTGCGGGTCCAAGAAAATCGCAACCGCAATATCACCATTATCAACGGCAAAATCACAAAAAATGATGTCACTTCTAAGTCAGGCCTATGTGCCCGGGTCTACGATGGCGGCGTCATGGGTTTTAGTGCCGTTATTGATGCCAATGCAGACGAAAACGCTGTACGTAAAGTTCTCGAAAAAGCCAAAAATAACGCAAACTACCTAAAACCCTATATCGGCGCAAGCGCCACACTAGGGTCAAACGGCAAGCAAAAATCCCCCTTTAGCTTTAATCCATTCACCCATTCCATGGATCTGTCCACTAAAAAACCGTTGCTGAGTACCTCAGAAATCCTTACTTTTATGATGACAGTGGACCATTATATTAAGACAAGCTATCCTTCTATTAAGAGTCGAACTATTCGCTTGATTGAATTGGATATTGAAAAGTCATTGATCAATAGTCCAGGGACCACGTTGAATTCGCTTTGGACACGCTCGCACATCTACATAGAGCTCATTCAAGAAAAAGAGGGAATTCCCTATAGCTACTACGAAATTCTCGGAGGCATGGGGGACTTTGAAGACCATTTTACCAGCCCTGAGTCACTCTACCCAGTTGTTGATAAAGCCTACAAAAGACTGATGGATAAAACCGAAGCTGTTGAAGCAAAGGCTGGCATGTCAGATGTGATAATTTCCAGTGAATTAACTGGTATTTTGGCCCACGAAGCTGTCGGTCATACGGCCGAGGCCGACAATGTGCTTGGTGGATCGTTTATCGGTCATCTGCTTGGGCAACAAGTAGCCAGCGAAAAGGTATCCCTTGTGGATTTTGCCAATACGTATAATGGTGAATTGCTGCCAATGCCAGTTTTTATCGATGACGAGGGCACTAAGGCACAAGATGTTGTGATTATCCAAAAAGGCATTCTCAAAGGCTTTATGCACAATTTGGATTCTGCAGCAACCTTGGGCATGAAGCCCACAGGCAATGCCCGGGCCTTCGACTTCTTTGATGAGCCCCTGATTCGCATGCGCAATACCGCCATTTTACCAGGGCAAGATGCCATTGAAGACATGATTGCTTCTATTGAAAACGGCTACTATATTTTTAGTTCCTCAAATGGTCAGGCAGATAGCACTGGAGAGTTTATGTTTGGGGTTCACTTGGGCTATGAGATTAAAGAGGGTAAAATAGGCAGAGCGCTGAAGGAAACGACGATTTCTGGCATGGCCTTTGATGTCTTAAAATCAACAACCATGTTGGCTAACGACCTAAAATTCTTTAACAATGGCTATTGTGGCAAAAAACAGATGATGCCCACTGCAGATGGTGGCCCTACCCTTAAATGCCGCATGAATATTGGAGGTAATTAGCATGACACATATAAAATATGAGCACCTGGTGGCCAAAACCCATAAAACCCTAAAAGCTTTAGGGGCGGATCAAGCCGAGGTGCGCCTACGTGAAACTGATAACTTTGAAGTTTATGGGACGGCAGGTCAACTGAATTTAGTGCGATCTGTGGAAAATGCCATCCTTGAAGTGACGGTTCTAAAAGATCAAAAAAGAGCTTCTACAACACTGAATGATATGAATGAGACTGCCATTGAAATGGCCCTAGAGGCCCTGATGGCTTCTGTGGCTCAGGCTGAACCCGATAGTGCCTATGCATTTTCTGATGCCGGCACGCCACCAACCCTTGTGATTGGGCCGCAACCCTTTAATGCAGATGGCACACCCCGTATGGATGAGCTCAGAGGTGAGCTGGCTAAACAGTTATCCGAATTTGTGACACAGGCAAAAGTGACCTGGCCTCAAGTGATGCTGGCTGAAGTAGGGGGCGAATACCGCTACCAAAATACCCTACTAGAAAATACCAATGGCACCCGTTTACTTGAGCAGCGGGGCACTTTTGAGATTTTTTCCTTGTTCAATGCAGTGGATGAAAGCAAAAGTTCGTCCTTCAACTATGCTGTTTCTTGCCCGGTGGCCCTTGGTGAACCCCTCATAGAGAACGGTTACTGGCGCGAAACCATTGAACGCAATGGGCTAGAGCTCAATCCAGTGGCCTTTGATGGCCGATTAGAAGACAATGTGGTGTTCTCGCCAAATTGCTTTGTGGATTTACTCGGTTTTGCAGATGATTTAGCCCTCTCTGACGATGCCTTTATCCAAGATTATTCAAAGTGGAAAGATCAATTGGGACAGCGGGTTTGTGATGAAAAACTGACATGGCTCTGCGAGCCAAGGGCTGATCATGTGGGTGCGGGTTTTGGCATCACAGCAGATGGCTTTGTAGCTGAGAATACAGCGATCATTGAAAATGGGGTGCTCAACACCTATCTACTGAGCCTTTTTGCCGCTAACAAAACTGGCCAGCAGCGGGCAAAGAATCAAGGGGGACTCTACTGGGTAAAGCCAGGGGATGCGCCTTTTGATCAAATGATATCGGGCATCAAACGCGGGGTTCTCATTGGCCGCCTATCTGGTGGTGAGCCCTCACCAAACGGTGATTTTTCGGGCATCGCTAAGAATAGTTTCTTGATTGAAAACGGAAAAGTCACCTACGCCATCACTGAGGCCATGACTTCAATGAACATCTTCGATGTGCTTTCAGAGATGGCAGCACTCAGTCAAGAAACCCATAATTCAGGCACATTTAACGCCCCATACATGCTCACCCACAAGGTGCTTGTGACTGGGAAATAGCATGGGATAGGCTAAAAATCTTCTTCAAAAAAAACAAAACTTCTTGAAAGGTCAATATTTAAACTAATCTCCTCACCATTTCCGTCCTTGCAATAAGCTTGATAAACTTTGTAACCCTTGGGGTTTTTCTGATCAAGGCAACTGTAAAGATAGTCTATCAGTTGATCTTGAACCCTGTAGTGATTGATGGTTAAGGTAATGGGTATGCTTTGGAATCTTATTTGTGCGCTATTTAGGTGGACGCCGTCAGCGTACATTTTGGGAAGGTCATAGTAAGATAAGGTCTCTTTGGCTTTGATTTTGATAAGGCCTGTTAAATCCACGCAGCCAAAATCCCTAGGGAGTTGGCTATCGCCATCCAGTATAAATGACACTTCGATTGCTATACAACAGCCTGCTATACCCATCACGCCATCTGCTTTTAGTTGCATTTGTTTGCCCCCATCCCGTCATCAAAGTAGTCTTTGATAATAGCTTAACTGAAGGGTAAAAAAAAGTATTGGGCTGGTTGCCCAATACTTTTTTTCACGGTTTGTAAACCACAGAGGGGAGGGCCTTGCCATCCACAATCTGCACGTAGCCAAGTAGTTTATCGGCTTTGATAAAAACAACCATATGATTGTCCACATAGCCGTCCACACTGTTGAATTCCTGGTAATCCTTACTAGGACTTGCATAAGCCAATCCTTTTAACTCCCCTTGAGCCACTAAGCGCGCCAAAAATTCTGTGGCTTGAGAGGGTGCCGTATTTGTGCCTAAAACCGTAAAGGCATCAAAATCTTTGATATTTGGGTCCATTTGAGAGCGATAAGCGGTAGTTTTAAACAATTTTGACTCCGGCTTGTGAAGGTGGTAAACCCCTGGCATCCAGTTTTTTTCGTTGGACTGTGTCTGAGGGGTTTCTTCTTTTTGTGTTCCTTTGACTTGTGCATCTTTGATTAAGTTGTTAAAATCAACTGTTTGTGTTTCTTTCCCACTAAAAGTCCACTGATTGATCACTTCTGATGGTTCTTCGGGGTCTAATATGAAATTACCATTTAAATCCAAGTACCCTGTCAGCATGTATCGCTCCCCAGTGACTAATGTACTCCTGTTGATATCGGTATATTGGTCAGCACCACTGCTCAGATTAACAGGGCTACCAAATTGATTTTTATAGAATGGGTCAGTGATCCCGGTCATCATAATTAGAAAGTAGCATTTGGAAAGTTGGGCAGAATAGCTAACGCTACCGCTGAATCGTACGTCGTTTTTTTCGGTTGCGGTTACCGTGGGCTCTGAAGGTGTTGTGATAGCTGGCGCGTCATTAGGTAAAACTGTTAGTGGGCCTACTTTTGTGGGTGTACCCTGGGTAGTTGGTATGGTTACTGGTGGGGTTGAGGTTGGAACTGACCCTATGGTTACTAGTGGGGTTGAGGCTGGGGCTGCTAGGGTGATTTCAGGTGTGGCTATTGGCGAGGGTGCCCCGAGTGTTGTGAGCGGCGACAAGGGTACGGCCGGTGACAAAAGTGTGACCAGTGACGACGGTGTAAGTGGCAAAACCGTAGGGGCACTTGTCGTGCTTTCTGTCTTGCTGATTTCAGCCTTTTGCAGTACTTGAACCTGCTGGTGATCAAGGATAGGGGGTAATTTGAAACCCACTATAATCATTGCCATAACCAAGATACAGACGCTCATGGAAGTCATATAGATTTTGGGGTATATACCATCTAGGGACTTTTTAAAGGACTGGGCTGATTGGAATCGCATTTGAGGATCGAATGCTGTAGCCCGCTTACTAATTTTGCGAGCAGACCATATCAGTGGTTTTTCTAAAAAATTCCCCATAAAAGCCTTGGCTTTATGAGTCGCCAGTACCCTCTCAAGTAAGCTGTTCATCACTTGTCCAATGGCGTATATATCTGTGCGTTCATCACTTATTTGAAAACCATACTGTTCTGGGGCGGCATAGCCTGGGGTGCCCAGAAGCACAGTATCCCGATTGGCCGTGGAATTAGTAGTAGAATTGGTTGTGGGATAGGTAGGTCCTTTCAATTTACTGGATTCCATATCTAAAATGCCTAATTTGCCCTGCTGAATAATCAAGTTATCTGGTTTGATATCTCTTAGAATAATGGCTGGGGAATGGCTGTGGCAGTTTATAATAATTTGAACCAATTGTTTGATAAGATTCAATAGGCCATCTATGGACAAACCATGTTCCATATAGTCTTGTAGGGAAATACCCTCTATGTAAGGTTTAATCACGTAGGCATAATCTTTGGATAAGTAATAATCACAAATGGGGACAACCCCTTCTATGGGTACTGTTTTTAATATTTCAAGCATGGTTTGGCTAACCGTGTTGGGTTTCATGGCTTTAAGAATCAGCCTTTGGCGTCCATCGCCACTCTCAAGAGCGAAGACTTCACTCATTGGACTGATGTGAATACTCTTGACCACGTGGTAATCAGACAGCAACTGTTGACCCCAGTTGCACCCTAGCAAATCCCCCATAACTGACATAATTCCCTCCAAAAAGCTTCTATTTTCTTGAACTCATGCATGAAATTCTATGGTTATTATTTGATTATGATATAATAAACTTAGTTATCATTATAATCTAAGGAGCCCAAAATTTCCATGCCAAAAAAAGCCACTCAGATTCTTGAAAGTTTGCTGATGTCTTCTGATTCTATTGAGGACTTTCTGGATCAAAACCAGGATGACTGTAAGATCCCGACCTTTCACCACGAACTTAGAAAGCACCTTCATCAAGCTCAAGTGGAGGCTAACGGCTTTTATCGGTTGGTTGATTTGGACCAATCTTTTTGTTATCAGTTACTGTCGGGTAAGCGGAAACCCTCAAGAGAGACGGTGATGCGAATCAGTTTAGCTTTAAAACTGGATATGGGGGGGGCCAATGGGTTATTAAAAGCTGGGGGCCATCAGCCTTTTTATGCGAGAAATCCAAGAGACGCAACCATCATGCACGGGCTTATCAAGGGCATGGGTGTATCAGAACTCAACGAAAAACTTTGGAGCCTGGGGATACCGTTGATTTGATAAAAATCATCAGACAAAAAACAGACCACTGATCAACTTAACTTAGTTGATCAGTGGTCTGCTTTTGCTCATATGAGGTATCTCTCTTATTGCTTTCCTATTCATGTAATAGCCTTCTCCCTCTAACCCCAGAATCACTTAGGTTAAATAGGTCTGGCGTGACCCCAGGATGACAGGGCTGTCTGCCGTCAGCTGATAATAGAACACATATTATAAAATAAATATGTCTAATAGACTTGAAGAGTATTGAAATATGATTATATAATACGTATTATATAATTATATAAAACTACTTTATAGATGCGAAAGTCAAGAAAATAGGAGGACACTGATGGATCTGACGGCAAGGCAGCAAGAAATTTTGGGGATTGTCAACCAAAAACAGCCCATTAGCGCCGATGATATTGCACATCACTTAGGGCTCAGTAAAAGTACTTTAAGGCCTGATCTCAGTTTTTTATCCCATTTAGGCCTGCTGGAAGCAAAGCAAAAGATTGGTTATGTTATGGGAGGGGGCCAGGGCCAATCTCCGGTTGTGTCTTATAAAGAAATGTTGGTTAAAGAAGTGATGGCTGTGCCTGAGGTCATTGATATTCAACTGCCTGTTTATGAAGCCATTGCAACGATTTTTCTGGCCAATGTGGGATCCATTTATGTGATAAAAGACCGGTTTTTAGCCGGGGTGGTATCTCGAAAAGATCTGATTAAATCCCTGATAGGTGGGTCTGATGTTCGGAATATGCCCGTGGGGATTGTGATGACAAGAATGCCCAATGTGGTTTGGGTGACTCCAGAAACCACTGTACTTGATGCCGCAAGGCTCATTGTTTCTCACCAGATTGATAGTTTGCCGGTGGTAACCAGCCAACTGATTGATGGTAAACTCAGGTATACGGTGGTGGGTAGGTTTTCTAAGACTGTGGTTAGCAGGTTGTTTGTCGATGCTTTTGATGTTGGGCATGCCCAACTTTTAAATGATTTAAAAAATAGAAAAATGGAGACTGGTGACTTGTAAACAAGAAAGGGGCATTGATATGACCAAGGCTGAAGGCATGGATGGGCAAAGAATTGTCAATTTTACGCAGGGCAGTAAGGATGATCGGTGGTTATTGGGGGGGAAAGGGGCCAATTTAGCGGAAATGAGCCGTTTGGGATTACCGATTCCCTATGGCTTTACCCTCACCACCGAAGCTTGTCGCCAGTACTATGCACAGGGTAAAACCTTGGATCAAGACCTAATCAAGGGTCTAGAGGCTGCCATCAGCCAGCTTGAATCAGAATCTCACAAGGGTTTTGGTCGTACAGTGTCGCCTCTTTTAGTGTCAGTTCGTTCAGGAGCCCCTGTTTCCATGCCTGGGATGATGGATACGGTTTTAAATCTTGGACTCAACGATCAAGTTGCTTTAGCCCTAGGGGAAGAAACTGATAATATGCCCTTTGCCCTTGATAGCTACCGCAGGTTGATTCAAATGTATAGCGATGTGGTGCTGGATATTGAAAAATACCATTTTGATTTGGTATTAGAGCGTTATATGAAACAATATCAAGTCCAGCAATTTGCAGAGCTTTCTACAGAACAGATGCTAGAAGTGATTAAACGGTTTAAGCATGTGGTGCTAATGGAGCGGGGCTTTGATTTTCCGCAAGATCCATGGATTCAATTAACAGAAGCCATCAAAGCGGTGTTCCGTTCTTGGCATAACCCAAGGGCTGCCCTGTACCGGTCTCTCAATCAGATAGACGAGGCCATGGGTACCGCAGTCACTGTGCAGATGATGGTTTTTGGAAATTACGACGATCAATCTGGAACAGGGGTGCTCTTTACCCGTAATCCTTCCACTGGGGAGAATGTCCGCTATGGTGAATTTCTAATGCGGGCCCAGGGGGAAGATGTGGTGGCTGGAATTCGGACCCCTAGGTCAATTGACGGGCTAAAGTATGAAATGCCTGAGGCTTTTGAGGCCTTGATGTCCGTTTGCCAGGGCCTTGAAAACCATTACCGAGATATGCAAGATATTGAGTTCACCATCGAAAAAGGCAAGTTATTTATTCTTCAAACCCGAAACGGCAAACGTACCATCCAAGCAGCCCTTAAAATCGCCATTGACATGGTGGCTGAAGGACTCATCACCAAGGAAGAGGCCCTCATGCATGTGGATGCCAAATCTCTGGACAAACTGCTCCACCCAAGTTTTTCGCCGGAAGTTCTATCAGCACAGCCACCCATTGCAGTGGGTTTACCTGCTTCGCCAGGGGCTGCTGTTGGCCGAATCTACTTCCACGCCCAAGATATTGTCGCCGCTCAAAAGCGTGGGGAACCTGCCATCTTAGTACGGAAAGAAACATCCCCAGAAGACATTGAAGGGATGATTCATGCTCAAGGGATTTTGACAGCCCGAGGCGGCATGACCTCCCACGCCGCTGTTGTGGCCAGAAGTATGGGGAAATGCTGTGTTGCAGGGTGTATGGATGTCCATGTGGACGAACAGCAAAAGACCATGAAAACTGAGTCCATCACCCTAGTAGAAGGGGATTGGCTCTCTATCGATGGTGCAACTGGGGCCATTTTCTCAGGGGCTCTGGCAAAAGATACCCAGGGGATTTCAACTCATCTGGCAACCATTCTCAGTTGGGCAGATACCTGCGCCGCCATCGGTGTCCGGGCCAATGCGGATACGCCAAACGATGCCAAGGTGGCCATGGGCTTTGGTGCCAAAGGTATTGGCCTTTGCAGAACCGAGCATATGTTCTTTGAAGCCCAGCGGATTTTAGCCGTGCGAGAAATGATTTTAGCTGAGAATCTCACAGAACGCCAAGCTGCCCTGGATAAGCTGCTCCCTTTCCAGCGCCAAGACTTTTACGATATTTTCAAGGTGCTAGGCACTGAGCCGGTTACCATTCGCCTCCTAGATCCGCCTCTTCACGAATTTTTACCCCACGAACCCAGTGAAATGGCAGAACTCGCAGAGCTTCTAAGCCTTCCAGTGGCTGGGGTGGCAGCAAAGGTCAAAAATCTTCAAGAGGTCAACCCCATGCTTGGCCATCGGGGCTGCCGTTTGGCCATCACCTATCCAGAAATCTACACCATGCAGGTGAAGGCTATTATGGAAGCGGCCTGTGACCTTGTTGCCGAAGGCCTTGAGCCCACGGTGGAAATCATGATCCCCCTGGTTGCCTTTGAAGAGGAGCTAAAACATGTGCTGGCTGTGGTCACCGCCGAGGCCAATAAAGTCCTCCTTGAGCGGGGTGTCACATTGACTTACAAGATTGGCACCATGATTGAGGTCCCAAGGGCGGCCCTGATTGCCAATAAAATTGCATCTCACGTATCCTTCTTCTCTTTTGGCACCAACGATCTCACCCAAATGACCCTGGGTTTTTCTAGGGATGATTCTGGTAAATATCTTCATGCTTATCAGGAGCATCACATCTTCAAGATGGATCCCTTTGTTTCAGTGGATCAAGAGGGGGTTGGCCAACTGATTGAGATGTCAGTGAACAAGGGACGTGCCACAAACCCAACCCTTAAACTGGGTATCTGCGGTGAACAAGGTGGGGACTTTGAAACCATCAAATATGCCTTGGCCTTGGGCCTGGACTATGTATCTTGCTCACCTTACCGGGTGCCCCTGGCAAAACTTGCTGCGGCTCAGGCCACCATTGTAAGGGATAAAAGCTAAATTAAATGTTGCAAAACGGCTAGGTCACCCCTGGTCGTTTTTGTTTGTGCAAATAGCTGAAAAAAGGGTAAGAATAAAACAAATGAAAGTGAGGTAGACCATGTCAATTGAGACTTTATATACAACCACAGAACAGTATGAACAGGCATGGGATTTACGTAGACGTGATGTGGCTTTGTCGGAGCAATTGGCAGCGGAACTTTTGAAGACTGCCTCAGTTGATCAGGATTTTCTTGCAATGGCTCAGGCCAACATTGTTCTTGCTGTCCATAGCGGGTATAAAGGAGACCTAGAAACCTGTTATCAACTGGCTTCAGGCAGCTTGGATGCCTTTATTGCCTATGGGGATTATCGCAGTCAAACCAGAGCCTATAATGTGATGGGCTATGTTCATATTGTACGGAATGACTTGGGTCAGGCCTTTGAAATTCTTTTACGGGGCTTACTGGTTGCTAAAGAGTTCAATCAAACTGAGATGCAAATTTTCTTTTTATATAATATTGGTGAGATCTACAAAAATACCTTACAACTCCATCATAAGGCCTTGGATTATTTAATGGAAGCACAAGAGGTGGCTTATAAAACTCAACCGACCCATCCGCTGTTAGCTGGCATTCATGCCAGTATTGCTCTTTGTTTGCAAAAGGCCAACAGAGACCAAGCTGAGCAACATGATCATATCAACCGGGCCTTAGAACTATCTGAAATAGCCAACGATCTTCAAACCAAATCTATTTGTTTCCATATGTTAGCTCTCATCAATCTTGAAAATAAAGATTATAATCAAGCCAATAGCTACCTGCAACAGGAATACCAGTTGCTTAGCAAAATTGATGATCCCTATGGGGTTGTGAACACCCAATTAATTGAAGTGCAGCTGTTGAATAGGCAAGGCTATTATAGCGAAGCGATCTCACTTGCCATAAACGCCCTTATGGTTGCCCAACTTAAACAATATGATGCCCTGATTTTTCACTTTTACAAAGCACTTGCCAGTGCCTATATGTCCATAGGACAGTTTGAAAAAGCAGCTATAAACTATCGTTTGTACAGCGAAGCCTTTGAACACACCATGAGTCTAGAAGTTGAAAACCGTATGGCGATGATGGCAACTGAGATTAAGATTAAAGAACAAGCCCAGAAACTCCAAGCAAAAATGCGGGATAGTCACATGGCGGCCCTAACCGAACTGGTGAATGGTGTTGCCCACGAGATCAATACCCCTTTGGGGAATGCTATTACAATGGCCAGCTTTTTAACTGAGGAGTTGAAATCACTTGATGAGTATGCCAGTAGGGGCAATGAACTTGGCCTTGAAATAATCCCCTATCTAGAGCAGGCTCATATAGGTTTTGAAATGCTTCAGGGGAGCTTAGCAAAGACTGCTGCCATTGTAGAAGGGTTTAAAAAGATTTCTATGGACTATCACATGCTGGATTTATCATCCTTTGATGTGGCCTCATTATTTGAAGAACTCGCGGTATTAGCAAAGCCATACTCCCGTCAAAATCAGATTAAGATTGTTTTAGAAACGCCAGAACATTTGGTGATAGAGAGTTATGAAAAGCTTATTAATTATGCCCTGCTTCAATTAATAGAAAATGCAGAACGTCATGGTTTTTTGCATGCCAACACTGATGAGCTTGCTACAGCAGTTATAAATGAATTAGCCACACCTGTTGCAATGTCAAATGGCACACCTACTTTTATAGAAAAGCAAATTCTTGTGAAAGCACAAAGCATTAACTTCAACACAGAGGTGGCATTTACAGTGATAGACAATGGTGTTGGCATCAGTAGTGCCTATTTAGAGCGTATCTTTAATCCCTTTTTCACAACAAAAAAAGCCCATGGGGGCCTTGGTCTTGGACTAAACATCGTGTATAACTTGGTCACCCAGGTTCTTAGAGGGAAAATCGAGGTGACCAGCGAGGTTGACCAAGGTAGTCAATTTAAGATCATCTTGCCAAGGCGAATGCCTCTTTAGTAGCTTGCTGTTACTAAAGATAGATACTAAACAACTCAGGTAGAGATCACGACATTGCCAATAGAATATCAAATTCTACCCACAGAAACACCCATCTTTCGATGGGTGTTTCTGTGGGTTTTCAGTATAATGCAAGTTGCATTATACTAGGCCTTAGGCTATTGTAAAAAAAATACGACTTGATATAATGATGACAATTACTTGCCTGATAGGCAGTGCATGTAAAAATCCATATAAAACTTATAAGGGGTTAAAGGAGGCTATGATGAATTTAGAACATTTGTTTTTTGAACTGGCACCAGCCATTGTCAATCTTTTTCAGTATGAATCAGAAGCGAACGAATCATTTTTTATGGTTTTTTCAGAGGCCCACTATGAGTCTTATTACCGCCAGAATCCTGATTCAAATAAGGAAACGTTGTATGTTTTTTTACCTCTTAATCAGCCCACCAGTAACAAAGAAACTCTTATTTGCAATGAAAAAGAAAAAAACAACATGATTTCAGCGACTGAATACATAGAAAAAATTTGTACAACTCATAATCCAAATGGTGAAGTGCTATCATCATTTGACGATAAGCTAAGACTAGCAGCTAAAAGGCTACCCCCTATTTTCTCAGAGGGGACTAAATACAGCCATATCCCTCTTTGACACTATAAACAAGAGGTTGTTGACTATGAGTCCCCCTAGAATACAGGTGGTTCAATTCACAGACTGTTTTTTTATCACTGATCCCAGCATTATAAAAAACCATATAATTGCGAACCCTAGAAGGGTGTGGAAGGTTCCTGCAATATGGCTAAGGCCAGGAAAATCAAGACCTTTAACTTGAAGAATGCCCCGAGTGGTCATGGTGCCCAGCACCCCAATCAGTGCAATGTTGTAAAGCCAGAACCACTGTGTCATCCTTTGCGCATTTTTTAGCGCAGTACTTATCCCAAAAACTTTTTCAAGAATTAGCGCAATTAAGAAGAAGAACATACCAAGTACTAAGGTGTGGGTATGAAGGGTAGAGAGTTGCGTCACACCCTGAAAGTCATTGAATCTAGTGAATTCCCTGTAAAAAACCCCAAAGGAAAGGCCAAGAGCACCGTAAGTAAACGCAGCATAATAGAGTTTTTTTGTCATGGTTGAATCCTCCTTAAACCAATTATACTACAAAGCTTAAACAAGGCATACTGGAGGCATTGATGCTGAGGTTGTCAATTTGAAAGAACTCAAAAAAAATGACCTTGACTTACAGTGATGAAAGCACCACCATTATGGTCAATAATTCATCGGCAGCAGCAGATAAAGCAAAAGCGTCTATTCTGTGGGTTTTGTTATTGAAGGCGATCAGTTGCAGCTTATGATCGTATGTGCTCAGCAATAGAAAAACAACAAGAAAACAACCCCGTTACAATTCAGAAATAAGAATTGTAACGGGGTTGTTTTCTTAACTTCTCTTTTCCAGTGCCTCGACCTCTTGGATGCCAGAAAATTTAAGCTAAACAGGTCTGGCCTATGACAAAACGAATTGTTCGTTAATATTATAACTATTATTGGAGATTAAAAGTATTGCTAAAGGGACACAAAGAGGTTGGTGATATTTCTAAATCGTAATGTATATAGCTTTTGAGTGTTTAAAATAACAAAAGGTTAACAATTGTTTCAGTTTGTTCACAGAAATGTGCTAATTATAGCGAAAACGTAAAGATAAATCGCCTTATATTCGTTATATTTTTATCAATTATGTGTTACTATTAACTTGAAAGTGAATCTACGCTTGCGAAAAAATATTCAAATTGACGGAGAACATGCAAATTGCAGTGGAGAGAAAGTAGAGGTTAGGACATGGAGATAAAAGTTTGTATCGGGAGTGCGTGCCATTTGAAGGGTTCTTACGATGTTATAAAGAAAATTCAAGCCTATATCGAGAGTCATAATCTTGAGAAAACCACAAATTTAAAGTCATCCTTCTGTCTGGGTCAATGCTCAACTGCCGTTTCACTTTTGATTAATGATAAGGATTACTTTTCAGTAACACCGGATACGATTGAACAAATTCTCGATCACTATTTATTATGAGGTCGCCATATGAACTTTATTGAGTTTTACCAAGAAAAATGTGATCAATGCTTTAAGTGTCTAAGAGTTTGTCCTACTAAAGCAATTGCATTTACTGAGGACCGAAGAGAAATAATTGACTATTTATGTATAAAGTGCGGCCTATGTCAAATACATTGTGCGCCTAAGGCGCTAAATATCCATCAAGATTTAAGACGTGTTAAACATGCACTTAAAAGTACTCAGAAAGTTGCTATTTCGTTGGCCCCTTCTTATCTGAGTACCTTCAATATGAAATCCCAGACTCAAATTGTGTCAGCACTTAGAAAATTGGGATTTGACTACGTGGAAGAAACTGCAAGGGGAGCGGATCTTGTATCACAGCACTATGATGCCATTATTGAAAAGGGTCAAATGAAAAACATCATTACCAGTTGTTGCCCATCTAGTAACTATCTAATTGAACTTTACTACCCAAGTGCTATCGAAAGCGTTATCAATATTATGTCCCCCATGCTTGCCCATGGAAAGGAAATGAAAGCCCGCTATGGGGAGGATGTCTATGTGGTATTTGCGGGACCCTGTCTTGCTAAAAAAGCTGAAGCTATTGATGTTCCAAATATCATAGATGCGGTCATAACCTTTATTGAACTGGAAGACTGGTTGAAGAGTGAAGGCATTGAGATTGCAGAAGAAGAAGTGGGAGCCTTTGATACACCAGCCAGTAAAAGAGGCCGGGCTTATCCACTGGGAGGCAGCTTGTGGAAAAACGACTTGAAGACTAGAACAAATCCAAAGTATCAGTATCTCCATGTGGATGGTATTGAAAATTGCGAATCATTTTTAAAAGCCATTGAATCCGATGGGCTGACGGGATTTTGTGCGGAGCTAAATATTTGTCCAGGTGGTTGCTTAAATGGTCCTGAAATGCCTGCCAATGCACCTAACTATTACAAGCGATTTAGTTTAATGAAAGAGCGAATTGAAGACTCAAAATCTCTAGAAGTTGGGGAGAGTAAACCAATTGAAGATGCCTATGAAATCTTAAATTTGAAAAGAACATTTACATCAAAACAAAATATTACAACGGTTGTGAATCAAGATCAAATTGCAAATGTGCTGATGGAAATGGGCAAGTACTCCCAGTCGGATCAAATTAATTGCGGTGCTTGCGGTTATACCACTTGCTACAACAAGGCAGTTGCTGTCACCAAGGGGTATAGTGACATTAACATGTGCCTTGAACGTTTAAAACATAAGGCTGAGAGCTTACAAAGCATCATATTCGACTCTAGTCCAAACTTAATTTGTATTCTAGACGAAGATCTGAGAATCAAGGAGGTTAATCCGGCATTCAACATGGTTTTTAATCAAGACAAGATCAAGTTGAACCACTGGCCCCTATCTGCAGTCATCGATTATGATATTGCAACGGAACTCCATGAATCGCCCATGGGAAGGGTTAGCAAAAATATTTATATTAGCAGTGTAGAGAAATCCTTTGTTTGTAATGTTGTTAAACCAAACGCTGGGAAGATTTATGTCGCGATTTTTACAGATATTTCAAAGTCAGAGCAGAATCGCATGGAATTGCTTCGGGTGAAAGAGAGAACCCTTAAGACATGTCAAGAGGTTATCGATAATCAGATGCGGGTTGCCCAAGAAATTGCTAGCCTACTGGGAGAAACCACTGCAGAAACTAAAATAGGGTTGAACCAATTGAAAAAACTGGTCCTTGCTGAAGGCGGGGTGTAGGATGTCAGATACAAGTTACATCGATCTTTCTTGGCATGCTCTGAATAAAACTGGTGAAGAGTTATGTGGTGATAAGGTGGAAATTATTAAAGATGATAAACGGACGATTGTCGTACTATCCGATGGCCTAGGAAGTGGTGTAAAAGCCAATATTTTAGCCACGCTTACGGCAAAAATTATGATTACAATGCTGGATAAAGGTGCAGATCTTAAAGATACGATCGACACCATTACTGGAACATTGCCCATTTGTCATACTAGAAAAATTGCCTATTCAACATTTACAATTATCGAAATCAATCATGAGACACTCCATTGTAGAATGATTGAATTTGATAATCCGCCAGTGATCATTTGCAGACAAAATAGAATTTTAATGCCGTGTAAAGAAAAGTTTGAGTCCAGCGGCAAAGTGGTCTGGCTTTCCTCTTTGAATTTGATTATTGGGGATGAACTCACGATTTGCTCTGATGGCGTGATCCATGCGGGAGTAGGGGAATTGCTGAATCACGGTTGGGAATGGGAACATGTAGCCGAATTCTTAAGGCATCAAAATCTTTCCTCTGCTGAAAAGTCAAATCGCAGACTGATTGAAACCTGTCATAAATTGTATGATTATACACCTGGTGATGATACCACCGCTATCACCATCAAAGTGAGAAGGCCCAATCATTTGCAGCTTTTAACCGGGCCTCCTATTAACAGAGAAAAGGACCACGAATTAATTGAAGTATTTATGCGCTCAATTGGAAAAAAGGTGGTTTGTGGTGGTACTGCTGCCAATATTATGTCCAGGGAGTTAAACCGAGAAATTTGTACTAATATTGTCTATGATGATCCTCTTGTGCCGCCAATAGCGATGATAAAAGGAATTGACCTCGTTACCGAAGGGGTGCTTACCTTAAAGATGGCTCTGGACAAGCTTAAGGATCTGAATCAGAAGTGCGAGGAACCAGATTTCAGTAAGAATGATGGCGTCAGTCGCTTGTTGAAGTTATTTATGGATAGTGCCACTCACATCACCTTTTGGGTTGGTAGAGCCATTAACCCTGCACATCAGAATCCGGATTTTCCTGTTGAACTGGGGATTAAATTAGCCATTGTCAAGGAAATGATCAGCGAGCTTAAAAACATGGGCAAAGAGGTTAAATTAACCTATACAGACGGGTGATGGGATGAGAAATTACGATAACGAAGTACAAAAAATCAAGAGTGAAGTTTTGAAACTCGTTTCAAAATACGCTTTCGAAGGCACATTGAATGTGAAGAGAGGCTTAATTCCATTTGAAATAAGCCCTGGTCCAAATGAACGGATCCGATGCTGCATTTATCATGAAAGAGCTGTCACTGCCGAACGTGTAGCCCTTGCCTGTGGCGAATCTAAAAGTCTAATTACAGTATTAGAGACCGCCTGTGATCAGTGCCCAATCAATCGCTACATTGTCACTGAAGCCTGCAGAGGCTGCCTTGGTAAACGGTGCTCGATCAGTTGTCCTGTAAATGCGATTATCACAACTAGCGGGAAAGCCGTAGTGGACTACATTAAGTGCATAGAGTGTGGCAAATGTAAAGATGCTTGCCCTTATCATGCAATTGCCGATGTGATGAGGCCGTGCAAAAGAGAATGTCCGACCAATGCCATACAATTCGATGCCCATAAGAAAGCAGTAATCAATTATGATGACTGCATTGATTGTGGGGCCTGTGTCTATCATTGCCCCTTCGGTGCCATTCAAGATCGCTCTGAGATTATTCCTGTGATTCAAGCGCTGAAGGAAGGCAAAAATTCGGTTTATGCTGTGATTGCCCCCGCTTTTTCTACACAATTTGATTATGTTGACTTAAAGAAAGTCATTGCTGGCATTAAGGAGCTGGGCTTTAGAGATGTGATTGAAGCGGCCCTGGGTGCAGATTTGGTTGTGCAAGAAGAGGCCCGAGAGCTTGTAGAGGCCATTGAAGAAAATCATACATTGACATCTTCTTGCTGTCCAAGTTTCGTCAGTTATATAGAAAAGAAGTTTACTGGACTCACTAAGCATATTTCAAACACAGTATCACCAATGGTTGCAACTGCAAGATTAATACGAAGTCTTGACCCTAATGCTCTTGTTGTTTTCATCGGCCCCTGCATTGCAAAAAAAAGGGAAAAAGAATACACCCATGATGTGGACTTTGTACTGACTTTTGAAGAGCTTGCAGCCATGCTAGACGCTATGGCGGTTGACTTAGAAAATATCCAGGAACGTCAAATGAATAATGCATCCTATTTTGGCAGGCGTTTTGCTGCAACAGGTGGACTTGCCCTTGCCCTTGAACATTATTTTGTAGACTCTGAAGAAAAGCCAAAGATAGGGATATGCGACGGTATTAAAGAATGCGATATGGCTTTAAAAAAGTTAAAGGCCAATAAATCGGATGTGAACTTTATTGAAGGGATGGCTTGTAAGGGTGGTTGTATCAAAGGACCTGTGACAATGCATCATGGGCCCAAAGACCTAAAGGCTGTAGAAAAATATGCAAAACTCGCTGTTGAAGCGACACCAGAAGACGCAACTAGCATTTTTGTAAACCAAGAGGTATCTTTGAAAGGAAGGTTTTTATGACTGTCACGAATTTAGAATCCCTTACAAGTAAAATCGCGGAAGTGAGAACGGCTCAAGGCATATTTTCAACATTTACACAAGAGCAGGTTGATGAAATCTTTTTAAAAGCCTCAATGGCAGCGACTAATTCACGTGTGGACTTAGCAAGGCTAGCAGTTGAGGAAACAAAAATGGGCATACTAGAAGACAAAGTGATTAAAAATCATTTTGCGTCGGAATATATCTACAATCAATATAAGGACGAAAGAACTTGTGGTGTCATCTCACAAGATCATTCTTTTGGTTTAACAAAAATCGCAGAACCAATTGGTGTGATTGCAGCTGTTATTCCCACCACAAATCCCACGTCTACTGCGATTTTCAAAATCTTGTTAGCCCTGAAAACGAGAAATGGGATTATCCTCTCGCCGCATCCCCGTGCCAAAAAATCAACTATTGCAGCTGCTAGACTCATACAAGATGCTGCAGTTAAAGCTGGGGCACCAAGGGATGTCATTGCTTGGATCGATGAACCTTCTGTCACCCTATCAAAATTTTTAATGGCAGAGTCTGACTTGATTCTTGCAACTGGTGGTCCTGGTATGGTCAAGGCTGCTTATTCTTCCGGAAAGCCTGCCATTGGCGTTGGAGCAGGTAACACACCAGCTATCATTGATGAAACCGCTCATTTGAAAATGGCAGTGAATTCGATATTGATTTCTAAGAGCTTTGACAATGGTGTCATCTGTGCATCCGAACAGTCGGTAATTGTGCTAGAACAAGTTTATCAGCAAGTGAAAATCGAGTTTATGGAGCGTGGCGCCTATATTCTCAGTAAAAAAGAAGTTGAAGAGATGAGAAAAATCATCTTGGTGGATGGACACCTCAATAGCAATATCGTCGGACAGTCTGCACAAACAATTGCTAAAATGGCCAATATAGATGTGCCAGAAACAACTAAAATACTCATTGGCGAGGTGGTATCTGTTGGTTTGGAAGAGCCCTTTGCCCATGAAAAGTTATCGCCAGTTTTGGCAATGTACAAGGCAAAGACCTTTGACGATGCCCTAGACAAGGCTGAAAAATTAGTGCAACTCGGTGGTTTTGGCCATACATCGTCTCTTTATACGGACAGTATGAAATCAAAGGATAGAATCGCGAAATTTGGAGCCATGATGAAAACCGGGCGTACAATCATCAATATGCCAGCATCTCAAGGTGCTATTGGGGATATTTATAACTTTAAGCTGGCACCCTCTTTGACTTTAGGCTGCGGGTCGTGGGGTGGCAACTCAGTATCTGAAAACATCGGTGTCAAGCATTTACTCAATATCAAACAAGTGGCCGAGAGGAGAGAGAATATGCTGTGGTTTAGAGTCCCCGGAAAAACCTATTTCAAATCTGGTTGCTTGGGTGTTGCCTTAAAAGAACTCAAAACCCTGGAGAAGAAAAGGGTGTTTATCGTCACCGATAAGGTCCTTTATAATCTTGGCTATGCAGATCGTGTGACGACTATCTTAGGTGAGTTGGGTATCGATTACAAGATTTTCTTAGATGTAGAACAAGATCCAACGCTTAAGACTGCAAAACGTGGTGCTAAAGAAATGCTGAGTTTTGAACCAGATACCATCATTGCACTTGGTGGTGGGTCACCCATGGACGCTGCAAAAATTATGTGGGTATTGTATGAACACCCTGAAGTGCGCTTTGAAGATCTTGCAATGCGTTTTATGGATATTAGAAAACGGGTTTACCATTTTCCAACCCTAGGCAAAAAAGCCATGATGGTTGCCATTCCAACCACTGCAGGAACGGGTTCCGAAGTAACGCCTTTTGCAGTGATAACAGATGAAGAAACTGGTATAAAATATCCACTTGCAGATTATGAGTTAACCCCTAATATCGCCATAGTGGATGCAGAACTCATGATGGACATGCCAAAGGCCTTAACCGCGGCTTCGGGTATTGATGCTCTTGTTCATGCCATCGAAGCCTATGTTTCAGTTCTGGCATCTGAATTTACAAATGGCCAAGCATTGGAAGCCATTAGACTCATATTTAAGTATTTGCCAAGGGCTTACAATGATGGTCCTAATGACATCAAAGCTCGCGAAAAGATGGCCCATGCATCTACAATGGCGGGTATGGCATTTGCTAATGCATTTTTAGGTGTGTGTCATTCTATGGCACATAAACTAGGGGCAACCCATAACATCCCTCACGGGGTTGCCAATGCTCTACTGATCAACGAGGTCATCAAGTTCAATGCAGTAGACAATCCCCGTAAGCAAGCTGCATTTCCGCAATATAAGTACCCCAATGCAAAATGGCGTTATGCTCGAATTGCAGACTACTTAGAGCTTGGAGGTTCGTCTGAAGAAGAAAAAGTACAGCGACTGATTGATGCAATTACGTCACTAAAGAGAGAGTTGGATATACCCCTATCCCTCCAAGAAGCGGGTATCTCAAAAGACAAATTCTTAGCCACATTGGATGAGATGAGTATCTACGCTTTTGATGATCAGTGTACAGGTGCAAATCCCAGATATCCATTGATTTCTGAAATTAAAGAGCTGTATACCAACGCTTATAAATCACATTCAAAAAAGGAGAATTGATAATGGCATTAATGACAAGAGAAGCCTATATCGAAAGTCTAAGAAAACTTAATTTAAAGGTTTATGTTATGGGGGAGCTAGTAGAAAATCCTGTGGATCATCCAATGATAAGACCATCATTAAACTCAATTGCCATGACATATGAACTAGCGCAACATGAGGAATACAAGGCATTAATGACATCGACTTCAAGTTTGACTGGAGAAGTCATCAATCGATTTTGTCATTTGCATCAAAGTACCGAGGATTTAAAAAACAAAGTCAAAATGCAAAGACTTTTGGGTCAAAAAACTGCCTCTTGCTTTCAAAGATGTGTAGGGATGGATGCTTTTAATGCAGTTTTCAGTACGACATTTGAGATTGATGCTGCAAAAGGCACAAACTATCACGAAAAATTTATCAAGTATTTGAAGTATGTGGAGGCCAATGATTTAGTTGTAGACGGTGCAATGACTGATCCAAAAGGTGATAGGAGCCTATCGCCATCTAATCAAGAAGACCCAGATATGTTTTTAAGGATTGTTGAAAGAAGACCTGATGGCATAGTGGTACGTGGCGCAAAAGCCCATCAAACAGGGGCGGTTAACTCCCACGAACATTTGGTTATGCCAACACAGGCAATGGGAGAAGCAGATCGTGATTATGCTGTGGCGTTTGCAGTTCCAAGTGATGCAGCAGGTGTCATTATGATTTATGGCCGTCAGTCTTGCGATACGAGAAAACTCGAAGAACATGCCTGTATTGATTTAGGTAATAGTGAATTTGGTGGTCATGAAGCACTGGTTATTTTTGAAGATGTATTTGTGCCTAACGATAGAATATTCCTTTGTGGTGAACACGAGTTTGCAGGCATGCTAGTTGAACGATTTGCTGGTTATCATAGACAGTCTTACGGTGGATGCAAAGTGGGTGTTGGTGATGTTCTGATCGGTGCAACTGCCCTTGCAGCAGAATACAACGGTGTAGAAAAAGTCAATCATATCAAAGATAAATTAATAGAGATGACCCACCTCAATGAAACCCTTTATAGTTGCGGCATTGCTTGTTCAACAGAAGGGACCAAAACACCAGCCGGCAATTATCAAATTGACAATTTGCTTGCAAATGTCTGTAAGCAAAATATAACCAGATTCCCTTATGAAATCTCTAGACTTGCAGAAGACATTGCCGGTGGTTTAATGGTTACAATGCCAGCAGAACAGGATTTGAACCATCCTGAAATCGGACATTATGTTAAGAAATACTTCAAGGGAAATGCCAAAGTTGCCACTGAAAATCGAATGAGAATACTTAGACTCATTGAAAATGTAACCCTAGGAACGGCTGCAGTCGGTTATAGAACCGAGTCTATGCACGGTGCTGGGTCGCCTCAAGCCCAACGGATTATGATTGCAAGACAAGCTAATATTCAAGGCAAAAAGGAATTTGCAAAGGTGATTGCAAAAATCGATGAAAGCTTAAATAAAGTGTGACTAGAGGGGGCTCTATGAGTTGGCAAAAACAATATGAGGCTAAAGTTCGCAGTGCTTATGAAGCGATTCAAAAAATTCCTTCTCACTCAAAAGTGGTTTTAGGTCATGCAGCTGCTGGACCCATTGATGTGATTGATGCAATGATAGCCCATAAAGAGTTATTTGAAAATGTAGAACTGATTCATATGCTAAGCCTTGGTCCAGGGGAGTACATGAAGCCTGAAATGAAAAATCATTTTAAGCATAATGCCCTCTTTGTTGGGGCAAATTCAAGATCAGCTGTCAAAAGTGGACTGGCAGATTATACCCCTTGTTTTTTTAATGAGGTGCCAAGACTCTTTAAAGAAGGCACCATTAAGGTTGATGTTGCACTGATTCAGGTCAGTAAGCCAGATAAACATGGATTTTGTAGCTTTGGTTTGTCAAATGATTATACAAAAGCAGCAGCAGAATGTGCAGATTTAGTGATTGCAGAAGTAAACGACAAAATGCCAAAAGTGCATGGGGATAATTTTATTCATATCAGCAAAATTGACTTTATCGTTGAAACCTCAAACGATCCATTTGAAATTCAGATGCCTGTCATTGGCGATGTTGAACGTGCAATTGGCCAACACTGCGCTAATTTGATCAAAGATGGTTCGACGCTACAACTGGGCATTGGTGCTATTCCTGACGGGGTTCTTCTCTTTTTGGATGATAAAAAAGACTTGGGAATTCACACTGAAATGTTTTCGGATGGTGTACTGAAACTTGTAAAATCAGGTGTGATCAACAACAGTAAGAAGACTTTGCACAAAGGAAAAATGATCTCAACCTTTCTAATGGGGTCTAAAGCACTTTATGAGTTTGTAGATGATAATCCTATGGTTGCACTTTACCCGGTAGATTATGTCAATAATCCCTGTGTGATTATGCAAAATGACAACATGGTTTCAGTCAATTCCTGCATGCAAGTTGATTTGATGGGACAAGTGGTTTCTGAAAGTATCGGCGCTTCTCAGTTTAGTGGGGTTGGGGGCCAGGTTGACTACGTTCGTGGGGCAAGCATGTCAAAAAACGGCATTTCAATTATTGCCATGCCCTCTACCGCTGCCAAAGGGCAAGTCTCTCGAATAGTGGCTCAACTATCTGAAGGCAGCCCTGTGACCACATCAAGAAATGATGTTCATTATATTGTGACCGAATTCGGTGCCGCTAACCTAAAGGGAAAAACCTTAAAGGAGCGAGGGATGGCACTGATAGAAATCGCACATCCAAAGTTCAAGGCAGAACTTATTGAGGCTTTTGAGAGGAGAACTTGATGCAACTATTAAATATGAAAACGAAAATCCATCATTTTGAGGGATTCGATGGTTTTGCAAGTGAATTTAAGATCAATAAGAATGACCTTATATTGACTCACCTCTTCCTTTACGAACCATTTATGAGTCCGCTAAACTTGGAAGCACGGGTGATTATCCAGGAGAATTTTGGCGGTGGTGAACCCACCGATGTCATGATGAATGCAATTCTCAACGAAGCAAAGAAATCACCCTATGAGCGTGTCATTGCAGTAGGGGGAGGAACCGTATTAGATATTGCGAAATTGCTAATATTAAAAGATCTGACTAATGTGGTAGATGCCTTTGAAAGAAAAGTACCCCTTGAAAAAGCTTGTGAATTGATTGCAGTTCCCACCACCTGTGGAACAGGCAGTGAAGTCACAAATATCACCATTGCAGAGCTCACCACTAAACAAACTAAAATGGGCCTTGCAGATAATGTGATCTTGCCAGATGATGCAGTGCTGATTCCAGATTTAATGAAGGGTCTCCCTTATGAGTTTTACTTGTATAGTTCAGTAGACGCTCTCATCCATGGGGTTGAATCATTTTTATCCCCCAAGGCCAATGCGTATACTCGTTTGTTTAGTATCCAAGGGATTGAAATGATTTTGAAAATTTATCAAACCCTAAGCCGTGAAGGGGCAGAGCAACGGTTTTCCAGCTTGAAAGAAATGGCGATAGCCAGTAACTTTGCAGGGATCGCATTTGGCAGTGCTGGCGTAGGTGCTGTTCACGCCATGTCTTACCCCTTAGGTGGCAAGTACCATGTGCCCCATGGGGAAGCCAATTATCAATTCTTTATGGCAGTCTTGAAGCGCTATCAAGACTTAAAACCCATTGGCGCAATCCAAGAGTTGGTTGTTATGATTGCAAAAACTTTAGGGTGCGAAAAGGAACAAGCCTTTGATGAACTCAGTGGATTACTGGCAGCGCTAATTCCTCAGAAGCCTTTAAATTCATATGGTATGAAGGCCATTGAAATCGAAGAATTTACTGAAAAAGTAATCAGCGGGCAACAACGTTTGCTTGCCAATAACTATGCACAATTTTCATTCAATGATATTAAAGGCATTTATAGTGAACTCTTTTAATTTTGCATTTGATGCATATCGAAGCTTTTTATTTGGAGGCGTAACATGATCAATGAAATGATGAAAAATGCAAGGGAAGCACAGGGTGCTTTTGAAAGTTTTAGTCAACAACGGGTTGATGTGATTGTTAGAGAAATTGCTAAGGTCGTCTACGATCACGCTGAATTATTAGCTAGAATGGCAGTTGATGAAACGAGAATGGGCGTTTATGAGCATAAGGTAGCAAAGAACAAAGGGAAAGCGAAAGTCATTTGGAATGATCTAAAGAACAAAAAGAGCGTGGGTGTAATCTCCCATGATCAAACTACCAATATCGTGGAAATTGCAAAACCAATCGGGGTAGTCGGTGCTGTGACCCCAACTACAAATCCGATTGTCACACCCATGTGCAATGCCATGTTCGCGTTAAAGGGCAGAAATGCAATCATCATCGCGCCACATCCAAGGGCAAAAAAATGCAGTGCCTACACAGTAGAACTCATCAATGAAAGAATCAAAAGGCTCGGTGCCCCGGATAACCTAATTCAAATTATTAGCGATCCTTCGGTTGAGAGTACAAATGAACTGATGAAGGCAGTTGATGTTATCGTGGCAACTGGTGGTATGGGCATGGTCAAAGCAGCCTATTCCAGTGGAAAACCAGCTTTTGGTGTCGGTGCTGGTAATGTACAAGTCATAATAGATAGAGATGTTGATTTTTCAGAGGCGGCTTCTAAAATAATCGACGGTAGAACATTTGACAATGGTATCATTTGTTCTGGAGAACAGACGATCATTGCCCACGAAGATGATTACGACCAAGTGATTTCTGAATTTGAAGCAAAGGGTGCTTATTTCGTTCGCAGTAGAGAAATGCACGAAAAGATTAAAAATACGATTTTTGAAGGCAATCACTTAAATAAAGATATTGTTGGTCAGTCTGTTGAACGTATTGCTGAATTAGCTGGAATCATTGTCCCCAAGGGTACAAGAGTACTTTTGTTAGAGGCGGATGGCATTGGATCAGAAGATATCTTGTGCAGAGAAAAAATGTGTCCAGTGATGTCGACTTTCAAATACAAAACATTTGATGAAGCGATTCTTATTGCGAGAACCAATCTTGAACTTGAAGGCAACGGCCATAGCGCTGCAATTCATTCAAACAATTTGAGCAATATAAAAAAAGCCGGAACTGAACTTTGCGTTGCAAGACTGATTGTTAATGCACCTTCTGCAACCACTGCAGGTGGGAGTTTCTTTAATGGCTTTGCACCGACAACGACACTGGGTTGTGGTAGCTGGGGTAATAACTCGATTTCAGAGAACTTTACTTACAAGCATTTAATTAACATCTCAAGAATTGGGTTAGTGAGAGATGATGTAGAGGCTATGACTGACGAACAAATTTGGGTAGTGTAAGAGGGTTAAATCAAAAAACGAACAGGGATGAATTTCTCTGTTCGTTTTTTGTTTCTTTTACTGATGGTGGCCAAGCCTTATAACAGTATGAGCTTATGCCAAATGGATGTGTCTTAGTCTTTTCTAAATCTTACCACTAAAGAAGAATCCTCATTCCAAAGGGGTGAAACATAGGTGATCTTGTGGTACATGACCTGCTTCTTGGGATCAAAATCAGTGACTTCTGAGGCTATTTCTACGATGTACTGTTGAACTGTTTTTCCTTTAATTTCTGTTAAATCTAGAATGTCATTATTTGGGTAACGGATGGGGATGTCTTTAAGCACCATTTTATCAGTGGTGACTTGCCATTGATTGGCTGGTGCAGGGTTGGTCCAATCTGTATAACTCGTAATTTTAGAGGTGTAAATTAGACTGAGAATGGTGTTACCATCTGGAGAAACCGTACCACTGAGACTTTTTATCACTTCAACACCATCTTTAATGGGCAACTTTTGAGAGCCTGAAAAAGTGGTGTTTTGCCATGTGATGGGGATTGGGAAAGTATCAATGCCAATGTTACTGGTTTTAGTGCTGTTTTGTGGATTGGTATAGAGATCGTATTCAGCCACTGTGGCACTGGTATATAGGGTGGTTTCAAGGGATGTTTGCTGTTGAAGAGCAGCCAGATGTGAAGCCACTGTAGTGGTTGTGATTGGTTCTTCTATGGTGACTTGAGAAACAGCTCTTAAATTGGTTTTGATATACGCCAAGTTCACCACCACGCTGACAACATAAGGACCCTTACTAGAAAACTGATAATCAAATGTTGACTCTGTACCAGAATAACGTACGGCATCGTCCACTGACCAATCGTAGATGGCATTGGGCCAAGGGTGATTTAACATGGCTTCAAAGGTATATTGATTACCCACATCCCCAATAAGGGGGGCGGGTGAGATCTTGACCTGGGTGGGTTTTGGATCTGTGATGTTGGCCTTGACATCATCTTTGCCATATTCTGTACCGCTGATACCTGCCCATACGGAGATTTTGTAGTCACCTTTTTTTGTGAAGGTGGTTTTAAAGTCTGGGCTATTGGTACTTTGTTTAACGTCATTGTTGATTGACCACTCATAGATGATGTCTTTAGGTGGGTCATCTAAATCAGCATGGAAAGTATAGTCTTTTCCCACTTCACCCTTTAAGGGGTCTGGGGTGATGGCAAGGCTTGAACAAATCACATTAAGGTACTTAAAATCAATGTACTTATCTTTATTGTTCACTTTGCCCTCAATTAAAAATCCAAGACGATTGTTTCCTGGCTTAAGGGTATTCAAGAATTGGCTATCAAATGGTAGAATAATACCATCTCTATAAACACTCAGTACTGCGCTAGCAGCGGTTGTAGCTAAACTGAAGTCAGCTTTCTTTTGTGTAATCACAGTGCCATCTGTTAACTCTTTAAAGGTGCCAGCGGGGTCTTTGTATTTGATGGTGTATGCTGGAAATTGGTCGGTTGCCACTGACCCAGCCTTAAGCTCGTCCCACCGGTTGGCAATCAGAGCTTTATCAACCAGGGACCAGTTGCCGTAATACATAATCTTCTCGTAAGCCTTGCCCTTGCCCGCTAGGATTGCTTGTAGGTCAGCACCAGAATTATAGGGGGAGAATTGTCCGCCTGCAAAGTCAATGACCCTATTTAAATCCCCTGGGTAATTAGGATCGGCGATATACAATTTACCATTATTGACTCGATAGGTGATAATGCAATGACCGCCACCGGCATTGCTCCAGACCCCAACCATTTGAGGCTGCTTAGTGACAAGCATCCCATAGGCAAAGAGATAGAAAGCAACCTCATCTCCAAGGCCCGGAATCGTGGCGTATTGCCATGTGCCACCAACATTTTTCCATAAACGACCATTCAATTGAATCATTTTCTTTTCAATGGCATCAGGGGCGTTCCATGCGTCCTGGTGGACGGCAGAGCATAACCGATAAGCCAGGGCATCATCTTCCCATAGACCAGGGGTTTTAGCATTGCCATTGTTATCGTAGCGGCCATATAAAGTGACAGATTTGCCATCGGGTTTATTAAAATAGTACCATAAGGCGGCAATACATTGCCCTGCACAGTGCCCCCCACTGGCCACATAAGAACCATTATTGGCAAATTGGAAGTCATCAACCCCAGGGTGAAAGCTGGTATCGATATCTTTATTTAGATTTGACATGAGAATTTCGCTGATAAAAAAACTAGAGAAGTGTTGAGTTGCGACGGTTATAGAGTCACTATCTCTAGCCACCAAGGGCATGCCCTCTAGGTTACCAGTTTCTTTGTCATAGAAAAATCCCATGGCAAAATGGTCTGGTGAGACCTTTACGGGTATACGCACTGTCATAACTTGTTGGGAAAAATCCCCTCCGTTATCGACAGTGATCAGAGGAGAGATGGGCTTAACAAAGTCCCCAAAGGTATGACCTGAAATGGGGGACTGAGAAATCTCAAATGCCCGTTGACTGGTATAGGCCCCTGGGGGGACTGCTAGTTCAAAACCATTTAAAGGATCACCAGATTTTTCGTAAACAAACCCACCGCCCTCAGTTGTAATTTCAAGGGATTTAAGCACCGTGCTGTCACCCAATGTCAAAGTGGGGGCTTGATTTGCATCTCCATCTGGGGAGGTGTCATCAGCAGTGGTATTTTCTACTGTTGAGGTTGGTATTTGGAGTAAAGGACTTTCTGGTTTTGACTTGCAACCAGAAAGGGGCATTGCCATAACAGTAAGGGCTAATAGGATGGCGATGACCTTTATAGTTGGCTTCATTTGATCACCTGATTTCATTGAGTTACCTCCTTAGGGCCAAACTTGTTCTATTGACGTAGGGATCTCGACCTTGATTTTAGCAATACAATTTCGTCCGTTGTTTTTGCAGTAGTAGAGTGCATCATCGCTAAATTTCAGGTATTCTTCAATGCTATCTCCAGGTTGGGGTTTCCCTGTTGCTAGGCCAATTGAAAGTGTACAATGGGGCAGTGGGGGATCAGTATGGGTGAGGTCTGTATGCAAACGATTTTGGAGCCGTTCTAAAATTTGGACCGTGTCAAGGTCGGTAACCTCTGGAAAACAGAGTACAAATTCTTCGCCACCAAATCTTGCTAAAACATCATTCTTTCTTATGGCAGCCATTAAAGCAAAGCTTAATCTTTTAAGAACTTCATCACCGACTTGATGACCATAGGTGTCGTTAACTTGCTTAAAATGGTCAATGTCGATAATGGCAAAGCTAATGGCTTGGTGGTTGGAAATGGCCTGTTGAAAGTGAACATCAGCATAATCGTAGAATGCTTTTCTATTAAGAATGCCTGTGAGATGGTCTGTTGAGGCCAGTTGATAGAGCCTTAGTTCATCTCTTTCTTTAACCATAAGCAAGTAACCAATGCTGCCTACCATTTGCATGAATAATATGGTAATATAGTAAAGAATACCGGCGGTGCTAGTGACGTAACCAAGTTCTGTCACTTCAGTTGTAATGGCTACATAAAGAGTCACCGAAAGAATGGGTAAGCAGGCATAGCAAAAGCCTAAGAGTCGCTGAAATTGGGTGGCGTTTTGCTGGAGTAGAAGTGGCCATGCGATTAATGTCATATAAGAGATATAGCATAGCAAGGACACCAAGTTTTTAATGGGTGTATGAAGTGGCCACAGCATAAAAATCAGCACAGAAGCTGAAGTTAAAGAAATACCGTAGAACCATTTCTTCTTTTGTGATAATTTATCAAGGTATTGGACAAATAGGATGGATTCGGATGCGAAGCCTGCCACCAGTAACCAATCGGCAATCAGTGTTCCAAAGGAATCTGGTTGGGTGTAAAATAATAAACGAAAAAGCCAAGAAAGTCCCTGTAGTAGCTTACTGATAATAAAATAGCTAACTTGGGCTTTTGAGCGAGTCACTTGTAGGTGGATACCAAAGAAGAAGGCTGAAATAAGGTTCACCACACTTAGGACAAAAACTACCGTCAGAATATCTATTTGTATGGACATAAATGACTCCTCTTTTGCAATTGAGTTTTTAATGGATGTGCACCCCGATTAGCTGGCAAATAGCAAGCTATATTACACTAGCAATACCCCAAATCCCCTGAATATAATCACCAAGACTAGGAGACCCCCATGGAAAGAAATGCTGTTAAATTCATATCCCTGTTTAACGAAATTGAACAGTTGCTCCGTGAATTAGCTGGAGGAGACCGGTATATGCCCTTTTATAAACTGGTTGACCAAGTGAGCTTTAAAAACAAAGTGGTGGCTAGATACGCTAGTACTCTTAAAATGTATGCCGATTTAAGAAATGTTATCATTCATAATCAGATTGATAATCGATTTATTGCAGATCCTGATGATGCTGCCGTCAGTGAATTAGAAGATATTTTTATTAAGATTCAGTCTCCGGTATTGGCCCTTAGTGTGATTCACCATCAGGTACAATCTGTTACGGTGGAGAATGCATTATCTAAAGCATTGGAGTTAATGACGGACCTTGGTTATTCACAGCTGCCAGTTTATGAGGATGGAAAATTTGTTGGGATGCTCAATGCCCATGTCATTACCTTTTGGCTAGCCCATAAAACTAAAGGTCTTGTTGGTGATCAAGAGGAACATGGTGTTAATAGTGGCGGGATGAACCTAAACATAACTGCCACCACTGTTAAAGAGGTGATGGGTTTTAAAACTGATAAGGGTAAAACCTTGTTTTTACCAAGAACGGTATCTGCTATTGAGGTTCTGGATCAGTATCAAGAGTTTGCAAAACGGGCTGACAGGATTGACGCCATTATGATTACCCATTCGGGGCAAATGAATGAAACGCCCCTAACCATTATCACGGATTTTGATATTCCCATGTTACTTGGGTGTTTATAAAATAGCCCGAAAAAATCACAAAGAGCTTGCAACCAACTGAAATGGCTGCAAGCTCTTTTTTACGGTTTAGAAATACTTTATTTGACAAAAATCATCAACTTCATTTGATTATAAGAGAAGGTCCCTTGTTCATCAATTTGTGCGTTGATATTTTGAACAAAAACCTGGAGTTCTTGACCATCCACAGTAATGGTTTTCCAAGCATCGGCACCTTTCAGATAAATGTCGCCTTTAGTTGCCCCATCGATTTGATCAATCACTAGGGAGATATTAAACTCATGATCTTTCCCCAGGTTGTCTCTCCAAGACACTTTTCCAAGTTTATCAAGGGCCAAACTATCTTTTTCAAGGGTTAGGGCCTCGGTGCCACTCTTATAATCATTCCAATTAACAACATAAATAGAGTTAGTGCCCTCAACCATCTTCTTGCCCTGAAATTCGTCAGACCAGATATTTAAGTATTTTTGAGGACTTTCGCCTCCCCAGTACTCAAACCCGAAAACTGTTTTCATTTGCGTAGCTGGATCAAAATCCTTGGGTAAGTATTTCAGGTCTACTAGGCTGTGTTGGTACTGAAAGTATTGAATGGTATCTCTCAGGTCTTGAATTTCTTTGTCGCTCAGGTCTTTTTGAGGGGTGATTACCCCGTTTGATAAGAGGCCTGTTTCCACGAGCAGAGCTTCAAACCTAGCATTTTGATTGGCAATGCTGATAGGGTAGGCGCTCCAAGGGCCGTACAAAGAAAAGAGGGAGACTGCAATCACCGTAAAGATCATGACCTGTGGCAGTTTATGACGGCTAATAATGCGATAAATTACATTGCCTAAAACCCAAATGCCAAGGGCCACAACAAAGTAGCGCTTAACGGTGATGCCATAATCGGCAATTCGGATATAAATGGCTAAGAACATCATGCCAATGGGTACTAGCATTAAAAGTGGCATAAACCGCTGAAACCATTTAACAAGAGCATTTTCTTCAGATAAGCTCTCGGTTAAAAATAGGGTTCCCAGTGCCACGATGCTATACCACATCACCAATTGTGCTACCATACCTTTTGGGATACCGCCGTCAAAAATCATTTTGATAAAGTAGGCGTAAAGGATGGTTGTATAGAGTAATAAGAGGCTGGTGACAATGGTTCCGAAAAGCACTTTAAAGACTTTAGAAAATCCGTAATCGTCTATATCGCTAGATTGTTTGATAAATGCACCTAAAAAATGAGCCGGTGAAAAGAAACCCACTAATAGTAGAAAGACATCCCCGTATAAGTCCCCGTCAATGTTGACGCCTAAAAGTTCATCAAGGGCAAATAGAATGGCACTAATACCAGCAAAGAGAACCAAGGTGTATAGTGTGGTGATGGCAGCGTCTACAATGATTTTAAGCACCGACAGCGGGTAACGGTCTTCCTTTGGAAAGAAATGAACCAAAGAAAAGGCCAAATAACCAGAAACCATAATAATGGCAAAGCGCCAAACAAATAAATTCGGTACTGGTTCTGGAATGCTAAAGTAAAAGGCCGCCATAATCCCAGCCAGTATAGCCATCCCGCCAAATCGTACAATATTGCTCGGTAAAAGACTCAGTAAAGGATTTTTGAGGTCGTGGGGTTCGGACTGATAAATAGCAAGCCGTTGTGCGATTAAAACGACTACCCCTGAAAACGGAATGCCAAGAGCAAGGGTCATCAGCACATTTTCAAGGACCTTGCGAAGCTGTTCTTCCTCGGGCTGACCATAACCTAAGTGATTTATGATGATGGCAATCACTGCAAAGGCACCGCAGAGAAGTAAAGTTTCAGGGAAACGTTCTACGGCTTTAAACAGATGGTTTTGTAATTTTTTAAAATGCTCGGTAAACCATTTCATATAAAATCCTCCTTGTAGCTAGGGTTGAGTAAGCCGTTACACAACCGAGATTGGTTGTTCAAATCCGAGAATATCCCCAGGCTGGCACTCTAAAACTTCGCAAAGCTTTTCAAGAGTGGAAAAGCGCACGGCTTTTGCCTTGCCAGTTTTTAAAATGGACATATTGGCCAGGGTGATCCCAACTTTGTCGGCTAGTTCGGTGACACTCATTTTACGTTTGGCAAGCAGGGTATCGATGTTAACGGTAATGGGCATAGAACACCTCCCTTATTAAATTGTGAATTCTTGCTCATTCTTCAAGGCAAGAGCTTGATTAAAAAGCGTATATAGAATTTGAGAAAAGAGCGCAATGCAGATGGAAACCAGTAGTAGACTCACTCCCATAATCAGAATCCCCGGATGCAGGGCGTTGAAAATAAACAAGAAAATCATGCCAACCACATACATTAGCGAAATGGAAGTGGCACATGCGTAAATTCCCAGAAGGGCCTTTAAGGACTCTTGCGAAAAGGGGTCTTGACAATCAATCTGTTGCAGTAGCTTGTGTGCATAAACAAAAGCCATAAAAAATGGGATTAATGTTGCCCATATGCCAAGGGTCACAGGCCATCTTAAGAATGCATATTCAGGGTTCTCAAGGCTGGCGGATCCAGCAAGTAGGGGGAGGGCTAGAGCAGAAAATAAGAAGATGACGGCGCCTATGCTGTAGAGTGCAAGGCGGAGAAGGCTTGTGCTTTTGACTTTGCTAGTAATTTGAATCAAATGGTTTCAACTCCTCTCTTTTAAGGCCAGTATATCACTGCGTTTATCGTTTATCAATAAACATATAGCTTAGAATTTGATTTGTTGCTGATGTCAGTTTGATTTGCAATGCAATTGACTAAATTAGCTAAAATGGCTATAATTAATTAGATGAAGCAATCAAGTAATTAAGCCATGAATTAATGAACCGGTGTACGAAGGCTAGAAGGGAGACTTATATGAAAGTCACGTCTACAGATGTTAAAAATTCCTTTGGAAAGTATTTAAGGCTATGTGCCAACGAACCAGTCTATATCACTAAGAATGGCGAAATTATTGCCAAACTCACGCAACAACAGACAGAAGCAGATGAAGATCATTTTGCGCCATCAGTTTCTGAAGAAATAGTAGCAAAGTACAATTACAACCGGGTAAAGATGAGTTACGAAGAATTCTTGCATATGAACGAAAACACGCACAATCGCTACGAGTATATCGATGGGGAAATCTATCTACTCAGCGCACCCAATGTTTTTCATCAGCGGGTAATCTCAAGATTGCATGTTCAAATGGATCGGTATTTGGAGGGTAAACCTTGTGATGTGTTTATGTCCCCTTTTGATGTTTTTCTTAAAATAAGAACAGGGGAATATAGAGATAACATCGTGCAACCAGACCTATTAGTGATATGCAATTGGCGTGATGAGACCGATGAAAAGGGCAAATATAAAGGTGTCCCCAGATTGGTGGTTGAGGTACTATCACCCAGCAACTCTACTAAAGAGCAGTTTAAGAAGCTCAATTTATACAGGGAATCTGGTGTTGAAGAGTATTGGTTGATTGACCCTGAAAGTTGCAGTTGTCTGATTTATAGGTTTGATAATTTTAGTATTACAGAAACCCGCTTTTATAGTCGTGACGAGATTTGTGAATCCATGATTTACCCGGGCCTTAGCTTTTGTGTATTAGAGGAATAAGCCGCAATTTTGATTGATTTAGCCCAAAGAGGGTATAAATCTAAAAAACAAACGTGATTCAATCAAAGCTTAAATACAGAAACGTGATTAAGCAAACCCAGTAAAAGCTGGGGACGCAAAGTCCGAATCTAAAGCGGATTCCGCCATGATCGACCGACTGCCCATTCTAGGATTGGCAGTTTTTCTTTTGTGTGTGGAAAACCAGTGGTTTTGAGGAGGTGTCAGAATGAAGCGAGTTAAAAAAATACTGGCAGTTTTATTGGCAGTTTGCCTACTATTGGTTTTAATACCTACAGCAGACCCGACTGATGGTGTGTCGGCATCTGTGGTGCCACTGAGAAAAATGATTGTGCAGCCCTATCTTTATTTGTATAACACTTATTTTGTACAGTGGTTTACCCAGCGTGCTGTCGGTCAATACGGAGAGGTGTGGGTATGCGATAATATCCAGTATCAATCTGGTGACCCAAGAAATCCAGTAGTGGTGACAGATGAAGAGATTCAATATCTACTGTCCGAATTCGATCGGATTTATCCCACTGTTGTAGGGCAACTAGGAGAACCAGATAGCCATGATGGCTCAAAGAATACTTACTTGACGCCAGGCTATTTGATGCCTCAAGATGGGGTGGAACGGGTAATCTTGCTGGTTACCCAAAGTATTGATAAATCCCATAGGGGAGCTGATCCAAACGGTTATAATGTACCAAGCTGGTGGGCGCTGATGTCAGAATCAATGACAGACCGCAATATCATCGGGATTGATCCAGACAATTGGGAAGAATGGCTTGGTGGCGATGACGCTGCCTGGCGCAATGGCAATGTAGGCGAATACAGGCCTAATTATGTAGAGTCGGCCATGGTCAGAGCGCTTTCACGGTTGATCACAACCGACAAAAAACCAGAGGAGGCATCCTGGGTTCATGAAGGGTTAGGCGGTTTGCAATCCAAGCGAGTGGGCTACAGTCAACTTCAAACCGATTTCTTTATCGATGCTTTTATGGACGAACCAACTAATTCTCTTGTGTTGCTAAATGAAAACTTGGCAGCCAGAGGTCCAGGCAATCCAGCTGATACTGGTGCTTGCTACTTGCTTTTTTCCTATCTGCAGCAACGTTTAGGGGAAGGGTTCACAGCTGCTGTACTGAATGCTTCGAAAAATGGTATCGAGGGACTGGATGAAGCGGTCAGCTATCTAGGTTATGAAGATCGATTCATGAAGCTTTATAATGATTGGGTTGTTGCACTAGCTATCAACTCAAAAAAACCTGCAAATAAGTACTATTTTGAAGGCTTAAACCGCACCGCATCCTTTACAGATGGGATTCCTGGTTTATTGAATCCCTGGACACCCTATTATAGGTGGCTTGATCCAGAGCCACGGATAACGGATATCACCGCAAATGGTGTTGATTATCTGAACTCGCCATGGACCAGTGCAGTGGGACCAATGCAGCCAGGGAATCTCGCCCTGTATAGCGGCGGTTATGATCTGGCGGATCTTGGGATGTATACAGCAGTTAACTTGACAGCTGTCTCAGAGGCAACACTGAACTTTCGTAGTTATTGGAACATTGAAGGTACTTGGGATTTTGGATTTGTTCAGGTCTCTACAGACAATGGTGAAACTTGGACCAGTCTTTCAAATGGGTCGACCAGTTCTATTTACCACCCGAGAGCTTACTTGGGGATTATTGCAAATCTCCCTGGGTTCACAGGCTATTCTGGCGGATGGACCAATCAAGCCTTTGATCTAGGGCCTTATTGCGGACAGAGTATCTTGCTAGGATTCAGATATATGACTGACTGGGGAACCTTGGGCCATACCAATACTCAACCTAAAAACTGGTATGTCGATGATATTGCTATCACTGCTGCAGGTATCAGCAATACTGGTGAAACCCTCTTGCCATTCGGAACATTGGCAAGAGCAAAAGGGGACCCCCTTGATTACCTGTTCGGATTCGCTGCAGAAAAGAAAAAAGGTGCCCCTTATAAAGTGGGCACTCTAAACTACCTTGAATTCACATCAGACGACGGAACCAGCATTGAAGAATTTCTACATGATAGTTCTTTGGCGCGTATTTTGATGATTGCTGGATTTGCAGCGCCGGACGGAATCACAGATCCTGTATCTCTTGAACTGGTCATTCATAGGGCTGTGCAGGTAAGCCCTAAGTAGGGCATTAAATTCTATTGCTAGTTTCTGATTGCAAAGACTACAGCTTGTTTTTGTAGAGTATCCTCTTCACCAGCGGTAACTGCTTTTCTTTAAAGGGTGGGTATTTGAGACTCAGGTCAAACCAAGTGGGGCTGTGGAGAACCGACTTTTGGTGGGTAAAGGCATCAAAGGATTTAGCCCCATGGTAAGCCCCCATGCCGCTGGTGCCTCGGCCCCCAAAAGGCAAGTGCTCATTGGTCAAGTGCATCAGGGCGTCGTTGATAGCGCCCCCGCCAAATGGGACTCTGGCTACGATTCTGTCCTGCAAGGCCTGGTTTTCTGTAAACAGGTAAAGTGCCAAGGGATCAGGATTATTTGCGATGATGGGGAAGATTTCATTGATGTCTTCAAAGGTAATCAGGGGCAGGATGGGGCCAAAGATCTCATCGTTCATAATTGGCAGGTCACTACTATTCGTGGCGTTTGCTGATTGGTCGCCACGAGTAGTGGCGTTTGCTGATTGGTCGCCACGTAGAGATTTGGCGGTGCCAATATCAATCAAAGTGGGGTCTATGTGGAGTTTGGCTGCATCCACATGGCCTCCATATAAAATCTTACCGTTACTGAGATAAGCAGATAAACGATTAAAGTGACGTTGATTGATGATGTGGCCAAAATCCCCATGGGTATTGGGGGTGGTTTCAAACATCACGTCCACGGCCCGTTTGTAAGCGGCAATAAATTGATCTTTCACAGTGTTTTGCACCAGTAAGTAGTCTGGGGCGACGCAGGTTTGCCCGGCATTAATCAATTTGGCAAAGGCAATCCGTTTGGCCGCCAGTTCAATGTTAGCGGTTGCATCTACAATGCAAGGGCTCTTTCCCCCCAGTTCTAACACCACTTTAGTCAGGTGTTTTGCAGCGGCACTCATCACAATGGAACCCACTGCAGGAGAACCGGTGAAGAAAATCATATCAAAGCGCTGGTTTAAAAGTAGGGTTGTTTCGTCAATGCCACCGAGAATTGTAGCGATATAGCTAGATTCGAAGGTGGCTTTTATGATGTCAAAAATTACATTGGAAGTGTGCTCTGATAGTTCTGAAGGCTTTAAAATCACAGTGTTGCCACCTGCAATGGCGCCAGCCAGTGGGCCCATTGCCAATTGGAAGGGATAATTCCAAGGGCCGATAATCAAGACATTGCCATAGGGTTCGCTGTAAATCCTGGATTTTGCCCCAAAGTTGACAAGGGTATTGCGGCGCTTTTTAGGTTTCATATATTTTGCAAGGGATTTATGGAGTTGGCGGATTTCGGACAGTACGGGGCCAATTTCTGTGGTGATGGTTTCTGTGGTGGATTTGCCCAAATCCTTTTGCAGGGCCGCGGCAATCTTATCTTGGTTGGCAATAATGGCTGTGTAAAGCTTGTTCAACATTTCCCGTCTAAATTCAAGGGAGTGGGTGTTTCCCTGCTGGAAATACCGGCGTTGGTTTTGGATGGTTTCAATTGGCGAACGCGCCATGGTAGAGCTGCTATTAGAACTGTTGTGAATAGGTTCAATGTTAGGTGTGCTAGTTGGGTTCATTGGTTGTCTCCTTTGGTATCATCAACTTTCTATCACCAGTATAACCCTAAGAATGCCACCGTGCATTAGTCTAGGCTAACAAATCTTAATCTTGAGTAAGTTTTACATCTTTTCTGAGTTTACTGAGGGTCACCGGATGGAGTCCTAAAAAAGTGGCTAAATGCTTTTGTTTGACCCGGTCTTTTAAGTATGGGTACCGTAGGCAAAAATCTATGTAGCGAGCCTTTGCATCTAATAGCAAGAGGCTCGCTTCTCTCAGTTCTTTTAAATTGTAGATGTGTTCGGTGTAGTGGCGGGCAATCCGTTCCCAGGGGCCACCACTCTCAAGTAAGCCAAGATATGTATCTTTATCAATTACCAAAATCGTGGCATCTTCTTCTGCCACAATACCGTAGGCAGAAGGCCTCTGATAGATTAAAGAGGCGTAGGAGGACACAAAATCCCCCTCTGTGGAAAAGTGCTTGGTAATATCATCACCCTTTGGGGTCAGGTAGTAATACCGAAAAAGCCCCTTGGCGATATAGGCGATTCTGGATTCCGTGTCATCTTGGTCCAAAAACTGCTGACCCCGCTTGAATTCAAGGGGTTTAAAATACTTTTTCAGATCCTCCATATGGGAAAGATTTTCAAAACCCTGTGCGCAGAGGCGTTGCTGCAGCTGTATGAATGCTTCTTTTTCAGTCATGTTATTCTCCTTAAACTAGGTAGTAAAGCTGTTACGTCCCCCTTTGCTACCTAAGGGTTACTGTAAAGGTACTCCCCTGATTTAGCTGGCTTTCAACCGTCAATGTGCCACCGTGCAGTTCCACAATCTTCTTGCAAATGGCCAGGCCCAACCCCGTGCCGCTGCTATTTCGTGAAGGGTCAGCTTTATAAAAACGGTCAAAGGCGCGCTCTTGGCTTTCTCTGGACATACCGATGCCCCTATCTGTCACTTTTACCACCACACCCTTGTGGCCATGAAGAGAAATAACCATCAAACCCCCATCTTTTGAGTATTTAATGGCGTTGCTAATCAAATTGACCCAAACTTGATGGAGCAGTTCTTGATCCCCGGTGATTTCAGTGGGTTGAAGATCCAAATCCATGGTGATGGATTTTTGTTCCCAGGTCTGTTGTTGGCCGATAATGGCGTCCCGAATTTGTTCGTCCAGGCTGAAGGTTTGACTGTGCAGGGGAGTGATGTGGTGCTCAAGTTCTGATAGTTTTAATAGGCTGGAGGTCATTTTGGCCAGGCGTTCGGTTTCGGCAATCATAATGTCCAGGTATTCTTGGCGTTTATGCTCTGGTAAATTTGGCTTTTTCAGGAGTGTTGCATAACCGCGGAGGGAGGTCAGAGGGGTTTTGAACTCGTGGGAGACGTTGGAAACAAAGTCTTTGTGCAAGTACTCGTTTTGAGACAGGGCTTGAGTCATGGTGTTAAAACTTTTAGCAAGTTGGGCCACTTCGTCGTGGCCCTTGACGGTGATTTGGGTTTGGTAGTCCCCTGCGGCCACTTGTTTAGAGGCGTTAGAAATCTGTTTGATGGGCTTTACCAGCAGTCTGACGGCAATAAAGATGCATAGGGCGCTAAGGACAAATGTGGTGATGGCAATGCCCACGGCAAAGCTACTGAGGGGGGTGCCGTTTCCGGTGAAAACCATACGCCGAGCTAGACGCATGTCCACCCCATAATAGATGAACATAAAGGTGGTGGAAACCACGTTTGAAGCGAACATGATGCCAATAAAAGTGATCATATATTTAGTGAAGAGGGAAGATAGGATTTTTTTCATCCCTTCACCGCCTTGTAACCCAGGCCTTTTACGGTGATGATTTCAAAGTCAGGGTTGCCCTCAAAGCGCTCTCTCAGGCGGCGGATATGGACATTGACTGTTTGCTCATCGCTTTCTGTGTCGTATCCCCAGATTTCATCCATAATCTGCTGCCTTGTGTAGATTTTATTGGCCCCCGAGAGGAGCAAGTAAATCAGCATAAATTCTTTTTTAGGGAGGGTAGTGGCTTCTTGATTGATGGTGACAGTGAAGTTTTCGTAGTTGAAAGTGGTGCTGCCAACCACCAGTAATTGATCGCTGGCAATCTTTGACCGCCTCAGTAGGGCAGAAACCCGCATGAGCATTTCTTCCATATCGATGGGTTTGACCATGTAGTCGTCGGTGCCACTGTTAAAGCCTTTCTTCTTATCTAAGATGGTTTCTTTTGCTGTAATCATTAAAATTGGCAGGGTGTTGCCTGAGTCTCTAATCATGGCGGCCAGGGTATAGCCATCCATTTTGGGCATCATGATATCTGTAATTAGGAGGTCGATATGGGTTTTGTCCATGGCCTCAAGGGCTTCTTCACCATTTTGGCACTCTATCACGGCATAGTTCTCCTGTTGCAAATACTCGCCCATGAGCTTTCTAATATGATTTTCATCTTCGCATACTAAAATATTAAACATTTGCTCACCTGCCTACTGGAAATTTAGTGTCTCTCAATGGTGCCATTGTTTTTAGAGGTGTTCTTGTTCAATTATACCACGTTTTTAGTGAGCACTTCTTAGGACTTTTACGCACTTCATACCACGTTATTACGCGCTTCTTAAGGCGTCTATGGGATTTAGTTTGCTGGCCTTTTGAGCCGGTGCAAAACCAAATACTAAGCCAATAATGGCTGAGAAACCAATGGCCAATACCACTGAGAAGCTGGAAACCACAAAGGCTGTACCAATTAAAAGGCTGGCCACAAAAGCCACTGCCACACCGACAATCAAGCCTAGGAGCCCCCCAAACAGAGAGAGGAAAAGGGCTTCTAATATAAATTGCCACTGAATCATCTTGGGTTCAGCACCCAGGGCTTTTCTTAAACCGATTTCGGTGGTGCGTTCTGTGACTGTGACAAGCATCATATTCATAATGCCGATGCCACCCACCACCAAAGAAATCCCTGCAATCCCTGTTAGCATCAAGCTCATGGTCCCTGTCATTTCTGCCACGGTGTCAAGAATGCCTTGCATATTGGACACCTTGTAACCATCTTCGTTGTTGTTGAAAGCGTTACTAAGTGCGGCTTCTACAGCTGCAGTGGTATCATCGGATAGGCTTTCGTCTGCTAGGTACATGTCTAGGGAAGTGACATAGCCAGTTGCGACTAAACCCATGGCAGTGGTGTAGGGAACCATAATCCCATCGTCAGTGCTACCAGCGGCAAAACCGGCTGAACTTTGAAGGGTTCCAATCACGGTAAAAGTCATACCGTTGATGATTACCTCTTGGTCAATGGGATTTTCAGTAGGGAAAAGCTCTGATACCAAGTTGCTACCAAGTAGCACCACCGGGTTTTTATTGGCAACATCTAGGACATTTATGGGTCTGCCACTTTGGAGGAGGTCTTTTGTATTGGCAAAATGGACATGGTTTTTCCCCAAAATAGCCATGTCCTCAATCACATTGCCTTTAAAGGAAAGGGTACCTTTTCCCGAAATGCTAGGGGCAATGCCCTTGATATTCTCTATGGCGGCGATATTCTCTAAATCGGTTTGTGTGAGCCCTCTTTTTAAGGGGGTTCCCATGGCCTGAACGGTTACCTTATTAGCGCCCATATCCATGACTTGATTGGTGATATTTTGGGTGACCCCCTGAACAATGGAGATAAGGGCAATGATAGAGGCAACGCCAATGAGCACCCCTAAAACCGTTAGAAACGACCTCATCTTATTGTGCATAATATTTTTCCAGGACATTTTGATGCTTTCTAAAAACATGTGGTGCCTCCTTTTGCTTAAGCGACAACGGAAATCGTGCTGACTTCACCATCAAGTATCCTGATGATACGGCTACTATGGTGTGCGATTTTTTCGTCATGGGTGATCATCACGATGGTTTTGCCTTCTTTATGAAGTGATTTGAACAGTTCCATAATTTGATGACCAGTCTTTTGATCTAGGGCACCAGTTGGCTCGTCGGCCAATAAAATGGTGGGTTGTGTGACGAGGGCCCTTGCAATGGCCACCCGTTGCTGCTGGCCACCGGAAAGTTGATTGGGTTTGTTTTTTAGTTTGTCCCCTAAACCCACCTTTTCCAGCATCTCTGTGGCCAGTTGTCTTCTTTTTTTCTCTGGAAGACCTGAATATATCAGTGGTAGCTCAACATTTTCTAGGGCGGTTAATCTGGGGAGTAGTTGAAATTGCTGAAAAATAAATCCGATTTCTCTATTTCGTATTTGGGCCATTTGGGCTTCGTCAAATGTTTCAATGGAATTACCATTTAAATGGTATTTGCCATAAGTGGGGACATCTAGGCATCCGATGATGTTCATGAGTGTGGATTTACCAGACCCAGAAGGGCCTAGGATTGAGATGAATTCCCCTTGGTAAAGTTCTAAATTGATTTCTTTTAGGGCGTGGAGGGATTCACCCCCCATGGTATAGATTTTGTTGATATTTCGCATGTTGAGGATTTGTTTAGTCATGGGTAGTCTCCTATCAGTGGTTATGAGTATTTTCTAGGGTCTAGACAATGGTCCCTGAAAGCCCCCATTGTTGGCGACTTCAGTGGCGCTATCCAGATAATAGATGGTGCTTCCATTTGAAACACCCCTTGTGATTTCAACAGTTTTTCCGTCGCTTATGCCAACCATGACGGCCAGTTTTGTCATGGTGCCATCGCTATTTTTAGCATAGACATAGGGGGTGTGATCTTGATCAAACATCAGTGCTTTCATGGGAATGGTTAGGGCGTCAACTGCTTCCTCGCTGAGGATTGTGGCCTCTGCAGTCATACCCACTTTGATGTCGCTATCTTTTGCTAGGTCAACAGTGGCTGTGAAAAAGGCAATACCATTTTGATTGATGGCTGTGTCGGAGACCTTAGAGACCGTGCCCACAATGTCTTTGTCGATGGCGTGGATGGTCACGTCGATTTTATCCCCTTTGTGAATGGCAGAAAGATCGTACTCATCTACTTTGACAATGACTTCTAAGTTATCAAAGTTCACAATCTCACAGAGTTTGCCTCCAGCCATCACTTGTTGGTTGACCTCAACAGCCATATTGGTAACCGTGCCGTTAACACCGGATTTGATCTTGGTACCATCCTGGGCAATCATCAGCACGTCATCTTTTTTGACCAGGGCTCCTTCTTCTACTTTGATTTCTTTAATTTGTGTAATCTTTTGGGCCATAAGGGTTTCAGAATCCTTGCTGCCCACACTGCCTGTAAATGTGTAATAGGTTTGGATGGTTTCTTTTGTCACCGCCGCTGATTGATAAGCATCTAGCTTACCTTTACTGAGCAACTGGGGTGAAACCACTAAAGCCACTGCCACCACCCCGATGCCAATGCCAATCAATAACCCTTTGTTTGATTTGTTCTTTACTGTGTTTGCCATTATCTAATGCCTCCTTGTTTGTGTTGAATTGTGACTATAATCACACTATAGGGGGGCAAGATTAACTGAAGGTGAACTGGAATTAAAAGCTGAAGATTTTGATTTGATGGAAAATTAAAAAATAAACACTTGTATAATTGTATCTCGTGCCGTAAAATGGAAACCGGCGCAAAAAAAATAGAAAGTGCGCATAAAGTTACTGCAATGTGCGGTGACTGATGGAAGAGTGCCATCCTGAGATTTAGGGGGAAACATGAAGAAAAAAGTAGTCAGTATTTTTTTAGTGGTCATGCTGCTTTTAATGCAGTTTGACGTGTTTGCAAGTAGTTTTCGCGGTTGTCAGAATGATGTTGTTGTTAGTCGTGGTACTGAAGATGATAATCCAGACTATGACTTTGGACCTGGTATCGACCCAAGCGATGGTGTTAATCCAATCATTTGGCAACCTCCGATATCGCGGCCAGTGACAACGCAGCCAGTAACACAAGCGCCGCCTCCACCTGTAACGCAAGCACCACCACCTGTAACACAGGCACCAACCCCATTACCTGTAGCACCAACAATCACAACACCTAACTCGTCTGCAATTAGTGCAACTACAAGTTTAATGGCAACTTGGAGTACTGTCGCTTATGCAGATTCGTATGTGGTCTCCCTTCGAGAAATTATCAATGGGGCTGATGGCAACCTACTTCTTGATCGTGCATCCACATCAATGACTAGCTATCCATTGCCAGGCATTAAACCGGGTAAAACCTATCGATTGGCAATTGCTGGAGTTGCTTCAGGTAGGGTAGGAACATACACGCAATGTACTTTTGCTGTCAGTGTTGCACCGCCACCAGCACCAACCATCACCTCACCAAATTCAACCTATATCAGTGCGACAAATGCGCTGGTAGCAACGTGGGGGTCTGTCACAAACGCAGCTTCATACTATGTTTCACTTAGAGAAATTGTCAATGGGACTGATGGCAATTTGCTACTTGATAACAAGTCCATCACAAGTACTAGCTATCAACTGACCAGTATCCAACCTGGAAAAACCTACAGGCTAGCTGTTGCCGCAGTGGCATCGGGTCTGGTTGGTAGTTATGCACAAACGACGTTTACTGTTAATCACGCACCGCCAACCGCGCCAACAAACCTAATAGGCAGTCGATCAGGAACGATAAACACCCTCAACTGGAATCCATCATCGAGTACTGCCGGTATTAAAGAGTACAAGGTGTTTCGAAATGGCGAAGAATTATCAAAATCAGCAGGTACTTATACCAACTATGCTGACGACATATCTGGCACTAACTCAGCTACTGGAAATAACTTACGCACTACAGACTTAGCCGATAGAACAAGTCAAGTTAGCAGTACATTATCAGTTTCAACATTTAATTTGCATGCTAAAGTCGCAGATAACGACGTGGTTGTACCAGTGACGGTGTCAGACGCAGAAATGCAGATTGAGGAAAACAGCTATATTTATACTGTTATTGCAATTGATACAAATGGTAATAGATCTGCTGCAAGTAATCAAATTAGTATTATAGTAGCGGCACCACCTGCAGCGCCAATCATCACCTCACCAAATTCAACTAATATAAGTGCAACCAATGCACTTCTTGCAACATGGGACGCTGTCACAAATGCAACTTCATATATTGTTTCACTTCGAGAAATAGTCGATGGGGCAAATGGTAGCTTACTGCTTGATCGCGTATCCACAACAAGCACCAATTATCAATTGCCAGGTATTCAACCCGGGAAAAAATATAGCCTTAAAATTGCAGCACTTGCATCTGGTTACACAAGCAGTTATACTGAATTTGAATTTACTGTAAATAGTGCACCTGTAGTTGTAGCACCACCAACTACACCCACAAACATAACAGCCGAGCTAGTAAACGGCAATACGATAATATTAAAATGGGATCCGTCAACAAGCTCAGTCGGGATACAAGAATATGTTGTGGAACGCGACGGTGAAGCCTTGCCACAGCTGATTGTCGATACAAATTGTACAGACACGCTTCCTGTTGACCCTGTTTTTTCAATGATCGAAAATGGTGTTGGCGGACCAATACTGGTCTCAAGCACAGAGCCGTCAGTTGTAGAGTCGTCAAGCACAGTGCCGTCAGGTGTAGAGTTATTAAACTTACCGCCATCAGGTATAACGGCATCAGCCATAAGCTTAACGGGCATAACATCACCAGAACTAACAGCACCTTACAGTACTCAAAATACAAGCATTGGGACGATTATTGTCGAAAAGTTGTTGGTTAAGTATGCGCTTTATGCCATCGATAAAACTCGCCAAAAATCAAAGCCTATCGAAATTTCGGTTAACCTGCTCTTAGATGACTACGTGAATGCGCCTAGTTTAGCTAAGTTGATCACCCTGTCCACACCGCTACACACTCAAACGGGCAGACATCATAATCAAGCAGACGTTGACGCCTTTAAATTCATCGCCGTAGCAGGGGGCAGATATACCTTTAGCTCTACTTCAGATGTTAAAATGACGCTACTTGATGTCACCGATCATTCAAGTGGGGTTCCAGTTAACTTAGTTTCTGTCAATACACCATCTGTGATACCACCCGTAAATACGGTTATTGTATCCCCACCATTAGAGCGTATTGGACCATCTTTACCAGGTACAGGGCGGATTACTGATCCAATTGCACAGGCACAAACTGAAGCCTTGGCAACTGTTGAAGCACAAACCACTGAGTTAACACAACCCGATGGCGGAGCACCCTCTGACACAGATGCTATCAAGGTCGGTACCTTTTACAGAGATTTAAAAGCTGGTAGATCCTATGTGATTTTAGTGACTTCCACATCAACCAAGGCTGTGCCAGGGGCTTATGGGTTTGTGGTGCAGGTGCCGACGGTTGATGAAAGTTCATTTGATTGTGATGATTTAACTATTGATCCGGTGCAAATTGATGTGGCTCAAATTCTATCAAGTATGCCAAATTCTTGGATTATCAATGCTGCACTAGATAAATTGAAATCGGCTGGCATTGCAGATGTAAATGGTTACCTTAGCAATCAGGTTAATCAAATCATCAGAATTTATAGCCTTGAAGATTTAACCGAAGAGGATTTGAAGTATTTTGTTGTTGGTATTTTAGCAGGTGTAGATGATAATCTTTATTTGGGTGCGGGATCAGCTTTAGGCAAATACTTATTCAACAAAGTGCCACCAGAAGATAATTATTATTTTATGCTGGCCAAAATCACAACTGACGCTACTTTTATGGCTCACTTTTTAAAAGTGGCAGGGGTCGCTGCGGCTGATGCAGCAAAAGCGATTACTGGTGCAACTTCAGCTGGTGCGTTAGGTTTAGTAACAGCAGAGACTGGCATTGGATTTGCATTATTTGAAACCGCAGCAGGCTCAATGTTAGTTGAAGCTGCAGGGGCAACTCTTGTAGCAGCTGCAGCCGGTGCTGGCGCAGCTCATTCAAAGTCATTATTGACGGCTGATTCTGAAAAATTTGCAAAAATAAAACCTTCTGCTTCAGCCAATGCTAAAAAACTTAAGAATAATATGTTAAAGCAACGATTAATAGACCCGTCATATCAATTGCAACCACTCTTTGCTCATGCGGCCCATCATATCGTACCAGGTGGTTGGTCCTTTGGTAAAATCGGTGCAAAGTGCAAAGAAATGCGACAAATATTAGCGGACTGCGGCATTGATGTCAATGATGCTTTCAATGGTGTCTTCTTGCCAACGATGAAAGGGATTGCAGGTGCTGGGAAGGCGACAGTGCATAAAGGCAAACATACAGGGGCTTATGTGACGGCCATTCACGAGATGTTCATGTTGCATAAACCTACAACCCACGCTAAAGCGGTTGCGCTGCTGGAAGAAATTAGAGTAATGCTGCTAAATGGCACGTTACCACTTAATTAAGGAGGCATTAAAGTGAAGATATGGTCAGTACACCCAGAATCAGATAAATACAAAGGCTTGATGTTTTTAAGTGATAATGATAGAAAGTCGATGGATTTAATCGATGGTAAAGCATTACTAAATATATGGGGTGGCTTAAATGCTGAATTTGAAAATCGACGTCGACCCATCGCAGATTTTTCGGATCTCTACCCTGGTATATTGGTATTAAACGACAAGGCAGTTAATAAGCTTGAAAAGTATTTTGAGAACACTGTAGAATATTTAGCCCTAAACGTCAAAAACTCACCGGTGAAGTTTACGATGGTGAATATTATCAACGTGATTGACTGTTTGGATTACGAAAAATCCATTTTTAGTAGATATCCCGACGATGGACAGATTTTCCATTGTAGAAAATATGTTTTTCAAGAATCTTTGGTTGGCAAGCAACATCTTTTCAAAGCACCTGAGTTTGCAAGAGCAGTGTTGTTCGCATCTGATGCATTTAAACAAACTGTTGAAGAGGAAGGGCTAACAGGTTTTGTCTTTAAACTGGTATGGGATTCAGAAGAGATATCTGAGCCTGAAGAAGAGGAAATCTTAATTGAATCGCCTAATCAAGAATCATTGCAAGTGCCAGTAGAAACTGTTAAGGTTATTTATCTAGTAATCACAAAAAAAGAAGCAAAAGCACTTAAAAGCAAGATTGAAAAGCACATCTTGGTTGTTATCATTGATTTTGTTAAACAAGAGAAACAGGTTGATCGCAAACTGGATTGCCTTGGATTAGAATTCTTTTTTGATGGGCAACACGCAGATATCAATATTAGAGTGACCAATCGCCTTGATAACGGCGAGTATATTGATTCTGATTTTCAGTGCTTAACCCATGAGTTTATTGAAAATGATTTTAAGACTTTGTATCATCACTTTGTTAAGGACGAGGAAAATGATGATGAAACAGATGCGTTTGCTATGATTCTCGAGGAAATGATATTAAATTTGCACAATGAGATGTTAGCAATTGATTGGTCAAGCATCAGTCCTCTGACCACTGAATTTAGTATTGAAGAGCCCGAAAATTTTGATTAAAGTATTTCTCTAATTCAGTCATCATCAAAGAATTAAGCAAAACACCCGCAGGCCCACATCACCACCTGGGCCTGCGCTTTTTTACATAATCAAGTGATGTAAGAGATGGATGGGAACCAACAATGATTCAATTGTAAATTGTTATCAAATAACCGGGATTTATTATCTGCTTACGCCTTACCAGACATTCAACCCGGAAAAAAATATAGCCTTAAAATTGCAGCACTTGCATCTGGTTACACAAGCAGTTATACTGAATTTGAATTTACTGTAAATAGTGCACCTGTAGTTGTAGCACCACCAACTACACCCACAAACATAACAGCCGAGCTAGTAAACGGCAATACGATAATATTAAAATGGGATCCGTCAACAAGCTCAGTCGGGATACAAGAATATGTTGTGGAACGCGACGGTGAAGCCTTGCCACAGCTGATTGTCGATACAAATTGTACAGACACGCTTCCTGTTGACCCTGTTTTTTCAATGATCGAAAATGGTGTTGGCGGACAAATACTGGTCTCAAGCACAGATCCGTCAGTCGTAGAGTCGTCAAGCACAGAGCCATCAGGTGTAGAGTCATTAAACTTTGCGCCATCAGGTATAACGGCATCAGCCATAAGCTTAACAGGCATAACAGCACCAGAACTAACAGCACCCTACAGTACTCAAAATACAAGCATTGGCACGATTATTGTCGAAAAGTTGTTTGTTAAGTATACGCTTTATGCCATCGATAAAACCCGCCAAAAATCAAAGCCTATCGAAATTTCGGTTAACCTGCTCTTAGATGACTACGTGAATGCGCCTAGTTTAGCTAAGTTGATCACCCTGTCCACACCGCTACACACTCAAACGGGCAGACATCATAATCAAGCAGACGTTGACGCCTTTAAATTCATCGCCGTAGCAGGGGGCAGATATACCTTTAGCTCTACTTCGGATGTTAAAATGACGCTACTAGATGTCACCGATCATTCAAGTGGGGTTCCAGTTAACTTAGTATCTGTCGATACACCATCTGTGATACCACCCGTAAACACGGTTGTTGTATCCCCACCATCAGAGCTCAATGCACCATCATTACCGGGTACCGGTGAGATTACTAATCCAATTGAACAGGCACACGAGGCCTTTGGTATCAGTGTACCAGGAGAAAGTCAAGCATTTGGAACAGAGGCGCTTGGAATAGAGACGCAAAATGATGCGTTCGAAGTAGGTTTACAAAGCGAAGCACTTGGAACCGAGGCACAAAGCGATGCAGTGGCACAACCAACTGGGGGCATACCTTCTGAGACCAATGGGATCAGCATGGGTACCTTTTATAGAGATTTAAAAGCTGGTAGATCCTATGTGATTTTAGTGACTTCCACATCAACCAAGGTTGTGCCAGGGGCTTATGGGTTTGTGGTGCAGGTGCCTACAGATAGTGCAGCACCAACACCTGTCATTGTAGATGACTACGGTGACACCAATGCTACGGCCCACACCATGGCCATTCAAACCACCGACTTTACACAAACTGGCAAGCACCATAACCAGGCGGATGTGGATGCCTTTACCTTTAATGCACCAAGTACAGGGACTTACTACTTTGTTTCAAATTCTAAAATCACCATCGAAAGGCTTAACACACCGACAAATATACCAATAAATTCACCAATCAATACACCACTTGATAATGCTGTCACTCAACCAGCAACTCCAGCGGATCTTACGAATCCAACAACTCCAGGGATTATCAAGAACCCGTATGATTTGACTGTTGAACCCCCAGTATTCTATACTGTAACAGGTGAGTTATCTAATCAGGCATTTAGGCGTATTGATGAGACCGCAGCGTTCAATCCGCAGGCAGAGGCGCTGGGCTTTACGGGAGCAGCTGGAGAAGCTGGAACTGAAGCCATGACCTTTAATGCTGAGGCTGTAACTGGCGAAGAGACAGCGGCAAGTGCAGAAAACACAGAAGCTTATGTAAGTGATGCTGAAGCTGCTTCACCTGATGCGGCTGCAGGGCAATATGTAAATTATCCAGTGCCTTTGTTTAAGGGCGAAACTTGCGTTATTGGGGTTAAAGGCCAGTTTATTAGTCAAGAGACACCTTACTCGTTTGTGGTGCAGGTGCCTGCTATAGTTGAAGACAATAACACTAGTCCTGAAATTATAATTGGTACAACTGCCATTAATGATATTAAGAATATGTTTGGGGATCGTTATGCTAATGTAGAAGAAATGCTAAATGCATATAAATCACCTGATCCACGATCGATTGGATTCTATTTTTCGAAAACCGATAAAAGCTATTATGTAAACTTTATCAATTGGGATAGAGAGACACCGGTTTTATCAGATCCGATTATTTTGAATAGTAGTAATCGACTAATTAATGTTGATGGTAAATGGTATTACCCTATTAAACAATTAGCAGAACGCCTGGGTTATGCTGATTCAATATATAGCTCCTCTAGGCTAATTTATATAGATTTCTTAGAAAATGCTAGGCAAAGAGAAAAAGAAACTAAAGAGTTTCTTGAAAAACTTAATATTGTACTGCTAATGGTTGAACCCGAAATTTCAATTTTTGTTGAATATATGATACTTTATAGGCAAACAAAATGTACTTATAGTGTTGCTTTGGAGGCGTTATCCTTATCAAGAAACACTAAAATTTATCAAACAAATTTAGAGTTATCAGCACAGATAAGAGCGGTCGCTGAGGCAATAACAAAAGTTAAATTTTCAAAGGCATACGTGGGAACTTTGAGTTCTATTACTGATGATTTTGCATGACGTCTATTAAAATACGGATTAACAAGAGCAGAATTTGATGCAATAAGACTCACTAGAAAGGAATTTCTTAATGTAAATACGGATGCTATTTTAAGTGTTTTTAACGCTGAAAGAGCAGCTGCAAGAACAACTTACTCAAGTAATCTGAGTCGATTAGCCGAAAAATTAAAACTGATTGATGATGAGTATAGCACAGTAATAGCTCAGCTTCCTATTTTGAACAAGCTTAATTTTGAGCAGCGATTATCAAAATACGATGCTGTGTTAGCGCTTCGAAATGCCTACGAAACGCCAACTAGTGCAACATTGATGGCAAAATATATGTCAGTTGATGATGCTTATAACCTATTAAAAGAAAATGGAGCCTACAGGGAACTTGGCGGTTATGTAATAAAAGCAGGAGATACGAAAGTAATAACTACTTATGATGATTTAATGAACACATTAAGACTGGATTATTTAGACAACAATTTCATGAAAACTCCAAGTAAAAATTTTGTGGAGATTTTTTACAGAACGCCTAAAGCTAGCGAGATGTCAGTTCCTATTGGTATTACTGATCCGTGGCCATGTACAAGCAAGGGCTTCCTCGCAAATACAAATGGAGCAGTTGCACCTGAATATTTATCAGGTTATTTCACTCCTTCTGAAGCAGAATTGTATCTTGTTGATGGATTTACAGGGACTAGAAAATTAATAGGGATTTATGATGCTGATGCAAAGCGATTTGTAACAATTGAAGGGAAATATTGGACGCAATCTGTAGTGAAACTGCTAAAAGGAGAATAATAATATGGATAGAGATGGATATTATGCGGTTTATAAAGGAAAAGAATATCAACTTATTATTAAACTATTTGATGAAAACATTGCAAGGTATGAACTTTTATCGTTTGAAAGTGACGATGTTATTAATGGGTTTATTCAGGAATACGGAGGTAAATATAGAAAACTCATAACAAAGTCTCAAATGGATAATGCATATTCGGTATCAACGATGTGTAAATATAAAGGTTTTGAGTTTCAAGTCTTGCTATTTTGTGAAGAAAATGACACTTATGAAATTGCATATATTGCCAAAGTTTCACCAATTCCAGTTGAAAAATTAGGATTTGTGCTTAAAGAACCTGGGGTTTATAAAAAATGTGTGAAGAGAGAGAATCTTGACTCCATTTATGAGGTTAAATCTTCAATACTAGATTTGATATAAAAAATCAAGAAATGCTTTAGCTTAATAGGGTGAGGTGAGTAGTGTTGAGACAAACACCATTGCCTAGGACATGTATTAACTAAATCTATTACTGTGTAATTGATGTTTAGCAGCGCTTCGTAGCCTTTGTGTGCTGAATTGCATAAAACATTATTAGCTGATTTTGTTTAATGTTTGCATGTCTAGTCTCACGCGAGACTATAATCATACTGGTGAATTAAATTTTCACTTATTCCCTGTAGCCAATAAAAGTAGTTCAATACCTGTTGAACAATCAGATGAATCTTACACATTTTACAGGTATTGTGCAGATGAATGGAGCGATTGGGATACTTATGGCCTGTTCGATAAGGTCAATCAATTGATTGCTAAGCTGTACGAAGAACAGGGCGATGACTTTTATACGTATAAAGAATCTCTGTTGAATCAAGCGCTAGAAGCACTGAACGAACTTGAGTCAGAAGGCCTATTTGGCGCAAAAGATGATAATCGTTTTCTTATTGTATGGGTGACTGATTCAGATCATGATATCCGAGTAAAATCAGCTGAAAAACTCAATACACTAAAAGTCTTTAAAGAATTTAAAGCACTGCTCTAATTCGTTAACCACGAAATAATTAAGCAAAACACCCGCAGGCCCACATCACCACCGGGCCTGCGCTTTTTTACATAATAAAGTGATCTAATAGGTAGATGGAATCCCACAATGATTCAATCGCAAACTATTATCAAATAAACGGGGTTTTTCATCGGTATAATCATCTTACCAGGCATCAACCCCGGTCGTCTGGCATAAAGCCATATCCTTAGCAGGCATAACGCCATCAGCCATAACCGCACCAGAATTAACAGCACCGAATAGCACTCCAAATATAAGCATTGGCACGATTATTGTCGAAAAGTTGTTTGTTAAGTATACGCTTTATGCCATCGATAAAACCCGCCAAAAATCAAAGCCTATCGAAATTTCGGTTAACCTGCTCTTAGATGACTACGTGAATGCGCCTAGTTTAGCTAAGTTGATCACCCTGTCCACACCGCTACACACTCAAACGGGCAGACATCATAATCAAGCAGACGTTGACGCCTTTAAATTCATCGCCGTAGCAGGGGGCAGATATACCTTTAGCTCTACTTCGGATGTTAAAATGACGCTACTAGATGTCACCGATCATTCAAGTGGGGTTCCAGTTAACTTAGTATCTGTCGATACACCATCTGTGATACCACCCGTAAACACGGTTGTTGTATCCCCACCATCAGAGCTCAATGCACCATCATTACCGGGTACCGGTGAGATTACTAATCCAATTGAACAGGCACACGAGGCCTTTGGTATCAGTGTACCAGGAGAAAGTCAAGCATTTGGAACAGAGGCGCTTGGAATAGAGACGCAAAATGATGCGTTCGAAGTAGGTTTACAAAGCGAAGCACTTGGAACCGAGGCACAAAGCGATGCAGTGGCACAACCAACTGGGGGCATACCTT
>CAZFST010000022.1:0-78231 GCA_964522015.1 uncultured Fusibacter sp. | reverse complement strand
AATATGTTAAAATTTCAACGCTTATATGGTTATCTTATGCTGCGAAAGTTGAGTTTGAATTTATTAAAATTGGAAAAAGAATCTTTTTTGTCCCTTTCGTCGTAGGCAAATACAATCCAATTGGTGAACTTGAAGAGTTTATATGGATGAATAATCCGATGGTTATCTTGACTGTAACCTTTGTATAGAATCTTGACCTTCCGCTTTGAGTCAATGGCAGTTTGAATAATGTAATATCTTTTTTCCAGTTCTTCAGGTGTCATACTTAATGAAAAGTGACCATACAAGGCTAATTCTTCTTGGTTACTTGTCCTTTCATTCTCTAAAAATGCGCCGCCCAAATAGTCCATCAATAGTCTCTTATTAGGGACGTTGCTCTCTTTCATCAAAAATTCATAGGCTACACTGAGTGATTTAATTTCAAATTCATTCATTTTCATGCTTGGCAACATGGCGTCAAACTCAAGATAATAACCGCCATACCTACCGGACTTATAATTAATCGGATAGCCAGCGTCATAGAGTGTATTCTTGTAATTGTTAATATTTCTTGTTGTATCTTCCCCTAAAAGATAAGCAATCTCTGTTTTTTTTACATATTGTTTGGCTTTTAAAATTTTTAGGAGCCTGATGCACTGAATGGTTTTATTTGGTTTATCATATTTTGTAATGGGCATAGTTTTTCCTTTTTCCATTTTGCTTAAATTCAGCCTATTTTATGATTAATTATTGGTTACATTATAACCGATAAAACCTTATTCAATCTGAAAAGTAGTATTGCCACGAAAAAAAGTCCCACAGTACTACTTAGTGCTATAATCAAAGTAACAAACCAGATAGGAGGCTACATAATATGCGCACAGGTAAAATAATTGCTTGGATAGGACTTACAGCCATGACCATCGGACTACTCAACGGCTTTATCAATGGGGATTTTTTCAAAGATGGGGCATTACTCTTTGCAAATCCTTGGGGTGTTATGTCCCTAATAGATTTATATGTGGGCTTCACCCTATTTTCCATGTGGATTGCTTTTAGAGAACATTCATTACTCTCTAAAGTACTTTGGATTATTGGCATGATGGTATTAGGCTTTTTTGCTGGAGCCCTTTACATCTTGTATGTGTTTTACACCTGCAAGAATGACTGGACCACTTTTTTTATGGGCTCACGGCAACCAGCTAAAAAGTAATCTTTTTATAATTGTGGTGGTGTCCAATCATAGTAGAACTTCTAATTTTAGTTTGCACTCATAGTAATAAGATTATATAAATTAAGGAGATCACATGGGCTCACCTTCCAAAGCAAAATGGAACAACCCCTTTTCGTCCCTTGCATTCCCCAATTTTCGTTACTATTGGATGGGCATGTGCATTTCCCTAATCGGCACCTGGATGCAAAATATCGCTCTCCCATGGATTGCCTACTCCCTTACAAATTCCCCACTGCTACTGAGTTTGGTGGGGGTTATGCAATTTGCACCTGTTTTGTTTCTGTCTCTATATGCAGGGGCCATTCTGGACCGCTTTCCAAAAAAATCAGTCATTTTACTCACTCAGACCATTTTTTTAATCATCACATTGGTTCTGACCATTCTCGTGTTTACAGGAGAAATCGCCTATTGGCATATTTTGATACTGTCCGTACTCATGGGTATTGTCAACAGCTTTGATATGCCTGCCAGGCAGTCCTTTGTGGTCCACCTTGTGAAAAGCGAGTACCTGATGAACGCCATCGCATTAAACTCCATGGCCTTTAACATGGCAAGGGTTATCGGACCAACCATTGCCGGTCTAGTAATGGCCTATGCCGGTGTCGGTATCTGTTTTCTCATCAATACCATCAGTTATGCAGCCGTAATTATTGGGCTCATCTTTGTAAAAACAAACGAAGTGATTGCAATATCACCTTCCAATAGCTTAAAAACCATGAAAAAGGAAATCGCTGAGGGCTTAAACTACATCAAAAAAGACCCCCATATCGCCAGATACTTATTGGCGATTGCAGTGGTTGGCGTATTTTCCATGAACAACAACGTACTTCTTCCTGTTTTTGTGAAAATCGATCTAGGTTTAAACGAAACCTATTTTGGTCTCATTATGTCAATTTTCGGAATCGGTTCCTTTTTAGGCGCACTGGTCTCTGCCATGCTAAGTAGCCGGGGACCAAAACAAGCCCCGATATTTCTCTATCCCTACATCATCGGCATCTCCTTAATCCTCACAGGCTTTGCCGCCAATTATATCCACTCTGGTATCACACTTGCCATCACAGGTTTTTTCTTTATCATCTTCGCAGCAACTGTCAACACATCCATCCAAAAAGACCTCACCCCCCAGTACCGCGGGCGGGTGATGAGCGTCTACACCCTAGTCTTTGCAGGGGCTGTCCCCTTTGGCAATTTCTTTGCAGGGATCGTAACCGATAACTTCGGTGCCCGAGTCGGTTTTACAGCTTGCGGCTGCATGATCATTCTCCTCATGTTAGTGGTCAATCGCAAAATAGATACCAAAAAATAAGCAGCAAAAAATAAGCCTTCCTCTAGTCTATTCATAGGGGAAGGCCTTTCTTTTTTAGTTGTTTAATTTTTTCCCATGGTCCCAAGTGTTTTTCTCATTGCGACGATAGTTTGAAATAGGATGACAGGGATAGCAATGGCCAAGATGACAATTACCCCACCATGGACGCCATTGAAGCCTACAGGGGAAAGATGTTTCATTAAGATGCCAAAATAAGCCCAAATGAAAACTAAACCATACCCAGCGCACTGACTCCACTTGATTGCAAACCATGCAATGGCAGTAGCCACTACCAGAATTAACATCATCCAAACGGATTCCTCTAACCCGAATCTTTTCCAACCTATACTCACTAAAAACGTTGTTATATTTGCAACAGTAGCAACTGTGATCCATCCAAAGTAAACCCCCACAGCAGGTTTAATCAAGGCCAAACGCTTTATGGGCCACTTCAGTTCTTTCACGGTGGCCATCATGACAATTAAACACGCCAGAATAATCAGCATTAAGACAACCGTAATCCCTATATACCGATAATGCCAAGCTAGAATCCAGACGGTGTTGGCCAAATTGGAAATGACAAAAATCCGAACTAGCTTTCGGATATTACGAATATCAGTTGCTAGAGCAGATTGGGATTGCCCAATTAAATACACCACCATCACCAGTAGAAGCAAATAAATAACACCCCATATAGCAAAGGTAAAGCCAGCAGGTGCAAATAAATTGGGGTAACTATCCGAAATAGCACCTGTTCCAATGCCGTTTATGGGCAAAATATTGGCTAGGGCGTTCATGGTTACCATTAAAGCAAAACTTAAAAAAAGCGCCAATTTCTCGTAGATTTTCATGGCTGATCACCATACCTTTCTTTAAAAGCCTTTCTATAAAGATAGTCCTGATAATCTTTAACTACCCAAAAACAAAACACCATAACCAATTGTAAAGTCCCTATTGTTTTTAGACCAAAATATCATTGAGGATGGGATCCTCATTCAAATACTGAAGGGCTAATCGCTTTTTATCTGGAAAATGCAAGATTGTTTTTCGGTTGGGTTTAATGCTAGGGGCGATTTCCAAAGCCTCAATTATCAATGATTTGGGTATATTTAAAGACTTAACGTGTGCGAAAAAACCGGTGTCAGTAAGAAATTGTTTAATCCTAGCCACCCTATGCCCTTGAACGAGGGCCATCCAGTAGGTGGCTAAGCCCACTTGAACACCGTGCAAGTATTGTCCTGGTGCCAAACTGTCCATTCCGTGGGAAATCAGATGCTCACTGCCGCTGGCAGGGGCACTGCTGCCCGCCACTTCCATGGCAATGCCGCTCATCATTAAAGAATCCACCACTTCTTTGATAAATAGCCCTTCTGCCAAATACGTAAATGGCAATCGCACCACGCTGTTGACCGATTTTTTTGCTAATAATAAGGCAAATTGATCTAGCTTAACAGACGTATTTCTCTGTTGTGCCTCTAGTTGCCAATCATAGCAGGCTGTAATTTTAGACACCACATCCCCTAAACCACTATAGAAAAATTTTTCTGGGGCTGAGCATAAAATACTTAAATCCGCTATGACACCATAGGGCATATGTGCCTTCACGCTTTTTCTGGAACCGTCCACAATTAGGGAGGCACCTGAGCTTGCAAAACCATCATTGGAAATACTTGAGGGGACGCTTATAAAAGGGATCCCCATTAGAAAGCTCATATATTTGCCGCTGTCAATGGCCTTGCCGCCCCCAAAAGAAATCAAACAATCGCAAGGGGGTAGGGTATAAGCTTTCTGGCTTAATTCCGATGCATCTAAACTTTCAATGACCAAAGGCCCATTAACTGTAAGGCGGGAGTCGTTTAATAGGGGTGCTAGTTGGTTGGCAAACAAGGTATCGATGCCATGACCGATGGTTAAGCATAGATTCAAAAATCCGTGTTCCACCAGTTTGTCCCCAAGGGTTTCCAACGCATTGTAACGGCTTTCAATGAGTCTTGGTATGGCAACGGATTGACTTTTCATAGAAGCACCGCCTTTAGATGTGGCAAAAGTTCTTCGTAGCGCTCAAAGGCAATAAAAGGCTTATTGGCAGCCTCTAGCTGTGGAATCAGCTCACCCTTAGCAAACACCACATCTGCAGCCATGGCCGCAGTAAAATCTGGTTCCGTATCCCCTGCAAAGTAAACTAGGTCATAACGCTTCTTGAAATCAGCCACTACCAACCCCTTATCTATACCAAACACCGGGGAATAGAAAGGGCTGTTTTGGTCTGGTATCATCTTCATGCGACCCTCTTGGAAGATGCCTGGGTTTGTGATGAGGGCAATCTGGCCAAATCCCTTTCGTTGCAAGGCATCTAGTATATATCTATCAAAGCCTGCACTGACAAAGGAAAACTCAATCTGGTGTTGCTCTAAAAATCCAATCAGAGCCATCAGAGTTTCATCTATTTCAATGGTATCTAATAATGCTTCGTAAGCCTGATGGGTAAGATCTAACCATCCAAAAATATGATTTAAAAAATGATAATCCACCTTCCCCGTTTTTCGGTGTGCCGCCACATAGTCCCATCCCTGTGGCCCTATGGCGTCAAGGACAATTTTATAGAAGTCCTTGGCCGTGGCTGTTCCGTCAAAATCCGATAAAAATATGGCTTTCATTGATTGGCCTCTCTTTCTAGGCAGCCATATGCCTCACTGCCTTAGTCCTTCAATCATACCTTTCATTGGTGCTTTAAGCAATGCCCCTATTGACCAATCAACTCAAAGAAGATAGCCTCAGATTTAGCCGGGTCCGCCTTCCCTTGAGAAAGCTTCATCATTTGACCCATAAAGGCCCCAAAGGACTGGGTTTTTCCGGCTAGATAAGAGGTTTTAATCTCTGGCATTTTTCCTAGAATATCTAAGCCAAATTGCAGGAGGGTGTCATGATCGTCGATGGGCCACCAGTTATTGGCTTCAATGATTGCCACCGGGGAGGTCTCGTCATTGGCTGTCCAAAGCTGGGTTAAAACTCGTTTTGCGATGCTGAGATTGATTTTTTCTTCTCCCACCAAGGTGGCAATCACAGCCAGGGCGCTGGGTGAAATCAGGATTTGACCGTCTTCATCCAACTGGGTCATGAGCCTAAAGACCTCGGTGACAATCAGGTTGGCTAGGACTTCCGGGTAGGTTGTCAGTAAAACGCAGCCCTTAAAATACTCGGCTATTTCACGGGTACTAACCAACTGCTCGGCAATACCGGATTTGATCCCATAGGTTTCAACAAAGGACTCTTTATACGTTTCAGGCAGCTGTGGCAAAGAGGCTTGGACTGCCCCTACATAAGCTGGATCAAGGACAATTGGCATTAAATCTGGATCGGGAAAATAGCGGTAATCATGGGCATCTTCTTTGGTTCGCATGGCATAGGATTGACCCTTGGCAGCATCCCACCGTCTGGTTTCCTGCATGACTTCCCCACCGGACTCGATGAGCTGGATCTGCCTATGGGTTTCATTTTCAATGGCCTTTGCGATAAAGGAAAAGGAGTTAAGGTTCTTCATTTCCGTGCGGGTCCCCATTTGACTTTCCCCCCGTTTTCGGACAGAGAGATTCACATCACAACGGAAGGCCCCTTCGTTCATCTTACAACTGGATACCCCTAAGAATAGGAGGGTCGCTCTGAGCTTTTGGAGATAGGCTTTTACCTCTTCAGCGCTTCTTAAATCTGGCTCCGAAACGATCTCAATCAAAGGCACCCCACCTCGGTTGTAGTCAATCAAGGTGCCATTTGAGCCGTCGTGGACCAGCTTTCCAGCATCTTCTTCTATGTGAATACGGGTGATGCCAATGGTCTTCTTGCCTGCCTGGACTTCAATCCCCAGGTGACCACCTACTCCAATTGGCAGGTCGCTTTGGGAAATCTGATAGGCTTTTGGTAGGTCAGGATAGAAGTAGTTTTTTCTATCTTGTCTACCCTCTGGTGTAATGGCGCAGTTTAAGGCAAGTCCCACTTTGACCGCTGAATGCACCACCTCTTTATTAAGAACGGGCAGGGCCCCCGGCATCCCTAGACACACTGGACAAACCTGAGTGTTGGGACTGGCGCCAAACTTGGTTGAACAGCCGCAAAATATTTTAGATTGAGTATTTAACTCCACATGGACTTCGAGTCCAATGACTGTTTCGTAGGTTTTCATGTGCTTGGCCTCCACAATTTCTTGGTTAATTCAAAGGCATGACCTGCGGATAAAATGGTCTGTTCGTCAAAGGCTTTGCCAATGAGCTGCATGCCAATTGGCAGATGGTTTTTGTCGTAGCCGCAGTTGACTGAGAGTCCAGGTATGCCAGCGATATTGACAGGGACTGTATAAATATCTCCCAGGTACATTTCCACAGGATTTTTATCAAAGGCACCAAATTCGTAGGCCGTGGTGGGGGCCACTGGGGATAGGACAAAATCAAATTGATCAAACATTTTTTCGTATTCGTGCTGAATCAAACTTCTGATTTTAAGGGCCTTTTGATAATAAGCGTCATAATAGCCAGAGCTCAGGGCGTATGTGCCAAGGAGAATCCGACGTTTGACTTCTCGACCAAAGCCTTCACCCCGGGTCCGCTTGTAAAGGGACTCAATGGTGTCAAAGGTTTCTGCCCGATAGCCGTACTTGACCCCGTCAAAACGGGCAAGGTTTGAAGAAGCCTCAGCAGAAGAGAGTAAATAATAAGCGGGAAGGGCTGCGTCCAGAGATTTTAGATCCACTTCCACAACGGTTGCACCCAGGGCTTCAAAGGTTTTGGCCGCTTGAAGCACCGCTTCTTTTACCTCACTTTGTATCCCCTCTTCAAAGAATGATTTTGGCAGTGCAATCCGCATCTTTGACACATCCTTTGATAAAAGGGATTGAACAGAATGGGTCTCACCAGCACCGCTGGTACTGTCTAAGGCATCCTTGACGGCTAAGAGTTTGTAGATTTGCGCCACATCTTCAACAGTTTTGCCGATGGGGCCAATTTGATCCAGAGAGGATGCAAAGGCGATGAGACCTCTTCTGGAGATTCTGCCATAGGTAGGCTTTAACCCTGCCACACCGCAAAAGCTTGCCGGTTGTCTAACAGAACCCCCAGTATCAGAGCCCAGAGAATAGGCCACTTGATGGGCGGCCACAGCTGCGGCGGAACCACCAGAACTGCCACCCGGTACCCTGTCAGTCTGAATTGGGTTTCTGGTTTTTTTGTAATAGGAGTTCTCTGTGCTGGCCCCCATGGCAAATTCGTCCATGTTCAGCTTGCCAAGGACAACAGCTCCTGCTTCTTTTAGGACCGTCACCACGCCGGCATCGTAAGGGGAGGTATACCCTTCGAGCATTTTAGAGGCGCAGGTGGTAGGCATCTCTTTTGTGCAGATATTATCCTTTAGCCCCATGGGAATACCGGCAAGTCCGCCGAGCTTTACCCCTGATAAACGGCTACGGTCCACAGCTTCTGCAGATTTTAAAGCACCTTCTTGGTCAATATATAAAAACGCACCAACTACCCCATCTGTTTTTTCAATTTGTGCCAAGTAGGCCTTTGTCAGTTCAAGGCTGGAGATTTCTTTTAAAGCCAGCAATTGGCTTTGGCGCTGCATGGATTCATAGATTAGTGTTTGCATGTGAGTTCCTCCTATTCCACTGTCTTAGGCACAAAGAAATAACCTTCTTGGCGCTGGGGTGCATTCCTTAGGGCTTCATCAGCAGATAATGACCCCGTAACAAGGTCCTCCCTAAACTGATTTGGTAACCCAAACACGTGGTTTAGAGGTGGCACCTGACTGACATCTATGGCAGCAATTTGATCGGCAAAAGCAATGACATCTTGTAAGTCTTTTGCATAGGTCAACTTTTCTTGTTGGGTTAATTCAATCCTAGCAAGATTGGACACGTATTCAATCATACCAACGTCCAAGGACTTTTTCTTCTTTTCACTTTCAAGGGCACTATTTAAGAAAATCGATAGCTCTTCCAGTTGATCTTGATCCACTTCTGATGGGGCGTCCATCATTGGGCATGAGCCATCTCGCATCTTTGGAAAGGCAATGACTTCTCTAATGGAAGAAGCTCCAGCCAAAAGCATAATCAACCGGTCAAGACCAAAAGCAAATCCACCATGGGGTGGAACCCCATATTCAAAGGCTTTGAGCATAAATCCAAACCGATTTTCAACTTGTTCTTCACTGAATCCTAGGGTTTCAAACATTTTGGCCTGAAGCTCTCGGTCGTGGATCCGAATGCTGCCACTGCCCAGTTCAATGCCATTTAATACGATATCATAGGCCTTAGCCCGCATACGGCTAGGATCTGAATCAAAGTAAGCCCGGTCTTCATCTTTGGGTCTTGTAAAGGGATGGTGCATGGCCACATAGCGCTTAGCCGTCTCATCGTACTCAAACAAAGGAAAATCTGTGATAACCACAAAGGCAAAGTCATCTTTCTTTCTAAGTCCCAGCATATCTCCAATATCTAAGCGAAGACTACCTAAAATTACAGGGGCTTTGTCACTGGGTTCAGCACAGAAAATGATCATATCACCTGGCTGGGCTCCCATCACTTTAAGAAGCTCTGTCATCTGCGCCTCAGTAAAGTACTTGGTCATAATGGACTGGATGCTCCCATCCATATCCAGAGCAATCCAAGCCATACCACTGCCCCCATGCTCAATGGCCCTTTCAGTCAAATACTCAATTTGAGACCTAGTGAGTTGTTGACCGTCTTTGATGGTGATGGCTTTTACCACACCCCCAATGTTGACCACTTTTTTAAACACCGTGAAATCACAGGTCTTCATAAATTCGGTCAAATCCACCATGGGCATGCCGAATCTCAAATCAGGTTTATCAAATCCGTAAGAATCCATGGCCTCAGCGTAGGTCATCCGTTTAAAGGGTATGGCAACCTCTTTTCCCAGGGTGACCTTCATAATCTGTTGAAAAAGTGTCTCTAAAATGCCAATGACATCTTCTTCGTCCACAAAGGAAAACTCCATATCCACTTGGGTAAATTCCAGCTGCCGATCAGCCCTTAAATCCTCATCTCTAAAGCATTTAGCAATCTGGAAATACCGGTCAATGCCACTGACCATCAGCAGCTGCTTGTAGATTTGAGGGGACTGAGGCAGTGCATAGAAAGACCCTTTTGACAGCCTACTGGGCACTAGAAAATCCCGTGCACCTTCTGGAGTGCTCTTGGTTAAAATAGGGGTCTCCACCTCTAAGCAACCCAAATCAATCAAATGCTGCCTAACCGCTTGGGTCACCACTTGCCTCATTTGCAGATGGGCCAACATCTCTGGGGCTCTTAAATCTAAGTACCGATATTTGAGCCTCAGTTCCTCTTTAACCCCCTGTCCCTCCCCCACTCTAAATGGGGTGTTTTTCGCCTGGGAAAAAATCGTAAGCCCATAGGCCCGAACATCCACTTCCCCTGTGGGGATTAAGGGATTGATGGTCTCATCACTGCGACGCTCAATCAAACCTGATACTTCAATCACATACTCATTTCTCAGCTGCTCAGCCTGGAAAAAATCCTCGTCAGACAGATTGGCTGTATCAAAGACGATTTGGCAAATCCCCGTTTTATCCCGCAAATCAATAAAAATAACCCCGCCGTGGTCACGCCTTCTTTGTACCCACCCTTTGATCACCCCATGTTGGGTGATATGTTCCGTTCTAAGATCCCCACAAAAATGGGTCCGTTGCTTATTTGAACTGGTCAATTTTAAACCTTCAGATGCCATCATAGCCATTTCCTCCCTTCAAAACTGTATTTTGCGCAATAAAAAAGCTCCCATCACTGTTATTACTAACAGGGACGAAAGCAAGTTCCGCGGTACCACCCAATTTGATCTGACGATCCATCTCATCGATACGGACTAAAAGTCGATATCTGCCGGCGATAACGTTCCGGAAACGGCCAAGCCTACTGGTATCAAAGATACGTTGGGTTGGAAACTCAGAGATGTTCTTCATCAAAAACTCGGTACCAATCTCACACTATCATTGGCTCGCTTAAACGTCTGTTTTATGATTACTCTTCTCGTCACTGTCTTTCAATATGTTGACCTGATTATATGGGTTAATTCAGAGACTGTCAATAGGCATTTACAAAATAATCTTAACATTCCGAATGCAATATTTACAAACCTTCACAAAACACCGGCAATATTATCTGCAATATTGTCTTCGAACGGGGTATAAATAGTTTATCTTACCCTAAAGATTGAAGGTCTTTTATGAAAAAGAAATCATTTTATCATAACTTTTCGAGTCTATGGAAAAAGTATATTTTTTTAGTGGCAACCGTTGCAATTATCTCCTTGATTATCAGTGGTTTATTAACCATGTTCATAGAAGTTGACAACATCAACAAACAAATTGAATCTGATCTAAATATCATATTAACAGAAACAGCACTATCCTTTTCTGATCCCCTCTGGGCTTATAATTTCAACAACATGCAGTTGCTCACAGATGTACTCGTTAACAGAAGTAATATCTACGAAGTACAAATCACCGATAACACCAGAGGACTTATCGTAAACAAAAGAAACCTTATGTATCAAGAACTTGAGAACAAAGTACATTATGGGAAAAAAGAAATTTATAAAAATGAGAAGATCATAGGCACCATCCAAATTGGGGTAGCATATACACCGTATATCGATAATCTATATCGATTACTCTTATCCCGTCTCATACAGTCTTTACTTCAAGTTTCAGCTTACACAGCCCTTATTCTATGGATTTCCTATGCCATTACAAAACCCCTCAAAGCATTGGAATTGACAATCAATGAATTTGCCACCGGTGACTATGCCCATTTTGCAAAAGTAGAAGGCAAAGACGAGATTGCCCGACTAGCAACAGCTTTTAATACCATGGCAAGACAGATCGAAGACGCTGATTATGAACTTAGAACCATGAACGCTTCTTTGGAAGAGCTTGTTTTAGAACGCACTGACGCATTAATAGTTGCAAATGATGAGCTCAAAGAAGCCTTGGCTATCTCTCAGCAGATTCAAGCTGAACTAACCCTTAAAAATGATGAATTAATTAACGCCTTAGATTCCCTACAAGCTGCAAATAAAGAAATCGTTGAAGCAACAAAAATTAATCTGACAAGCCAATTGATTGCTGGGGTAGCTCATGAGATCAATACACCTGTCGGGATTATGGTGACCACCAATACTTTTTTAAACCAAGAAATTCAGCGTTTTAACAGCCTCCTTTCTGAAGGCACATTGAAGAAGACAGACCTTGAAGTCTTTATGGAGACCATTACCGAAGCCACTGAAAACACCCAAAGAAATTTGAGCAATACCATTGCCTTAATCCACAACTTCAAGGAAGTTGCTGTGGACCAAACCAGCTTAAGACAGCGCCGCTTTGACTTGAAATCCTATTTAGAAGAAGTTGTTAGCACCTTAAAACCTGCCTTTAAACACAAAAAAATAAATTTGATTTTGGAATGTCCTGATGACATTTTACTGAACAGTTATCCTGGCGCTTACTCTCAAGTCTTCACTAATTTAATATTCAATTCGATTAAGCACGGTTTTAAAGGATCCGACGAAGGTACGATCTCTATAGGAGTGAAAATTCAAGACAAGACACTGATTCTTGACTACTACGACAATGGCTGTGGCATTGGAAGCGAAGAATTAGCCCACCTATTCACCCCCTTCTACTCAACAGAACATAACAGAGGTGGTAGTGGTTTAGGCCTTAGTGTGGTTAAAAACTTAATTGAAAAAACCCTGTCAGGCATGATCACTTGTACAAGTGAGCCTAATCAGGGTATGGGTTTTCATATAGAACTGCCTCTCAACCTTTACTTAAGTGGGTCAAAATGATAGGGTTCATCATTCTTCTTGAATTCATCAGTATAAATAGGATTCTCCAACTTAATCAGAACGCGCTCTTTTAAATTTAGTCTGCTTAAGTCATCTAGAAAATAGCGGTTAAAAATTTCGTCTAATATACCGTTTGCCACAATTCGACTATAGCCTTCATCTAATCGTGCTTTAAGCTTGTCCCCATGGGGGGATTTAGAAAACCAAAAGTATCTTGGTAGCGGGTAATAGAGTAACAAGGTCTCCTCAATGACCAAGTTGTCATATTGCTTGGAGAATAGGTCGTATTCACCGACAATCTCGTTGATGCCTCTTGAAAACACATCTATGACACCTTCTGAAACATCCTTAAAAAGCAACTTGTACTCAGCCTCTTCGTAAACCTTTATACCGGCATGTTCTAAAATAAGCTTATCATTCCAGCCAATACCAATTCCGAATTGGTATTTTTTTAGGTCTTCTAGGGTTTTGACCTTGGCAAATTCAGCAGTCCGCTTTTTATCAATTAAAAACACCCTGTACCCCAACAAATCCCTCATCACGGGAAAATCTAAACGCGATAAATTTTCCAAATTATTTCGATTTAAAGAATCTGAAATCACCGTTATGATTCCTGTGTCATTAATCAATTCATAGTCTTCACGTTCTTGGTTGATATCTTGAACCAACTGAATCTCATAATCCCCATAATCGTTGACGGTGGCTTCTAAAGCTGCAATCATGGTTTCCCATATATAAGCTTCTCTGTCATTGCCTCCTGCGGCAGTATCTCTGTGACTATAGGTATAGCCTCGCTCTTCAGTACTGTCCGTTTGGGAAACATCTGTCGCTTTAGGTTCTGAAGACCCAGTACTTTCTGTGGACCCAGTGGTTCCTACATTCCACTTGCAGCCCGTCAATGCTAGACTTGTCATGACCATTATCAGCAGTAGCAACTCCAACTTTTTCATCAGTCCACCACCCTTTCTAGGATTATATATCCCGTTATGGGCATAACCAAACAGCAAGAAAGGACCACTTATTCCATTTTGTTTCTGATTGCGCTATCTTACTCAGCCGATGTCAAAGAAAGTAGCTCCAAGAATGTAAGGATTTCACCTGGCGGATCCATGGTTTGGGTCTTTTCAACATAGGTTACTTCGATCTTTTGACCTTTTGTTAAAGATTCTGGTGCCACAGCCATATCTGATAAAACAAAAAAATCAAGTGTTTCACCAGCATCGGTTTCCATCGTCAAATGCAAATAGTCCCCTTGCTCTATGGCGACAAATTTGCCAACTGCGCTCAATGTTGCCCCTTTTTGTGCCTCAGTTTGCTCATCTGTTTGTGCCTCAGTTTGCGCCTCAGTTTGTGCCTCAGTTTGCGCATCTGTCGTCACTGCAAGAGTCCCCTCTTGATCACCGGTGGTAGCAGGATCCTTAGCTTGGCAACCTGTTAAAACCATAGAACCAATCACCAAAAGAATCATCATCCCTTTTACCTGTGTCAAAAACCTAGGTAATTTTGCTTTTGTATTTTTACTCATCCTTATTCCTCCAATCATTAAGTTGTCCATTTGCGTATCTACAACACCCTTTTGCTGTTTCCATCAGAAAATTCAAGGGGCTTGTAGCCATTCTTCGTAGGTCAATTGGGACTTTTTGATAGCTAGCGCAGCATCAACGCCTACAAATCGCCAATGCCAAGGCTCATAAATGTAACCTGTCAACCAGGTTTTGTCTTTAGGGTAACGGAGGATAAAGCCATAGTTGGCCCCGTTTTCATTTAGCCATTTAAATTCTTGTGTGGCACCAAAGCCTGCGGATACGGCGTTGATATCAAGAGCAAGGCCAGTCTGATGCTCAGAATGTCCTGCTCTTGCAGAATAATTATCGGCACCTGCTCTGCCACTGCGTTTAACGTAACTTGCATATAAACCGGACTGGACATCATAGCTACGGTAAGCAGATACGACTAATAACTTAAGGCCTTTTTTAGCTGCATCTGCCGCCATCTTCTGATATGCCTCGTATGCCTCTGTTCTAATTTGATAAACTCTGCCTCCTTTGCCATACTTAGGGTCCATTTTCACAAGCCCCGTTGGCACAAAATCTCGAGCCATCTGAAAATATTTATTGCAAAGAAGACCAAGACTATTGGGATCTTTTACCGGTTGAATACCTGAATAAAAGGGACGATCCAAGTTAAGATTCACCGTTTTAATGGCCGACTGTAAATCAATTTTCGGGTTGCCTTGAATGAAATTTTGGTAACGTAGGGCATTGCTTGGATAGTAAGTTGTTCCTTTTAACGCCACGTATGGCAAGCCTTGTTCTGGCTTAACTTCAACCTTAAGGTTAGGGTCAGTTTCAGAGTCTGGCTCTGTCTCTTGTGTGACCACAAACTGAATCGCACTAACAGGGTTGTCCGCTGCATAAACCGCGAAGGTTGGTACAAATACCACTAGAATTATAGCTAAAAAGCTCCATATGAGAACAAGGGAGCAATGAAACCAAGAGCTTTGAGCTCCTAATACGGTTTGTGATTTATACCGATTTAAAATCAATGTTGACTCCCCCCTAAAACCATAAAACTCGTGGCTTGTGATCCATTAATAAGTCCTAATTTTATAGCCTTAGAGCCATCCACTGCAACAAGGATTGTGAAACTGTCCTTGCTAGTTGAATCGGAAAATTGCACCATGTGAAAAGTCATATTTTGATTTTCAAAGGTTCCCTTCCCAGTATAGGTGTTTAGGGCAGAATAGGAACCTTTTGCAACCCTCCCTGCAGAATCTCTAAAGAGAACGGTACCGCCAGGCTTGCCAGATCCCGCCACTTCACTGAGGAGCATATGGGCAAGTACGCCAGAGTCTTGTGTATAAGAAAATTCAGGTTTTTTAGAAAGAGTCCCTTTGGCTAGTGCAGTGGCAAAATCCTGAAAAGCGCCTTTTTGATAGGTGGCTGTCATGGCCTGGGCCAAAAAGTTTCTGTAACGGTCATCGTCTGCGGTACCATAGTTTTCTTTCTTCACAATGGAAATAGACTTGTTTTGTGTGGCAGATGGACTTTTCGGGTTTTGTGCACTGATGATTTCCAAATCCACAAGAGCCATTTCAAATCCTTGTACTGATTGAATATCTTCACCCATAAGGCGCGTATACCATGGGATTCCATTTTGATCAACCACTTTAAGTGCCTCTACCAATAGTTCAAAGCTATGCTTTCTCGCAAAGACAATGGCTTGCTTAGCACTGGTGGATTCCAGATGATACTGTGATTTTGCATAGGCCTCAATGTTATTAAGAGTCAGTTGTGGCGCATTTAGTACCCCTGTGTCAGTTGAATTCTGAGCATTTAAGGTCCGCACCAACATCAACAGGGCCTGTCTATAGGTCACCTGTTGGCCAAGGCCGAATTGTCCATTGCCAAGGCCACTGGTAATCCCTTTCTGAGCGCTATTTTCAATGATTGTATAAGCCCAATGGGTTGAAGGCACATCACTAAAGCGCTGCCCCTGTGGTACAAGGGGGTCTAAGGATGGACTCTCAGGACTTTGGGCGAGAGGTGCAGAGAGTCGATACAAAAGGGCAACCATCTCTTCACGGGTTAGGGATTTTTCTTCTTGAAGCCCCTGATCGGTTCCCTTTACTAATCCAAGCTTTTGCAGGGCTTGACCGTGGGTCATTGCAAGTGATGTGGGACTTGTGCCAGGTGCTGTTGTTACCGGATCAGGTAATGCGTACACCAAAAATGATCCCAGAACCATTGCTCCAGTTAACATCAGTGATACTGCTAGTTGCCTCGAATTTAACGACATGTAACCTTCTTTCCGTGACACAAGTGAATTGCTGAAGACTCCCTACTGATTAAGAACTTGAAAACTATAGTTCCTGTTGATGGTGCAAATCAAGGGTTGGCTCACTAATACTACTCCGTTTAAACTGCTTTGTAAAAAGAAAAGGTGAAAAGACAAGCAAAAAAACTAAGCCCGTGACAGCGATACTTTGAAATGTGAGTACGCTTTCAAATGAGGGATTTAGGGTTGCAGCCCTTGCATTCTGAAACAAGTGAATCAACACGCAGGGCCAAAGATTATCTGTTTTCAAGTAAATATAAGCCAAGAAGATACCGATTGCAGTACAAAAAATAACGTGATTCAACATACCAAGCAGTGGGGTCTGTGGGTTATAAAGCATGAAATTTAGAGGTCCATGCCAAAGACCCCATACGACACCTACGGCGATGATGCCTAACCGTTGTCCAAATATTTTTTGCATAAGGGGCTGCAAATAAAGGCGCCATCCCATTTCTTCACCAATAAAAACAGCAGAGCTTGATAGAAGAGCAATCAAGAATGCCACTAAAATAGCACCGAATTTAAAGTCCAAGGCAGAACTTAAATCAATGGCCTTGCCCTTTAAAGTCGACTCCAATGCAATACTCAGTACCAATACCACCGTGCTTAAAAGTGCATAAACCCCTACTGCTGCTAAGCCTGGGAAAAACCCTGTTTTGAAATTAAGTTTGTAGCCATCTAAACTGCCCTTTTTATCAAACATCAAAAAGATGATCAGTACAAAAGAATAGAGGGCGATGGGGATGGTTGATAAACCCATGAGAACATCTAATTTTAGAAAGGTTGCGGTAATTAAAATAAGCATGGATAAACCTGTCACTGCAAAGTATCCCTGTGTCATTAACCGCAATTTGTTGTATTGGACCAAGGTCTTTGCATGTCCCTTTAGAAAATACATTGCAATCAGGGCAGGATAAAGCATTTGAATGCCTGCGAAATTCATAGCAGCACCTTCAATATTACTCTTAATGGCCATGTAGAGCAACCCATTCATTGCGAAAGTAAGACCAAATGTATAGATGAGATAATGTAAAACCTGCTTTTTAGTTTCTTCTATGGTTTGAACCATAGGTACCACTTCTTCTTTTTGTGTAATTTGTCTATTTTCCATAACGACCCCCATTAAACTCTATTGTCTCTCCACTAAATATTTCATCGTCTGCGGTAAATCCATTAACTCCTGTGCAAAAAACAAGGGAAATGCCTGTACTTCATTTAATTTTTTGATTTCAAGCCAATGCAGGGTTTCCTCTGAGCCATTTTCTGTGAAAGATTGACAGGTTAAAACCCCATGATGTTTGGGGAGATTAATTAAGAAGTAGATGGCCACTTCATGAAAGGTCTCACGGCTCACTTCTTCGCAAAAGAAGCTCTCATTGAAGAAAAGCGGTCTATCAATAGTTCCCTTGATTCCCAGTTCTTCTTCAACCTCTCTTAGCACCGCTTCTTCACAGGACTCTCCCATTTTTACTCTGCCCCCAACACTGTAGTAATAGGGTGCTAGTGCATTCTTAACCATCAGGACCTTACCTTCTTCAATAATGACAGCCCCGACTCTGTAGTTAAACCGTCCCTTTTCTGTTCTAAATGTCAAATCCATAATCTCTCCTCCGTTTTCCTAGAAATTTACCGACAAGTATAACTACCGTACCACATTTAACAACTATTGGCAATTGTTTTTTAGGAGAGTACTGGTAGTCCGAATTGACCATTATAGCGCTATTATAGAAAATAATTGAAAATCCTCAATTGAAAAAACACTCATTGGGTCCTGTAAAATGGGACCTACATGAGTGTTTTTTTATGCTTCACTTTGCTTCTTACTACGATGTCTTCTGACCTTCATGACATTTCCACAATTAGCAGTGCAATGGCGCTTGGAGTGATTCTTACTTTCGTCGATAAAAACCCCTTTACACTCTGGGAATTCACAAATTCGGATCCGGCTACGGTCTTTTTCAAACAGCAGCAAATACCACATATAAGCCATTTCTGAAAGGATAAACGTCTCATCTACTAAATCTGGCACGAATGACATTTCAGTCTTTCCATTCTCATCAGATATGATTTCACGTCTGCATTTTGCTTCTCTGATATACCCCTTTAAGAGTTCAAGAACCGCCACTTGGTCAAATTCATCATTTTGCAATTTTTCAATGATTGGCATCATTTCACCACGAAACTTTTGAAGACCCAATGTCAAAGTTCCCGGATCGACTTCTATTTTTTTGCCAATAATCAGAGGGATAATCCATTCAACCATTTTTGGATCTTCCAAGGGATCTGTATTTTTATGTCTGATGTACCAGTAGGTATCAAAAAACTTTGCTGCCCAAGTAAAATTCATTACCTACCTCCTTAATACTGACAGTACCACTGAGTTGTTCTCTATAGTTGGATTATATCATGGGTAACGGGTTAAGGTCAATTTAAGAGTTACGCGGCGATAAGGTCAATTAAGAGTTACGCGGCGATAAGGTCAATTAAGAGTTACGCGGCGTTGGCAATTTTTACTTTATATAGTATAGTGAGGTGATAGGATTCAATCCACTAAGGAGGTCTTGCCATGAAAAGCAACAAGAGAATTTTACAAATAAGCCTTGTATGTCTATTAATTGTAACTTTGACTGTTGGGTGTAACCCATTCTCGGCCTCTGTCTCAAAAGGAATACAAAAGAGCGTTGCAACATTTACGCCAAAGCCCATCACTACCATGACACCAGAACTCAATCAATCCATCGCAGGGTCCAATCAACTTGGCTACTTGCTACTGAAGTCATTTATAAAAGAAGACAATGTTCTTATTTCACCGGTCAGCCTCTCCTTTGCGCTGGCAATGCTTCAAAATGGTGCAAAGGGCGAAACGCAAGACAGTATCCTAAAAGTCATGGGTGAGCCTACAAAAGATGGACTCAATCAGCGTTACAAGGGGTTATTATCAAAATTAATTAGCCCTGGAGACCCCACTGATGAACAATCACTTACCGTCTTGATCGGCAATAGCTTTTGGCTTAGGGAGCCACTTATGGCAAAGCAAGATTTTGTAGACAATCTGGTTGAGTTCTACAAGGGACAGGTCTACCAGTCTGATTTTGAAGACCCTAAAACCGTGGACCAAATCAACCTGTGGGTTGAAGATCAAACAAATGGCTTACTCAAAAAAACAATTAAGGAGATTTCTAACCAAACCGTGGCCTACCTGATGAACACGGTATATTTTAAAGGTTCCTGGCTAAAATCATACACCCTAGAAGCCACTTACAATGATGCCTTTAACTTACTTGATGGCAGCTCACTCCAAGTCCCAACCATGCACCAAACTAGCCATTTCCAATATTTTGAAAGCGATACAGCCCAAGTGGCAGCCTTCCCTTACCACGGTGGCATGACCATGAAAGTGATCCTCCCAAAAGAGGCTATTGGTCAGCTTCTAAGTGAAACCACCTACGAAACCCTAGACTCTTGGCTAAATGCCACTGCCCCCATCAATTCAGAGCTTGTGGTCTCAATGCCAAAGTTTGAGTACGACGTCAAAAATAGTTTGTCTGAATCCCTTAAAATCGCTGGCATGGATCAGTCATTTGATCCTAGCACTGCTGATTTTTCAGCCATGGTCGAAATTCAGGGGCAAAACGTCTATGTCAGCGACATTTTTCAAAATTGTAAAATCATCAATGACGAAAAAGGCACGGAAGCCGCTGCTGCCACAGTGGTCCAGATGGGAGAGACAAGCGCCCCTATCTCAGAAGATGTGCCCATCGAATTCAATTGCAACAAGCCTTTTTTATATATTATTGAAGACGATATCACAGGGGCCATTTTGTTCATGGGTGTTGTGGTTAGACCATCTCATAATTAAGTGTCTACGGTCAGGCCTAAATTATAATATGCCTGACATAAGAGAAACCCTTCAGCTTCCCATGATATGAGGGTTACAAGTCCCCTTGCACAGAATCCACAGGACCACTGAGCAGTAAAAAGGACTTAAGCGCAACACCCAAAATAACAGCATCTGGATGATTCAAGATTTCTTTTAATTCTGCATGCCTAAGGGCAAATTGGGTGCGAACACCTTGTATTTCTAAGGGATCCAACTGCCTATGAACCCCTCCAAACGTTACAGAAGCCACCGTTTCATCAGATGTCAAATCAATCCTTTGGCGATTATCAACCAACAAACTCACCGATGAATTTTCCAGTAGATTTCTATATTTTTTGGATTTTTGGACAGTAACCATATAAACCGTTTTCAAATCATCGCTCATAACATAAGTCATCAATGAGCAATATGGCAGACCGCCACCTGCCGTACATAAAACACACAGGGTATTCTCTTTGAGCATCTCTTTCACGGAATCTAGCATTTTATTCTCCCTCCAAAATCTCACTTGGCATAAGGTACGGTGGCTGTGATGATTATAATCATGTATAATGATGATAACAGCGGACCCGAGTTGATCGTACGGCTGTTATAGGCTTTACAAAGGAGAGAAAAAATCATGATACAAGACTCGAAAGCAATAAATTCTAAACGGACTATCATACTGATCATTTTAATAAGTATCGCTTTGTTTTCCATTTTTGTTGTTTCAAAGTTTGTAACAGCACCGGATTTTAATGCAGCCACAATCAACTCATTAGATGATAAAAAGGTTACTGTCATGAGACTTGCTGCAACAGCTGCTGCATCATCAACTGCTCTATCACTGCTACCCGGCGACGTGGCAACACCCATAGCAAATGAAATTGCAGATTTAACCTCCTATTTTCTCGTCATATTGGGTGCCATTTTATTAGAAAAGATTTTAATCTCCGTCGTTGGCTATTTGACATTTACCTTCATCATTCCTATTGCTTGTCTTTTGGGAATTTTATATTTATTCGCAAAAAATATTGTCTTAAGAAATCTTGCCATCAAACTCGCATTATTTGGACTCATTCTATTTGCAACTATTCCAGTCTGCATCAAGGTGAGTGACTTAGTATATGAATCTTATCAAAATTCCATTGAAAAGACTATTGAAATCGCAAACCAAAATAAAGAGGACATTGAAGAAAAGAAAAAAGATTTTGCTGAAGAAGATAAGAACTGGATGGAAAAAATCGAATCCTATTTATCAAGTGTTACTTCTAAAATTGGTTCAGACATCTCTGCAATGGTCACGAAGGGTGAAGATACACTTGCCTCTTTTCTGGACGCTATTGCTACGCTAATTATTATCTCTTGCGTCATTCCAATAGTGGTACTTATCGTATTTGCTTTGGTTATCAAAATTTTATTCGGCTTTGACAGCAAAAGAATCGCCTCTTAAAGGGGCGATTCTGAATACATCTTCTGACTGACGCCATTCTTATGAATGGCGTTTTTTAATTTTCTCGCAATGGACAAGATCATCACGACCCAACACCCTAGAATAGCCTCTTAAACAACTTGTAAAATAAATTCCCAATCAACTGCCGTGGTACACTGATTTTCTTGTGAGACATGGGTCCGTAGGCTAAATCAGTCAAACCCTGTTCACGCCAATGCTTTGCATCAGTCTTTAAGGCAGTATCTAAGGTGTTTAACGCTCGCCACAGATTGAAAAAGAAGAGGCGCTTTAGGGTGGGTTGACGCATCCACTGATTGCCTTTTGTAAGATTTAGTCTAGCGACAGCTTTGTTAATTGTTATTTTATGGGCAGCAGTCACTTCAACTTTGCCCATACCAACAAGGGCAATTGACCCCACAATATTAAACCCCCAATGCTTAAGTGTATCTCGCATATACTTAGTTGTAGATCTCGCTGCACCTCCCGCAGTAGCACTAATCACCAATGCACGCTTATTAAAGGCAAAGGGTCTATGGTAAAAAAACGCTAAATGGTCAAGGGTGTTTTTTAAGACACCGGATACATTCAGTGCATAGACTGGCGATGTCATGATTAATAAATCGGCGGCTTTGATAGCTGCTGCAATTGGCTGAATGATTAAAGCATGGGGGCACCTGTCTTCACCTACTTCAAAACACTGCATGCACCCTAAGCAGTGTTGAAGTTTTTGAGATTGCAAATCGATTTCCACCACTTCAACTGCTACTTTATTTGGTCTGTTAAGTTCTCTCTTTACAGCTTCAAGTGCTAAAGCTGCTCCTGCATAAGATAAGCCCTTCCTCGGGCTCCCATAAATCACAACAACCCTAAAAACCCCACCATTACCGTCCATAAACACCTCTAAAATGTAAAAAATGCGCCTCTAACTCAATAAGGGCTTCGTCCTTGGTAAGATATTGACCCAGATGCTCAAAATAAATCATGAGGGCCGGGCTAAAAAATTGACGGGCCAATTGCTTTGGGTCATGCTTGGCCAACGCCCCCATAGCCATGAGATGCTCAAAAATCGCTGCTTGATAAACTTTGGGTTGTGTCACCAATTCTTTTTGATAAATTGCAGCCATTTCAGCATCATCATACTGCTCTAAAATTACCATTTTCCAAAAGCACATCACCTCATCGCGCATTAAAAAATCAGTAAAAAACCGCTTCCCCACCTGGCAAAATCCCATAGCGCTCAACTCTTCATAGGGCTTGGATTCAGCTGCGTCCATGGCCTGCTCCGTCCACATTTTTTGCCTGGCTACTAAGGCATCAAAAAGTGCGCGCTTGCTCTCAAAGTGTTTATAGAGGGCTGCCTCACTAAATCCCACTGCTTTAGCCAACATACGCACAGATACTGCATGATAACCCTTCTGAGAAAAAAGCATCAAAGCCGTATTCATGATTCGATCTCGGGTTGTTTCATGAATCATTTAACACCTCTCCATTCTACCAAGTTAGTCGCAATAGTTGACCCTTAAAAATAACAGGTAAACACTCGTTAACTTCATTCTAGTTAACATGCGTTTACCTGTCAAGTACTTATATTGCATTTCACTGATAATACTTGGTTACTTGCTTAACGCCAGAACCATCTGCAGTTTCATCTAGTCCGCCATCCTTCCCAAAATTGCTCTTCAGTGACACCAAATACACCCACAAAATCATAAGGCTTGCGCAAGAATTCAGCCAGCCGCTTTACGCCATAATGGTTTATGATATAATCTATCACTGTGTATCCCCATTCGTAACCATGGATTTCTTTAAATGAACTATACGAAGAAAGCATCCCATGGGTCTTGGATAGCGCTGGAAAATCTTGAAAATCAAAATTGAGAGCATCGATTTTTTCTTTTGTCATCCACCCTGCATAATAGGTGGCTACAGCCTGTTGTAACCAATAGGGCACTGCTGGATTAATCTTTTGAATCAAGAGTAATAAGAAGGTATGCACTGCTACTTGCTCAGCTGAAATATCATCAAAACATGCCTTTGGCGCTAAATGCAAGAGTCCCCATATGTGACCAGCACGAAGCCATTTAGGCCCATCCAATAGTCCAAGAGCTGAGTGCAGCCTTTTCTGTGAGGTATGGACATAAACCTCAATCGACTGGTCAAGGCTAGCTTCAAGGTCTGTGGTAATTCTACTGTAACTGTTCTCCAGAGCTTCTGCGATTCCCTTGATGTAGTCAAGATCCGGATTTCCTTTTAGTACAAAATGCTGAGTTTGTCGATAAATCGTTCCGCCATAAACTTTTTCAATGACAGCCTGCAACTCATCTCGAACGCATTTTTCTTCAGAAACTAGAGAAGAATAATAAAAACTCCTACCGATTTTCTCAAACTTGATGATTTCTTTTTTGACAAGCCGAGATAGAAATGTCTTGACCGTTGTTGGCATCCAACCAGTTGTTGCTTCCAAGTCGCTAATTATGGAAGTCGAAGTGACTGGCGCTTTCGCCCAAATGATTCGCATAATCTCCCACTCAGAATCTGAAATTAGTTTTAACTCCATTTGATTGCCTCCAAATTTTCTATTCTTGTCTCATTAATTCTAGTACTTTAGTCATTTCTATGTCTTTCTTAGCCAATATCTCATCTAGGGTTGCAGCCACGGGATAATCCGGAAATATGCCCCGTCCTGGGGTTAATCCCTCAACAGCCACTTTAAAAATACGTCTTGATGATTTAAACTCCAGATTTGTATGGGTTAGACTTGCCGTACTCGAAGCATCAGTACAGGCAAATGAAGCACCAGATTCTTCTCCAATCATGATTCCGATGTCGTGATATTTTAACAGTGCCAAAAAGTGCCCTGTGGTAGAAAAACAGTTTCCATTAATCAGAACATAGATTTTACCCGTAAATCGATTTTCAGCAAAAGGCACAGGCTTTACAAGGTGCGGGTAATATGAGCCCGATTCCGCATCAAAATAAGGCACTTCCTTTTTTTCTAAGTAGGACAATAGATGAGCAGCCACATTGGGGTCACCACCGCCATTGTCTCTTACATCAATCACAATGGTTTGTACGGAATCCGTCTTCACTTTCGCAAAGAAATCATCGATAAAGTCGTTGTACGAATCAACGCTTTGCCCCCCCGATGGATAAAAACTCCCCATTCGCAATAACGCATAGTCTTTCTCAAACGAACTGCTATTCTCCCAAGATAACTGACTCATAAGACCCCAAACAGAATCTCCAGCAGCTTCAAGGTCAGACTTGGAAACAGTCTGAATCACCAACGAGTTTTTAACACCCTGATCTGGTTCAATAAATTCAATGCTAATTTCACTAGGGGTCGGCCTATCCATTGCATAGTGATACCGAAAACCGTCGTTTATCCCTCTGATTTTTTGTGTCTGATTTTCACCATCGGAAGACATATTTTGCAATAAACCCGCAATAACTTCTTCAACCTTAACCCCATTGATACTTAAGACTTGGGAGCCAATAGGCATTTGTGGCAACAAGGCATTTGCATTAACAAGAGCCTTATTATTTTGCCAGTAGAGACTAAAGGGTAGCAACTTCGCTGAGTCCATAAAGGTCGTAAAGTCTGGTTCGCTAAGTCCAATATTAGTATGCCCACATCGTGAGGCCGAAATAATAGGCGCTACAATACGGTAAAAATCAATCGCCGTCATGCCATTTTTAAGTTGGCCATATTGACTGACAAAGAGCGCTTCCATTTCTTTTTCGTCAGTATATAATTTAGGATGTAAATATCCCATTGTTTTTTTTATTTCATCAAAATCCTCTTGGAGCTGTGCTAACGTAAAACAGTCTTCGTCAAAATTCTGAGCATTTCCATTTGAAATTTCAGTTGACGCTTCGCCAACCGTCATGGTTGTCGCTGGACTATTAACTGCTACATTCTTTGGTGAGAGCTCACTGGAACAACTACTCAGAAGTATCGCTGTACTCAGTAACGAAATGACAACAAGAGACAACTTATTTTTACTGTTCATCACCAAACCTCCATAGACTACAGGTGTAGACTTTTATTTACAGTCTATACCTGTAGTCTTTAAAAGTCAACTTCACAAATTGATAAATGAAGCCTATAAACAATAAAAACTACCTCAGCTATTATATATGGCAAATAGCGAAAGTAGCTAGAGAGCTTTTGATGAATTTACTTGTAAAACATATTAGAAACTGTCCTAACCACATCAACAAGCTTATTGCTAGATTTCAACTCTACCGCCTCACTCATACATAATTCATGGCAACACAAGCAGTCGATACATTTTTCATAATCAATGATTTTAGTCTCCCTATTAATGGCTTCAACAGGGCAAGCATCTACACAAGAGTTGCATTGAATGCACTTTTTTTGATTAACAATCGGTACCGTTTTTAAAAAATCTATGACACCTTTTACACCACTAAAATCTGTTTTTTCAATCGTTTGATACCTTTTGGGCATGGCATAGTCAGGTAATAACTTAACATCACCAATAACATTAATTTTTGTTCTGTCCCATACACCAATTTTTCTGTTGATGCTTGCACGGAGTATGCTCACTTTTTCGGGGGCAATACCCATCATTTCTATCGCTATTCTATCGAGTGCAAGTGGATCTTCCGAAATGATAATTTTGCCTGCAGAATAGGGTTTACCAGCAGTGGGCCCCTCCCCTTGCATTGCAATAATACCATCCATTATGTGAAGAGGCATATTGTCTATTGCACTATGAATATCAGCCAGCACCTTACCAAAATCAACTGGATTTGGACACTCACGATGGTATTTCGCCTTTCTTAGTCCAGGAATGGCACCGAACAGGTTTTTCACAGCACCAGTATAAATACCCATCGAATGTGTCTTCATCTTTGGCAGATTAATAACAAGATCGACTTGATCAAAAGCTTTCGTTAAATATAGTTCAGAAGTCTCGTTACCAGCCTTCTGAATTAATTTAGGGCCGATTTCATCAAAATTCATGATCACAAAACCTTCTTCATCAGCAATCTTTTGAATACCAGATACAATAAAAGCCTTATTGGTTGGTGCCATACCAGCGATCGCGCCACCTGAACTATCGCCAATATATACCTGAACACCATATTCTTTGAGCAGTTGGCCGACAGCACGAATAAACTCTGGGTTTGTCGTTGCTGCTCGTTCCGGTTTTTTAGGTCCAATTAAATTGACCTTTAGCAGCACCTTTTGATTCTTGGTTAAGTATTTTTCCCAACCGCCCAAGCAATCAATGGTATTTTGAATGGCAGCTTTCATTGCTTTTAAATCATAATTCTTACAATCTATCACATAGACATCACTCATACGCTACCTCTTTCACAATGGATACGCTGAACACAGATTACATACTCTTTCATACCCAAAATCATGAGAGGTACACGCAAAGAGCGACCATCATATTTTCAGCAGTGCCGAAAACCACAACGCAATCTCCTGATCAAACAGTTTAATAATTGTTTCCAACAACCCCTGAGTCGTTATCACATTTTCAGAGTAGAGGATTTGAAGAAGCCTTAAAAAGCCATCTCGACCGATTTTACACTCAAGTGCATATAATAAAGTTGGCCCCTTCTGATAGAGTACAGCATAAGCTTTTTCATTGTCGCGATTCATGCCTTCAATAGCGGGTAAATCCTTGCTTTTAGAAATATAACGCTCAATGATCTGCGAAAACTCTACTTCACCATGGATAGCACGAACAGCCATTAGAGCCGAATATTCTGCAAAGGATTCGTTGAGCCAATCCTCCCAGCTATTGGCATAGGCACGACCCCACCACAAATGCGCCAACTCATGGGCAATGTATTTGAAGTAATTTAAATCGTTTGGCTTGGCATCATCAGCTGTTAAGACAATCATATCTGGTCTGCAATAACCGCCACCGTCGTCTCTGGGTAACACGACAAATGTTATCTGTTCTTGCGACAATGGCCCAAATTCGGAATAGATAGCCGTAATAGCTCCAGCCAGTTGACCAATCGAAGCGGCGATTCCTCTGTGGGCATCAGAAGCTGCATAACTCTTGATTTCTAAAGTCTCAATTCTTGTCAGTGCAAACTCATTGGTTTTCAGTGCCAATAGTGTGCAGTCCATTTGTGGCTTGTCTATTTGGAGCAGCCAAGCCCCAGCTACTTTTTTAGCATAGGAGCTGATTAAACTATAGGCATCATCAATGTTCAGTCGCACATCAAATCGTGCAAGTTCAAGTGTTGGCTTGAGTGGAAACCATGGGGTATAAAGACCGAGTTCTACCCATTCTTCTGAAATCCGATTAACACCATACTGTGTGACAACGTCAATCACACCACTATAATCAAACTGAATGGCTAATGTCTCACCTTTACTAATTGGCTTTGCCAACTTGATTTCAATCACTTTTGACTCGAGCACAAAAGGACACCACTCCTCAACATCATCGCCAACAGTATAAGACTCGAGATGATTACACGTAATGGACTTGATTATGATATCTTTGTGAATATAGAACTTCAAGTGCTGAGTACTATCAATGGAATTATAATAATCTAAATTAACTTTAGCTTTTAACGCTTTGGACTTTGGCAATACACAGACATCGATGTTATACAAACTGATTTGCTCAAACAATATATGAATCCTCCTATTAATCTGGCCCTGATAGGTTTATAAGCCTTCACATCAGCAATGTACGGGATGATAAGTTATTTTCTATCAGTAAAGCCCTTTTCGGGTGACCATTCACATTTACTAGCTAAATCATAATGACAGTTGCAGCAATCATCACCATCTCCAAGTGTTTTTGTTCGAACAAATCCAGTACCCATAAGATTTGACATAAGGTAATCAATGCGGCAGATGCCTGGAAGCAACCCCTCAACTTTGAATTGTTGTGCTAGCTTTTTCAATCCACATTCAGTTATATCCAAATAAAAACTATTTTGATCTATTTCACTATACTTAATAGTCCAGTCGTAAGGATGTCTATTACCTTTTTCTTGCCGCATGACATGAGCGGCAATATTCTTGCGAAAGCTATTTATATACAATTTACCCATCACCTTCAACACTGGCCGTGGTATAATCGTCACCAATTTTTCGTTCATTGTCCAGATATTCTGAATGGTTTCATCTTGAGTTAATCCGAGTTCTAAAAAACTTTTACCATCATACCGTACAAGTTGAACAACTTTACCGCCACACTTTTTACATTTACCAGTTAGCACAATACCATATTGATCATCGATTATTGTGTTGAAATGTGCTACCTTAGTCAGAAATCACTGACACCTGCCTTAAAGCTTCAATCGCTAAAGTTGTCCCATCAGTTAGAATCAGCACTTTATGGTAGTGGTCTAGCTTTTTAACCTGACCTTCAATCCGCACATAGCGCCCACCGGACTTGGCTAAGTCGGGCTCAAAGTATGTGATTTTCACAGAAACCGGATTGGGAAGCTGAGCTTCAATGCTTTGCAGTTCTTGGTTGATCAAAGTCTTTTCCATTTCATCTAAGTCGGTTTTTTCCTCAGTCAATCTTTCTGTTTCTCTGATAGCCGCCTGATGACCAACCACAGCTGCAAAAGGGGCAAACTGGGCGGCCCTATCTCGATGGGACATCTGAACCCGGATTTTAGAGACATGATGGGGCAAATGGATCATATCATCATACTTCTCATTTGGATTCTTCAAGACAATCACCTCACCCTCTAGGCCTCATGGCCACCATTTTGATTATTTATTTCCTTGCGTTAGTCAGAAAAGAAAGCAATACTGCCAACTCAGTATTGCTTCCTTTCAAAATCTTTTTCTGAGTCTTTAAAAAATTGATAATAAGCTTTCACATGTTCTAGTTGTGTCCAGTGTTTTAAATCAATAGGATCGGCATCTAAGTCATAAATTTTAGCACCTGGCAGTGAAAGCAAAAATGGTGAATGTGTGGCAATAATAAACTGACAACCAAAGTACCGGATAGATTGTTCAATAAAATCTTTTAGTTCAATTTGCTTTTGAGGTGACAAACTATTCTCTGGTTCATCAAGTAAAAAGAGAGCATTCTCAGTAATTTTTTCTGTAAAGTAACGGTAGGCATTTTCACCATTTGAATGTGTGCGTATGTTATTGATTAAACTATCCCGAGTATAACGAGATTGAGTCTTACTCCTGGTGTCATTCATTTGTTTTAAACGGTCATAGTCATCTAATGACTTCATTTGAAACTGTGCATATTTTACGTCTAAATATTCTTCAAAGATTAATTCACGTTTGGTATCAATCCCATTGTTGAGGCTTCTGATGTTAAGGGCATAGTCAAAAACATCATCACTGGTTATGATACGACTATCAGGATGGATGGCCTTGTCAATTCTCAAATGACATAAGTCTAAAAAATCACCTAAAAAGTTTGATTTATTAAAAACGGCATCTCTTTTGAGTTGAAGCTTTTCAGCTATGATATTAAGGGCTGTGGTTTTACCTGATCCGTTTCCGCCATATAAGATGGTAATCGGCTCAAAATCAAGTTCGATCCCATTAAAATTATTTAAGGTTTGAAAGGGGTAAAAATTAGTATAACACTGCCTTTTTAAATTATTAAAAAATACGAATTCCTGATCCCTTGTTGGGAAAACAAATTTCTCTAAATATATCATGAATACTCCTTAGATATGGTGAGTAGAAGTGACTACTTAATCGTGCCATGGTCAGTTCAAATTACCACTTCTACATTTTACATTTATTGCATCCCCATTCATTACAATCACCTCACCCTTTACGCCTTATAGGTTTTATAGCACCATTAGGCCTTATAGGTCTTATGGCTCCAATCAGGCCTTATGGCCTCCTATTTGATTATTTCTATCCTTGGCATTGGCATCTTCTTGGAGATTGGTTCCCTTTAAAACTGCATTCTTGCCAAACTTCTTTTTCAGTTCAATCACAGTCTTCTGTAGCTTGTTTTCCCTTTCCAATCGCTCAGCTTGTGCGGCTTCTTTTTCAATATAATTGTCGAAGTCCGTAAAAAAATCTAGCTGCACATATTGGGCTTGCTGGGTCAGTTTAGTCGCTTCACTCAAACGGCCTGCCGCCAAGTTGATGCGCCTTATGAGCAGATTGGGATCTGTAATTTCATCGTAGAGACCAAGCACAGCTGCCATAATAAGCCCCGTGGATGAGGTCATTTGCTTGAGGTTGACAGTGCCATGTCCATGCTTTGGTACCTGGCGGCCATAATAATCGGTTTTGATTTCACCCTGATAGTTTTTCATCGCACCATGATAAGCATTTTTACCACCACCGCTTAAATTTGAGATGTCATAACCGATGGTCAGCACCAGTTGGTCGGTGACCAATCCCTTTTCAACCAAATCCAACACCAAGGTATCCGTCATCTCTTGAACGATAATACGGGCGCTTTTAAAGGGATAGGGACGATGGAGGACTTGACCCGCACCGGTGCTTTTATTGCTTGGTTTATAAGCCCTCACATCAGCAATGGTACAGGGTTCCCAACCCCAGGCGTGGTCAATCAAAAGCTCTGCATTAATGCCAAATAGGTTGTACAAAAGCGCCTCGTTCTCTAGGGAACAGCGCGCAATATCCCCCATGGTGTAAAGCTGATGGTCATTGAGTTTTTTACTATATCCCCTACCCACACGCCAAAAATCCGTTAAAGGCTGGTGGGACCAAAGCTCTTTACGGTAGGTTATTTCATCCAGCTGAGCAATTCTGACGCCATCGGCATCGGGCACCACATGTTTGGCTAAAATATCCATGGCAATCTTGCACAAGTAAAGATTAGTGCCAATCCCTGCGGTGGCTGTCATGCCCACTGTTTGCAGGACATCTATCAGAATCCGTTTGGCAAAGTCGTAGGGTGTCAGCTGGGTTGTGGCGAGATACTGGGTGATATCCATAAAGACCTCATCAATAGAATAGACATGGATGTCTTCAGGGGCCACATATCTCAGATAAACATCATAAATTTTAGCACTATAAGCCATGTACATGGCCATTCGCGGCGGGGCGGCAATGTAGCCTATGGCCAATTGCGGCAGCCTATTCAGCTCATCTTCAAAGTGGGACTCACCCACCAACCGCCTTTGAGGCGCCTTCAACCTTCTTTTGGCATTGGCCTCTTTGATGCTCTGTATCGCTTCAAACAAGCGGGCGCGACCAGATATACCGAACTTTTTCAAAGAGGGAGACACCGCTAGGCAAATGGTCTTTTCAGTGCGACTGGCATCTGCCACCACCAGGTTTGTATTCAGTGGGTCAAGGCCCCTTTCAAGGCACTCGACAGAAGCATAAAAGGACTTTAGGTCAATGGCAATATAGGTTCTGTTGCTATTCATGGTGACACCTTCATTTCTTATTTGCCCTATATTTCTTTTAGCTAAATTGTATCACATCGCTCGTCTGCGAACAAGTGTTCTGTCACAGTCGCTTAGAAGAAATGATTTGCCCAAACTTAAGCCTGAATGCATCTCTAAAATCGGGGTATCTATTGCACAAATAGTGCACTTGAAAGGAGCAAACCATGAAAATTTTGCGAAGCCCCCTCATCACCCCATTGCTAATCATTGCCCTGATCATGACAATGACATTGACCATGGTCGCCTGTAAGAATACCAGCACGAATACCAATGCCAATAACACAAACGCAAACACAGAGGACCCCACAAAAAACTCAGACACCCAGACAACAGAAAATCAAATCCTCACCAACCCTACCGTTCTTGAAGGTTATCCACTGGACCTGGTCCCACTGTACCAAGTCACCAAGGTTAAAGATTCCTATTATTCAGTGAGAGATAACTTAGACTATGTGGCGGGCAAAGATATTTATGTCACCTCATTTGAATCAGCAGCTTCTAAAGATGACATATCTAAATACTATACAGAGCTCTTTGATGACATCGATGAAGCATCAAGCACTGATCCCTACAGCCTGGAAGGCGAAAAGGGCGGCCGCCATCTGATGGTCATGATCTTCGATCCCAGCACCCAAGATGAAAAAGGCAATGGTGTCATCATCACTATTGGTGCAGAACCCAAGGATTACGTAGAGTTCAACCCCTATTTAACCAATAGCCCAATGACCCGAGTCAAGAACGAATTTGTAGCCGTCATTAAAGACACCACATATATGGAATATTACATTGATAGAATCAATCGATATGTGATATCCTATACCACCACCGCAGACCCCAACGAAATTACGACTTTCTACCGCGACCTCTACAAGAATGCAACAAACTTTACAGAGACAACCGACCTCACCTATACCTATTTCCAATGGAAAGATGGTGAATTAAATTGCAGAGTGTCCTATAATAACAGTGAGGATGTGGATACAATCTCCATATCCGTTGACGAACCCCGTAAATGAAAGCGAGTTTGAATGAATAACAGTTTATATTCTGAAGAAAATCCCCCTGAAAAGTGGACAAGCAGAGAGCGCTTTCTGGGCGCTCTTATCATCCTGATACTGGTTGTCTTTGCAGTCGGTCTGGTGTACAAGGCCAATATCAGTCCTAAAACCTACTATGATTTTATTCCATCCCCTGTTCAAAGTTCTATTAACACCCCTGAATCTCTTGTGATCCAAAGTGGTCAAGAGAACTACACACTCACTAAGGTCGCGAGCTACGAGGTTCAAGCTGTGGTTAAAGGCATTAAGAAATACAATGACCCATTGGCCCCAATTGCACCCTTTGATTTTGCCCTAGCATGGGGACAAATAAACACTAAAGCTGTGGATGAACACATCAAATATACCCAGAGTGGTCGATGGTATTATTACAATATCGACGATTTGAATATTGTGGACCTAGGCACAGTGGCCCAGAGTTCTTCAAACCATCACATTGTACCTGCAGATGAGAAAATCCGTTCACAACTTAGTAAAATTCGAGAAAATGATTATGTAAAATTAAAAGGCTATCTGGTCAATATTCACTACAAAGACCAAACCGTAAACACTAGCACCACCAGAACTGATAGCGGTGGCGGCGCCTGCGAAGTTCTTCTAGTTACAGAAGTGGCTGTCAAATAAGATAAAAAAAACTGTTGGGCTTCCAACAGTTTTTTTGTATTTACTGACCATGAACATTCAATTCTTTGCGCCTTATGAATTCAACCTTTTGAAGTTGCATGCAACTTACATCCTCTTTTTGATAGGAACCAGCAAATCCAGCTGCATGGCAGTTATAGGGGTGCCTGCCGTTGTAAACGTCGTGTAATCGATACATTCCTCAAGCCAACGTCTATCGGCTTCGGGGGCCCAATCCATTTCATACTTATCGTTGGCTCCGATCCATTGTCTTAGCACCTGATAACGCTCCCAGATAATACCCATATGAGTGGGTAACGCCCCGAACAAGCCGCCCTCAAAGGTCTTCTTTTTCAAGGGTTGAGGAATTTCCATTTCTGGCGGTACTGCCACCCACATTTCGTAGCCGTACTCAGATTGTGCCTCCGTTGGGTCTGGATTGTTAAAGCCAAAGTGCCTAAAGCCATTTTGTTGGTCTAAGTTATTTTCGCTGATAAATTGATTGATGACTTTCCAGCAGTCATCCTCAGGGGTTTTACTGAGGGGAACGCAGTAACTAGCAAAAGTCATTTTAGGGAGCTTGACGATTCTTACATCCCCTGGGGTATTGTCTATTCCGAATTGATTCATTAGGGCACTCTTCCTTTCGATTAGGTTTTCTTGAAGGGCATGCAGCTGGTCGTGATTAAGTGTTAGTTCTTTCTGACTCAAGGCACTAAGAACATCAGACAATTGTAAATCACTCTTGGCCTCTTTCAGGAGATGCTTGAGAACGGCTTCCAACTGCAACAATTCTTCGGCCGCGTAGCGGGTGTCTTCTAAGTGTCTGGACAAGATTTCTGTCAACACAATCAGTGTGCCAGAAGTGAATATGTTCTGAATGTCCTGAATAGACAGTTTCAGATTTCTTAATACGATAATCTGCTCAATCCTAAGTAGATTCTGGGTATTATAAAACCGATACCCATTCTCACCTCGAACGCTTTTTAATATTCCTGCATCCTCCCAGTAACGTAGACTTCTTCCCGATACATTGTACTGTGATGCGGCATCGCCTATTTTAGTCAGCATGGTGATTGACCTCCTCTCAAGAATGACTATATCGTTTTCCCTAACGTTAAGGTCAATCGCTTTTTTATTTTTATTTTGTACTATGTGATGAGACCTAATCATTACATGCATAAAGCTACTTGATATTAACCGCCATTCACCATCTCGGCAAGTGCCACAAAGCGCTCAACCACATCATCAATTTTCATAGGATTTTCACCCATTAAATAATGGTCAATGGTATTATTAAAAGGTTGATACCAGTGGGGTTCAATCATTTGTTTTCCAATACACCCACCAACTATACTCCCTGCTGTTGCTGCAGTGCAGTCATTATCTAAGCCCATTGCCACAATGGACCCGATGACTTTTGTCATATCTCTACCACCAAGAAAGAGTCCAAAAATGGTTAAACAGGCGTTGTTGTTGGTATGGGCATGGCTCATGGTATCAAACCGACCTTCAACCAATTCTCTTGCATGTTGATAATCTTTGACACTTGCACCGATTTCAAGGGCCCACTGGATGTCAATTGCCAACGAACAATCCCTAGGGATTTCTGTCAAACCAATCCGTATGGCTTCTATGGGATCATCCACCACAAATGCTGCTGATTGAGCAGCTGCAAAGAACATTTCACCATAAATACCATTTCGACGATGGCTTAAGAAAGCATCACGGTAGGCGAGTTCTGCCGCTTTTTCTGGATACCCTGGAGCAGCGTAGGCAAAAGCATCTGAGCGAATGGCAGCGCCAATCCATTGGCAATAGGGGTTGTCATGATCCGCAACAAACACTGGCTTAATACCCTTGTCTAAATTTTTTAAAGCCACCTCTTCAGCAGTACAGGCATAGGGCAAGTATTTCTGCCACGCCTTAGCAACATCATCTGTTGAAAATTCCAGTCCATACTCTTCCATAACCATCAAATTTAAAAGGGTATAAGTGATATCATCATCCACAGGCACTTGATTGATCTGCCCCCTTGTGTAGGCTGCAAAAGGCGTTTTTTGATACCTCAAATCCATCGGTGTGATGACTTTTGACCAATAGTCAATGGGTGGAAACGGATCGCCAGTATAAGCCGCCCAGTTTTTCATATGGGTCACAGAGTGGAACTCAACTGGTGCACCAAGGGTACACCCCGCAAGGCGAGAGAGCAAGGCACCCTCTAAACGATTTCTAAATTCGTTATTGACTGCATGCATCATACGCCTTGGACCATGGGGGCGTCTTTTCTTGATAGCCTCTAAATCATCAGGTTCTGCACGGGCAAGCGAGGCATTATTTTCTAAACGGTTGATGGTGTCTATGGACTCATCTAGGGCCTTGTCTAAATCTCGAAGTGCCGCCTCCATACCCTGTGCACCCAGTTCATATTTAAGCTTGGCATAGGCATCAACAAGATCAAGCTTTCTTCTAATGTTTTCAACAGATGGGTATTTCATATGAGCCTCCTTTGTAGTATAGTCCTAGTATAATGAATCATACTAAACTATTCTAACCATAAAAGGCGAAAAACTATGCAGAATCAGTCAAATTATGTCCCCTATGTATTTTCAAAAGATATGCCCTTTATCGAATGGCATTCCTACTTATATACCCCACCAACCACCAAGACCCAAATGCATGCCCATAATTGCATTGAGGTCGGAATTTGTTTAGAAGGAAGCGGTGTTTTCTACTTAAACAATACTTTACATCCCTATCAAAAGGATGACATTACAATCATCATGCCAAACCACCCACACATCGCAAAAAGTGATAAAGACAATCTAGCCAAATGGCATTTTGTCATGGTTGATCTTGGTTTCTACAAACACCTACCCCATCAATTAGCCAAAGACAGCCTACTCTTAAGTGAATCCTCAAATTTACTCTATCACTACTCAAAAGCATTTGTAACATCATTTTTGGAAAAAAATCAGTACCATCATTCCAATACCTTAGCCCTTGGCCAACTGATCGTTAACCAAATCTTAGCACTAAAATCAAGCAAAACACCAATCAATCACGTAGACCACTTAGCCTTATCCCAGGCTATTGAATACATTTCTGACAACTATCAAGCAACCATTACCGTTGAAAAGTTAGCCCAGGTTAGCCACACCAGTGTCGCGACCTTAAGGCGCAAGTTCAAAGCCCTTTTTAACCAATCCCCTCAACACTTCATCACCCAAACAAGACTCAATTTGGCCATGAGTTACTTAGAACATTCAAGTATGCCAATCGCAGAAATTGCCTATACAACAGGGTTTGGCTCATTGTCTAGTTTTAACCGTCATTTCAAAGCATATTACAAAATCTCACCCCGAGCACACCGTAATTCGTAGTGGAAGGCACCGTGGTGTTCCAGCCCCTTTGTATACATCTGAATAACCCTAGCCACACTTTTATCATCAAAGTTCCCATGGCAGGCAATGAGCAATCTCAGAATTTGGACTTTTTTCAGTAGATACTGAAAAGAGTCCATTTTGCTATGCAACCCAATAAAGGGGTAGAGGTCCTTATACATCTGGTGAATCAGATAATTGGACATTATCCTATCAATCCTAGAGAGCTGGTCTATGTTTGCCCTATCATCATCAGACCCCTTAATGCACTTACCAATCAGACCATCTAGCTCCAAGTGGCCCGTTGTTCCCACCCGCTTCAAAAAATCTATAATCTTGCTATGGATACCGTCATCAATACCTATTGCCGCCTTCATATTACTAAAGTCATAGGATTCTAGGGCGACCTTAAGGGCGTCCTCGTCCATTCCCTCAATGGACTGGTGAAAAGCCATGAGCCCCCCTACCTTTTGATCAAAAGTATGGTCTTCACCGCTGAGGAACCCAAAAACTACTTTCCTAAAATCGTAAAGATACAGAGCGCCTGAACCCCTATGGTCACCCGTCGCGGTTTCCATATTTTGAAAGACAACGTCTCTTTTAGGGCCTCTAGCGACTTCTATTAATTCAAGGGAGCCACCAAATAATAAGCTCTCAGTCGCCTCAATACAAGCAAGGGACAGACTCTCTTCAAAAACCCCATCCACAGTATTGTAATACCTTGGAAAGAGTGCGCAAACATTTGAAAGTCCCTCTTCCCCTCTTTCTTTCTGTACCATGCATAAAGCATCCTTATCCAAAAATGGGCAACTTTCATCCTCAGCTAAGCTTATAATGCCATAATTTATATTTGGTAAAGAACCCTCGTCATTGATAAATGCATAGTCGCCCATAGTTTTTTTAAACCCAGGGTCCTGTGATAAGTTTTCAAAAGTACCCTGATCAAAGGTAATATCCCACCCAGTACAGCAACTATCTACGCACTTGCTGCCAATACACTTAAAGTCCATTCCTTGCTTAAATAATCTTGTTTTCATAGGTCTCCTAGGGATAGCCCCTTCTGAGTCGTTCTAAATACACGACATTCTCAAGCAAATGACCAAGATCAACGCCACGAGTGCCAAGGAGAAAATATCTGAGGCCGAGATCTGCTACATAATACTTCTCAAGTGTTTTCAAATGTTGCTTGCCCTTAATGTCATACCGTTTAACTGGGTAGAGCACAAACCTCTCAACCAGGCCAGTAATATAGGATTCCACTGTATGTAAGGATATTTTTCTACCCACTGAATTTTATAATTTCTTCGTCCTCATCTAGCTCTAAAACATAAGGCAACGAACCGTACTGGATATATTTGTTATAGGGTGTTTTGTGATTGATAGATGGACCAAAAGCGCTTACATACACTTTAAAACTCAGAGGCAGCACAAGAATTTCAACGTATCGACCTGATAAAAGCGTGGAGAATTCCCTAGAAAGTAACTTTGCATTTGAATCAGTCACATATAGATCTATATTTTCTTTAATGTATAAACTATCCATAATGCGTTCAAAACTTTCCACTTGCTGAATTTCATCTAAGAATACATAGAATCTTTTGCTCGAATCCGCCATTTTTTCTTTTTAATAGGCATATAGTGCCTTAGCATCTAGCAAGTCATGATAATCATATTATCACCTCTAATTGAAGTGTAATGCGTTTTAAGATATAAAATCACCTTTTTTTGAACTACACTTCAAAAACTTCAAAATACCAGTGTCACTTGTGTATTACATTCCCCTTTGCATCAATACTACCACTTATACCATCCTTTTCAAAAGACGCAATGCCATCAACAAATCCGCTTAGTCGTGAATAGATCATTGGTATAATGACTTCACCAGCCTCATTGACCCCACCAAATTTCCCATTATCATATACAATTATAAGGCCTTCTTCAAGATCAGGATAGGCTATCATATCATATGTGGATATGATTTTTCCATCATTATCAAATATGACACCATCGTCTTCAAATTTATTATTATGTAAAATTTCATCTGCACCAAAAAAAATATCATAGTTCTTACTTGCTATAATTATTTTTTGACCGTCCGGATATTTTTCGATGCACTGATATTTAATAGGCACAATTACAGCGCCATCAGAGAGACGCACCACGCCATAATAGACATGACCACCTTTAAGTTTAGAAACTTTTACAAAATTTTCATCAATTGCATACACATAATCAAAGTCAGCGCTCAGTGGCACAAGAATATTCCCTTTTTTGTCAATAAATCCAACTGCATCATTTTGCCTTATCATAATGAAACCATTCAAATCCCACAAAAAAGCATTTAATGTTTGATGATAAAATGTCTCACGATTACCATCCGTGTAGCTAAACTTCCCCAGTTCAATCACGTAATTGCCATTTCTATCAATAATACCTTCTTTTCCATCTATACTTACTATCGCCATGTCGAAAGTATAATCTGACTTTTGATAGTAATAATGAGCCCCCTTCAAATTATGGGCATCATCTGCCTCATCAGTAAGATCTTTTGCCAACTCGCTTTCTTTTTCGTTAGCATTGTACTGACATCCTGATAAGATTAAAATTAGAATCGCAGTCACGGTCAAAAGAATCTTTTTCATCATAGTTCCACCTTTATTTTACCTTCTAAGTTAATCTTAGGTGATACCATTTTATCACACCAAACAATAGCGAACAAGCGCGCTCTTTTTCCTCACCCTTCTCCTAATATACAGATAAAGATCCGTCTCCACCGGATGGGACAGGGCAAAGGTCATCTTCACGGCTGTCACATTCCCCTTGGGCATCAGCACCTGCTCAGGCTCTGCCGCAAGGGCTCCCAGTTCCCCCATGTAGTAAAAGTCTTGGCCCTCATCGTTGCTCTTTTTAACAAACAGAGGTATGCGCATGCCACTCTCTTGATGGCCTAGAATGGCCACCACATCTGGACTAGACAGCTTACGCTTGGACTTACTGTACCAAATAAAATGACCATTATCGACAAAGGCATCCTCGTAGAGGGTAGAATCTGAAATCGATTCAGCCTTATGATAATTGTATTTAAGGCCCACTTTAATTTTAGAAGCCTTTGCAGGTGGCGATTATTTTTGGGGCTTGTCTATTTGTGGGGCGGGGGCATAGTTTTTTTGTGACAAATAAAAAGTTCAGGTGATTCACGGCAGACAAGAGGGTCTTATGAGTTGGCACATACTTGTACCCATTGAAAATAGAGTTTATAACCTCGGTAAGATCCACCAACCTTACCGAACAATTAATCAGTAACTGGTTTCGAGCCTTTCAATGACCTCTGAAATTGGGATGAATTCTTGCTCTAACCTTTTCTTAGTTTGTAGCATCACTGTTAAAATCTCCACAACATCTTCCCTTACTGCTCGTTCTATGGCCTGTTCCACTTTCATCTCATAGTTATACGACAATGAACTGCATTGATCGGCATGGCGGTCAAGAGTTGCTCGGTCCATGCAAAGCGGCTTTAAGCATGGAACCTGCTTACGCAGGTCCGAAAGAATGCGGACACCACCCAAGTCCAAATCTGACCATAAAAAGTACTGGGCCTGAGGAAAAGCATTCACAACCATCTCGGCAAAATGCCCCTGGGCCTTGCTTGAAAAGCCACCTTGATAAACAATCAAAGTTTCGCTGAAAGCCTCAAGCAAGGCACTTTCATAACTGGCCTGATTTTCAATAAACAATACACGTGAAATCGAACCGGAGATGGTCTCGATATCCGACACACAGCGCCCCAAAATTGTAGCACCAGTTGGAAAAATGCTGGCATCAAAAACCCCTGTTCTCATTGACAATTGAATGTTGCCTCTAAATTGTAAGGTCTCTGGATTTGTGTGGATTCCCAAATAGGCTAGGGTGTGGTCTGTATCTATGTCGTCCACATAAGACAAGAGCAAACTGACCAGCTTCTTTTTATAAAACTTTTGAAAGGCCTTTGAGTCTCCAAAAATAGCGACACTCAAATGCCTTTCATGAATGGCCTCACCGCACCGCTGATCCAGAAAAATAAGCATTTGAATCAGATTTTGTGACAGGTCCATTTCTTTAAAGAGCAAAGTGCCGAATTTTCCTGTGGTCTCAAATCTTGCAATCACATCTCCCTGAAAAGCTTGCATCCACTCGTAAAAGGTAAATTTGTATGCTTTAAGGCAACGTGTCAGTTTCTCGTTAGTCATATAAGTCACCTGGTGACCCAAAAGTCCGTAAGCCCTTTCAATGGCCTCTGGCGCAGGACTTAACCACAGTCGCTTTACCAAATTGCCTGTTTCGAACTTCACCCACTCAAAGTCCACCACACCATAGCTTTTTAGTAGGGCAATCCCCTTTAAAAACTCTTCCTTCTGACTGAAGTCCTCAAGATTCAAGCCCTTGATGGCCTTGGGCACCAAAGCAATTTTTCTGGGCGCGGTATCCTGCATTTGATATCCCTTGCTCTTCTCATATTTTTCGAGAAGCAGTTTGAGGATTTTACCCGCAAGGGAGGAGGATGACAATTGGCCCTCAAAGTTTGGAAATGCCTGATGATCACCCATAGCTATTCCGCCATTTCTTCAATTTGACGCTTGTTGAAGGACTGTACAAACGAAATATCGTCATGGCGAAAAACGCAGAGATTTTTGTCCACATGGGGAGCGATATCCATAATCTTGTCGGGGGGTGCAGATATGATGGCCTGCAGCTTGAACTTGCGCAGGAGCTTGAGGCTCTCGGCGATCCGCTGTTGGTCCATTTTACTAAAGGCTTCATCAAAGACGATAAGACGGAGGGTTTCTGAGCCCACACCCTTTTGATTCACCCGGTACATATGGGCAAAGGAAGCCAGAACGGCTAGGTAGAAAGGGGTTTGTGTTTCGCCTCCTGATTTTTTCAAAAGGGTCTTTGATAAGCGCTGTTCGTTGCCATTTTGATCTTTGACCACCAGATCAAACTGCAAATAAGACCGGTAATCCGTGTAATATGTGATTTGTTTTTCAAGCATTGACCGGCGGCTAGAATCCACATCCCCTTCGGTGCCCACTATCATGCGAAAGAGCTCATCAATGGCATCCTGATGCTTGGCATTAAATGCGTGGGAAAGAATACTCATCCCTTCTCCCATCAGCAGTTCATCCATAATCATATCGTAGAAATGACGCATATCGGTCTTGGGCTTCACCTCAAAGCGATAGTTGTCCGTGCCGAATGGGCTGTCTTTGATTGCCGCATTGAGCTCCTTGATCTGCATGGCCACAGCATCGAAGTTCTCCTTGAGCTTTGACAAAAATTCGTCTCGAAACTGGATTGTGGCTTTGTCTTGGGCCTCTTTGATTTTACCCACATATTCGGGCAAGCGGGTTTGGGACAACTCATTCAAAACCCCATCATAGACCCCATTATCCGTCATTGAAACATCATGGGACATGTGGTAGACCCGGTTATAATCCTCCCGCAAGGACGTAAGGGTCTTGTGGGTATTTTCCTTCTCACTTCTTGCAGCTTTTGCACTTCTTGCATAATTGATGGCAATATCCCCCAGGGCCTGCTGACTGGAAAGACTGCTAAACCGCTGGTTACCTTCTTCTTTAACGGCATCAAATTCACTGAGGCGCAACTGGTCACCCCAGCGCTTGCACAAGTCCTTTGCCCCTGGCAAATCCACAGCCTGCAGTCTAGCTGCATCGCTCTCGATTTTCCCAAGTTCACGGGCCTTTTGCTCCTGATCTTTTCGCAACTGGATCAGCTGGTCTTTGATAATCTTGATTTTTGTTGCTAGGGTATCCAGATAGGATAGATCCAAGCCATTGCGCTCACTGTGCAAAGCCACTAGATCAGCCGCACAGGCTTTCAACCCCTTCAAATTCCCGAAACTCTGTCCATGAATCTGAAGTTCCATGGACGAGAAAGATTTGATATGCAGCTGATTCAAGGTTTCTTGCTTTTGAGATAGGGTCTTATGGGTCACAGTGGCTTCATCAAAAAGCAAGGTGATATTGGCGATTTGGCGTTCCAAAGATTGACGGCCGATAAAGGGGACTTTCCAGCGGTCCGGACTCAATTGACGGGCCACAAAATTCTGATAGAGCATCCCTTGAACCGTGATGGCCGTGGGAAAACTACGTAGCTTTTGGAGGGTTTCGCAGCGCATCACCCGCCCAAGGGTAAAGTCCACAAACAGCCTAGCACCGGCGTGAACTGTATCCACCACCTCAGCTAAAGAGCCTGCTTCGACCTTTTGCGTAGCCCCTCTTAGCTTGGCTGTATCGATCAAGCCCACTTGATAGACAGGGGTGGTTTCTCTAAGTACATCGTAACCTGCTAAGGCTCGGTCAAAGTCGTCTTCATGGCATAGCAAATAGAACTTTTGCGTATGCAAATAGCCTTCCACTGCATTGAGCCAATTGGGTGCATTCACTTCAAGCACATCCGCTAAAATAACCACATCTCGAATGCCCATGGTTTCAAGATGGCCCTTAAGCCTCAGAACATCCTTAGGATAATCTTTAATACCCCGTTTTAAATCAGCCAGTGTCCCCCGCCAATCCTCAAGGGACTTCGCTAGGGCAAAGAGCTGGCCATCCAGTTCAAATTTGAGCTTTTGCAAGGTGGTCTCACTGGACTTCAGTAGGGTATCCAGCCCATCAAGGGCCCCTTGTAAGACAAGGGATTCAGCACTTTCACCGGTAATCAGCCCAGCGACTTCAAGACTTGCCAAGGTTGAAAGGTCATTCTGATCTTCAAGTGTCACCTCAAGTACAGTTTGATTCAGCAGGTTAAGGGCTGCCCGTTTGACTTCAGAAACCGTCTTTTGAAGATTCTCTAAAAGTCCACGACGCTCTGATTCAAGCTGTTCAATGGCCTTTTCCAGGGTCTCCAGCTTTCGAGTGAGATCCGAAGATGCCCTTTCGTGAATCAGGGCCTCCTGCTCTTCCTCTCGACGGTGGGCTTCTGATGCCAAAGTCGCTTGTTGCTGCTTACTGTCAATAATTGCCCCGTCAAGTGCGACCAATTGATCACTGAGCTTTTGTACCGTGTCTTTTGCCATGGACTCTTCTGCTAAAGTGGAGAGCAGCTGGTGAAGGGACTGCAATGTGGCCTTTGCCTGCATATTGCCATGGCTGTCTGAAATGGCAGTCAAGCGCCTAACGCGGTCGCCAATCAGGTTAGCCTCTTGCTCAAGGCGCTTATAATGCCTGAGATTGTGTTGCATTTCTTCTATATTGGGCCGACCTTTGATGTCGGTGATATACTCTGTGATAAACTTCTCAATATCAGTGATGGGGGCAAAGGGCACCGCTTTTTTAAACAGGCTAAAGAATTTGTGCTTGATATTGCCAAGACGGCTCATCAGGTGGTTGCGATAGGCCATTTGCGTATCAAACCATTGGTGGTGATTCTTTGCAGTATCCTTAAGATAGGCTCTGAATTGATCCCGATTGAGAGGCATCCCCTTTTGAATAAACTGGTGCTCAGGAATTGCCCCATCGCTGATAAAGTAACTGTTCTTCTGGGTGCCATCCCCGTAAACGTCAAAGAGCACACCTGCCATAAAGGAACTTTTCTTGACGGTATCAAAGAACTCCAGTACCACGTAAGCATTGAAATCCCCAGCTCTGAGGTAGCGAAAACCCGTGTCCCCGTCGTCCCCCAGCTCCCCCTTGAGGTAGCCGATCAAAGTCCGCTCCGACTTATCATTGGCGGCTTTATTAAAAATATAACTCTGTGTCTCTCCAAGCATCACCACTTGCAAAGCATCCAGCAAGGTTGATTTTCCAGCCGCATTTTGGCCGGTCAAAAAATTCACCTGATCAAAGGGCACCAAGGCATGACTAAAATAATGCCAATTGATGACCAGCATGTTTTTCAGTAATTTCATTAGACATCCTCCATCAAGTCAGCATCTGATTCAACATCAGCGTCCGTATCCGTATCAGATGCTTGGTCAACACCTGCATCCGTATCAGATGCTTGGTCAACACCTGCATCTGAGCTTGGCGAATCGTCATCCCTGTCATCTAGGCTTGCCAGTACTTGCGAGAGCCTGTCATTGGGTATGATAAACAAAATAGATGGCAGCAGCATCAGACGGGTATCTGGGGACTCCCATTTGCCACCGTCGAGGCGCATCACTAAATTGAAACTTGCAAGCTGTTTCAGTGCAGTGGCTAGATCCTTCATGGCTGGACGCTTGTCAATAACACCTAGAACCTGCATTTTGGAGACCAGCTCATGGGTATCGAGCATCACTTCCTGCCTCAGACTTACGGACTCCCGCTTCTCTTCAAAAATAAGCCTTAAGGTCAGCAATACCATGGTGGTAAATTTGCTAAACTGATATTTATTATAATCGTGAAGGCTGGCAAGGGACATCACCCCATAGCCCGAATCCCTGTGCAAAGCGAATCCAGCAACGGCTAGATATTCACTGAAGACATCAAATAACCGATCCACAAAGCGGTAATCCGGATGGACCCGGACACGACCTTCTTTTAAGTCATAGTCTTCTCGAAGCAAGAAGGTTTTGGCCAAAAGAAGATTCACAATCCGTGTAAAAGCCTGTTTCTCACTGTTATTCAGCTGTTCGTAACGACCGACCCATTCCATGGTTATTCCCTCTTCTTCCTAAATAGATTATTGGGCACCTGATAATCTGCCACCTGGTGCATCTCTTGACTTAACTTGGTTTCAAAGGGCGCATGGGCTTCGCTTCCAATCAGTGACGCCAATATGATCCGCGCAAAATCCTTGTCATTTTCAAGGGGCATACTAGAAACCGCCAACTGGTCCCCAACCGTGTCCCATTGATTCAAGAGGGCCATCAGCTCTTTAATCACAGCATCTCGACCATAGGTTGCCTTCACCTTTTTCACAAACTGTGCCTGTGCGTTCTCTCGCATATCAGAATCCACAACTCTTAGGGCCGCGGACTGGGCCACACGACTTTTTTCAATACGAGACCTGGCATACAATGAACCCGTTTCCACATATTGTTGACGATAGGCGATTACTGCTTCACTTAATGCTTCAGGGGATATGTCATCCGAATGCAGCTTTTGAATGGCCATCACGAGCTTGCCCTTCATGGACTGATCGCGGTTGAGGAGGTATTGAATCTTTTCAACAGAGACACGAGTAAAGGCATTGTGACGGTGGTCAATTTGGTCAATCAGACCCTGCAGGCCTTCGTACATGGACATTAGGCCTGATATCTGACCCATCACGTGTTGGTGGGCTTCAAAGTCATCCTTGAGATTCAGGTATTTTTTTGCCTGCTCAGCCATCAGAAGCAATAAAGATTCGTCCTGATACCAACGGTTGAGCATATCGAGAATCGGGCCCTTAAACCGGGGCACCGAGTCAAAGGTCTTGAAGGGATACAAAAATTGAGCCACGATCACTTCTTGAAAATCGTCAAAGTGGGTGGCCAAAAGCTGGTTGACATCAGAAGTTTCAAGGGTCATTTGATGGTACCTGCCAATATTGTGGTAGAGGCCTTTCAGGAGGTCAATCAATGTTTGCGTATCTGTAAAGCCCCGATTAAGGGCATTGTAAGCGTACTCGTTGCGCTCCATGTCCGTGGCCTTGAGATTGTTGTAGCAGGAAACCACCAAGCCATTGTACTCAGCATCGTTTTGAGCAAGGAGGGACTGAAACAGATCCAGTATCTTCTGGGCATAGTCAGGGAGGGACACCATATTTTCGAAGTCTTCACCACGCATCTCAAGGCGCAGCCACTGGGTGTCTATCAGTCTTCTGATAAGGAAACTGGCCCGAGACGACAGGTCCGAGCTACTGGTAATTGTCATGGCAGCACCACCGTCAGAAGCAGGTGAACCGTCATCTTCTTCTGTTAGGGCGTAGATTTCATCTTCTAAGCGGGCAATCAGTGCAGACTGGAGTGCACTGCGGCTCACTGATAGCTCAAATTTGAAACATTCCCAAACGACAAAAAGCGCATCCATATAAATACGCCTGTTTTTAGAATACAGTAGGGTAAAGAGGGATTCTGGGACCCTGTCAAAAAAATGCATATTGTTCACGTCTTTCTCTAGTTAGGGTTGCGATACATTTGCTTGCTACTATTAGGTTTTTCCGGAATTGTCATCTCAATATAACCAAGTTCAATAGCTGGTAATAAATAGTTTTTTCTAAAAGTCGGCCTATGTTTTATGCCTACGCGGGCCATTAAGTCGTTACCAGTTAGAGTTTCTTGTCCAAGAGCCACTATAATCCTTTTAACTTGCTCGCTAACTTGTTCGCTCACTTGTACGCTTACTTGTACACTCACTTGTTCGGTTGCATTGATTTCAGAAAGGGAATCATATATTGCCTTCAGCATAAATTCAATAAACTCACCAGAATCTGCAGCTTTATCGCATGCGCCTAAAACATCATAGTACTGCTTCTGCCTTTCTTTGATCAAACTTTCTACAGGAAGCCAGCCAAAAATGTTTCGCCACTTATAAAGAATCAATGTTTGCCACATGCGTCCCATTCTGCCGTTACCATCAGCAAATGGATGTATGAACTCAAATTCATAATGGAATACACAAGACTTTATCAAAGGATGAACCTCAGAATTGTTTGCCCATTCCATTAAACTTGCCATTTGCTCACCCACCCCACCGGATCTAAACCTGCCCACTTCTTTAGTCAGATCACTCATTAAAATCATGTGTGCCTTGAGTAAAGCCCTCACATCGTAAGGGTCAAAGGCCAGCAATGCCTCATATGCCTCATAAGCATTTTGAACTTCTTTTATATCTTGTCCTGGACCTAAAACCCTTTTGCCATCAATGATCGCAGTCACTTGATCAAGGGATAGAGAGTTGTTTTCAATCGCTAATGAAGCCTGAATTGTCTTCAGGCGATTATCTCTTCTTAGTTTGGGATTTACAATGTCGACTTCTTTCAATGTGAGCTTTGTAATCATCTCCATGATATCAGAAATCAGATTGATAACCTTTTCGCTTATTGTAAACGGGGGTACATAACTCATTTTTATTCACACTCCTTCTTGTACCATCATACCGTACAAGTCGAATAACATAAAGTACAATATCATATTTTGTAAAAAAAACACAGGCGACGGTAAGCGTCAAACCTGTGCTTTTCAAGAATAGTTTGAATTCACTTACTTTTATTTCCACAAAATTCAGAAAGGATATCTTAGAAAACACATTTGTACAAACAAGGGTGGGGACCGAGCGAGCTCAGGCAGTATCAGATGCTTTAATGACCATCCACATCACTATTGGCGATGCGACTTTACTTATGGATGCCATAGCCAATAAGTCCTTGGAACAAGCCCACAGTGTCACCTCAATGGACCAGCATCTCCATCAGATTGCTCAAATTGTCCATCAAAATAGCAACACTGCCCAAGAGTCAGCCACCTCTAGTGAGGAGTTGTCCAATCAAGCACAATTACAGCAACTAGAAGTTCAAAGATTCCAACAATAAAAATACAAAAACTAAAAAAATGGTCAGAAAGCTAACCCATCGTTAACTTTCTGACCATTTTATCTTGTTTTTTCAAAACTCTGCCTACATGGCCCATTAGAGCAACAGCCCCCTAAGATTTCTATTCCTGCTCATCTTGAAGCATGGTAATTATCCGTGGTATGCCTTCTTTTATAAGTAATTCGTATACCTTTTTTATATCTTCTCTATCTGCGGTATTTGCTCCAAGCAACAACTGCATCACATAACCATCGATAGCACCTACAAGCAGCGAGGCTATCGCATTGGCATACCGCGAGCTGGGGTGTAGATACAAGGCGGCAATAATCTCCGATGTGCGTTCGATCCATTCGTTATATTTTAATTTGAATTTTTCTTTAATTTCTTTATCGCCCATAATCGCTTCATGCGCCAAGTAAAATTGAACACGATTTTCTTGATTTTTGTGTAACCGCTTATTGATACTGTCGAAGATTTCGGATAGCAATTTATCTCTATCCATATCGCCAGATCGGGTTTTAGTGGCAATTTGGGAATATACCGGCAGACTCTCATCCATAACCGCATAGAGGATTTCCTCTTTTGATTTAAAATAATGATAGAGAGCACCGGTGCTTAGCTGTACTTCATCGGCTATATTGCGCATAGTCGCGCTCTGGATTCCTTTTTTACTGATGACTTTGCGGGCTCCTTCTAAAATCAGAGTCCGCGTATCCTTAGCTCTCGCCATGTCAATCTCCTTAAATATATTTTGAACTTAATGCTTTCTCACATATTATAACACAGGCGATTGCAGATTGGGTTTTCTTCTACTCTTAGACGTGATTTCAATTCCCCCTTTTACCAACATCTTTAACTTTCCTAAGCGTAATATTGACTGCCCGACTGCCTAACTGTTTTCCAATATGCAATGGTAATTTTTCAAATGTAGACCCTTTTTTATCAAACCTTTTAACAAGTTTGATTGCATCAAATTTACAGTTTGTCGTACATTGCCCGCAGCCAATGCATATTTCCTGATCAATGGAAACAGCCCCACAGCTTAAACATCTCTCAGTTTCTTTCTTCATTTGTTCTTCAGTAAAAGTAACGCGATTGTCCATGAATGAAATTTTGCTTTCATGCTTATGTCCCGCTTGTTGTCTACCAACGGTATCATAACCTTCAACAACAATGTTTTCTTTATCAAATGCATGATATGCTCTTCTATCACGGCCGATAACCAAGCTTTGACCTTCCCAAACAAATCTATGGATAGAAACAGCGCCTTGCTTGCCCGCCGCAATTGCATCTATTGCAAATTGCGGACCCGTATAGGCATCCCCACCAACAAATATATCCGGCTCTCCAGTCTGATAAGAAAAAGCGTCCGCAACCGCAGTATTGTTTCGATTCAGTTCAACATTGCACTCTTTCAACAAGTTGCCCCATTCAATCGATTGTCCAACCGAAAGAATAATATGATCGGCTTCTATGGTAATAAGCTCATTCTCATTATATTTCGGATTGAATTTATTATATTCATCAAATACAGAAATACACTTTCTAAATTCAATACCGACAAGCTTTCCGTTCTGGGCTAAAATCCGTTTTGGACCCCATGAGTTGTTAATAGCTATTTTCTCTTCCAGGGCTTCATGAACTTCCTCATCCAGGGCAGGCATCTCATTTCTGCTTTCTAGGCAATACATATCAACACTTGCCGCATTTGTTCTGATAGCTGCTCTTGCAACATCTATAGCTACATTTCCACCACCGATAACAAGGACCTTACCTGATAACTTTGTATCATGTCCCAAATTTGTATCTCGTAGAAAATCGACACCAGTAATAACACCTAGAGTATCTTCACCTTCAAGACCAAGCTTCCTACCACCTTGTGCTCCAATCGCAACGTAGAATGCCTTATAACCCTGCTTCCGAAGCTCTGATAAGGTAATATCTTTCCCAACTTCTACACCCGTCTTAAACTCGACACCCAATTCTTTAAGGATTTCAATTTCAGCCCTAACGACATCTTTTTCCAGTCTAAAAGAAGGGATGCCAAGGGTCAGCATACCGCCAAGCTTGGACTGCTTTTCAAATACAGTTACCTTGTATCCATCAATGCCCAAGTAGTAGGCACATGCCAATCCGGCTGGACCTGCTCCAATGACTGCAATTTTCTTACCATATTCATTTCTCTTCTTCGGCACGTATCGTAACTCTTTTTTCAATTCTTGATCTGCAATAAACTTCTTGATTTCATCAACTGCAACCGGCTCATCGATGTCACCCCGTGTGCACTCGGATTCACATTTTCTTGGACAGATTCTGCCGCATACAGCTGGGAATGGATTTTCTTTTTTTATGAGTTCTAGAGCATCAGTATATTTTCCCATGGAAGCAAGTTTGATATAGCCTTGTACGGCAATATGCGCTGGACACTCTGTTTTGCAGGGGCTTGTCCCAGTAGCTACAACATTTTCCCTGTTTGTTCGATATTCTGGATTCCAATTCTTCGCACCCCATATATGATCTCGTGGTGAAAGGGATTTCTTTTCTTCGATTGGAGTCTTTGAGCAGATTTTTTGTCCTAACTTCAACGTATTGGTTGGGCAGTTTTCTACGCATTGTCCGCAAGCAACACATTTATCTTTATCCACTTCCGCAATGTAATTTGAACGAACCATGTCAGGCGCATTAAAGTAGGTCGCATTTCTCAATGCGTAGCACGAGCATGAGCAGCAGTTGCATATGGCGTGAGTATGTTCAGCGCCGTCTATATTTGGAATATTATGCATCAACCCATTTTCTTCAGCCTTTTTTATGATTTCGTATGCTTCTTCTTTAGTAACCGCTCTAGCTTTGCCCGTACGAAGATAGTATTCAGCGCCTATACCAAGGTGGATACACATATCTTCCTCTAAGTGTCCGCAACCTTCCTCCAAAAGTCTTCTTGATCTTCGACAAGAGCATGCTGCTACTGCGAAAAGAGTGTTCTTGTCCAGAATTTTTGAAACTTCCTCATATGAGGCTACTCGCGTATCAGCGCTAATAGCAGACTCAATTGGAAGGACTCTCATTGGTCCTATACCCATGGGCAAATTAGTTGATAGTGTCGCCCCTCTCAGTCTAGCATATTCTTCAAAGGCTTTCGGAATTTCTGGATGTTTTTCACAGAGCTCCTTATTGGATACAATCTTCTCCATTACACCTGGAACGAAAACCGTCAATTCAAATAAATCAACTCCATTTTCAGAATAAAAAATACATCCACCTATTACGGCTAGTTCCATTGCAAGCCTTTTTGTGTCTTCAATAGATTTTCCACACCTCGCAGCAAGTTGTTCGATCGTCTGTGGCTTTCTCAGCTTCATGGCTAAGCCAACCTCTGCTTGTTCATCTGATACACAACACGCCAAAACATAGTATTCTGGAGCACGTTCATCCCATTTAACCAATAATGCCGATGATCCCGCGATCTTCTTGGCAAGTTTAAGAATTTTCTTTCTGACAGCCATTTCTTAATCCTCCTATAATCTATGCTCCAGTAATTACACCCTCTTGTATTTTGGTGGTTCAAGCAATCCATTGCTTACTATGGCACTATTACAATTTCTGAGCGCTGTCAAAGTGTATCTTTTTTAGACCCTCAACCTCATCACATACAATTTTCAAATGACATGAATTACAGTCGAGACTCATATTATTTAGCACTTGATTCAAAGTTTTTGTTAAGGATACTGTTTTATTGGCGAGTTCAATAAATCTTACAAATTCCGGACTGTCCTTTGTTATAAATATGATGCGGACCGTGTTTACAAGTTTGTTTTCTTTTAATTTTTTGATGTATATGTTCCCAATTGTCTTAAAATTTATTGCATTTTGAACAGCAGTCCGACTGACTCGGACTTGCTCTCTATGATCAAAGCTTGAGGCCCTAATCATATATCCTTTGGGAATTACATCATACTTTATATATTCCAAGTCTTTGATCACGTTATATGCAGTTTCATCTTCGAGATCATTGATGTTTAGTAAAACAATTCTTATAAAGGGGGTATCTTCTTTTATTTCAGTCAAATCAGGGCCCAAAAGCAGTATCTCATCATTGGGAATCAGCTGTTTTGAAGTAGTGACACAGGAGTAATTCACAGATGTCAATTTGTTAGCGCCTAATTCAAATGATGTATCTTTTGCCAGTATTACCTCATTACTACTGCACATATCCCATTTTGGGTCTCCATCGATCAAAATGCTGCGATAAGGATGTGAAGCTAACAAATCCATAGTCTCATCTATGATTCCGTTATAAAGTTCCATTACAGACTCGTTTCCTTCTTTTCGTTATCGAAGCGCTTGCCAAGCATTTGGTATATGACAGCAACAAGCTTCATATCCAAATTGAAAAAATATATTGTGAACAATAGAACAAAAGCCACAACCGCTATGATCAGCAACAACCAAATCAGATTCATGTTAGATCTCCTTTGCTATACCCTTTTGGCGGGCATACTCTGCAGCGCCTAGCGCACCCATCAATTGAGGATCATTTTTTAGGTCTATGACTTTTATTTTCAGCACATGCTCAATCGCTTTTTTTAAGCCTGTGTTTTTAGCACATCCACCCGTTAATGTTATGCAGCTTGTTGCACCAGCTTTTTTGGCCATAACAAAACACCGCTTTGCAACTGCAAACTGAATTCCAGCAGCGATTTCTTCCTTAGGCTTTCCCTCTCCAGCAAGTGTAATCACTTCACTTTCCGCAAAAACAGTACATTGAGCAGTGATTGGAATTACATTCTTTGCTTTCAAGGAAAGCTCGCAAAACTCCGGCAATTCAAGCTCAAACGCCTTTGCCATAGACTCGAAGAAACGGCCTGTGCCAGCTGCACACTTATCATTCATGGCAAAATTTTTCACGGTACCATCTGTGTCAACTGAAATGCCTTTTACATCCTGCCCGCCAATATCAATAATCGCTTTCACTGAAGGATCTGTCAAATGAACTCCCATAGCATGGCAGCTAATCTCACTTATATTTTCATGAGCTTGGGGAACCTTGTTTCTTCCATAACCTGTGCCAACCAGGTAGTTCAAGTCACTTATGCTTGTAAGTCCTGCTTGTGACAATGCCGTCATAAGACCTGCTTTCGCGCTTTCCTCCGAGTTGATCTTGCTCCTGATAGTGTTGCTTGCAACGATTTTGCTTTTTTCGTCCAATATAACGACCTTTGTATAGGTAGAGCCAACATCACAACCACCATAAAATTTCTTCATCATCCATTCTCCTTCTGTAAGCTACCACGCTCTCGCATCTTCAAAATCAACCAAACTTGCATCAAGGGGTTCTTCACGAAATACGGTCTGCATGTAACGATTGACCTTATTTCTCATTTCTTTTCTCGAAACCGTACGTGGGTCCATCAAGTCGTGCTCGACCCAAATCAAATGAATGCCCCTTTCCCGTGCCTGATCTTCAAACAAACCATTGAGACCTGCCATGGTTTTACAAGAAACATGTCCGTACATGATAACGATATTCGCATCAAAGGCCTTGCATTGTTTCCATAACTCTTCGAGAACGTTTACATGCCCACCATTCGTATTACTTCGCATTGACATACGCTCATAAGATTTTGCCAGATCGATCAATGTGGCTTCCTTATCTTCGGTGTTATAGATGTGATGGGACAGCATGCATTCCATATCCATCAAAACCTGAATACCCCAACATTCTTGTGCCCAGAAAGAAAAATTCACATAATAGTGTGCGGGACACGACCACACCAAGGCTCTATGGCGATGTTTGGTGGTGCCGAGTTTCCCGTATTTCTTCTTGTCCTTCTCATAGTTTTTCATCATCATTTTATACACAACTTCATCATTCTTCAGAAACCTTGGATCCAAGCTTCCCGCGATCTGGAACGCATACATGCGGTGTATGGTCAAGGCTGGTCCGGTTACCTGAGGATATGGGGTTTTGTTGATTTCCCACTTGTTAAGTAAATGCTCCGTTTCCGCATTATATCTCTTCATAACGGTAAAATAAGCATCCCAGTCAAAGGTCTCACCGGTCTGTTCCTCAATAAATCGAATGGCTGCTTGAAGATCCTTAACGGCATATCTCTGCACTTCATCTTCGTTGAAGCGAACTGGTGGTGATAGTGGGTATGTTGGGAGTTTAAAAAAACGATCCTGAAAGGACGACGACATGCAACTGCCATCACAGGGCATACTGCTTGTGATAAAACATTTGCCCAATCGAGGGTAATCGCCAACAACCGCGCACCCAGCTTCTGCAGCAGGCAAAGGACAAACATCTGCAGGCAAACCATAGCTTTCAATAGCATCGATATATGGCATGGAGCTTAACTGATCCATCATCGAAGGTAGGAAAATTGGGATCAATTGTATAGGAAGACCGATCAGATTCGGAAAGCCTGCCATGATTTGGATCGGCATCATTTCGTCAAATAGGACAACCTTATCACTGAGTGCTTTTGCTTTCTTACTATTGCCGTTGAGGACGGAATCCCCCTTTAGAATTGTCTTGACTACACTGGTGGCATGAGTAACCTCCATCCAAACCTGCTTATGGCAAATCCGAAGCTCTGCTCCCCGTAATCCTAAAGTATTCTTATCAAAAAAGGCAGGAACAGTAAGGTAGGTACTCATCCATCGATATAGAAACAAGCCCTTTACCAATTGAGTAGGGCAGGATAATGATAAATTCATCATGACGCCACCCCAACACTTGAGCCATCTTCCAAAATCGTAAAAAGTATCTCGAAAGCCTCTCCATTCCCTATGTTTTAACGCCATTTCCCCGGAATATAGCTTGCCTAAATTTTTACTCATATTCCTATACCCCTTTTTGCATGTCTTTTTGTATTTTTTTGATTTCAAGACTTTCGACAAAAGCCTGAACCCGTGTTCTGAGCTGTCCCGAGGTTCTAGACATATATGGACGGTCCACGGAAAGTGCAGGAATATTTCTTTCTTCAGACATTATATGACTTGCTAAAGCCCGTTCGTAACACCAATAATCACAAAACTGGATTTGCTCGTAGATAATCCCATCAGCGTGATAATCCTTGTACAAGGTCTCGGCAAAATCCCATCTTTGATCTTTCTTTTCCTGACTGACATAACGAGGACATAAGCTCTGTTCCAAGTACTGCCTGCAAATAGAGGATAATACGCCTTCATTCTCTCTCAATATGATCTCTTGTCGACCCGGGAATGAACCAAAACAGTATCTATCTGCTACAACCAGTGCTCCAGCATCCTCAATCAGCTTGATTAATTCCGGATCATCAATCTCACTACCAATAAGAACTACCTTTGCCCTAAACTTCTTTTTCGCGTCTGATTCTCGTAGTTTTATTTCTTCCAAGGTTTCACGAAGCTTATTTAAGATCAGATACTTTGGACATACATACGTCACTAGAGTCAATATGTGAAATTCGTATCCGGTAATTCGTGGATTGTCTTCTTTTCTGAATTCACCTATTTCTGTTATAAGCGCACAGACTTCGTTATGGATCTCAACTGCTTTTTTCATTGCTTCCTCAGAGACATCGATGCCAAAGTTCTCTTTTAGCTTGTTCAACACCTTCAATTCAATTTGTTGCACATAGTGCTCTACTGAATCTTCATTCACTTTATACGGAACATCGATATGGGATACAAAAAAATTCTTATTGGGGATCAGATTTAATACTTCTATGTTCTCCATCGCACGATTCATCACCGCACAAGCATCAACGCCAGCAATGGCATCGAGAAAATTGTATCCGCCTTCAAAGGCTCTTTCCACGATTGCTCTGCAAAACTCGCAGGTGTAGTTGGACATGTAGTATGTGGCAATTTCCATGGACCCTGTTTTCGGAGCACGCATGCGCAGCGAAAAACAATTGTCTAGGTTTAAGAGTACCTCCGGCATATGAAAGCAGGTATACCCCAGCGCTCGTTTTCCTTCGTCTTTTGCTTGCCGTACCAGTTGATTATTTGCTTCATCAAGCAAACCCTCAAAATAGATTATATGCTTCAAATCTTTCATAAATGTCCCTCTATTAAGATTCTCATTTTTTTAAGAGCTTCCATCGCCCCGACGACAACATTTGAATGATCCGGTAGACTAAATATGTTTTTACCCTGAACGTCAAACATAGCTAGATTATTATCATCCCCTATGTATGATAAAACCGGAATATCGCCGACATCGATATACGCTTCATGTGTTGGGTCTGATAAACGGTTTACGATCACGCCTACCTCATCAAACATCACCAGTTTATCTGCTACATTTTTAATGGTCTGAATTGCCTGGGTCCCTTTCTTACTGGGGTCTGTAACGAGTACCAAATGGCTGACTTTGTCCATAACACGGCGGTTTATTTGCTCAATACCAGCCTCGCCGTCAATAACAACGTAGTCAAACTCATTGGATAAGATACTAATCACTTCTTTCAAATACGAATTCACTTTGCAATAGCACCCTTCTGATTCAGGGCGACCAATGGCAATAAAGGCAAATCCATCTTTTTCGACGATCGCATCAAATATACGAAACCGAGCCTGACCTAATAATTCTATTGCATCTTTTGAATTTCCATCTTCAACATTCTTGATGATCTCCTCTCGAATATTATCGATTGTCATGGAGGGCTCTATTCCGAGAGCTGTTGAAAGGCCAACTGCAGGGTCTGCATCTATCGCAAGAATTTTTGCATCGGGGAAGGCATTGACCAGTGTTTTGACAATTGATGCAGAAATCGAAGTTTTTCCAACGCCACCTTTTCCTGTAACTGCAATAACTTTAGATTTATTTTCCATTCTGATTGCCCTCTCCATATCGATTAACATCCTACTTTCCGTCATCAATAATTACTGTTCCATCCTCTTTAATCTCAATCGAATATCCCGTTTCCACAAATTTAAGAAACTCCGGTCCCAATTGGTCCACGGTTACGATTCTTATATTCTCCCAAACATCAGTCAAGATGATTCCTGCTCCTGCCAGAGTGTCTATGTGCTCTGAAAAGAGCATTGCCTTTGGAGACATCCCACAAGCCGCACCCGCCTGAAGTACAATGCCACCTGTAGTTGATCCTATGGATTGAGGAAGGCATATTATTTTGTCTGTCATGACCTTACCAAAAATATCCTTATTGTTCTGATCTGAGCAAACTGCTACCTTCGATTTCTTCATAGCACTCTTTTGAAATGAAGCAAGTACATTCAGCCCAGCCCTGGTCACTAAAGCTTCTCCTAAGATGTTCCCACCTAGAACGACTCTGCCCTTAAATGTTTTTTTCATCTTGAGGCCCTACCCCCTTTAACAATTTTTTGTAAAATCTCATCATCCGTATAGAATCGAGAAGATGTATATGTCCTAAGTTTATTGGAATTGGTTATAACCGGTTTCTTCGAACACAAAGGGTTATTCATGTACATCAAAGGACAAATGTAAGTCAGGTTTGCCCCCGTCCCAATCAGTTTAGTATATGCTTCACGATCTTTTTTGAATTTTTCTATGACATCCGGCGCTGCGCAGAGTATTGTTCTGATTTTGACTTTTTCTCTGTTTTGACTTTTCAGCTCACTGCTAATTTTATCAGTCCATTGGTACAGCTGATTGATAGACAATTGGGGGCACCCAATAAAGCAAATCTTGGGGCTTGCATTATTATCTTTCCATATTATCGGGTACGATTCATAGACTCTTTCTAATTCCTTTTCATCAATGAGATAGGTCTTATATCCTTCTGCTAAAAGCGTTTTCCCCATATCTACTGCCTCAGGAGTAACGCCATCAACATGGTAAAGTCCAACTGCCCCGTTTGAGGCTGTCGCCGCACCCATATCTTTTAGGTAATCGTTTATTTGCTCCTTTTCCATACCAGAAAAAAGCTTATCCAGACCTATAATATACGGAACTTCTTCAATCACCTTCATCCCAATCGCGCTGCCTAAAATCTGTGCATTCGGCAGTTTTTGAGATTTTATCTCAACAAGCCATTTTCCTTTTCTGCCTTCCTCCGTCAAAAATCCGAATTCCGGAGTTTTACCTACAACACCGCTTAGAAGCTCAATCACACCGGAATTTCTATTGGTTTTAGCGCCAAGAACTGAGTTTGCATATACTACTGCTGAAGATTCCGACCAGGATAATACATCTCCTTTGTTAGGTGTATTTCCTACTTCAGGAAGATAGCAGGTGCAAGTAAAGGCATTTTGATCTTTCAGTCCCAATTTCGTTAGTTGTGCCTCATAATCCTTTTGCTTTGCATACATCATATGGAAAACGAATTTTTCAGCAGGACTGCACTTTACATTCTCATAGTCGAGGGGCCGTGGATCGACAGTAAAAGGTGCCATCTTGATACCTGCATTTATCAAATCATCCATCATTCTAAATACCGGTGCCGCCAAAGGTATGCCAAAAGAAACAACCATATGAATATTAGGCTTTACAGGTACAAGTCTTTTCGCCCCGAAGGCCTCTCCATACATTACGACAGTCTTCATTACTTTTTGCAGGGTCTCCCCCTGCTTTCCAGCCAATATATCCAATTCATCTTTTGTGAGTTCCATTTTATAATTTCCCATTCGAAAACTCCTCTTTTTAAAATCATCACTTATATAACCAAACCCCAAGGGTTACATGATTAGTCTAAATCTTTTCAAATTGCTTCAAGTTATCGAATGCACTTTTGCGCTTCCCATCTTCAATAGAGTGTACTATTTCGACTACCTTATCGTTATAAGGGGTTGGTACTCCAGCTTTCTTGCCATATTTGCAGACGACCCCATTAATAAAGTCAACTTCGCACTTTCTTCCATGATCCAAGTCCTGTAGCATGCTAGCCCGTAGCATTTTGTGTTTTTTAATCATTATAGGAATGATAGCCCTCGAAATAGTTTTTTTAATGACATTGTTATAATCAACCAAGGCCGCTGCATTTTTGTTCTGAATGGGTTCAATCTTCACATTCGTAGCTTTGCATACATCGATCAATTCTTTCATAATCCCTTGAAGACAGACGCGCCCTTTCTCGTTCGCAGCAACCTCTCCGAACGTGCAGCCTAGTACTGCTGACATGCCGCTAAATGAAGCGTTGATGAGTAACTTTGACCATCTTGCTCCAGCGAAATTCTCTTCAATTTTTGTTGGTCCCATCAGTTCAAGAAGACGCTTTATTTCATTGATTTTGCTATTCCTTTTTCCATTTACTGTTCCTATCTCAAAAGTCAGACTGTCTGTCTCAGATGTCAGCTCCGAAACTCCGGGGCTTACATAGGTCGCTCCCCAACCAATTGCACAGCCAACAACCCTGTCTTCACCTAAAATCTCAGCAAGGGACGGTTCAGGCAAACCATTTTGCATAGCGATGACAACAGTATCACTCTTCATATGCGGTATTAAGCTTTCAATGATACTCTTGTTAAACAGCTGCTTTGTCATTAGGAATATTAAATCGTACTTTCCAGTCAACTCCTCCGGTGTCATAGCATTAACTGGGACTTTCATATTTACATTTCCGATAATCGTTGCACCTTTTTCTTTTAATGCTTGGATATGTTCTTTGTTGACATCAACCAAATCGATTTTTTCATTTGCCTTTGAAATATACGCTCCTAATACAAGTCCCATTGAACCAGCGCCGATAATAGCTGTTTTCATTACAAACTCCTCCTATTAATTGAATTTGGATTGTACCCTCTCTCAAGACACTGATGTTTCAATGCCTTGGTGCCACGCGAAAAAAATATAAATCTTCTGACAATTAACACTTTACATACCGAACATTCGGTATTAATATAGTACTTACAAGCTACCATTCGAATTTAAATTTGTCAATAAATAAACTTGTGAACTTATGATTAAAATATTCAAAATATTTCGAACCCATCAAGTCCTATAGTTTTTTATGACGAATGGAATGGAGATGAGTATCATGAAAGCCAGGAAAATCTAACAATCAGATCAAATCTTAAAACTTGAAGGAAGGTGTTTAAATGAATAAAGTTGTTGATATTGTAGATGCAGTTGCACAAATCAAAGATGGGGATACCATTCTCGTTGGAGGATTCGGACCAAAGGGATACCCCGGTAGACTCTTACGTACATTGTTGACCCAAACTACAACAAAAGATTTTTTGTTGGTGGCAAATGCGGCAAATCCTGCTTTTATGTCTTCAATGGAAAAATTGCTGAAGAATCGCTCTCGTGGAGCAATATGTACATTCTTACGAGGCAGTGCAAGTGCAGAAAAAATGTATTTTGATAAAACCCTTGAACTGACTCCTCAGGGTACCTTTGCAGAACGCTTACGAGCTGGAGGGAAAGGAATTGTTGCTTTTTATACCCCAGTAGGCCCTGGTACCGAGGTTGCTCATGGAAAAGAAACACTTGTAATCGATGGCGTTGAACACATTCTGGAGAAAGCTATAACTGGAGATGTAGCCTTAATAAGGGCTACCCAAGTGGATCTTGACGGCAACTGTTTTATGCGAGGGGCAGTAAAAAATTTTACCTCCCTAATGCCGGCCGCATCCAAATTCACAATTGTTGAAGCAGAGGAACTAGTTCCCGTTGGAGCTATTCCTCCAGATTTGATTACAGTACCAGGAAAGTACATCAATATGATTGTAAGAGGATAACCCCTGACAACGAATACTTGTTAATACTATAAACTAATTGTATGGGTAGGTGAAAATATGGCATTTGATAGAAAAATGTTTATCGCAAAAAGGGTTGCAAAAGAAATGAATGATGGTGACGTTGTTAATCTTGGCATCGGTCTTCCTCAACTCGTGCCAAGATTTTTACCCGAAGGAGCTGCGGTTGTCCTTCAGGGTGAAAATGGAATCGTTAAACTTGGTCCACCTTCGACCCCTGAGAATCTGGATCCAGACTATTTTGACGCAGGTGTTACATTTGTGACCCTCAAACCGGGTGCAAGCTTTTATGATAGTGCGGATGCTTTCGCCCTGGTTCGTGGCGGACATATTGATGTAACGGTACTTGGAGCACTTCAAGTAGATGAAGCTGGAAATCTAGCGAATTGGATGGTTCCAGACAAACTTATCGCCGGATATGGCGGCGCAATGGACCTGGTTACCTGCTGTAAGAAAGTAATCGTTGCAATGGAACATTCGAACAATGGCACCCCAAAAATATTCAAAAAGTGTGCGTTCCCGCTTACAGGGGCAAATTGTGTTGATTTGATCGTTACAGACATGGCCGTGATTGAAGTCGTCGAAAAAGGTTTATTGGTTACAGAAATTAGAGAGGGTCTCACCAAGGAAGATGTCATCAAGGCCACCGAAGCCAATCTACTATTTGCAGATAAACTGAAGATCATGAAAATGGATTGAGTTTCCGGAATTTATTAGGAGGTTGAAAACTATGAAGTTTGTCAGAGAAGTTGTCGTAGTCGCATACGGTCGTTCTCCCGTTACTAAATTAAATAAAGGTGCATTGGCAACAGTTCCACCTACGCTCCTCGGCGCTGAAGTGCTGAAAGGTGTTCTTAAAAAAGTCCCAGAACTTCCACTGGATATGATTGATGACGTAATCGTTGGATGTTCGTATCCTGAAGAATATCAAGGCTACAACCTTGGTCGCGTTCTTGCCAAGCGGGCTGGCTTGCCTGATTCAGTGCCGGGTCAGTCCATCAATCGGTTCTGCTCCTCCGGATTGCAGAGCATCGCCCATGGTGCCAATGCAATTATGGCCGGACAGGCAGATGTTATTGTGGCCGGTGGTATTGAATGTGCCTCATGGTGCCCAATGACAGTAGTCGATCTTTCCTCATTGGACTCATACCTTTTCAAGAACAAACCCGCGGTCTACACCCCAATGGGTTTGACCGCCGAAATATTAGTGGATAAAGCAAAAGAAAAGCTTAATCTGGACATAACTCGAGAAGCAATGGATTCGTTTGCATTAAAGAGTCATCAGAAGGCATCGAAGGCCCAAAAAAATGGTGAATTCAAGAAAGAGATCATCCCGATTACCGCTATTGACAAGAATGGAAATCTTATTGTTGTTTCTGAAGACGATTGCATCAGGCACGACCTGACAATGGAAACTCTCGAAAATTTAGCGCCAGCGTTTAAAGATGGGGGCACCTCTACTGCTGGGAACTCTTCACCAATGAATGACGGATCGGCTTTTGTCGTTCTAATGTCCCGAAAAAAGGCGAAGGAACTTGGTATCAAACCAATCGCAAAATTCCTAGGTTACAATGTTGGCGGCTGCCATCCAGCAGTTATGGGGATAGGTCCTTTGTTTGCCATCCCAAAACTTCTGAAAAGACTTTTAATCAGGCCAAATAGATTTGACGTTGTTGAACTCAACGAAGCTTTTGCTGCACAGGCTATTCCCTGCATTGATAAAGTTGGATTTGATTATGCTAAGGTTAACCCTAGAGGTGGCGCTATTGCCCTTGGGCACCCACTTGGCGCCACTGGTGCAATCCTCACATGCCGAGCTCTGTCTCAGTTAGAAGATACAAATGGCAAACTGGCGCTGGTATCTATGTGTATTGGCGGCGGTATGGGCGGTGCTGGCGCATTCAAGCGACTCTAATGTCGACATAAAAGAACAATTAAAATCCGAATGGAGAATTTGATATGAATAAGGTGATAAGCATCGAGGATGCAATATGCAAGATAAAGGATAAGGATTCAATCCTTATTGGTAATTTGGGAAATGATGCACTGACTCTATCTGTCATAAAGACATTGGGGGAAACAAAAGCTCAGGATCTCTTCTTTGTTACGGTTGACTCCGCAATCAACTCAAATCCGGTCTTCAAAGAGATCCTTACCAAGCGGACCAAAGGATTGATTACTACAGCAATAGAAGCCGATTCTCTACCTTCTAATATCACAAGAGAAATCGCATCGGAGGATATCCTAATTGAGAGAATTCGTGCAGGTGGTTCGGGGATTCCATTCTTCTATGTATTAGGCACAGGAAAAGAAAGCAGAATGATTGATGGAAAAGAATGCGTTAAAGAAACAGCAATAAAAGGAGATGTTGCAATTATTAGAGTAAAGAAGGCCGATTTGGAAGGTAATTGTTATCTGCCTGCAGGGTCTATTAAAAAATGTAACATGTATCTCCCTTTTTCGGCCAAATATGTTATCGTTGTAGCCGAAGAAGTTGTCCCTGTTGGCGAGATAGGGCCTGAAGATGTCTCTATCCCCGGAATCCTGGTGGAAGCGATTGTAAAAGTGAGTTAACTCGAATAACCGAGTAAACTTCGCATACAGAATAAATTGGAATAGGAGCAGAATTACTATGAAGATTCTAAGAGATGTTGTGATAGTCGCATATGGTCGTTCACCCATCGGCAAGGCAGTAAGGGGGACTTTGGCCACCGAGCATCCATCTAAATTGGCTTCTGAAGTTTTATTAGGTGTTTTGAAAAAGGTGGAGAAGCTGGAGTTTAGCATGATCGATGATATTATTGTAGGTGCTTCAATGCCTGAGGATGTTCTGGGATTAAATTTTGCGCGGGTAATGTCCCAGCGTTCAGATATTCCAGATAGCGTTCCAGCTCATACGATTACCAGATTCTCCGCATCTGGGCTTCAAAGCATTATTCTTGGAGCTAATGCAATTATGGCTGGTGAGAATGATATCGTCGTTGCAGGCGGTATTGATTATATGTCGATGCTCGACATTGATTTAGCCTCTGCGGATCCTTATGTCGTAGAAAGAGCAGATGAATTGCTTACTATGGGACGATCTTCCGAGATTCTGGCCAATAAGATGGGTTATTCCCGCGAGGCAATCGACGAATATGCAGTAAAGAGTCATCAAAAAGCTATGCATGCGCAGAAACAAGGTTCCTTCAATAAAGAGATAATCCCTGTTTCTTATACTGACAAGGATTCACAAAAAAAGATTTTTTCTCACGATGAGATCATTAATTCTTCAATAAGTACAAAAGACTTGGCAACACTAACTTCTCCATATGCAAAAAATGGAAAAGTGACAGAAGGAAATTCCTCAACATCCGCTGATGCTGTTGCTTTTGTTGTTCTCATGTCATCTCGCAAAGCTAAGAAACTTGGCATCAAACCAATCGCTCAATATATGGGGTCCATTGTAACAGGCGAGGATCCAGTAGCTATGAACATCGGCCCAATCAAGTCTGTCTCTAAACTAATGGAACGCGTCAATCTGAAAGCGAAGGATCTAGATGTCATCGAGATCAGCGAAGCCTTTGCACCACAGGCCATGTTTACTTCTGAAAAACTCGGTGCTGATCCTTCAAAGGTAAATCCACGAGGGGGGTCCATTGGTCTTGGTAACCCTAAAGGCGCTACAGGGACCATTATGATGTGCAAAGCACTTTCCTATTTGGAAGAATCCAAAGGAAAATACGGCCTCCTTTCTATGCATGTCGAGGGCGGCATGATTGCATCCAGTGTTATAAAACGGTTGTAATCCAACAAGTTGGCACTTAAGAGAAAGAGGATTTAATGGAAATGAATAACACCGAAGAGATTATTGCCAAGATTAATGAAGCAAATGGCTTTACCAAGCATAACAATATGGTGATTACAAAAGCAGCCGTTGGCCTAGCAGAAGGTACCCTGAGATTTTCACAAGAAACGGTGAACCACTATGGCAGCATCCATGGGGGCGCCCTGTTTTCTCTTGCAGATTACGTTGCAGGTGTTGCTGCTGCCTCCTATGGAACCATTTGCCTTACCCTTGACGCCAGCATACACTACTTCAAACCTGTCACTTCTGGAATTGTAAGGGCTCTTGCATCAGAAACAAGCAAATCAAATAAAACAGCCATGTATGAAGTATGCTTATATGATGAGGAAGAAGTCTTGGTCGCAAAGGCAGCCTTCACCTATTACAATACTGAAAAGCGATTCGATAAGTAGTTTTTCACCCTATTTTGTAACCCAACTGAGGAACACTAAAAAACACTGCCATTTCAGCAGTGTTTTTTTATTCATTTTCCCACAGTAATCACCCTTGTCTACGTCTATAGGTTTTACTACCCTCAATCCCTAAGCTTTATAAGGTTATACTTTACGCCAGAAAGAGAAATACTTCCGAATTGCAAAGCTATCACATTTTAATTAATACAATTTTATTGATGTTTAATAAATTCCTCAGTTAATACTCCAACCATATTAACTACGTGAGACCAAAACAACTCACGCCTCACCCTTCTCTGTAATATACCGATAAAGATCCATCTCAACCGGATGAGACAGGGCGAATCCTTTTGGGGATTGTCGATTTGTGTGGCAGGGACGAAATGTTTTTGTGACAAATAAAAAGTTCAGGTGATTCACGGCAGACAAGAGGGTCTGATGGGTTGGCACATACTTGTACCCATTGAAAACAGAGTTGATAACCTCGGTAAGATCCACCACATCGTGGGCCATTAGGTTGAACGCAAAATCCATCATCATGGGTGACCTACCCAGCTGAAACTTTAAGATGGTATAGTCGTTGACCAAATCGGTCTTGCGACTCATATTGACACTATCAATGGCGGACTGGGGAGGCGAATCTAGTAGATGATGTTTGATGATTTTATGTAAGATATTCAGGATCGGCAATGTGTCATGGGAATCTTGAGGTGCATTACTTTCTGTGGACATTTCTTTTTTTGAAGCTGGTTGTGATTGGGTGAGTTCTATAGCAAGCTCCAGATCTGCGCTTTCATCTCCAACTGGAAACAATTTGTAGCCAGTTGACTTTCTTCAGCCTTCAATCTTGTTTTGAGTCCGTTCTAGTATTATCACTTTTCTTGATCCTCATCAATTTGATTGAAAATCAGCCATTTCAGTTATCTCATGCAACTTTTGCCTTAACAGACTCTTCTCAATGAGTTTAAGTGTATAATCTGATATTAATGTTGGTGACAAACTTCTTGATAAAGCCAATTCAACCACTTCGACATCTTTGCTTGCACAGAGAATTACGCCGACACTGGGATTTTCGTTATGCCTTTTACGTTCTCGATCAAGTGCTTCAAGATAAAAATTCACATGCCGAAGACAATATTGCAAGATGATTTGACCAACTGATTTGTGTCAACAGTGTTGACACAAATATATTTACCAACATTCCAATAAAGTAGAATGAGTTCTTCCTGGTTGTTACAGAACTCAAACGCTTCTAAGATATCGCTTAATCTTACATTCATCCTAAATCGTCCTTTCTGATTCAGAACACTATAAGCATCGCATTCACTTACAATAGGTATCAAACAGATGTTTGCACCTAAAGTTTCAACTTGGAAAGCTCATCCATAAAAGCCGGCCTTCTAGTATAAGCAATCTTGAATTCTTTTGCAACATCCGCCATGGCGGCTTTGCCATCTGGCAACTTTAAAACGTGCTTCATCATCCCTACAACCTGTTTATACTGTTTTCTGTTTGTCGCAACTTGTGCCGCATGTCTAATACAGTCAAGGTACCTGGCATATAACCAATTGACATCATGTTTTAGGTAGAGTTTTTCATACCGCTTGATGCCTTCATAATCCAAGAGTTTGTCTTGAATGGCTTTCATCTCCTCGACACGACTCTCGATCCCATAGATTTTATATTTCTGGTAAAGAGCCGCAGACGATTGTTCCATGTCTACAAAAACTTGATTGACTCTTAAAGACCACGCTTCGCGGGAAAATAAATTGCGGTATGCCAGATATTCGCTTTCGGTATACTCTGTCATTTCAACAAGTTTCCAGTGGTTTTTAATGATATTCTCACGGTCGCCCAATCGCACCCAATAGGCCAGCAATTTGCGTATCAAGTCGATTGAATAGTTCCTATGATCTGAATAGACGGATATGGCCTTTTCAATCGCTTGCAGTTCTTGGGGCGCCATCCCTTGACTCTGGTAATACCCTATGCGCCAAAGGAGCACTTGATAGACTGAATCATACTCGGATGACAGATGCAAAGCCTCATCAGATTGCCCCTTTTGCACGAGAGCATTCAATAGGGCCACCAAGTCAGAGGTCCACTTGTAGTTGAGTAAATCGTCTTTGGCCCTTTCAGCGAAAACTCTTGACTTTAAAGATGCGATGTGCCCATCTATGTATGCCTCATCCAGCATCAACTGATCGAACACATCCGAAAATACCTCGCACAAGTACCACTGAGCCCTATTATCCTGTACCGATTCAAGCCAAAGGGTCAAGGCTTTATTGGCGTCTTCGTCCTCTTGATCTAAAATATGGTCAACAATATCATGAAGGGATTCATAGAATTCGGTGGTAAATCCATCTGAATCATCCAAGGGAATTTCATCAAAATCTTTAGTGATGCCCTTGATCAGCGCAATAGCCTCCAGCAAAAATCCGCTGCAGACCATGTCGCTTGCATGGGAGGCATAGTCAGAGCAAAACTCAAAAAAATGTGGCGCCATGCCGTAATCAATCATTCCGTGGCGACCAGAAAACCGGTTCACCCCAATCCAGAACTCCTTTATCAGTTTTTTTATATCATTTTCTAGATTGGCTAAATAGATTTCAAAGGACCCTCTAAGGGATGAGTCCGACATCATTTTAGGGTATAAAAACAGAATCAATTGGTCCTTGGACAGATTCTCCAGTTGGACCATCAGCGCATCTGTAGACTGCAGCGCTTTTGTAGACTGTAGTTGCTGCGCACCATGACTTTCACCTTCATCTACATCATCATCGACGCTCTCTTTTTTGTATTGATGCTCAACAAAGTATAAAACAGCCGCCATGTGTTTACAGGTGTTTCCGTCTTGTGCATAGGGGCACTGGCAAGCCATTTGCCTGTGCCCTTTTTTATCCACTGTCATCCTGACATCATAAAGATAGGTTCCCTGTACCCGCGCTTCGATTAGACCAGACTCAAGTTTATCAATTTGTATCAAACCATCATCATGGCCTTCACTAAAAATACCCCATCCTCTGTCTAAAATCAATGAATCGAACTCGTCTTCCCAGTCATGTAAAAGTGCTTTCATTATGCGTCTCCTTACCATGATTATAGTCATGCCAAAATCACTTTAACCTATACATCACCGAAGGCCCACTTCCGAATTTCAAGAGTCGATCTTTTTCTACCAGATTATTAAGAATCCGAATAGTCTTTGACTTATCAAATCCAGTTTTCTGGTCAATTGCCTTTCTAGAGAGCTCGACCCCATCCTTTAATAGCTTAAAGACAATCGCTTCATCTTCAGAAAGATCCTTTTGACCAAAGTCAGTAATTGGCAGTTTAATGACAATTCTATTTTCGCTGATGCTAAAACTTGGTTTAGTCTCGCTATGCAGATATGCGTGATTGATTCTCGCAATCCCAGTCCCAAATTTCTCGATGATGTTCAAACGATTAAAAACTGATGCAATGATTGGATTTCTCAAGACTGAGATATTTCCATAAAAATACTCTTCTTCAGAAATACCAGCTGGTAGACCACCAGGAGAATTAATCTCAATCCATTCCTCATACATGGCTATTTGAATAAAGGAGTTGACATCCCAAATACGATGAACAATCGCATTCGCCAAGGCTTCTCTGAAAGCTTCCTTAGGCACCATTTCTCTTTTAATTCGAGTGTACCCATCAATCTCTTCGTAAGTATAATATTGCTCAAAAATTGCAATTGCAGTATCCAATTGTTCTAATAAAGAAACATCATTAACCGTCTTACGATACAAAATCTTACTCGTGTCTCTACCAAACTTGACGATATCGATTCCTGAGAAATTAATACCACTTTGATCCGATAAAAGTGCGCCTGCAATATTATAATAACCATCTCTATGGTATAAATTAAGTGTTTTTAAGACATCTTGCCCAATCTTTTCGATGCCCGCTTCTTTCACTAGCCAAGATTCAAGGGTACTGAAAGTCAAGTTTTGAGAACTGGCCTTTTGGTCTTCAAAATGAGTATTTATCCCCTCCATCGCTAGTCTTCTCAGTTCGAATCGACTCACCTCAACTGTTGCAGTATCAGATCTTTTGTACGCTTTCCCACCACAGTAGTAGGGTGTATCCTTGCCTTTTTTAACGGTCAAAACAATTATAACGCGCCCTTCTATTGCCCTATCATTGATCTCAAAATAAGGAACTGGGCTAAAAGAATCATTAATCATATTTTCAATTCTTAGGCATTCTTGCTGAGTGTCACCTTCAATCCCCATTAATGACCCATCATCATTCAAACCAAATATCACTTCGCCATCGTTGTAATTAGCAAATGCGCTAACCGTCTTAAGAAAGCCTCTAGAGATCTCACGCTTGAATTCCAAATTATAACTCTCTTTAGTCACCATATGCAACCTCCTCTATCCTGTTGGCGTCATCATATCACAATGAAACGATAAATGCAACGACTTGAAAGTCGTTGCATTTATCGTTTCAAACTTCAGGGAGTCACACGGCTATCATCTCAATTGTTTCGCAACGATTCAAGCCAATTCATAGTAAAAGAGATCCCTCTCCACCGCAAGGGACAGACCAAATCCGATTGGGGATTGTCGATTTGTGTGGCGGGGACGCAATGTTCTTGTGACAAATAAAAAGTTCAGGTGATTCATGGCAGACAAGAGGGTCTTTTGGGTTGGCACATACGTGTACCCATTGAAAATAGAGTTGATAACCTCGGTAAGATCCACCACCCCGCGGGACATTAGGAGCTGAAGCATGATAGCACTATCTCGCGCTACCTGAATAAACTAATATTTATGGTTTGAATTCTGAGATTACACCAACCAACTCACTGGCTAATTCCTCATCCTCAATTCGGATCAATGAATTTTCATCATAGCTACCGCCTAGAATATCAATACCCCCATACCAAACGATCTTATTATCAATAATCATGAATTTATAGCGATTTCTTTTAAGCTGAATGACCTGAACCCCTTCTTTTTCCATTGTACTAATAAACTCTGAAATATAGATCCTGTGCTTGTCCGAATATTCGTCCAAACCTTTAATGCATAAAACCACACGGATACCCATTCTAAACTTTTCAATCAGGACGTCTCTAATGCCATTCATCTTCTTCTTTTCAAGAAACGGACTGGAAATTAGAATGTTCTCCTCTGCGCGGCAAATATCTTTGAGCACATGTTCGAAATAGTTTGCTTCATCATAAATTCCGTTCTCAGCATCGTTCTCTGACTTGTGGGGCCTAACACTATAACCCACTGATTTGTATGCAGTCAGCCTTTTGTGGTACATCCTCTCAAGAACCGGAATATGAACATCCACGTAGTCGTAAATTAGAACTTCATTCTTACCTTCAAAGTTTCGGTGCAATCTTCCAGCATATTGAGCAACTGTACCCTTCCAAGCAATAGGCATTGCCATAAATAAGGTATCAAGTCGGGCTTCGTCAAACCCTTCACCAATCAATTTTCCTGTTGCTATGATGACAAATCGCTCGTTATCCTTTAGGGCTCTTATTCTTCTGTGAGATTCTTTTCTTTCACTGGTTTTTAAGTCCCCAGCTAAGACAATCACCTGAAAATCTTTATCAGACATTAATGCCACCAGTTCTTCTATATGACTGGTTCTTTCGGTCAAAATCAAAGGATTTCTGCCGTTATCTATGGCCTGTGTCACATCAGCTACAATCAATTCATTGCGATAATTGCTTTTGCAAATATGCTGATAGACTTCTGTAATGTGCCACTCATCTTGATTTTTAAATAAAGGCATTCTAGTGCTTGTGAATCTTGGCACTATAAAGTGATCAAAATCCCTTTTCTTAGCCTCTAGCTTGGCATCTACCTTGTACCTGATTGGCCCACAATACATAAAGATAATTGGGTGATGTCCATCCTTTCGAATCGGCGTAGCAGTAAGACCATAAATATACTTTGCGTTAGCAGAACTAACAATCCGACTAAAATTAGAAGCAGACACATGGTGACATTCATCTACAATAATAAGTCCATACTGATTAATCATGGCTTTTACACTTTTGTCCTGCTCAAACATAGACTGCATAATTGCAATATCAACAAACCCGTTAATAGCCTTTTTCCCGCCACCGAGTTGTCCTACTATAGAACTGTTTTTTCTCTTTTTGTCGATGACTTCATTAATCTCTAAAAATTGCTCTAATCGCGCCTTCCACTGCGTCGCCAACTCTTTAGTATGAACTAAAATCAAGGTAGAACACTTCTTCTCAGCGATTAACTTCGCTGCGATCACAGTTTTACCAAATCCCGTTGTGGCGGATAGTACGCCATCTTGATTCTCCAACAGCTTTGATAATGCTTCGCTCTGATGAGACTTGAGTTGACCTTTAAACTCAACATTTACTTTCGTGCCTTCATTTCTTTCATCCAATAGGGTGTATTTAGCACCAATAGCATCCATCTTAATCAATAAGTTTGTTTCCAATCCCCTTGGCAAAACAATACTTTCAGCATCTTCTTCATAAAGAACGGTAATACGTGGTATCCCAAACGTTGATTGACGCATTGCTTGTTTCGCATAAAATTCTGGATTAGCATAGGTTGCTAGACTTCTAATCAAATAGAGTGCTTTAGGTGACAAATCTACTTTAGATAGATGCAAGCCATTGCTTCTTATCATCGTCATAGATTCAGGGAAATCACATTTCTCAGCTGTGCTTATTTTTTGTTCTCTATCTGTTCTCGCATCTTCGTTGTTTTTTCTCATAGGCCTATGCTGCCTACAAAAGCCACTTATAAATTCTTCTGAAATTCTTTTTACTTGCGATAAGTAGCGCCATTGATCAACAATCTCATTCAAGTCAGCATCAATAAAAACTGAATTACCTCGTTCTCTTGCTTCCTTTTGTAGGGGTAGAGCAATAAGATTTCCAAACCCATCCTTCTGCAAAAAATCTTGACTTGGAAAAAGGCGGTCATAAGAATCGAACTTTATATTGCCACACGCTTGCATAGCAAGGTCAAGAATAGCAGTCCCAAATTGCCTAGCAAGAGAAGCCTTTACCTCGCTCTCAAAAAAGAACCATAAATGACACCCCTGTCCTGATCGTGAACGCTCGGCATAAACTGGAATACAATAATCATTACAAATGCTCATAACCACTTTTACATCTTCTCCCCAAGTTGACTCATCAAAATCAATTGCAAGAAGATAACAAGTATCGTTTGTCGTCAGCGGATAGAGTCCTAATACATGCTTACCTAAGAAATGGTTTTTGATCTGCTCCTCGTTGAGTAAGGCAAAATTGCTATTCTTACATTCTGTGCATTTAATCTTAGGTTTTTGACAAATCCCCGGCTTAAAATCGTTATAACAGTAAGGGGAATAACCGGGTTTCTTGTGCCACCGCTTTGCACAGACATCTGGTCTACCTTTAAAGAGCGACAAAAACAAATCGCTTTTTTCTTTATTTGAGCTGCTGCGTGTGATACCGACTTCACTTAATTCTAAAGAAGCCTCTTTTGGAACTTCATTTTCAAGATTTAAAGACGAACAATAAGGCACAGGTATTTCAGACACACCGCTGGATCTCAATAGCTCAAGTTCTTTTTTTAACAGTAAATTTTCTTTTTCAAGCATTATGTATTTTTCGTACAGCTCATCATAAGTCATCCCAGCCCCCCCATCTGCTCATCCCATAAAAGCAAAAACCACCCTCATTATACCATATGGTAATAACGATGGCAGTCAATTAGATGTGTCACTCGGGAATCGTTATTGTACCTAGGCATCACTGACGGCTGATAACATTATAGGCAAGTCTATCAATTTACCGACGCCAGTAAAATGATAGACCATTATTTATAAAAACAACATCATCAAGCTGCAAATCTTTTGGGGATTGTTTATTTGTGGGGCGGGTCGCTGTTTTCTGACAAAAAAAGTTCAGGTGATTCACGGCTGGCAAGAGGGTCTTACATTTAGTCACCTTTCATGGTGCAGTACCATAAGAAATGGACGATTGAGTGGATCAAGCAATCACGGTCAGGCGCTGTTTTAGCAGCACCTGACGCACAGAGGAGCAGCTTGATTTCCCCATTTCCTGCTGAGAACCGGGTACCCTTTAGGTAATTGACTCTACACACTGGGCACACCAGTATTTATAATTTCAATTTCTCATATGGTTCATAGTATGGATTTTATCTCAAATGGTTTGTTTGAACATCTTACGTGAGTATTTTTCAATATCGGAAGGGTTAAGCATTTGCTCATGTTCCTTCACTGATAGGAAATAATCACCTATGGTTTTCTTATGAATTAATCTGTTTGATGCAACTGTGGGAGCAAGATCACCACGTGTCTTCAACCAAGGTTCTTCTGCATGTGTAAAGCTCTCAAGCATTTTACCACTATAACAACATAAATTACGAATAACGCTGTCGATAACAGCTCTTTCACTACTACTTAATGTTGCGTCATCAATTTCATCAGTGCCTTCAATGGGATCAAATTTATATGAACTGTATCTTTGATAGATCTCCTTATACACAGGTCCATGGGCCCACGCTTCACATTCATCGTCAAATAGAAAAAACTCATTAAATGCGAAAAAGAATCCCTGAATATAGTACAGTGCCTTTTGTAAGGCTAAGGGTGTTATGTCTTCGCATTTGAACAGTACATAATCAATAACTTCATCCATTTTTGTGCGAGACTCTATTTTAGCGCCAAGTATACTTTCAACGACACGGATGCTTTTTTCGTAGGCAGCCATCGATTTCAGATTTTCTTTACCGATTTCGAGCAATTGCAGGTAATAAGAAGGATTTTCGTATATTCTCTGTAATATGTCTGAATACTGTTTTGTTGGCATGTCGCCATCACAGTACCTAGTGTATGTCATTTCACCCCACCCCAATAGAAGGGAAAGAGGACGCTTCCCTATACCATATTTTTCAGGTATCGCAAGGATTATTTCAAGCGCGACAATGCCGTTCTTTTCTCTATACGTGTCGTAGAGCGACTTCAAGTTGTAGTCCTCAACTTCGTGTACGTATACTTCTGATCTACATTCATTGCAAATGGCCTTTTGGCCTATATAATCATATTGAACACCTTTCAATGTGCCTGCGAGTTTAGTGCCATCAATAGTATATCTGACATCTCGCCTACATTCTTCGCAGAAAGTTTTCTTTTCCAACATAAATATTCCTCCTAAACATAGTCTTACCTAAATGCATAATCCATAGGCTTGTTCTTTTCGTGAAATGATATGGCGATGAGGCGCTTACCATTGTCATAATCAATGATGTTGAACTTGGTATATACGTCCACAAGTGTTGTTTCACCTTCAAAATTGAATAATTCAATCTGTGGACAGAACACATACAAGACTTCATGTTCAAAGCCAACATTTATATTCTGTAACGAATGACAGAAATCGTCAGCTTCTATGCGCATGAGAATATCCTTCTGTTTGTTTGTATTTAAGTTATAATTGTTGATGAAATCGATGTTCTCTTTCCTATTTTCATTTTTTGAAATTATATATCGATTGCAACGTACGCAGTTCTTGATGATGTCCAGTATTGATTCAATCTGTGCGAGCGTGTAATTCTGATTATAATGATGACTCATCCTATCACCTCTTTATAATACTATAGTACATCTTCTTTTGCGCAGCGTCAACCAAAATGCATCAATTGATACACCTCGTCGAACTAGAGTATGGAAGCCTAGCTGATGAGTATGAATCAGTGTATGTTGTTTGATCATTTTATGTAAGGTGTTCAGGATTGTAGTAACTCAGAAGAATCTGGTGATTAAGTAACTGGGGTCACGCGCTATATTAGCAGCGCCTGACAAAAGGGTGACACTTTGCCGCTTTCGATGGGCGGGCAGCTTCAGTGGAGTGGGAGCAGCAATGTGTCATGTGAAGCTTGCGCTGCACGACTTTCACTGGAAACTTCTGTTTTTAGCCAGTGTTGCATTTTGATTTCCCCATTTCCCGCTGCGGTACCGGGTACTCTTTGGGCAATTGACTCTACACACTGGGCACACCAATGCTTATAACTTCAATTTCTCATATGGTACCTGGTTCCGACATTTTCTAGTTGCGATTGGGCAACCGTTTATTGGATCAAGCTATCAGTCACTCGGTAATTTCCCAGATTGAGACGCAATTTTCTTCTCCTGCGTTTTCACCCTTCTCTCTAATTTTTTTATGTCTTCATAAGCCGGAAGTTCTTCGGGTTTGATGCCTCTTTGGCCTAACATCTCTCGTACGGTTTTATTGTTTTGAACATGTTCATCAGTAATTGGAAGCTCACCTTGTAGATCTTTTTCTTCGACATTGAAATTTGTCATTTCAGTAGCAAGGTTCTTTGCTGCAATTGTTAAAGTCGGCAAAAAATCAGCCAGTGGCCGACTCTCCTTGATATTTAATTTGCTTTTCATATCCCTTGTAGAATTGCCTCCAAATAATGCACAATCACCCCGCGCACGAATACGGCCAAATCCTGAATCATCTACATCTCTTTCGTAAATATTTTGCGAAAGTCGCTTTTCAGATTCTTTTAACCTGCCACGGGCTTCCATTCGCTCAATATAAGCGACTCTTTCTTCAATAATTTCTTGTTTTCTTGTTTGTAATGCGAAATAACTTTGAGCGAATGCAATCTCATCTTTCTTAGGATCGCCATTCATTGCAATCAAATAGCAGGCATAACGTGTTAACATATAATCTTTGACACTACGTTTTGAGCCACTTCCCAGTTGAACCATTTTCGTGACCTCACGAAAATGGTTTGTTATTTCTATGCCAGAGGTGATACAAGAGTCAATTGATCGAACGATAGTTTTAAGGAAATTTTCCCATCTCTCATAACCCAAAAGAGGCATCAATTCTCTAGCGTGCCAGAACTCAACATCAATAGTTTCATCTCTATGCACAATTGCATCAAACTCCTGCTTTATAGAACGAATCCTTCCCCGGTCCATATCATCCTCCATTTACTTTGCCTTCAAAGCTGATCTTAGATGATACTATTTTATCATACAACACTTGAGCGAACAAGTGTTCTATCACACTCAGCCCATATCCGTAATATACCGATAAAGCCCCGCCTCAACCCCATGACTCAGTTTAAAACCCATACGCACCGCCGATGTTTTCCCATCGGCCATCACCACAGACCAAACCTTACCAGGAAGATGCGCCATATCCCCCATATAATAAAAATCCTGCCCCTCGTCGTTGTGCTTCTTAACAAACAAGGGAATCCGCATCCCAAGAGCCACATGCCCAGTAATGGCCACCACATCCGGACTGGTAACACTGCGCTTAGACTTACTCATCCAATCAAAGTGACCCCGGTCCACAAAAGCATCCTCGTACTGAATGGTTGCCGAAATACTCTCATCCTTGTGATAATTGATAAAGGCCGCGCAATCGGCCTTGTCCCCACTAACCATATAGCCCCCAACATTTTGGGCCACTGGATTCTCATCCCAATTGAGAATGCGAAACACATCCTTGCGAGAATACTTGCGGACCAGCACAAACCCATCCACCCAATTGGCCACATCATAACCATCAGAAAACACATGAACCCCATAGGTCAAGACATCCAGCAAGTACCGCTTAAAGCCATCATGGCGCATCTCCACTAAATGATAATTGTATTTAAGACCCACCTTAATTTTAGAGGCCTTCTCTTTTGCCTCAGACTCAGAATGATCAGATGGGGTTATTGGTGTGGTAGGGGTGCTGTTTTCTGTCACAAATAAAAAGTTAGCGTTATTCACGGCAGACAAGAGGGTTTTATGGGTTGGCACATACTTGTAGGCGTTGAAAATAGTCGACTTCAACGACTCTAAATCCACCGCCCCCTGGTCAATCAAGAGTTGAAGCATAAGGGCTTCTTCCACCCGCTTACCGTTTGCAATCTCCTTTGAAAAGAGGGCCAAAAGATGGGTGTGGGTAGGGATCACGGCTGCCATGATTGACAAAGTCCATCATCATGGGAGACCTGCCCAGTTGAAACTTCAAGAGGGTGTAGTCATTAACCAAATCCTTTTTTCTTGACATCTTAGCTTTATTGATGGCATCAAATATCCGCTCTTTGGCAATACGCTCAAAGTTCACCGTAGAAGCACCTGGGAGCACTTCGCTCTCCCCTGCCAGTAACTTTCTAAGGTTGTCTTTGTTGTAACTGGCATCCCCGTAAAGGGCAATGGGCACCAAATAGTTGTTGCTGTAATTGCCAATAAAATCAATCACCGTGAGGTACTCTTTGCCATCTGTTTTTCTAAGCCCACGGCCCAGCTGCTGCACAAACACAATGGCCGATTGGGTTGGTCTGAGCATTAAAATCTGATTGACCCTTGGAATATCAACACCTTCGTTAAAAATATCCACTGAAAATACAAAATCAAGACGCCTATCAGGATCATCGCTCTCAAGCCGCTCAATAGCCGAATCTCATAGGCGATGTTGTAGTCAAATTGATAGAAGATATCAAAGCGCTGATGAGTATGACTCAGCGAATGATGTTTGATAATTTTATGTAAGTTGTTCAGGATTGTAGCATGTCAGAACAATCTGGTGATCAAGTAACTGGGGTCAGGCGCTTAATGTGAGGGGTCTGACAAAAGGGTTGCGCATTGCCGATTTCTGTTGGGCAACCAAACAGAGTGTACATTTCCTTTTTTTGAAGCTGGTTGCGAAACGTGTACGATTGTAAAGTATAATCTTTAGTAGTATAATCCCGTCTTTGACAGTTTGAAAGCAAAAAAAGCTTGAAATCCATTGGTATCATTGGGTTTCAGGCTTTTTCTATTTGTTGATTCTTTGCGTAATG
>CAZFST010000021.1:0-80613 GCA_964522015.1 uncultured Fusibacter sp. | reverse complement strand
AACACCAACACCAACACCAACACCAACACCAACACCAACACCAACACCAACACCACCGGCCCCTACACCTGACCCAGACTATGATGTTTTACCTATAACCCCATATAGACCACCAACACCAACACCGCCAGCACCAGAACCAGAACCAACACCGCCTCCGCTACCACCGGTCATCAGAGAAATTCAAGATGGAATCATGCGGCCAGAAGCTATGAGGAGTCTTTCGCGAGTTGCATTTGATAGTAGCCAAGGAGATTCAAGTTCGTCGCTTACTCGTCTAAGTGCACCTTCTAGAACTGCTGTATCAACTTACACTGCAGCCAGCTCTCAGGCGGTTCAAACAAAGTCGTTGGTTGATAAATCGTTTAAGAATATTTCTGTTACTGAGGCTTTAAATAGGGGTGTGAAAGATGGCTTAGATACTGTCGCCAGCTCCAAAACAGAATCTCAAGATATTTACACAAGTACAAAATCTGATTTGGTGAAATTTGCTGCGATCCAAGCGAACTTTATGGCAAATTCGTGGAAGTATTTTGTGAAGTCAGGTGACTATACGCGTTTGGATCAGATGTATGCGAAGGTGACTGGGAAAGATATCAAGTCTGTCCAGGTGTCGCTTGATAAAGCGCGGTCTCAAATTGTTCAGGATGCTGAGAAGGGTGGCAACTTAAATTACGGTATTGCCAAGGCTGCCACTACTGTTTTATTTGAGACGACGGCTAATGCCAATGCTTTTACGTTGAAAAAGAATGCGCAAAAGCTGATTGCTGCTAGTTCGGAGTATCAAAAGTTAGATATTACAGCTTTTGAGATGCAGCAAAGGCTATCTACAAATAGTCGGGAATATCTAAAAGAGGTTGCTGAAATAAGCCCGGTTTCAATGACTGTTTATTTTACGGCTGGGGTTTATAAAGGCTTTGCTAGCAATATTCAAAGTATTGCTCAAATGGTTCTGCATCCTGACGAAGTCAAAAAAGGTGTAATTTTTTTATCAAAAGCAGCTACTAAAGATTCAGAAGAACGCAAACTAATAATGGATTTAATTTCTAATGTCATTCCTCAAACCATAAGTGCTTTTTCAGGCGCTGATGGCAATAAACGTGCGCTTATGGTTGGTGAGGTAGTTGGTCAAGTTTGGGGCGACCTTTGGCTTGCAAAGGGTGCAGGTACAGCAACAAAGGCTCTAAAATCATCAGCTTTGGTATCTAGACTCAGCGATGTCATTAAAATGAATTTGGACGCTAGTGCTACTGCGAAAAAAGTGGCGGTAGTTATGAATGAGGTTGCTGATGGAGTGGGTGGGTTTGTTGATGATTTAGCTGCAAAAATGGCAAAAGAAGGTATCGCTTTACCGAAGGAGACGGTGGAGCAGATTTTAAGTTTAGTTGACGGAAAAAGTAGTTTTGCTGAAAGCATCATTCGTTCTACTAAACAAGCCATTACTGGGAAGAATCTTACAGAAGTAGTGAGTATTCTTAAGTTGACCGAGAAACCAGCATTGAGAAGTCTAACAAACTACGAAGCAAGGGTATGGTACTCTTGGCAGAAATCTTTAATAAAATCAAAACTAGATTTCACCCAACCACTTGAAAAAGTTGCAAGAGATGCCGTTCAGAGTAGGAATAATATAAGACAAATGGCAAGGGATCTAATGAGTGAAACGGAATTAGCTAAATTACTTGATTCCAAAGAACCGATGGCTTCATTTGAAGGATTAGTTGAAAAGTATGCAAAAAAAGGACTTAGTGGAAATGAGCTTTGGAATGAAATCATTGATAAATCCATGGCAGGAAGAGGATTTGTTGATGAATTATTTAAAATACCCAAACCATAGATTGGAGATGGCTATAAATGAAAAAGAAAGTACTTGAAGTAATGAATGCAAATGAGTATGAGATATACTTTGACAATTTTGATGATTATCTAGAATTTCGTGAAGTAATTAGAATCCTGAAAGAAGAATTAGGCGTAGAGGAAGTTAAAGTAACTGGTTTTGAATCTATGGAAGGCTATTTCTTAAAAGATGGAAAGAAATTTGAATTGAAATTCAATAATTGGGATTCAATTGTAATTCGTTATGATAACCCAAAAGATGAAGCTGCAATAAATTTAATGAAATATTGGAAAAATTTAATTTTCGACAAATTAATTGCAATGTTTCCAGATTAGGGTGACCTTAGGGTGATGTGAATAATAGTAAAAACGATTTTTGTTAAGTCAAGTACTATATTGGAATCAAAGTTATCAGACACATCCCCAAAAGACGCCTTCAAAACAGCTGAAAATAACCATTGAATCAGCCTTACAGCACAAAATCTGTTGTACAGCACCTAAACCGAAGGGGTTAGCCTGCGAGCATTGCCAGTGGTTGTGTAAAGCAAGGGCCGTTCACGACACCTTGCTTTATCCCGCTAGAATCAATAGGTTCGGGTGCGGGATAAGGTAATCGAATAATTCGCTCAATTCGACCCAAAATTGGCGTTTAGTAGTATCAGTTGTATCTTAACTCTACTTGGGACTAGAAAACGCGACACAGGGGCGAACGTGGAGCACACAGTGGTAAACGAACTCGTAACGATGTGACGGCAATACTTTAACGAGATGAGCGTGATAGTAAGGCTGCGTTAGAATCTCGTCACAACTTACCCAAATATGCGTTTTATGATGCTCAGTCGCGCCTTGACTCTACTGAGGATTTGAAAATTCGACACCGGGGGAACGCATGGCACATAATACTAAGTTTATCCCGCTACCCCGCAGTTCATAATGGGTCCGCACTGGCTAATACTTTCAGTTTTTTTGATTGAATTTCCAAATTACAATATCAGTTGTTGCCTTGTCAGTACCTCTGCGTTACTCTTGAACACGAATTGATTATGCAAGAGTCTAATCTAAAATTTAATCAGCGCTACACTAACGAATAAACATGTTAATAATTAAAAATAGACAGGGAGCAGTTAAGCCCTGTTTATTTTAAATTTTGTTGCATTTGATAGTAGCCAAGGAGATTCAAGTTCGTCCCTTACTCGTCAAAGTGCACTTTCTAGAACTGCCGTATCAACTTACACTACAGCCAGCTCTCAGGCGGTTCAAACAAAGTCGTTGGTCGATAAGTCATTGAAGAATATTTCAGTGACAGAGGCTTTAAATAGGGGTGTGAAAGATGGTTTAGATGCTGTCGCTAGCTCCAAAGCGGAATCTCAAGATATTTACACGAGTACGCAATCTGATTTGGTGAAGTTTGCTGCGATTCAAGCGAACTTTATGGCCAATTCGTGGAAGTATTTTGTGAAGTCAGGTGACTATACGCGTTTAGATCAGATGTATGCGAAGATGACTGGGAAAGATATCAAGTCTGTCCAGGTGTCGCTAGATAAAGCTCGGTCTCAAATTGTTCAGGACGCTGAGAAGGTTAGCAACTTAAATTACGGTATTGCCAAGGCTGCCACTACTGTTTTATTTGAGACGACGGCTAATGCCAATGCTTTTACGTTGAAAAAGAATGCGCAAACCTGATTGCTGCTAGTCTGGAGAAAAGGGAGCCACGGTACCCTTGGCTTCCCCAAGAGAAATTTACTGACTTACAGTAATACCTACGTGAAGTTTTGAAAGGAAATCGCATGGAAGATTGGCATGTACATATAGAAAAAGGGCCATACACAGTTGAATGGCTAAAAGAATTCGTTCATTATGCTGAGGCTCGCAACATCAAAAAGATATGCTTTGTAGAGCATTCTCACAGATTCAAGAGATTGCAGTGGCTCTACAAGCAAGGAACATGAAGGTTGAGTTCAGTAATGGCCTGCATATCAATTATGAGATTTCTGAGTTAGGAATGAATAGAAAGCTTCTAGAAGCTATGGTGATGAATGATGTTGACATTGTTACGGCATCGGATGCCCATAAGCCTGAGGATGTAGGGCGATTCATTAAAGAGGCGACGATTAAGGTGAAACGATGAATATTTGGATAGGGGGTTCCCCCTGCAGTGGCAAGAGTACTATTGCTAAACGGCTAAGTGATGACTTTGATTTTGATTATTACAAATGTGATGATCATCTAGATCGATTTCTTCAGTTGGGTGTAGAAATGAAAAAGTTCCAAAATGCTCAATATGCCCGTCGCGACTGGATAAACTCCTATCTAAGCTCGTGCAGGGATATCAATCTCGCGTTCACGAATTGGATGAAGAGAGACGAAATTTTCGCACAAAAAGTATTGAGCGACGCCCAACAAATGAAACATCAATATCTTGTGGTTGATGGAAATGCTACAATTGAAGATAACTATCAGTTTGTCGTAGACGCGCTTATATCAAAACACATTTAGGGAGAAAACCATGAAAGAAGTGATCAACTACTACACAAGCTTTGACGAATGGGGACGGCTGGAACGGGAGTCGTTAGAATTCACCATCAATATGCACCATATTATCGGCAACTTACCCAAAATTGGTCGCATCTTAGACAATGGGGCCGGGCCGGGAAAGTATGCGCTGCAACTGGCTAAACTAGGGTATCAGATGACTTTGAGTGATATCACACCAAATATGGTTGAAATAGCCGTAGTTAAGGCCAAAGAAGAAGCCTTATATGATCAATTTGAGGGCTTTCACGTTTTGGACGCGGTGGATTTGCGCATTTTTCCAGACAACCATTTTGATGCCGTGATGATGTTGGGGCCTCTTTATCATTTGCAGAGTGAAGACCAGCGAACAAAGGCGGTTCAAGAGCTCCACCGCGTTACCAAACCCGGAGGGACTGTTTTCGTTGCCTTTATGTCCAAAGTCCGATTTTTGACCACGTCAATCATGAACCCGGATAGATGGAAGCCCAATCACACCGCAGAGGGCATCAAAACATTTCTTGCAACAGGCATCTATAATCACGACGACCCCGGCCGATTTACCGGGGCTTATCACTTTGATATCGAAGCCATAAATCCCTTTATGGAGAGCTTCAACTTTGATACGGTCAAGTTAATTGGATCCCGTAGTATTGCAGGTCTCATGAATAGTGACCAATGGGCATATTGGCGTGATCGAGGGGAAAGTGAGTTTAACGAGATTATGGACTTGGTCCTTGCAGAATCTGAGAATCCTTATATTTTAGGCTCATCTTCCCATTTGCTTTATATCGGGAAAAAGCAGGCATAAGGCAAGAACACATTAGGGTCTAGAAATTTTGTGATGATTAGCTGCGGAGGACTGAATGGAAAAATATGTACTTTTAAGTGGATTGTGCAATGAAAAAGGTTTTTTTGAAACCTCTGCATCCGCTTTAAAAAAGGCGATCGACAATGAGAAACAGATTCTTTTTATTGCATCCAGAAAATCTGATTATGAAGGCAATGATGGTAAAATCAGAAGGATATGCAATTACTTTGCGACAATCGGCATATCCTTTAAAGATGTCAAACTGATAGATGGTCGAACGCCTCTATGTGAACAAAAGGAGTTGATTAGAAGCGCAATCAATATTTTTCTCATGGGTGGCGATACGCTTTCGCAGATGAGCGAACTTAAAAAGAACGGTTTAGTCGACTTGCTACGAGCACACAACAATCCCATTATTGGCATTAGTGCCGGTGCTATTAATATGGCTAAAAGATCCGTTCTACCCCTAACGCCCATAAGAAAACAATCTTATAGCTATCCTGGAATAGGGCTTGTAGACATATCCGTAACGCCCCATTTTGACTTGACTAGGGAAGAGCATCTAAAAAATGAAACCTTGCCAATGACTTATGCTGGTGCGATTTACGGCATGGAAGAAAACGGCACTATCCTTGTGACGGGTGATCAAGTTGAATTTTATGGGACAATTTATAAATTGCATAATGGTGCGATCGAGCTGATTAATGAATAGGAGAATAAGCAATGTTACGCAAACTCAGCATGGATGATATAGAACAGGTTAAAGTGTTGTTTTTACAGGTGTTTTCCCAGCCGCCTTGGAATGATGGATGGGAATCGGATGGGGTGCAACTCCATCTGTATATGCAAGATCTGATGGGCAATCCTAATTCGCTGACTTTTGGTTGGTTTGAAGGGGATAGTTTGATTGGTATCAGCTTGGGTTATGTATTTCACTGGTGGCAGGGTACAGACTATTATGTCAAGGAATTCTGCGTGTCCGTAGAGGTACAGGGTAAAGGTCATGGTAAAGAATTTCTTGCCCATATGGATGCTTACTTACTTGAAAATGATATTAAGGCAATATGGTTAATGACAGAGAGGGATGTCCCCGCATATGGATTTTACCAGAAGAACGGTTTTTACGAGCTATCTGACAGTGTAACTTTAGCCAGATCTGTAAAGGGTAGCACCTCAACCTAAGAAGGAAAATGAGCATAATTCACTGCACAGCACATAAAAATGGAGAACATAATGACCTTTCCTATTATAGAGGCAATACAAAAACGCAGAAGCATACGTCGCTTTAAAGTGGACTCCGTACCTCATGAATTGATAGAGCAGCTATTGTTAGCTGCAACAGCAGCACCTACCGCTGCAAACTGCGAGCCATGGGAGTTCGTGGTGATTGATGATGCAGGGCTTTTGACCCAATTCAGAGAAAAGCTTGTTTTTGCGCGCGTAAAAGCAACCCTTGCCATCGTGGTTTGTGGCAATATGGAACTGGCTTTTAAAGGGCCAGGCAAGGATATGTGGATTCAAGATTGCAGTGCTGCAACAGAAAATATGTTGATTGCTGCTGCAAATATGGGACTTGGTTCTGTTTGGATCGGTATTCACCCCTTAGAGAGCAGTGTGCAGGCTGTAAGGCAAATACTCAATATGCCGAATCATGTTGTGCCTTTAAATCTCATTTACTTTGGATACCCTGACGAATTCAAGGAGTCCCGTAGTCGCCTAAATGATAAAAGGGTATACTGGAATGGTTACGATTCGAATCGAAAGCATCGAAAAAAGGACAAACCAAGAATCGGCCATTATTAGAATGAATATAAAAGCCGTTTTTTTGCATTTTGCAATGAAAACAGAAAACCAAACTTCTATGGGATTAACATAGAAGTTTGGTTTTGTTTAAGACCGAATAATTCATGTTGTTTTATTGACCACATACGAAGAAAAAACCACCGCATAACTGGGGGTTATAGAATAAAGATAAAGGCTGTGTTACGATATGTCTATGCTAGCAGGAGGAAAAAATGGAACAGATCAGAGCATTTGACGTAGAGGTAATAATGGAGGATTCTTATCAACGGCCAAAAGTGGTGATTTATACAGCAGAAATGGATGAGGCAATCGTAGCGCTCCTTCAACAAGTTAAACGACAAAGTGCTAAACCACCGACACTGGCGTGTGAGTCAGGAGAAGAAACCATCTTTGTCAAACACAAAGAAATCCTGCGTATTTACACATCAGACACCCATCTGACTGTGGTTTCGGACAAAGGGCAGCATCAGTTAAAGATGCGTTTATATGAAGTGGAATCCCAATTGGATGGGCGTTATTTCATCAAGATATCCCAATCGGAAATTGTGAATTTCCAGCGCGTAGAAGGCATAAAAACCGGCATAACCGGGGCTTTTGCTCTAAAACTGGACAATGGAGACCAGGCTTATGTTTCGAGACGCTACATATCCGAGATCAAGAAGCACCTAGGCATGAAATAAGCAAACGGCTCAGGAGGTTAATATGGATACTATCAAAGATGGTATTAAGCGTATACAGTCAGCTTTTTTAACAAAGTTTTATCCTTGGTTCAAGGAAATGACGTGGATTATGATCAAGTCATACTTTGCTATCACAATTTTCTTTGCCATCACGCTTTTTACAACTAAAGAAGAAATTCCACTAGATGCTGTGGCATTGATAGGGGTCTATTGGGGTTATGTAATCGCCATCACCTATTGGCTTCTAAAGCAAGAAATGTTGTCGGAAAAATGGACAAATGCACTGCACTTTTTAATATGGTTTATCGTGAGTATGTTTTCTGGAATTAATATTAGTATAGGCGGTTTTTTTCCTCCACTAATAAATTTTATGCTAATTGATTATTGGGTTATTAGGGGTATTCAAATTTACATTGCTCGAAAAACTGTTGAAAAGGAATTTAATACTGACTTTGTTACTGTTAAGAATCGATGGGAGAAAGGAATGATTGATAATGACGAGCAATACAATCTGTTTAAAATGCTTTAATTGGAATATAAGATTTTGAGCCAGGGGCCCGTGCACCCTGAGTAACTTTTTAAAAGTGCGCTGCGGTGCACAGTTGGGTAATCCCAGGAGACGCTAATGACTATACTCTCAGTTGCAATTACGGTATTTATTATCATGGAATCCCTAAATGTCATCATTTTATACTTTGCGCCTGATTCAAGGAAGGGCAATGGCGTTGCTGCTTTTAACGCTTGGGAGGATTCGAAAAAAGACCTTTCTGAGCACTTATTTGCTCAGTACATGACTTATTGGGTAGCTGGTGCAAAATTGATATTCATTGTTCTGCTGCTTGTAGTCTTATTGACGGGGACGCAGATGACAATGCTTTTTTCAGTGATTGCCATGATCCTATCGATTGCCACTTACTTTTGGAAGCTTCATCCCATCATTAAGCAGTTGGATGCCATGGGAAAAATCACGCCTAAGGGTTATTCAAAGACCCTAGGGTTGATGATTACAGGTTTTCTCACCATGTTCACAATTGCCTTAATCGCTCATTTAGTGATAACCTTAATTTTATAACTGTCTATAATTCTAAATTTGCAAAATATTATCTGCACACCTCAGGGGAATATTATCAGGACGCCTCAGGGGGACGTGCACCGTGAGTCACTTTAAAATTGTGACTCACGGTGCACGTCCCCCTGAGGCGCTTTTTACTTGATGCGGGTTAGGACGCTATTTAGTTTAATTAGCAGTTGAAAGGATTTTTCCATAAACTCTGTGGAGCCAAAGTTTGCGATGATGTAGGTGTCGTTGGTTGGATCGTACATCATATGTGTTGATAGTACCCCAATGTGACCGGTTGTGTATGGCATGCCTTTTAGTAAAAAGAAAAACTCATCAAATCTGACTTCCATCATGCCTGCACCTAAATGGATGCCTGTTCTGAACTTCCCTGTGATGGTTTCCATGGCCTCTAGACGTTCTGGGCTCACAAGTCGCCCTTCTCGGAGACCCTTGTAAAACTTGAGTAAATCTTCGGGTGTGGAGATGATACCACCGCCAGACCAATCAATACTGAGACTATTGAAGGTGCTGACTTCTGTGCCTTTAAACCAGATTTCTGAAATGGGCTTTTTAGGCTGATTTTTTGGCTCTGAATAAAATGTTAGGTAACTATCATCCATTTGTAGGGGGGTGAAGATGTTATCGGATAGGTTTTGATGGAAGGGTTTGTTGGTAACTTTTTCGATGATCAGACCTAATAGGATATAGCCAGTGTCTGTGTAGTGGGTGGTTTTACCAGGGGCACTAAAGGCTTTTTGCTTGTCTCTGGAGAATGCCAGGAGTTGAGTTGGTGTCCACATATGATCTTTGTCGTTTAGAATGAGATCGGACATGGTTGGACCACTGGTTACTGGGTCGTCAAAGTAATCGGCCACCCCTGAGGTGTGCCGTAGGAGCTGCTCCACTGTGACTTGGTCTTTGTAATCCACACCCTCAAAGACAAACAAGCCCTGGAGCGTTTCTTGTGACAGGTAGTTTGCAATAGGGTCCCCGTATTTGAGCTGGCCTTGGTCTGCTAGCATGCCAATCAGTGTTGAAGTAAATGTTTTGCCAATGCTGGCTAGGTGATAGGGTGTATTGCCATCTGGGGCTGGCCCAGTTTTAGCAAAACCATAAGTTTCGTGGATACCTTTCTTGTCGGAGTGAATTAATAATTGGGCGGCGCTGATCCCTTTTGCATTTTTAAGGTCCTTTTGAAATGAGTTTGTTACAAATTCAAGTGCTTCTTCTTTGCTGATTGGTTTTGAATTTTGGTTCATCAGCCATGCCAGGGCTAATCCTATGATGACGATGATGATGAGAATGATGAGTAACCACTTTTTCATAATGCCTCCTTGAAATTCATGATGTATATTACTAATAGTAATGTCATGTTGTTAATGCAAGCATACTCTAATTGATATTGGATGTCAATAGAAATATTTTGACTCGCGGTGCACGTCCCCCTGAGTCGTTTTCTTGACAGTTGGCCCAGTCAGGTCTAAAGTATAAGTAAGTCAAAAACGAGCCACGGTGCGCATCCCCCCGGCTCATTCTCTGGAAAGTAGGTATTGGTATGGAATATGTTGTTTTGGGTTTGCTCCATTTAAAGGTGATGACCATATATGAACTTAACAGTGCTTTTAAACAGGGTATTTCTCTGTTCTACAGTGCGAGCTACGGGAGTTTGCAGGTCGCTGTCAAAAAACTCTTGACGGCTGGATGGATAGTGGCATCGGAGTGTGTCGAGAACGGTAGAAAAAAGAAATATTATGAAATGACCCCTGATGGTCATGTGGCATTTATGGCATGGATGGTTCAAGAATATCCACAGGGCAATAAGCTTGAGGTCACATTACTTTCAAAATTATTCTTTTTAGGGCTAATTGAATCCAAAGAGGAAAGGTCTCGGTTGATTGAAAAGATGATTGTAGCTGTGGATGAAGCTTGCCAAATTATGATGCAGGCGGATAAAGAACTACAGGCTTTGCCAGCTGAAATTCAAACCCATCCAGTTTTTTATTATCAATATAAGACATTGCAATACGGTTTAAATGGACATCATCACGCTTTAGAGTGGTTTAAACAACTGCTATTAGCCGAAAAGGACGTGGAAGCATGACCCTAATGATCGGTTTTTTATTTGGTACTTTGGGACTTGGCTATTCGATTTATGGGAAAAAGCAATCTGAGTTTGATTTTCTTTTATTTGGGGTTTTGTTAATGGGATATAGTTATTTTATCCCTAGTCCCCTGTTGGCTTTTTTGGTTGGTGGTTTATTGCTAGCGGGGCCGTTTATCATTAGGCGGTTCTTTTAAGGCGAGAATCAAAAGGAGGCATAATTATGTTAATTGTCAGACCTACTGTTGCGGATTTGGAAAGTGCCCATATTCTTTATAAAATAGCCATAGCCGACGCCTTTAAGCAAGAGGGCCTTGAAGATTTGGTGATTGAAATTGAAGATGAAGTCGCTTATAAAATGACGATTCTTAAAGATAGTTTGATGAATCCTCAGAGTCAATACCGATTTTTAGTGGCTAAGAAAGACCATCTAGTGGTGGCTTCTATCTCATTTGGACCCTGCGGCAAAGAAACCAACCTGTGTACGGAAGGTGCACTGGACCATGTGGGAGAGTTAGGTAGCCTCTATGTGCTCCCCACTTATCAAAGCCAGGGACTTGGCAGCGATATGATCAGCAGTATGCTCCTCAGTATTCAATCGGAAGGTGCTACCCAGTTTTGCTGTGACAGTGGTTATAGCCGTGCACAAAAGCGGTGGCTTAATAAATTTGGCGCTCCTTACCAAATCGCCAAAGACTTTTGGGGCCCTGGTTACGACCATTACATATGGTTGGTTGACATAGCCTCCCAGGTTAAGTTGAGCCTAGAACCCGGGACTCAGCAGAGAATTGATGACATTTTACGGGCTACCTTAAAAGGGGATCAGACCCTGCGCTATCATGCCCACCCAGGTAATCTGAGCTTTGACCGGGGTATTTGTCATGAAAATCCAAAAGATATGGACCAGCGCTTATCCATCGTAACCTTGAATGGCAAAGACTTAGGCATTTTGTACCTAGAAGAAGATGAAACAGGGCCAACGGGATTTTTTGATTGGATGCCAAATCCAAGTGGGGCTCGGATGGAAGGCGTACTGCTTAAAGCGTTGCCAGCCCTATTTAATCTGAAGATGGACCTGACCATGGCTTCTGCAGCCCTTGAAGACAATTATCAAGCCATTGGGTTTACAAGGGGAGACTATGTTCGCTATTGCGGAACCTGTGATCTTGAAAATCTAGAATCACCTGAAACTCTTGAAATCTCTGAAATCCACGAAATCCATGAATCCCCTGAAGTGTCGGGAACAAACTCACCCCTCATATCAGTAACTTATACCATTGAAAATGCCCATCAAGCCTTGAAAGACCTGGCGCCTGAGGTTTCAAAAGCCATCGAAATACAAATAGCCAACTTGATTGGCTATGCCACAGGTGAGACGGTGTCGTTAGAGCGATATCATAATCTGCTTCAAGATGCCAAGTATGCCACTGCAAAACCCATGTTTTTGCTGGATTGGAAACAGAGTGATACAGATTCGTCAGCAGCCAAGGAACCCTTGGTTTTGGCCTACGTAATATTTTGGTGTGATTTGGAAACTCGCACAGCGGTACTAGAACCCGTGGCTTGTCATGGAGACTACCGTCGACAGGGTTTGGCTAAGCGGTTATTAGCCCAGGGACTCACTGAATTAAAACAGCAAGGGTATCAAAAAGTTTTTGTGGGCACATCACAAAATAATCGGGCCTCTCAAGCCCTCTATACGAGTGTTGGATTTAAACAACAAGAGTGGCTTTTTACCTATAAAGCTGTGGATTTTGAGGCGCTAAAGCAAGTGGATACAATTGTTTTTGATTTATACGGGACTCTGCTTGATATCCATACAGATGAGTCTAACCCGTCATTATGGCGGCGCCTGGCTTATGCCTTTGCAGCCAAAGGCGCGCATTACGAGCCTCTTGCCCTGCAAAATGCCTATCAAGAGCTAGTGAGCCTGGCCGTGGCAAGAGAACAAGCCAGATACCTTGTACTAACAGGGGAAGAGCTCCCTGTAGACCAGGTGGATATTGAGCTTTTAGATGTCTTTAAGTTGCTTTTTCAGCAGAAAGGAATTGAGAGTCTGGGGGCTGAGAGTCCTATGACTGAGAGCCAGACCATTGACTCCCGGGGCCTTCAAGAAGTGGCCACCATCTTTAGACTCTTATCTCTTGATTATGTAAAGCCATACCCCCACGCCATTGAATTACTAGAACTTCTAAAAGCCAAGGGTCTTAGGGTGGTGCTTTTAAGTAATGCACAATCTTGTTTTACAAAGGATGAGTTAACCGCCACAGGGTTAGCAGGTCATTTTGACAGTGTTTATTTGTCTTCTGATTATCAACTCTGTAAACCCCATAAAGGGTACTTTGAAATGATGCTAGAAAAAGAAGGCTTAAAGGCCCACCAGTGCTTATTTATTGGAAACGATCATCGAACTGACATTGCAGGTGCTCATTCTGTGGGGATGCCAAGCCTTTATATGCATACCAATTGTTCTGCGCAGACGGTTCCCTTAACGATTCCAGCCCTTTGGCGGGTGGATTCTGGTAGTCTGGCCAGTGTGTTGCAACTGGTAAGCAAATTACAAACAAAAGGAGATCTAAAATAATGAATGGAAGCACTTACGACCTAAAAGTAACAGAAGAACAGAATCGCTTTTTAGTAAAAGTCTATGGGTGGATGTTTGCAGCCCTCTTAATTACCGGTATTGTGGCGGCATTTTTTGCGGCGAATGGCTTAATTGTTGGCCTGATTTCATCCTTTGGCATGGGTGCCGTTATTGCCATTATTGTAGTGCAGCTAATCATGGTAATCGCCTTGTCAGGCTGGGTTAAGAAAATGTCAGCAGTGGTAGCCATGGTTGTCTTCTTCTTGTATGCAGCCCTTAATGGGGTTACCTTTTCCCTCTTTTTCTTGGTTTATACCCCGGGGTCTATCCTCAATGTGTTTTTCATAACAGCGGGACTTTTTGCCTTTATGAGCGTCTACGGCTTTATCACAAAGAAAGATCTGACTAGCATGGGTAACATGCTGATTATGGCTCTTCTTGGCATTATCGTGGCCGGGGTAATCAACCTGTTCTTGAAAAATGCCATGATGGATTTTATCATCACGGTGGTAGGGGTGTTGGTATTTATTGGTTTGATCGCTTATGACACTCAAAAGATTAAGAATATGAATATCATTGGCAATGAAGGCACAGATGAGGATACAAAAGAGGCGATTGTTGGGGCCTTAACCTTGTATTTAGACTTTATCAATTTATTTATCAAACTGCTTAGGTTGCTGGGTAAGCGAAAATAGTGCCCGTCACAAAATGTAAAATTGGCAAAAGAAAAAACCGGACCTTTTGGTCTGGTTTTTATGTTTTTGAGACAGGGGGACGTGCACCGTGTCTCGTTAGGTCCTTGCCATCAAAGTCTCGTGGATGACCAGGGCTATGCTGCCAAGACAAAGGGATTCGTTATCCAATTGACTTGCAAAGACTTCGGTTTTTAAGGCGAGATTATGAAACACGTAGGGCATCATCTTCTGTTTGACCATCTCCGTTAGCTCTGGCATGGATTTCACCACTGAGCCGCCCAAAATAATAATGGGCGGGTTTAAGAGGTTGACCATATTGGCAAGGGCAAATGCTAGTTCGTTGGAGACCGTCTCTAGAAGCTCATCAGAAGGGGTGCCCTCATCAGAACGCTGGGCTAAAGCGCCCATTGAAACATACATTTCAATGCAACCGTTTTTGCCACAGTAACAGGGTTTACCATGGATATCGATGGAAGTGTGGCCGAATTCTCCGGCAACCCCGTGGGCTCCCTCAAAGATCATTCCCTTAGACACGATGCCAACACCCACCCCTTGATCCACAAAGACATATAAAAAATCAGAATGATGTCTCCCTTCACCAAACCAAATTTCACTGATGGTCCTGGTGCGACAGACATTTTCCACAATGACGGGAATTTCTAAGCGACTATTAAACCATTGGCCAACATCAATGCTTTCCCAGCCTTTTAAAATAAAACCCTTCATTGGCTTATGGTGTTTAAAATTGTTACCTGGAGTTCCAATGCCAATACCGGCTATTTGTTGGGGCTTAAGGTTATGGCGGGCAATCAGTTGAAGGGTGGCGTTTAAGAGTAGATTGAGAATGTCTTCTGGGGACTGAGAATCTTTTGAGTCAATGGTGATGGCCTCTATGGGATTGCCGCCAAAGTCAGTTAGCGTAACGATGGAGCGACTGGAGATTTCTAGGCCTAAGACATATTTATGGGCTTTATTAATTGCCAGTAGGCTTGGTTTTCTACCGGCTGCAGTGACGCCAACCCCGGTTTCAATCAAAAAGCCTTTTTCCACTAAAGCATCGACAATTCGCATAATACTTGGCAGGGAAAGTCCAGTTTCTCGGGCTAAATCAGCTCTGGAGATTTCTTGTGAACGGACCACGTGCCGAATGACCAGTTCTTGATTCATATATTTGATGAGCTCAGGACGCCCGGATTCAAATTTGATGGACATGGGACAACCTCTTTCGTTTAGTAGCATTAAGTACGCAGTGTTACTGACCTTCTTATTTTACGTGAGTTTGATGCAACTTGCAACATGGTTCCCCACAGACACTTTTAAAAAACACCGTAAAATGTTCAGGAAAAAATACCACGAAATATAATTTACAAATAATGCGAACTGTGCTACTATTCTATTAGTTACTAACAGTTAGTAACTAATAGAATACAGGGGGATTTAAAATGAAGAAGTGGATTTCATTGCTGCTCGTATCGATGATGGTCACCTCAATGGTGGCTTGTTCTAAACCAGCAGCGCCTGCGGCAGAGGCTGCAACAACTGATGCGCCAGCAGCGGCTGCAACAATTGAAGGGGCACCCGACAAACCCACTGGTCAATTGATTATCGGTGGTGGCGAAATGTCTGGTGACTGGATCCCAGCATTCACAAACAATGGCTCAGACTCATCGATTCGCAATTTCATATCTGGTTATGCGACTGTTGATATGACATTTGACGGCGAGTTTGTGGTCAACAAAACAGCAATCAAAGCTAACGAAACAAAGACAAATGATGATGGCACAAAAACTTTCACATGGACTTTAAATGAAAATTTACAGTACAATGATGGTACACCAATTATGGCAAAAGATTATGTTGCTAGCATTTTGTTGTGGAACTCACCTTTTTTAGTTGAAATGGGTTCTGCAGCACAGGACAATTATCAGATGCTAGGTTATAGTGATTATCAAACAGGTAAATCTGAGATCTTTACCGGTGTCAAACTACTTGGTGATTATCAATTTTCTATGACAATTGACAAGAAGGAACTTCCATACTACTTTGATTTGGCAATGGCTTCAGTTGGTCCAACACCACTTCATTATTGGTTAAAAGATACGGGTATTGAAGTGAAGGATGATGGGCAAGGTGCTTATTTCTCAGAACGTCCAACAGTTGCCAAACACAAAACAGCTTTTGACGCAGCGAGAAACAACCCGAAATATGTGGCTTCTGGAGCATATGTAGTAGATTCTTTTGATACTGCAAGTCAATCTGTTGTCCTAAAAGTCAACCCTAATTTCTTGGGAGACTATTCTGGTCAAACACCAAAGATCGAAACTGTTATCTACAGAAAAGTAGTTCAAGAAACAAGAATGGACGAACTTGCTACGGGTAAAGTGGACCTTCTTGACAAAATGATGAGTGGTCCAGAAATCAGCAGTGGTCTTGATCTTGTTGATAAGGGTGGCTTTGCATTTACAAACTACCCACGTGCTGGCTACGGAAAAGTCACATTTGTTTGTGACTTTGGTCCAACACAATTTAAAGAAGTCCGTCATGCAATTGCACATCTTCTTGATAGAAATGACTTTGCAAAAACCTTTACTGGTGGCTTTGGCGGCGTTGTGAATGGTCCTTTTGGCGAAGGTCAATGGTTTTATCAAGAAACTAAAGAAGAGCTTAGCACTAAGTTGAATCAATACTCATACGGATTTGATCTTGCTATTAAATCTTTAGAAGCCGGTGGTTGGATTTATGATAGCGCTGGACAACCATACAAAGAGGGTATTCGTCATAAGAAATTGGATGACGGTACATTAATGCCACTAGTTATTGAATGGTGCTCATCTGAACAAAACTCTGTTTCAGACTTGTTGGTTGTTAAACTAAAAGAGAATCCAGATGTTGCAGCAGCAGGTATCAAGATCAATCAAACTGTTATGACTTTCCCAGAACTCTTGAATTACTACAGCAGAAACAAAAGTGTTGATGCTAAATATGGCGTGCCAACCTACAACATGTTTAACTTAGCAATTGGTTTCACGTCACAGTATGATATGCAGCGCACATACACAACAGATAAAATTGCCCTTGAAAATGGCGCAAATACAAACTTCCTTGTTGATAAAAAACTTGAAGATCTTGCAATTGCAATGGTTAAGCGAGATGGGTCTGACAAAGAAGGCTTTAAAACAAGTTTTGTAGACTTTATCACTTATTGGAATGAATTATTGCCAGATATGCCACTCTACTCAAATATCATCCATGATTTCTATGCTGATCGTTTGAAGAACTATAATGGCAACGCAATCGTGAATATTTCACAAGCGATCTTATACGCTTACGTTAAATAGTCACCTAGTAATTGGTGGTTAATATCGACTAAATACTAGAACCAAAAGGGAGAAACGATGATTGTAACTTTAATACCTAAATTGATGGATGAGTCCATCATGGAAGAATTAGAAGGTCTTGGTGTCATTAAGCGCTTGTTGCCCAAATCGCTTCAAAACCCTCATCAAAACGAGGTAAGTGAAGAGACAAACCGTGTTGTAACCTGTTATGCAACTGGGCGAGAATACGGTGGCCATAAACTTATTCATGTGACGATTAATCAGTCACATTTAACCAGGCTTACCAGTCATCCAGGTCATGAAGAGTTTCTCCTTTTGGGTTCACAAGAGGCTACGCCACTGATTTTAGTGGTTTCAAAGCACCAGCACGCCATCCTTGAAGCAAAATTCAAGGATGGCAGTGTGGTTGCTGAAGATTTCATCTGCTTGGAATGCATTATGAATGATGCACGGTTATCGTTTTTCACCATGCATGCAGGATACCCCCATGCTGAGGTTTGCCTTAAAACCTCAAAGAAGCCACCTAGTTTTTTTGTAACAGAATCAGCAGATTTACCGGAAGTATTTTTAGAATTAGGGCAAAATCAGATCCTTATCACTAATGTAGAATAAGTTAGCAGAGTTGCAACCATAGAAGATCATGAGATTGTTCATCTTCTTTGCAATGAGTACCAGTAGGTGTTGGAGGCAATTAATGCTTAGAATAGAGAGAACATTATTAACCTTAAAAGCAGCCATGCAGCAGCCAGTGCAGGCCGTAGATACAGTTTGGGTGCTTGAAGGAGATTATGGTAGTTATGAAGTAGCTAGAAGTGAGGCAGGGGAAAGCACCCAGAAACTCCCTTGGCGCTTTTCAAATGCCAATAGTCGTTATTTTTTTGGCTTTGATTATAAGCTGCCAGAATTTGAAGCAGGATACCAGTATTATTTTGAAGTCAGTACGGGCAGAGAAGGTAATTGGGATGCGGTAAATCCACAATTATTGGCCTATGTCAACAACCAAGTGATTTGCGGGTTAGATGTGAACCACCGAACCATTTATATCGATTCTAAATACCAAGGGACCACCATTGAAGTGGGTTGCCATCTTTATACGGGCATGCAGGGTGGGGATTTGGCCATAAGGGTCAACCTTGTGAAACGATCCGTGGCAGTTTGGGATGCTTACCACGACCTAAGGGTAATCAAAGATGCTATAGCTGCGATGCCAGATGGTAACGGTGCTAAGTTAGTCCTTCAAACGCAATTGTTAGAGGCCATACAAGAGGTGCGTTTTCCTTCAGACACCACACAAAATTGGCAAGGACCATGTCAGGCATTGTCAAAAATACTCCATGCAAGGTGCTACGGTGATCAGGGCCAACTGCCCTACACGGTTCATGGGGTTGGTCATACCCACATTGATGTGGCTTGGCTCTGGGACTTAAGACAAACCAAAGAAAAAGTGGCAAGAAGTTATGCCACTGCCCTGGATCTTCAGTCCCGTTATCCAGGGTATCGTTTTATGGCCAGTCAGCCGGTTTTGTACGAGATGCTAGAAGCTGGGCAACCAGAGGTCTTCAAGGGGGTCCAAGACGCCTCTGCCAAGGGAATATGGGAATCGGAAGGTGCCATGTACTTAGAGGCGGATTGCAATTTGGCGGGGGGCGAGTCCCTGATCCGTCAAATTGAGAGAGGCCAAGCCTATTTCAAGGCTAAATTTGGCCGGGAATCTCGGACCCTGTGGCTCCCTGATGTCTTTGGCTACAGTGCGGCTCTGCCTCAAATCCTTAAGGGCTTTGGCATCGAACTGTTTATTACCTCTAAAATTTCTTGGAATGATACCAATAAGCTACCTTCAGACAGCTTTATGTGGCAGGGTCTAGATGGCACTGAAATCCCCACCCAGTTTATCACCACAGTTTCCATGGAAACCTTGAATAAAGGGGAATTCAAAACCATTTACGAGGGCAATATGACCGCCACAGAAGTGCTAGGTTCTGTGATGCGCCACCAACAAAAGGCCATCCAACCCCATGTGATCATGCCCTACGGCTATGGGGATGGTGGCGGAGGTGCAACAGAAGAAATGCTAGAAACGGCAAAGCGTTTGGTAATAGGCTTACCTGGTATGCCAAAACTCCAAATGTCCAGTGTCAGCGATTTTGTTGATGCCTATTCAAATACAGCACCAATAAAACTCCCAACTTGGGTGGGTGAGCTTTACCTCGAGTACCACCGTGGTACTTATACCACAAACGGTGGGATCAAGCAGCGCCACAGAAAACTAGAAGACCAGTTGCTTGTGGCCGAGATATTTGAAGCGGTGCTTGCAAAGCCACTAAAGCAATGGGATCATCCATGGGAGATGCTACTGCTGAATCAATTTCACGATATCTTACCTGGAACCTCCGTGGAATCGGTTTATACAGAGGCTTATCAACAATTGGACCATGCTTCTGCTCAAGTAGCGCAAAGTTTAAAGCGCTTTATCCACGGTGATCAAACCCAAACTAATCCCGTGTCGATTTTTAACCCATCAGCCCAAGATTTTAGTGGCTTTGTGACCTTTGAAGCCACTGAAACGGTTGTAGCATTTGAGTCCGATCTAGTTGCGTCTGTCCCATTACAGGCCATTGGCAATGGCCAGTACCGTGGTTATTTTTCCAAAGTGCCAGCCTTGTCAGTGATTACCGGTGCCCTTGTCCCGACAAAAGCCCCTTCCAATGGGAAACTAAAAGAGGGTGAGCAGCCAGTGCAATCAGTAACGTCAACTAACACCATAGATTTTGCAGCAGGAAAACTTGAATTTGAAACTCCGTTTTATCAAGTAACTTTTGATGAGCAGGGACAAATCATTGGCTTATGGGATCGTCATCATCACCGGTCTGTTTTAAGTGAATCGGGTTTTGGCAATCGTTTAGTGGCCTACGAGGACAGACCCCTTCGCTGGGATGCCTGGGATATCAACCTGGACTACGTGAATTACCCAATCGAATTTGATCAAAGCGTCACAGTGAAGTGCTTGGAGAATGGTCCAATTGCAAGAGTTATTGGTGTGGAAAAAACACTTGGAAACTCACGGGTCTACCAAAAGATTTATTTTTACCAAAACAGCGGGCGCATTGACTTTGAAACAGAAGTGGATTGGCACCAACAGCAAGTCCTTCTGAGAACAGAGTTTGACTTAAACATTCATGCTCCTTTTGCAACCTATGATACCCAATGTGGTTATGTCCATAGGCCAACCAATCACAATCATAGCTATAATGAAGCCATGTTTGAAGTGTGTGCAGCCCACTGGGGAGATTTATCAGAAACTGATTATGGGGTGATGCTCATGAGCAATGATAAATTTGGTTATAGTGCAAAGGGACAAAAGCTGGGGTTAAGTTTGCTTAAATCCCCAACCTGGCCTAATACGTTATCCGATCAAGGTTACCATCAATTTTCCTATGCCCTTTTGCCACTCTCTGGACCTGTGGATTATGGCAATCGTCATTATCAAGCCATGTGCTATTGTCAACCACCCACTGTGTTTGATGGTTTGGCTGATGCCCAAAAGCTACATCTGGCAACACTTCCAGACCATCTAACCCTGGAATCCCTGCGTCACTTAGACGGCGGGGAGCTAGAGCTAAGACTAGTTGAGCGGGGGAATAAGAGAGGCTTGTTGCCTATCAACATCGGGGTTTCTGGTAAAGTCATCTCTAGCGCGGTATTGACAGACTTAAAAGGTGATCAGTTGACCGTTTTGAACTCAACTGAAACTGGCTTTGAAGTGCCATTTAAACCTTTTGAGATCATGACAATTCGTTTACGGCTTCACAATAGCTGAAGAGTTCTGTGGTTTGGGGCTTAGAGGTGATTCATTATAAGGCGCGCAATCTGGCTCGATCAACCATGTTGTGCGCCACCCCTTTGTGCCGTACTTTTTAAGGCTAGCCTTTATTTAGCTTGAATTTTTCCAATTTCTTTGATATAGTCATTGTAATAGGTTTTACAAGAAAACCCCATTGGTTTGACAATTAAATCTTAATAGCTTTGATGAAGAAAGAATTCCCCACCGGTAGAGAGAAGGTCACAGGCTGAAAGCCTTCAAGGGGATAGAAGCAGCTTCGGAGCTGATGCTAGCTGATTATATCGGTGAACATCCGTAGCAATGCGTTAAATTGAGAGGTTAATTAAGACCTTCTGAGCGATCACTAGATAAGTAGGGTGGTACCGCGAGCCATGCTCGTCCCTACAGTTCGCGCAGAGGTATTTTTTGTTTTTTGGTCTTAGTTTCATCAGTTGTCACCCAATCGAACCACTAACATTAGGAGGAATCAACAATGGAAAAAATGAGTCTCAATACCATCCGGGAAAAATTCCTGGCTTACTTCGAAAAAAACGGTCACTTAGTGCAACCTTCTTACCCCTTGGTGCCCCTGACAGATAAAACCCTACTTTTGATCAGCGCTGGTATGGTGCCTTTAAAAGACTATTTTACAGGTGCTGAAGAACCGCCTCACAGCCGTATGGCAACTTGCCAAAAGTGTATTCGTACCACGGATATTGAAAACGTAGGACATACATCCCGCCATGCTTCTTTCTTTGAGATGCTGGGCAACTTTTCTTTTGGTGACTACTTTAAAAAAGAATCCATCCATTATGGCTGGGATTTTATCACTAACGATCTCAATATTGATAAAGACCGTCTGTGGGTCACTGTTTATCTAGAAGACGACGAGGCTTATGATATTTGGCTCAAGCAAGAAGGGGTACCAGCAGATCGCATTGTTAGACTTGGCAAAGCGGATAACTTCTGGGAAATCGGAACTGGTGTAGGCCCTTGCGGACCCTGCTCTGAGATCTATTTTGACAGAGGCGTAAAATATAGTTGCGACAATCCTGATTGTAAGCCAGGTTGTGACTGCGACCGTTTTATCGAGTTTTGGAACCATGTGTTTACGCAATACGAAAAAGATGAAAAGGGCAACTACAATTTGCTTCTAAAGCCCAATATCGATACGGGTATGGGACTTGAGCGTGTGGCGTGCTTACTGCAAGAAGTGGATTCTATCTTTGATATAGACACAATCAAGCATATCAGAGATAAAGTCACTGACCTTGCTCAAAAGGAATACGGGATCAGCGATAAAACGGATTCATCCATTAGAATCATCACAGATCATATCAGAGCAGTGACTTTCCTTGTAACTGATGGGGTCACACCAAACAACGAAGGTCGGGGTTATGTACTGCGCCGTCTTCTTAGAAGGGCTGCAAGACACGGTAGACTCCTTGGGATTCAAGGTGCTTTCTTGTATCAATTGGTGGATACGGTGATTGAAGTATCAGGGAAAGCTTATCCTGAACTCATTGAGCGCCAAGACTACACTAAAAAAGTCATTGCCATTGAAGAAGAGCGGTTTGAGCAAACCATCGATCAAGGCCTTTCTATCTTGACGGGTTATATCGATGCATTAGTGTCAAGTGGTGGCACGGTGCTCCCTGGTGAACAGGCTTTCAAATTATATGACACTTACGGTTTTCCACTTGATTTGACAAATGAAATCTTAAAAGAAAAGCACCTTTCAGTTGACTTAGATGCTTTTGAAGATGAAATGAAAGCTCAAAGAGAACGGGCAAGAAGCTCTAGAGATTCTGATACCCTGGGTTGGTCTAAAAATTCTGATGCCTTAGTGCAAGAATTCACAACGACTTTTGTGGGCTATCAGCACATTGAAACAGTTGCAAATGTGGTGGGTATTATTCGAGATGGAGAATTGGTACAGCGTTTAATTGTGGGCGAAGAAGGAATTGTTATTTTAGACAAAACCCCATTCTACGGTGAAAGCGGCGGACAAACAGGTGATAGCGGCATTCTAGAAAATATGGATGCCATGCTTGCCGTTAAAGATACGCAAAAATCAAAATCCGGAGCATTTTTACACACGGTGACCTTGATTTCAGGAACCCTTGCTGTGGGCGACATGCTAACAGCTCGGGTCAACAAAGAAGAAAGACTGGATATTGCCAGAAACCATACGGCAACCCATCTACTGCACCAAGCGTTAAAAGATGTTTTGGGAGATCACGTAGAACAGGCTGGTTCCTTGGTAGAAGTAGCACGGTTGCGGTTTGACTTCAGCCATTTCCAAGGGATGACTCAGGCTCAGCTGACTGAAGTTGAAAAAATTGTGAACCAAAAAATATTTGAAGGCCTCACTGTTAAAGTAGAAGAAATGCCAATTGACGAGGCTAAGAAGTTAGGTGCCATGGCTCTGTTTGGTGAAAAATACGGGGATACGGTTCGGGTGGTAACTGTTGGCGACGCCATAAACACCTACAGCATGGAGCTTTGTGGTGGTACCCATATCCAGTCTGCTGCTGAAATCGGCATGTTCAAGCTCCTTTCAGAGGGCGGTGTTGCAGCTGGTGTGAGACGGATTGAGGCAACCACAGGCCGCGGCGTTTACGCTTACCTCAATAGACAAGAAGCCATGCTAGATAGTGCAGCAAGTGCCCTTAAAATCAAGCGTGAAGATTTGGTCCAAAAAGTTGAATCCCTTGTGGAAGAAACAAAGTCACTGAACAAAGAATTAGCAAAAATGAAGCAAACACAAGCCAATGCAAGCTTTGCAACCATTGAAGAAAACGTTCAAATGATAGGGACCACTCGGATGATCGTTGGAGAATTCCACGACCAAGATCTAGAAGTTCTTAGAAATCTAGCAGACCGTCTAGCAGAACACTCTGATGCAACATTGGTCCTTTTAGCAAATGTCGAAAGCGATAAAGTGAATTTTATTGCTAAAGCCAACGACAAAGCTGTTAGAGATGGGGTACATTGTGGTAATATAGTAAAAGAACTCGCAAAAATTTGCGGTGGTGGCGGCGGTGGTCGTCCCAATATGGCACAAGCAGGCGGCAAAGACGCTAGCAAGCTAAAAGAAGCTCTGGAACAACTCCAAATACTGGTAAACAACTAAAAGGGGTGACGCATATGTCAAAAACAATGAGATTTACTGTCGAGAAAGATCGCACCGTAGAAATCAAAGAAATTCTTGATGAAGTCTACCAAGCATTAGAAAGCAAGGGGTATAACCCGATCAATCAGATGGTAGGCTACTTGATTTCTGGAGATCCCACGTATATCACGTCTCAAGGCAACGCTCGTGCAATGATACGCCGCGTTGAGCGAGACGAAATTCTAGAGGAACTCTTAAAATCATTTCTACAAGAAGAAAAATGATATCTCCTGAAAGAAAAATGATTTATCAAACACTGGGCCATACTGGCCTTGAAGTATCAAAGCTTTGCTATGGGGGGCTCACATTGGGGCCCCTTCAAGCAAACCTAACCCCAGAGCGGGCTGGTGAACTGATTGACTATGCCTATCAAAAGGGTGTAAACTTTTTAGATACGGCGGATTTATACGATAATTATCCCCATATTGCCAATGGGTTAAAGCGGGTAGGGGCTCACAATTTAGTGATTGCTTCTAAGTCCTATGCCTACGATACAAAGGGTGCCATTGAAAGTGTGGAAAAAGCCCTTCGGATGCTTGGGCGGGACTATATTGATATCTGGTTGATGCACGAGCAAGAAAGTGAATGGACCATCAAAGGACACTTTGAAGCTCTAGAAACCTATCACAAACTTAAAGCACAGGGAAAGATACGGGCCATCGGCCTTAGTACCCATTATGTGCAAGGGGTTGAAGCGGCTCTTAAGTTTCCGGAGATTGAAGTCATCCACCCGATTTTTAATGTGGCAGGTGTGGGCATTCAAGGGGGCACCGTTCAAGAAATGGGAGCTGCCATTGAGGCCGCCCATGCCAGTGGTAAGGGGATTTACGGCATGAAAATATTAGGTGGTGGTCATTTGTTAAAACAAAAGACTGCAGCCTTTGACTTTGCCCTTTCAAAACCCTATTTTGATAGTTTTGCACTGGGCATGCAATCAGAAGATGAAATCGATTATAATGTTTTGCGGCTTACAGGGGCCCCCATCGGCGAAGATTTAGAGGCTCGGCTTGCCAAGCGGACCAAACGCATTTGCATTGACCCTTGGTGCACCCGTTGCCAAGCATGCGTTTACGGGTGCCAACATGGCGCGATGAGCTACAATACCCTTTTGGACAAGATGACTGTAGACCAAACCAAATGTGTTTTATGTGGCTATTGTGCTAAAAAATGTCCTGATTTTTGTATTAAAATTATTTGATAGATAGTGAAAGACTGGCGCTAGCTAGAATTGGCTTTTAGCCTGATAGACTGGCCTCAGCCAGAGACAAGGAAAAAATATGCGAATGATGGGCCTAGATGTGGGCGATGCAACAATTGGTATTGCCATGAGTGACCCTTTTGGCATTATTGCCCAAGGGATTGAGAATTACAGACGTGTCAGTCTTAAAGCGGATGTGAATCATCTGATGAATTATATGGTGGAGTACCAAGTGGAGACACTGGTGGTGGGTTTGCCGCTTAATATGAATGGTTCTAAAGGCCCGCAAGCTGAAAAGGTTGAGGCTTTAGTGAAGCAAATTGAAAAGAAAATCCATTATACAGAGCGAGAGATGAAAGCCGTAAAAGTGGTAATGTGGGATGAAAGACTTTCCACGGTTCAAGCGGAGCGGATGATGATTGATGCGGATTTAAGTCGACAAAAGCGCAAGTCGATTATTGATAAAATGGCGGCCATCGTCATTTTGCAGAGTTACCTGGACAAGGAGGGGCATACACTATGACAGAAGAAGTTAAACGCGTAACGCTTTATGATGAGGACGAAAAACCATTTGAGTTAGTGGTGGTTGCAACACTTAAGATTAATGATACAGAATATGCCATTCTCTTTGACGAAGTTGAAGAAGAAGATTATATTTTCCGCATGACAAAAGACAGCGATGGTGACGATCAGTTTGAAATCATTGAGAGTGAAGATGAAGTTCAAGAAGTCATTGACGCTTATTATGAACTACAGGATTCTGAAGACTAGAATGAGTTTGGTTCTCAAACGATAAAGTTTCACTTGCCAAACAAAAACAGCCATGATATGATATTGTTAATTAAGAATCATTCACAACTGAAAACTTAACTCTAAGCGAGGATCTCATGGCTGTTAATTTTGATCAATTAAAAGAAACACTAAAAACTAAAGGGTATAAACTCACACCCCAAAGAAGAGCAATTTTGGATGTTGTTATTGAGAAGCAAGGCGAACATTTAAGTACAGAAGAAATCTATGATGTTGTTAGACACGGGTGTCCCGATATTGGTTTAGCCACGGTTTACCGAACTCTACAACTCCTTAGCGATATGTCTGTTTTATCAAAGTTAAACCTTGACGATGGCTTAACCCGCTACGAGTTAAACGTAGACGAAGATTCCCATCACCATCATCATTTAATATGCACAAATTGCGGTAAAGTTAGCGAAGTCGTTGACGACTTGTTAGACCCGCTTGAAGCACAAATAGAAAAAGAATTTGGCTTTAAAGTACAAGACCACAAACTTAAGTTTTTTGGCCTTTGTAAAGATTGTCAATAGCACGAAAAGCTAGCCTAGGGGTGTTGCGCTCCTGGGTTGTTTGTTTTAGTGTGTCACACGCACGTAATAGTGCGTCACACGCACGTTAGCGCAATGATGCGCAAAAGAAAGAGGAAGATATGAAACCATCATTAAAAGTAATTCCTCTGGGTGGTTTACACGAAATAGGTAAGAATATGACAGCTTACCAGTACGGTAATGAAATTATTATTGTAGATTGCGGGTTAAAGTTTCCAGAAGAAGACATGTTGGGTATTGATGTTGTTATTCCAAATATCACATACTTAATTGAAAACAAAGAGAAAATTAAAGGGGTAGTCATCACCCATGGTCATGAGGACCATATCGGAGCCCTCCCATATTTTTTACGTGAGATTCAAGTGCCTATTTATGCCACAAAGCTGACAATTGCTTTGATTGAGCGTAAATTGGTAGAACACACAAAATTGAAGCCACAAAAATTAGTGGTGGTCAAACCTGATCAAAAGCTGAAATTAGGCTCGTTTATGCTTGATTTTATCCGGGTTAATCACAGTATTCCAGATGCTGTTTCCATTTGTATCGAAACCCCACTGGGTCGCGTAATCCACACCGGTGACTTTAAAATCGACTACACCCCAGTGGACGGTGAGGTTATCAACCTTCAAAAGTTTGCTGATCTTGGTAACAAGGGTGTTTTAGCCTTGTTAGCAGATTCCACCAATGCAGAGCGTAAAGGTTACTCCATGAGTGAATCATCAGTGGGTGAAACCTTTGAAAATTTGTTTAGACATGCTGGCGCGGCCCGTATTATCGTGGCAAGCTTCTCTTCAAACGTCCACCGTGTTCAACAGATTATCAATGCAGCCCATTCTAATAATCGTAAAGTAGCCTTTTCTGGTCGCTCAATGGCAACTGTGTCAGGTGTTGCAACAGAAACAGGTCATTTGAATATTCCTAAAGATCTTGTTGTGGATATCGAAGATATTCACGGCTACCCGGACAACGAAATCTGCGTCATCACAACTGGTTCACAGGGTGAGCCAATGGCAGCCCTTACACGTATGGCCAATAATGATCACTTCTCCCTTCGCATCAGACAAGGTGATATGGTCGTGTTTTCGTCTTCTCCAATTCCAGGTAACGAAAAAAGCATCAACAGAGTCATCAATAAGCTCTACGAAATGGGCGCTAATGTAATTTACAATGCCTTAGCCGATGTCCACGTATCAGGCCACGCCTGCCAAGAAGAGCTAAAACTCATTCACGCATTGGTCAAACCTAAATATTTTATTCCTCTACACGGCGAATACTCCCATTTGATGCAGCATTCTCAACTGGCGCAAAATTTAGGCATGTCTAAAGAAAAAATCTTCATTATGGAAAACGGCAATATTTTAGAGTTTACAGAAGAAGGCGTTGGCGTGGTTGGCAAAGTCGATGCAAGACCTACCTTAATTGATGGTCTAGGTGTTGGCGATGTTGGCAATATCGTTCTCAGAGACCGTAAGATTTTATCTGAAGAAGGGTTGATTATGGTGGTGTTAGCCATGAACTCAGCAGGTAAAATTGTGTCTGGCCCTGACTTGATATCCAGAGGTTTTGTCTATGTAAGAGAGTCTGAAACCTTCTTAAGAGGCGCAAAGATCAAGTTAGAGACAACGCTTAATAACCTCCAGAACAACGGCACCAAAGACTGGACTACCATCAAATCAAAAATCAAAAGCGAGTTAAGTGAGCATATCTATCAAGAAATGCGTCGCCGTCCAATGATTTTACCGGTGATTATGGAAGTCCCTACAAATTCTTAAATCAAACAAATTAATTATAAAAACTACTCTGCGCAAAATCGGAGTAGTTTTTTGTGTAAAAGCACACTAGGCACATGGCCCTTTGGGGCGTATAATGTTTAAAGGCAAAAGAAGTGAATTTAACGTTAAAGATAGGGTAATGTATTACACTATTTCACGTGACTTAGGAGCGTATAGATGAAAAAAATAGGATTAGCAATCAGTGTATTGCTGTTAATCATGAGTCTTGTGGGTTGTAGTACAGCACAGTACTATGAACCAGTTGATGTTAACAGCACAGAACTAACGATTTTTACAGTGCCAGGTGGGGCATCTACTAAGACAATTGCAAGCCTTTTAGAAACCGCAGGCCTGATTCAAAATGACTGGTCTTTTGTCAAGCATGTAAAAGAATTATCAAAAGACGGAAAGCTTGCGGCAGGGGATTTTCAGTTGTCAAAATCAATGTCTCAAGAGGAAATCATCAATGTTTTAGCTGGAGGCAAGGCTTTTGTAGAAACCTTTAAGTTTGCAGTACCAGAAGGTTATGAGTTCAAGATGATTGCTGATAAGCTTGAAAAAGAAGGGCTGATTGACAGAAAGACCTTTGAAGATTTAGCTGAAAATCATCCTTTTGAATACCGTTTTTTAGAAACGGACAGAAAGTATCAAAACAGACTGGAAGGTTTTTTATTCCCAGCAACCTACGAGTTTAAAGTAGGGGCTGACGAGTTGACCATTCTCACCGCCATGCTCAATAAATTCGATGCTGTGTTTACTGAGGATATGTATACCCGTGCTTCTGATTTAGGGTTTACAGTGAATCAAGTGGTGACTTTGGCCTCGATTATTGAAAGGGAAACCATGTCAAAAGAAGAGTTTCCAATAGTGGGCAGTGTTTTTCACAACCGCCTTAAAGTGGGGCAGCAGTTAGAGTCCTGCGCCACGGTTCAGTACCTTTTGCAAGATCGCAAGGCTAAGTTGTTGTTTAAAGATCTAGAAGTAGATTCACCCTATAATACCTATAAGTATGCTGGGTTGCCACCTGCGCCAATTGCTTCTCCAGGCGAACTTGCCTTGAACTCCGCTTTATATCCTGATGATACGGAATATTATTATTTTGTGGTCAGCGGCGACAATGATGGCAAACATCAGTTTAGCACAACTTACAAAGAACACTTGAAAGCAAAAGCTATAGCCGATAAGAAGTTAGGAAACTAAACATGTCCTTTACAGACCGTCATATCATTACCTTTGTGGATAAGCATATGCTCTTTATAGAACCTGAGCTGGTTGCCATTAGGGCCCTTGGCTTAAAAGAAAACGTGCCCATCATCACCAATGATGCGGCCGCTTTTTTGCGCACACAAATTCAATTAAAAAAGCCCCTAAAAATACTTGAAGTGGGTACGGCTATCGGTTTTTCGGGTAGCTTAATGCTCCTCAATTCAAAGGCCCATTTAACCACCATCGAGTTGGATGGAGATAGCTTTGACATTGCAAAGACTCACTTTTCACAGTTGGGTTTTGAAAATCGTGTGACCCAGTACTTGGGGGACGCATCTGAAGTGATGGGTCAACTGGTGGCAAAGGGTGAAAACTTTGATTTTATTTTTATCGATGCTGCAAAAGGCCAATATCTAGATTATTTTACTAAGGCTGAATCTATGATTTTACCTGAAGGGGTTATTTTAACAGACAATGTGCTTTATAAGGGCATTGTTGCAGGACTGCCATTTGCCAGACGTCAGAAGACCATTTACACCAGACTCAATGCATTTATTGACTATACCAGCGACCACCCAAATTATTATGCCTCTTTACTGGCCATTGGCGACGGCATGATGCTTTGTTTAAGAAAAGACAATTGAATTTTGACACTTAAATCATACCTGATTAACACTTAACCCATCATTGAAAGGATTTCAGATGAAGAAAATTGAACTTTTAGCCCCGGCAGGGGACTTAGATAAATTGAAATTTGCCATTTTATATGGAGCCGATGCAGTTTATATCGGTGGTGAGATTTTTGGCCTTAGGGCCAGCTCCAGAAATTTTTCAAAGGAACAGATGCTTGAAGGCCTTGAATTTGCACACAGCAGAGGTAAACGGGTGTTTTTGACCTTAAACATTATCCCTCATAACGAAGACCTTGACGCCTTAGAAGAATACATCGAGATGATTAAAGAGCTACCCTTTGATGCCTTTATCTTGTCAGACCCGGGCACATTGATGTTCTTAAAGAGCAAAATGCCTGAGGCTGAGGTCCATTTAAGTACCCAAGCCAATAATACCAATTATATGAGTGCTGCATTTTGGCACCAACAGGGGATTAAGCGGGTTATCTTGGCCCGGGAGCTTTCCTTTGAAGAAATTGCAACCATTAGAGAGAAAACCCCGGAAACCCTAGAGCTTGAGTCCTTTGTCCATGGTGCTATGTGTATCTCTTATTCTGGCAGATGCTTGATTTCTAACTACATGACAGCTCGGGATGCCAATAAAGGGGAATGTTCTCATCCATGCCGGTGGAAATACTCGCTGGTGGAAGAAAAAAGACCTGGGGAATACTTTCCTATTGAACAAGATGAGCATGGGACTTATTTCTTTAATTCAAAAGATCTTTGTATGATTGAATTTATACCTGATCTCATTAATTCTGGGCTATCAAGTTTGAAAATTGAGGGTCGCTCTAAAAGTGTCTACTATGTCGCGAACATCGTCCGCGTTTACAGAGAGGCCATTGATCGGTACTATCAAGATCCTGAAAATTACCGCTTTGACCCCCTTTGGATAGAGGAAATCCAAAAGGCCAGCCATCGGGAGTTTACCACTGGTTTTTACAACGAAAAAGCGGGGATTGAATCTCAACTTTACACATCGTCAGCTTATGTGAGGGAATACGATTTTATCGGTTTGGTCAAATCCTACGATGAAAATACTGGTCTTGCTGTGATTGAACAGCGCAATCGTATTTTTAAAGGGGATGAGATTGAAGTGATGGGGCCAAACTACTTTGCTTATGAGCAAGTGGTTAATGAGATGTTTGACAGTAAAGGTCAGATGATTGACGTTGCTCCCCATGCCCAACAAACCATTTCCATTAAGATGGATCAACCTGTTAAACCGTTTGATATTTTGCGAAAAAGAAAGGATGCTTAATCGATGAAACCATTAGTGATTGGTATTACAGGAGGGTCTGGTTCTGGTAAAAGTACGGTAGCCATGTCTATTTTTGAGTCGGTGCCAGAAAAGAGAATCGCCATTATTGAACAGGACGCCTATTATAAAGATCAGAGTCACCTTAGCATGGAGGAACGGGTTAAAACCAATTATGATCATCCTCTTGCTTTTGATACGGATCTTTTGATTGAACATATCCAATCACTAAAAGATGGTAAAGCAGTTGATAAGCCCCAGTATGATTTTTCGGAACATACAAGAAGCAAAAAGAGTTATCGGGTTGAGCCTAGGGATATCATCATTGTGGAAGGCATCATGCTCCTTGAAGATGCTCGCCTTAGAAAAATGCTTGATATTAAGATTTTTGTAGATACAGATGCAGATCTCCGGGTAATCAGAAGAATCAAGCGGGATATGGAGCAACGTGGTAGAACCCTTGATTCTGTTATCGATCAGTACCTGTTGACGGTAAAACCAGCCCACGAACTGTTTCTTGAGCCGAGTAAAAAGTATGCAGACATTATTATTCCAGAGGGTGGCTTTAACCGAGTGGCAGTGGATGTGATGGTGGCAACCATTCGCGCTAGGATTATTGAAGCGTAAAAAGTATCCAAGGATATAAAAGGTGATTTAGTTAATCAAATCAAACTAAGGGTGGTAAACTGAGGTGGTGAGAGATCGTTTTGAGGTCGCACCACCTCTTGTGGTATATGTCAATAAATTAATATTGATATTTTTTGCCAAAATGTTGTTAAATTCTCAAAATAGCTTGATTTCACGACGAAATTTGCTTACAATTAAGAAAGTGATTGAATAGAATTAAAACTACATATAGTGGCAATTAAAAATGATATCAGATGAACCGCAGTTGTATATGGACGCCTATACTGCGAGGATGAAGTGGCGTAACCGGGTCTTTGCCTGGTTTTTTGTGTTTAAAAGAAGCGGTATCTTATGTTAGGTAGGGGGAGTCCATTGATGTTGGTGTTAAATGGCTTTGTAGCACTGTTTGGACTGGTGATTGGCAGCTTCTTGAATGTTGTGATTTACAGATTGCCCTTGGGGGTAAGTATCGTTAAGCCCCGTTCTAGGTGTGGCGCTTGCCAGCATACCTTAAATGGTTTTGATTTAGTGCCTGTTTTGAGCTTTTTGTTCTTAAAGGGCAAATGCCGCTACTGCGCCACGAAAATTTCGTGGCGCTATCCAAGTATAGAGCTGTTGAATGCCGTATTATATTTAGGTGTATTCTCAGTGTATGGTTTTACAATTCAGGCGATGATTCTAATGGCCCTGAGTTCTATGCTAATATGCATTGCGATGATTGATTTTGACCACAGCATTATACCCAATGCCTTGAATATCGGGGTTGCGGTATTGGCTGTGGCCAATTGCGCAACAGGGGGTCTTTCCATTAAGGGCGCCATCTGGGGTTTTGCCATTGGCGCCGGGGTGATGCTCGCTATCATGGCGGTGGGTGCTCTGTTTAAGGTGCAGGCCATGGGTGGCGGTGATCTGAAATTAATGGCCGCGGTTGGGCCTTTAATTGGGCCGGTGGCCGTTATCTTTAGCTATTTGGTAGCTTTTGTATTTGGTGGCCTGGTCACACTTGTATTGCTTTTAACGGGCAAAAAAAAGATGACAGACGGCATTCCTTTTGGACCATTCCTGGCAATTGGGATCTATTTATCAAGTCTTTTTTATCTTGAATGGATTCGTATTTTATCATTGCAATAGAACTTAAGAAACATACTGAAAATAACGAAAATAACATCAAAAAATCGCTAAAATTCGCCATTATGAGGTCCTGACATGTTTAAAAAAAAGCGTTTAGGTGATATACTTATAGAACAAGGAATTATTAACGAAGCTCAGTTGCAGCAAGCCCTGAGCGAGCAAAGAGTCCTTGGCATGAAACTCGGTGCGGTACTGATTCACAACAAGTTGATTACAGAAGCGCAACTCTATACTGTGTTAGAGCTTCAGTTTGGTATCCAGTACATGGACCTCAACACCTATTATATTGACCCAAAAGTGCCAAAGTTTATTAGCGAAAGTCTTGCTAATAGACACAAAGCCATTCCGATCGCCTTTCAAAACAACCGTCTCTTAGTGGCCATGGCAGATCCCCTTGACATGATCGCCAAGGATGATATTCGCATCGCAACAGGCTTTGAGCTAGATATCGTCATCAGTTCTCAACAAGATATTGACAGAACCATCTCAAAATACTATGACACCACAGATTTAGCCGAACGTGCTGTTGAAGAATACAGCGCCCAAGGGAATTTCCAAGAAGAAACTGCCAGTCAAGAAGACGAAGATGTTACCAATGCACCGATGGTGCGCCTGGTTAATAATATCATCACCCAAGCGGTTAAATCCAAAACCAGCGATATTCATATTGAGCCCTTTGAAAAAAATGTCCGCATCCGCTACCGTATTGACGGTGAGCTTCGGGAGGTTTTAACACCCGCTAAAAATACTCACTCTGCCATCGTCACAAGAATCAAGATTATGGGCAAAATGAACATCTCCGAACGTCGCATCCCTCAGGACGGTCGCGTGGAAGCCGTGATAGAAGGTGTCCCAATTGACATGCGGATATCGATACTTCCAACCGTATATGGGGAAAAAATTGTTATTCGTTTACTGGATCGCAGTAATGTGGTGATTTCTAAAGAGCAGTTAGGATTTACGGACCATAATTTGGCTCGGGTTACCAAGATGTTGAAGGTTCCAGAAGGTATCATTTTGGTTACGGGGCCTACGGGTAGTGGTAAAACCACTACGCTATACGCAATTTTGAAAGAGTTTAATCAGGTGAACCGCAATATTATCACGGTGGAAGATCCTGTAGAGTATCGCCAAGAGGGTATCAATCAAGTGCAGGTTAATACAAAGGCTGGCCTCACCTTTGCCACTGGACTTCGGTCGATTTTAAGACAAGATCCAGACATTGTGATGGTGGGTGAGATACGGGATAGTGAAACCGCCCAGATTGCCATTCGAGCAGCGATTACAGGTCACGTGGTGCTTTCTACACTGCACACAAATGATACGGCCAGTTCTCTTTCAAGGCTTGTTGATATGGGGATTGAACCCTTCTTAGTGGCAACGGCAACCGTTGGGATTATTGCTCAGCGTTTGGTCAGAAAAAACTGTCCTAAATGTACCGCAGATTATGTTCCGGATTTAGCTGCCAGAAAAGCCCTTCAAATCAGTGAGTTAGATAACGTAATGCTTAGAAAAGGACCTGGTTGTAATGCTTGCAATCACACAGGTTACCTTGGAAGAACCGCCATCCACGAAGTTTTGTTGGTGGATAGGGATATTCGTGCAGTGATGACCAAAGGAGCAACTTCTGAAGTCATTAAAGATATGGCTATTGCAAAGGGTATGAAAACCCTCCAAGATTCTTGTCGGGATCTGGTGCTGGCTGGTAAAACAACCATAGATGAAATGTTACGCGTCACTTACAGTTATGATGAATAAGGAGGCTAAATGAACATTATTGACATCCTGACTCGGGCCGTTGATGCCCGTGCGTCAGATATTCACATCACTGTGGCTTCGCCTATTATGATACGCGTAAATGGTAAGTTGATTCAATTAACTCAACACAAGCTGATGCCCGATGATACAAGAGCCATTATTCAAGATATGATGACTGTTGATCAGATTGCTCGATTTGAAGACTCTGGAGAACTGGATTTTTCGTATTCAAACCCAGGACTTGGCCGCTTTAGGGTTAATGTCTTTAAGCAGCGAGGCACTTACAGTATGGCGGTGCGGGTTGTGACATTGGATGTGCCTTCAATGGAAAGCCTTACATTACCACCTATTATAAAAGAGTTGACCCAAAAGCAACGTGGTTTAATACTGGTTACAGGGCCTACAGGCAGTGGTAAGTCAACCACCTTAGCTTCAATGATTGACCATATGAATCGCACCAAAAGCGATCATATCATCACCATAGAAGATCCCATTGAGTATTTGCATAAGCATCATAGCAGCATTGTGAATCAAAGGGAAATCGGACAGGATTCAAACAGTTTCTCCGCAGCCCTACGTTCGGCACTCAGACAAGATCCAGACGTGATACTAGTAGGCGAAATGCGAGACTTAGAAACCATTTCAACTGCCATCACAGCAGCAGAAACAGGACATTTGGTGCTGTCCACACTGCATACTGTGGGAGCAGCCAAAACCATAGACCGCGTTATAGACGTTTTTCCGCCCCACCAGCAACAACAAATTAGGGTTCAATTAGCTTCGGTATTAGAGGCTGTAATTTCACAGCAACTGATGCCCAAAGCTGATGGATCAGGGAGAGCGGTAGCCCTTGAGGTAATGGTTGCAACACCCGCCATACGTAACCTTATCAGAGAAGGCAAAACCCATCAGATGCAAACGGTGATACAAACCGGTTCCCATCTTGGGATGCAGTCCATGGACGCATCGCTTTTAGACCTGTATAGAAGACGAATCATCGACCAAAGTACCCTTAAAAAGTACGCTGTTGATGTGGAGCAAGTCATGAAACAAATCGGATTCTACTAATAGGAGACTAAACGGGGCTGCAATCAAGTCGCATTTAGATTAGTGGAATACTACTTAGGAGGTGATGCAGTTGACATCCACTTATCAGTGTAAAGAAATCGATCTAGACGGCAAGATCTTATCCACCAATTATCGGGCAGAATCAAAAGAAGAAGTAGTTCAAATGATTCGCTCTAAGGGTCATACCCCTGTGAAAATTGGGATTGAAGAAACTAAAGGACAAGATTTGGCTAATTTATCTTTCTTTCAACCGAAAGTGAAGGTCAAAGATATCGCCATATTTTGTAAACAGCTCCACACCATGCTACATGCCGGTATGCCTTTAATCACCGCCTTGGATGTTTTAATGAATCAAACAGAAAACAAAACCATTCGGGGAACGGTTAAAGACATGGTGAACATGGTGCAAAAGGGCGAAATTCTCTCCACGGCCATGAAAAGACACAAAAAAGTATTTCCAAGCCTTCTTGTCAGTATGGTAGAGGCCGGTGAAATGACAGGTAACCTAGATAGCGTTCTTGAACGTATGTCTGAGCACTACATTAAAGAAGAACGCATCAACGGCAAAATCAAAGGTGCCATGATGTATCCAATGGTGTTAAGTGTTTTAATAGTTTTTGTTGTGACGTTTTTACTTGTATTTATCATGCCGACTTTTGTAGGTATGTTTGAAGGAACAGATATACCACTACCAATGCCAACCAAAATTGTAATAGCCGCAGGGGATATAATAGTGAAATATTGGTATTTGATTATTGCGGGGGTTGCAGGCGTTGTATTCGGAATGAATCAGTTGTTTAAAAACAAAGCTGTGAAGTTCAGGATACAAAAGTTGCTATTAAAGATACCGGTAATCGGATCTTCTATTGCTAAAATAGCCACATCTCGTTTTACTCGAACATTTTCAACGTTGTTAGCCAGTGGCATCTCAGTGATACAAGCCCTTGAAACCGCTGCGAATGTAACGGGTAATGAAGTTGTCATTTCTGGCATAACAATCGTAATTGAAGATATAAAAAAAGGTTCTACTATTAGTAGTCGTCTTAAATCAGTTGGTGTTTTTCCACCAATGATGATTTCCATGGTAAGCATTGGCGAAGAATCGGGTGCGTTAGAAGAAATGCTTGAAAAAACAGCTGATTTTTATGACGAAGAGTTAGAAGGCTCAATCAGCCGCATGGTGGGCTTGATAGAACCGGTCATGATTGTTGTAATGGCTGTTGTTATTGGTTTTATTGTCGTTGCTATGATGCTCCCCATGTTTGGTATGCTTAAAACAGTGGAGTAAAGTAACGCATTGAACATAGAAATTAACTAAATAGGAGGTTTTACAAATGATGAAAGTTTTGAAAAAGAAAAGGAAAAGCGGGTTCACACTGATCGAACTAATTGTTGTTATTGTTATTTTGGGTATACTGGCTTCTATCGCAGTACCGCAAGTTTTGGGTTTCCAAAACCGAGCTAGAGCGCAAGCGGACCGACAAACAGCTGTTCAAGTCAGAAATGCTGCTGCTTTGCTAATTGCTAATGGCGAAATTACTGGTACTGGTAATATTTCAATTTCTACAGCAGGCGCTTGGACATTTGCTGCAACCGTAACTGGAACAGCAGCGACTGAAGCTGCGATGGAAACTCTTACTGGTAATGTAACTGTTGCAGGTACTGTCCCTATTACAATTCAAATAGGCGCAGGTGGCGCAGTAGCTGTCATTTCTCCTGCACCTGCACCTTGATGCAAAATACAAATCGTCTTTTTTTATTTAGTTTGAATGCATTAAAGTAATAGTTAGGATTTAAGGAGTACGGATGGCTTATGCCATCCCACGAGCAGATAATTTATCTGTTGGTGGGATGATAAAAGTTTTTTAACTGGAGGGGGAAAAATGAAAAAAAGAAAACAAGGATCTGCCCTCTTGTGGGTCATTATTTTATTTGTTGTAGCAACGGTGATGTTTATAAGTGTCATGTCAATCATTACACAGGATACAAACGAAGCCGTTTCGCAAAAGGAACATTTACGTGCACATTATATTTCCCTATCAGGTATTGATATTGGTTATGCGGCATTAATGGCGCCATTAGGGGCGGGGAGGTATATTGATACATTCATAAGTACTAAAGCGAATGTGTCATATAACCAAGTTATTATGGATGCAGGTGTCAGAGTCGGATCGGTTGATGTGACGATTGGTAATGTAACATTATCTGGAAAGAGATGGATTCAAGTGACGTCTGTAGGTCGTTTAGAGGGATCTGCAACTCAAGTGACAAATATAATGCGAATTGATCCTAACAATCACAGTAACATAATAAGGGAAAAACAATAATTCATACATTCGGTGAAAGGAGTGCATATGAAAAACAGAAGAGCTGCATTTACTTTTGTAGAACTGATTGTTTCAATGGCTTTAATTTTCTTGGTTTTGGGAATGAGTGGGAATTTGCTGTGGAATTTTTCTAGGGCTCAATTAGTGACAAATGAAAAATACAATCTAAATTCAGCAATGCGTATTGCGTCAACGGAAACGAATGATATTTTGAGATTTTCATCGGCTCTATTCACAATACCCGAAGGCCGTTTTTTTGAAGCGAATTTGACGGACGGATGGAATTATTATGGATTGAGTCCTGACAACACTGAAGTGATAAAGTTTACTTACGAAGAGCGGTTAAACGGAATGGGTATTATGGAACTAAGACATTGGAGAGATGTTGTAATTCCTGCTCGGGCTAACATCCAATATAATATGACTTTTGTAAAATCAACAACCAATGATCAAATCGTTACCTTTAGAATTATTGCAACAAACACGTTATCAAATACAGCAACTGTTGCGATAGAGTCTGAAGTAGAAGTGTTAAATGCTTTGCAAGTAGTTGATAGAGGTACTCCATTACAAGCCGCAGTTGCTATAGCATTTCGAGCTGAAGAAAGGCCGGAAGATCAGATTGTTGGTGTCATTACCATGGTAATGGATGCTTCTGGTAGCATGGCTTGGAACCTTAATAAATCTAAGACTTCAAATGTGCCTGTCCTTGAGCAACGCATCACAAAAGTAAAAAATGCTCTGAATGGATATACAAAAACTTCTGGTGAAGTGGTTGAGGGTATGATTAATGAGTTTGGTAAGGAAGATAATATTGAAATAGCACTTGTTCCCTTTTCAACTTCAGCAAATTCGCCAGATACAAAATCAAGCACCTCAAATGCTTCACATCAATTTTATAGAGTCACTAATGCTACTCAACGGACAGCCCTTAAAAACTTAGTAACTGGAATGATAGCTGATGGGGGAACAAATACTGGTGATGGCATGCGGCGCGCATACTATCGCAATGAATTTTTTAAGAACAATGTTAAAACAATGGCCAACTATGGCAGTAAATTTTCAACGAAAGATTATATGATAATTTTAGTTGACGGTATAACAACTATGGCAACATCGGTTGGTGGTGTTGGAGATTCAAAGTACAAACAAGATGATGGTCATGTATCTAACTTTAATAGGCCATCAAATTGGAATGATGCTGGCATTATAGGTCATGGTAGTGAAGAGCGGGTTGAAACCGATCGCTATGTAGAGTTGATTGGGGCAAAAATAAAAGAAGCAAAGACTAAAGTTTATGTGATAGGATTCTCAGAACTAAGTAGCGAACTTGCTAGTGTTCAAAAAATTGCCAATGCAGCGGGCGCTACGTCAACAAGTGTTTATAAATTTACAGACAGTTTAGATTTAGATGCGGTTTTTACGGAAATTAAAGCTGATATTATGAAAGACCTTTGGCACGTCCGAGGGCCGAAATTGTAAAAAAAGCGGAAGGAGTGAAGGATAAGATGAGAAAATATGAAGGTCTGTCACTCGTTGAAGTTATTGTGTCGATTGCAATTATTGGTATTATCGCAGCCTCACTGCTTGCAGCTATGGCTTCGAATATTCGGTTTTTAGAAAGAAATGAACAAATAACTTCGGAAGCATTTGAAATGCAAAGAGAGATGGAAACGATTATTGAAAACACTCGTAACAATTTGACCAGTCTAGTGACAATAAATAATGTTTTTGAGGCTGGTGTCACTATACAATTGCAGCAAGTCACCCATGTTAGGGGTACAAATAGACTTTTTACACTAATTGCAAGCACGAGACCGCCTGAGCTTCCTGTTCCAATCTTAACAAGTGTTTCAGCGTCATTACGCACATCGGGGACTCCGGTCAAAAATGCCTATGCAACAAGCACCACATCAATATTGGGTTCTTTTACTCTTGATCCGGCGACTTCTTCTCATTTTATGGTCAATTCTTATTACTGGTATGTTTCCCGTGCTGGTTTTAACATGCCCTCTAGTAGTAGTCCTGCAGAAATTGAAATGGGAATTAAATACCCGAAATTTCCTGATGACTATAGGCTCATTTCCACAACTAATCTCAATACACTTGCTGATGTGACGCCTTATGGTGGAAGACACATTGTATTCACAGCAACCCCATCATCAAAGATTGGTAAATTGGGAGATATGGTTGTGAGTACCCCAATTTACATTTCAGGACTTCCTATTGTAAGTAGCGATATCATGCTTCACTTGGATGGATCATTGATTAATCCTGAAGCATCATCAGAGGTTGAAATCAGCGGTACGAATACTTTAGTAGAAAAGTGGATAGATTTATCTCAAAATGCTAAAAACGGGTTACAGACCAATACTAACCGTATGCCTTTCCTTAGAGAGGAGCCCATCGGTGGTGATTTTGTGGGGCAATATGTCGAATGTGACAATAACCGATATCTACAAGTTGCTCATTCAGGTTTATCAGGTCAAACGCTTACAGTTTTTGCTGTTGTAAAAGGAATTGAAACTAATAATATCCTTGTGAACGGCGCTACTACCATTGGAGCAACAGGCAGTGCGATTGGGAACGGTTGGAGATTGGTAAAACAGCAGTATACATCTAATAGTAATAGCATCACAATTGGTGATGATCCATTGAAGATTGCAGAATTAGTTATCTACAGAGGAGCAATGACTGTTTCAAATCAAACCGCTGTTGAAGATTATCTTAAAGAAAAATTTGTTCCGCTAGATTTGATTGGTGTCATTAATAGTCTATACAACTCTTCTGATAGCATCAAACAAAATTTAACTTACACACCACCTACAACTGTACTTGCAGCTATGGCTTTTGGACCAGATAAACATGTACCAGTTACTTGGACAGGGACTATTAATACCAGTGTCCCTGGAAGTTTTGTCTTGACTGGTAGAGCAACGTCTGACACAACCAAGACATGTAGTTTAACTGTAACTGTTACACCTATAATTCCGGTGAACTCAGTGACAGTGACTCCTGATGAGGTTACTATCAAAATTGGTGAAGTTGGAACCCTTTTGGCAGCTATTTTACCTGCAGATGCTGATAATAAGAGCGTTATCTGGTCTGTTGATGATAATACAATCGCCTCAGTTGATTTAAATGGTCAATATCTGGGGCTGAAAACTGGAACTGCTATAATCACAGCAACAAATGTTGATAGTGGTGAACAAGATTCTTCAACTATTAATGTCATTTCAGGGTCATTATTACCAGCAGGACTAGTCCTTCACCTAGATGCAAGTGAAGCTAAAGTTGTTTCAGGAAATCAAGTATCTGAGTGGACAGATCTATCTTCTTTTAGCAATGATTTCACACAGGGTATCACTGACAGACAACCCATCGTAATAACTAAAGGACTAGCTAATAAAGATGTCATTTCATTTAACGGATTTTATTCTCAGTTTTTAACATCCAACCAGCAAACTCTCGATACAGTTAATTTTTACGCAAACAACACGGCTGATTTTTCTGTTTTTTCAGTTGCGCAAGTTGAAAATGGGTCTGGTACTCGTACTATATTAGGGAAATCTGGGGGATGGGGCGGTTCGGCTACCTATGCAATGGGCATGTATGATAATGATTTTGCTCAAGTGATACGTGGTAATTCAACTAATCGTTCAATAGGTAACAATAGGTTTAATTTGCATACAACACGTTTGAATGGCAATATACATCAATTTTGGATTAATGGTGTTGAACGTCTTTCGCACAATAGTAAAGGTGCAGCAGCTTTACAAGCTAATAATGTTGTAATTGGTGCGACTGCAAATGGTACGAGTAGTTTCTTAACAGGGAGGATAGCAGAAATTCTTATTTTCAATCGAGCGTTATCGGAAGATGAGCGTTTGTATGTAAATCAGTATCTTATGACAAAGTGGCTCGTGAAAAAGGGCTTTGAATTTTCAACATCGTCAGAGGGATGGAGCACAGGCGTTGGTGTCTCAGGATTAAATCATCTTTCGAGTGGGGTGATTCAAGGAACCATTGATGGTAGCAAGTCGTATACTGATCAACATATTATTTCTGACACTGGCCTTGCTATAGATGCAAACAATGCCAAACGTCTGCATATTCGCATGGCATCAACGGGAAATAATGCTACGGCATATTTAGAATACTACAAATTAGGAAGTTGGTACTATAAAGCATTCACCATGATTAATAATGGCACCTTGCAGGATATTTATCTTGATATGAGTAGTGATATTAATTGGTCTGGTGCTATATCGCAATTGAGGATATACCCTTCTTGGCAAGCAACTTCTGGCGATGTGACAATTGATTTTTTACGTGTATTAGAATAACGACATCGGGAGAATGTATGAACATCATTCAGATTCTATCAAAAGCAGCAGATCTATATGCATCAGATGTCCACCTTGCGGTTGGGAACCCACCAACCGTAAGGATCAATGGGGTACTAACCCCTTTGGAGACACGGGCTTTATCCAGTGAAGATACCCTAACTTATGCCAGAACGATTTTATCTGAAGCACAGTTTCAAACTTTAATGAGTAAAGGTCAAGTGGATTTGGCTTACAGAATACCAGATGCCCATATTTTTAGAATTAATGTGTTTCGGTATAGTGACCATATCGGTTTAGCGTGCCGTATTATCAATGAGCGCATTCCAACAATTGCAGAACTTGAACTCCCAGAAACCATTGAACGGGTGGCGAATTTTCCATCTGGATTGGTCCTGGTAACAGGACCAACTGGTTGCGGAAAGACCACCACAATCGCTTCAATTGTAGACCAGATTAACAAAACAAAAAATTGCCATATTCTAACCATAGAAGATCCCATCGAGTATATCCATCAGAGTAATAAGAGTATTGTGACTCAACGAGAAATTGGAAGGGATTGTACATCTTTTACGGAAGCGCTTAGGGCGGGTTTAAGACAAGATCCTGATGTGATTGTAGTAGGAGAAATGCGTGACCTAGAAACCATTTCAACCGCTGTAACCGCTGCTGAAACAGGCCATTTGGTGTTAGCAACCCTTCATACTCGTAATGCTTACCAAACCATTGAACGGATTATCGATGTTTTTCCATCCCATCATCAGCAACAAGTCAGGGTGCAACTTGCTAATTCTTTAATGGCTGTATTTGCCCAACGACTTGTGCCAAGAAGGCTTGGAAATGGTCGAGTTGCATCGGTGGAAAGTTTGGTTATGACACCGGCCATACGGAATTTGATTAGAGAAAATAAAGTCCATCAACTTCATACATTTATTCAAACAGGTCAGAGGTCTGGCATGCAAACCTTTGATGATAATCTCAAAAATCTTTTTTTAAAGAATGTGATTGATCGCGAAACGCTGTTTGAATATGCCATGGACCGCGAAGGTATGTTAAAAGCAACGCTGTAATAACCAAAAAAAGGCAGTCACAGGGGGAACAATGGTGGTTAAGAAGAAGAAAAGCAAACCGAAAACTTACTTGGCAATGGATATTGGTAGCCATAGCATCAAGTTTGCAGTGGGGATTTACCAGGGTGGTAAAGTCCGTGTGAATCAACTATTTTTAACCCCTTTGCCACTGGGTACATACGAAAACGGTTTAATTAGAGACAATATCATTATGCGAGACTTGATTATAGCGAGCTTGAAACAGCATAAGGTCAAAGAAAAAGAAGTCGTTCTGACCATTGAAAGCACTGACATTATCAAAAGAGAAATGACTATTCCTAAAGTTGAAGCTCAAGATATGATTGATTTAATCACCTATGAAGTCGGTCAATATCTACCTATAGATGTGAATAATTATGTGTTGCAGTATAAAATTATGGGAGAAGAGACCCAAGGGGAAAAGGAAGTATGTCAGATTCTCTTAGGTGCCATGCCTGTTGAGATGGCAAAATCCCATTTTGATTTATTAAAAGCGGTGGGATTAACCCCCCTTGTGATGGATATTCATTCCAATGCTCTTGGCAAATTAGTACACTTAATCAAGTATGGATCTGGTGGTAATCCCCATCAAACTCAAGGAAAAGATAATCCTTTTGCTCAAGAAAAAACTCTGAAAACCACAGCTTTTATAGACTTTGGCTATGAACGTATTGATATAAATATTATGGAAGGGGATGTTAACCGCTTTAATAGGATTCTACGTTTAGGTGTCTCTGGTGTAGATCAAATCATTGCTGCTAACATGGAAATTGAATTAAAAGATGTAGAAACCAAGCGATTAGGCTTTAGTGAAGACAGCATGTTGTCCCTAAAAAAGGCCTATGATGCCATTAAAACTTTACATGAAGTCCATCATTTTAATGACGCTGCAGATGGAATTGCTCTAGATGAAGCAAATCTCTCAGCTGAAGATCAAAAGCGGACCCATGCAGTACATGATACTTTTGATTATCTCTATATGTGCTTAGATGAAGTGGATAAAGTTTTTAAGTACTATATGTCTCGGTCCATGGATTATCGCATCGATCAAATCGCCCTTTATGGTGGCGCTACCTTGAATAAAGATTTTCATCGGTTTGTTCAGGATCGATTAGATATCCCTTGTTACTTGTTTGATGTTTCAGCGTATTCAGCCCTGCAGCTTAAAAATGTGCAGGAGTCGCCTACAAAATTCGTCAATGTCATTGGCGCTTTAATTAGGCATTAGGAGGAAGACATGTTGGATTTTAATTTTTTCGAACCCTATCTGGATCCTCCTGTAAAACCCAATTATAGTCGTTTGGTTTGGTTGATTTTGTTCTCGACGGTTTTCCTTGTGATTGTTTATTTGCAGTTTGATTATATGGGGCAAAAGGCAGTGACTCAGGGGGAGATTGATCTTAATCGACAATTTATCGATTCTCCTGATGTGAGGGAGAAAATTGCAGCGATTGATGAACAGACACTTGTTTATCAAAAACTCGAGAGTATCACCAGTGATTTGTCGGTATTTGAGCTGATTATGTCCGTCAAAGGGCAGTTACAGGTTGGTCTATTTGACCTAATCAATCAGCAGGTACCAGAATACGTGTATATATCGGCCATGAACCTAACTGCTAACCAAGTGATTATTTCCGGTTACTCAGATAGTTACCAGTCCATTGCTCTCTTCCAGCATCAACTGAGAAAAGTTGATCGTTTTTCTGATGTATTTGTTCCTAGTATTGTTGAAGATCAAGGCAATTATATCTTTACCATCAATGCGACATTCAAATTGGAGGTCCCAAATGAAAATAAGTAAAAGAGATATTCAGTTGCTCATTTTACTTGGGCTTGTCGCATTTGTAGCGGCTTATTATTGGTTTATATTTGTACCTCAAACAGAGAAATTGAAAGCCCTACAAGATAATCAAGCCATTGTTGCCATGGAGCGAAGTGATATCCAAAGGCGGATAGACATTGCGCCTACTCTGGTCAGTAATATTGAAGCTGCAACAGAAAAACTTTTAAAGGCTTCACAGCGCTATTATGGTGATTTATATCAAGAAGAGTTAGTGATGACCATCAATGAACTAGCGGAGGGAACATCCTTAAATGTTAAGGGTATCACTTTCGCTGTTATTTCTGGGCCACTTTCTGATGCTGCTACCAGCCTTCAAGAATCCCTCGGAACAGCGGCAACAGGAACCGCGGTGGATCCAAACGCACCGGTTCCTGCTGCGCCAAATGCAGCTGTGACTGACCCAAATGCTCCTGCAAGTCAAGGAACAACACCTGTGGCTGCACCTGCCCCGGTCAATACAACCGGATTAAATCCAGATGGTACACCAATCGACCCCCTTGTAACACAACTGAATACCATTACGGCTATTGTTCAGTATGAGGGTTATTACAGTGATTTAGAAGCATTTATGTACAATCTCTATAAGTACCCTAAACAAATGGTTCTCCAAAGTGTCAATATCACCAGTAATACAGAAGGACTTTTGAATGGCGTTATTACCATTGATTTTTATGGTTTACCAAAAATCGCATTAATCGATGCAGAATTAAAATCCTATTTCAAAGAATTGTCTAAGCGGACTGCAGTTTCAGATGTGTTTTTACCCTACGAAACTTTTGTTATTCCAACTCCAGAACCAACCGAACCCATTGATTTGGGCGGGGATGAAAGTGATTCTGAAACGGATATCATGGAAGAAGTTCAGCCTAATAAAATGATTTCTTCATTTGAAGATTTCAGCTATTTCTTTATTGGTGATAAACCTTCAATTGTGGGTTCTGCATCAAGAACATCAGTGCGGACTAATGGCAGTTTCGGTTTGAAATTGAATTATAATTTTGTTGAACCAAGAAAAGTCAATACGGCTAGCGTTGTATTTGATCAGTCACCTATTTTAGTGTCAGATCAAGGTACTGCCCTTGCATTATCTGTTTATTCAGAGGTTAATTTGAAACACCGCATTGGCGCAGAATTAGTGGACTCAGTGGGTAAATCATATGATGTTACTTTTGCGTTGGAGTTAACCCCTACGGGATGGCAAGAGATTGAAGCACCTCTCCCAAAAGAAATAAACTACCCATTTGTCATCAAACGGATTTTCTTTGAAGGTACAGGATTTGACCAACAACTTGTGGCTGAAGTCATCTTAGATGAACTCAAAGTCTTGCTCCCCGATTTAGGAGGCGACCAATGATGACGAAATTAAACAAACTGCTGTGGTTATGTATCTTTATATTCATTATGAGTTTTCCTGTTGCTTATGGTACTGTTCCGACTACGCCGGCAGCACCTGCGGCTCCAGTTGTCGTGGACCCTGCTTTGCTCTCGCAAACTGAGGGTAAAGATCATGGGGGAGCCCTTGGGAAATCTGATGGAACTGCAGCGGGATTTAAAGACCAAAGGCAAGGAATTATAAGCCAGTGGATTAGAGATTACCCTAGCCCAGAAACACTAATATCAAAATATCGGTTGAATTTTGAAAACAACACTGGATACTTAAATGCATTTTTTGATGCTTATCGTTTAAATTACGAAGCCAGCTACAACACTGCCTACAGAAATGCCAACTATGCAGCATCCCAACCAGCTAGAACCAATGCCGTAGCTGATGGTAAAGCATTGGCAACTGCAGAATCGGCCTATATGGCATCCCTTGATATTGTCAGAAATCTTTCTAACAGTTGGAGTCGGGCCTATGATGAGCTAATTAAAAAAAGCGCCCTAGAAACCCGCTACCGATTAGATAGGGAAAATGCTGATTATAAGAAGATTTTTACAGAAACGTTTATTGATGAGTTTAGAAAACTATACACAACAGCTTATCAAAAACTCAACACCAACATCGAGCTCAAAAATATTAACTACACATTAGTCAGCATGAACGAAGCGAGAATTCAAGTGGATCGGGTCTATGGTGAAGTCATCAGTGGTTCGCCATCTGAAAAAATATTTAAATCAGCAGAAATAGCCATACCCAAAGGTGCAATCTACGAAGATACCTTTGTTGGTTTTCATTGGATTCAAAATAGCTTCAATGGCAATAACACGCAATATGAGCCAGTGTCACATCAATACAGAGTGACCATTGGCAACCCTTCAGGTAATGTGAGACTGTACAAGCCTATCAACATCAGCTTTGATTTTGAAGGCAGCGAACGGGTAGGGGTGTACGAATGGCGCTACGGTAAGTGGCTTTATGTACCGACTATTCAAACTGCTGATAAGGTCAGTATCAATATTCCTATTGGTATATATAGTGGTGGTCAGTATGCCATCTTTATTGACAACGACTACAAAACCCCTAGGGACTTGGCTTTTAACTGGGCGTTTAAAGATGTCATCACCAGTATTAGAAGAGGGCATATTGGTTCTGGAGATTTCTTTAGACCCAATGATGCCATCACCCGTGGTGAGTTAGCGGATATGATATACCGCACAATGGGTTATCGCACTGTTACACCAGCCAATACTCTAAATATCACTGATTTATCTAAAGCAGCGTCCTACCAAAACGGTGTGAAATATGCTGTGGGTATGCGTTTTATGTCTTTAGATACTCAGAATCGATTTAATCCCAATGCTCTTGTTACCTTTAAAGAGGTTGAGATTGCAGTATCTAATATCTTGATGCGAAACTTCTCTTTTTCAGAAGTAGCCACTAAAATGTTGTATGAAAAATACCAAAGATCAGGCTATTCAATGAATAAACTAGGACTTCTCAAACGCTCAGAAGCCGTGTACATGTTTAATGAATTTGTTAAATAGTGTGATACTGGGAATTGTAATTGCAGCACTTTCTTATTTAAGTATGAGATTGACCCTGCAATTAGTTTTAGAAGATGATGCTATCGTGATGAACAAGTCTCAGCAGAATTTGCTGAGACTTGTTACGGTCTTTTTAGTGATTGGATTTTCTGTCTTAGGACTCTGGTTACCAAAGGTTTCTCAGGTGGACAATCAGCTAATTGTTCAGATGAGCAATCAATTAATGGCTCAAATATTGCTGGTTAGTTTTACGGCCATGCTGGTGATTGTTGGGATTGTAGATGGGATTACACGCTATATCTATGACAATGTATTGTGGGGGTTTTCTTTAGCGCACCTAATCCTACTATTTATTTTGAAGCAACCTCTATGGGATCATCTGTTAGGTGGTCTTTTGGGATTTGCAATGTACGGGGTTATTTATCTACTGGCAAAGTGGTTTTATGGCAAAGAAGGATTTGGTTTTGGAGATGTACTTTTACTAGGAGCTGTTGGTTTAGTTCAAGGTAAGCAACTGGTTTTGATCACTGGATTTTTCGCATTTTATATTGCCCTGTTTTACGTGATTGTCATGTGGGTAGTAGGTGCAAAGAAGCAACTTAAAGAGATGATTTCTTTTGGTCCTTTTATCTGCCTATCTGCTTGGCTAATGTTTATTTTTGGCCATGAGCTATTTCAGTTATATTTGGGACTGTTCAATTAGAGTATAAGGAGAGACGTGATGCATTTAAAAAATTATATGGAAGTTGCAGTGGATCACATTATGCCCAATCTTTTAAGAGCTTTTCCTGATATTTGTGTTTGTGAACAGTGTCTTTTAGACATTAAAGCCATTGCACTCAATAACTTAAAACCCCATTATACAGTGACTGATGCTGGGGAGACTTGGAGCAAAATTGACGAGATGCGAATTCAATTTGAAGCGGATATTATGAAAGCTTTAATTGATTCCATTACCATGGTTTCCAAGCAACCCCGCCACGATTCATCTCATTTTGTTAAAAACACGAAATCTAACGTATAAAAGTAGATTTTTAGAGTGAAGCTTGATATAATAAGTTGTTATAAAAACACATGGAGGTATTAACATGATAGCAGCAGGCGATTTTAGGAAAGGCGTCACCTTTGAAGTTAATGGTACACCTTTTGTTGTCATTGATTTTCAACACGTTAAGCCTGGAAAAGGCGCAGCTTTTGTACGTACTAAATATAAGAGCTTATTAAATGGCAGTATCCGCGAAGAAGCATTCAATCCAAACGAAAAATTCCCAAAAGCCCATGTTGAAACAAAGAGCATGCAGTACTTATATGCTGATGGGGATATCTACTTTTTTATGGATAACGAAACTTACGAGCAAATTCCACTAACACACGATCAAGTGGAAGATTCAATTCGTTATATAAAAGAAAATGACAGCGCTATGTTGAAATTTTACAAGGGTAAGTGTTTCTCTGTTGAACCGCCAAACTTTGTTGAACTTTTAGTAACAGAGTCTGAGCCGGGTATTAAAGGTGATACAGCATCAAATATCACTAAAAAAGCGACTGTTGAAACAGGCGCAGTGATCAACGTTCCGTTGTTTGTCAACGAAGGTGATCGCATTAAAATTGATACTAGAACAGGCGAATACCTGTCTCGAGTATAGATGACATCTGTACCATCAAGCTAGTTCAAACACACCAGTACAATCACAAGGAGGGCATTATGAACCATTTATATGAAAGCGTATCTTATCTTAGAGGCTTAGCTGAAGGCATGGAGATCGAAGATTCAAAAAAAGGTAAATTATTGCTTGCGATTATTGACGTTTTAGATGATTTAGCTGAATCGATTAATGACCTTAGTGATGATCTTAACGAGATTGACGATTACATTGAAGCTATCGACGAAGACTTAGCCGATTTAGAAGATGATTTTTATGAAGATGAAGACGGCTTTGAAGACGATGAATTTGATGATGAAGAACTTGATTACGATGAAGTCGTTTGTCCTGAATGTGGTGAAGTAATTTTAATTGACGATCCTGGTTTTGATGATGGCGCTTGTGAAACTGAAATCACTTGCCCAACTTGCGAAACAGTGATTGAAGTCATCACAGAAGATGAAGATGACGAAGAAGTCAAACAAGAAGAAGAAGCACCAACTGTGAACGAGTAACAACCCACAGAAGAAAACGCATAAAGCTAGTGCGCAAAAGCCAGTCGGGGAGCGATCATTCATGGTCGCCGGACTGGCTATTTTTGCTATCATAACGAAGAACTTGGAGGTACTATCATGACAGATACCAACCAATTGGCATCTATGGAATTTGGTGAAGTCAAGATTTCAAATGATGTTGTTGGCACAATTGCTAACATCGCAGCCAGTGAAATCAAAGGTGTTAAAGGTTTGTCCGGAGGCATTGCTGGGGACATTGCAGAGATTTTCGGTAAGAAAAACTCTGCAAAAGGGGTCAAAGTAAATGCAGAAGAAAAAACTGTTGAATTGGACTTAAATATTATTGTTGATTTTGGTATACGGATTCCTGATGTTTCTTGGAAAATTCAAGATGCTGTTAAACAATCGGTTGAAGCAATGACAGGTTTATTAGTTAAAGTTGTCAATGTCCATGTGGTTGGCGTCAATATTCCAAGCGAACCAAAGCATCTTCAGTCGGATACCAGTGGAGTAACCTATGAGTAGGCGCCATGAACGCATACGTTTGATGGAACTATTTTATCAAATGGATATCTTAAATGAGTTTGTATTAAAAGAAAAAGATTCTGAAGGTCTGAGTGACTATCAATTATTGGTGATGAATACTTTTATCTTAAATCAAGAACACATTGATCAGTTGATCACTGACACACTACAAGAATGGACCATTGACCGAGTTTCTAAAATTGATTTAGCGTGTATCCGTTTAGCGTTAACAGAAATCAAGTTTATACCGGATGTTCCTTTTAAAGTGGCAGTTAACGAAGTGATTGATATTGCAAAGCTCTATGGTGATGACGAAGCCCCTAAGTTTATCAATGGATTTTTGAAGCATTTTTCTGATGATTCTAGCCTTTGATACCAGTAATTACACAACGTCCATCTGTATTTTAGAAAATGGGGTTATTGTTTTTGAGGAACGTACCCTTGTTAAAGTAAAGCCAGGGGATAAGGGCATTAGGCAGTCAGATGCTTACTTTCAACATATGCAGGTTTTGCAAATATGGGTAAGTCAACAGCTGCCACATTACGCAAGAAAAATCAAAGGGGTTGCAGTTTCCACTAAACCTAGATCGGTTGAAGGTTCATATATGCCTGTTTTTAAGGCAGGTGAACTGATTGGAAAAACAATAGCCAATAGCTTAGGTGTGCCATTTATTGAGACCTCTCATCAAGACGGACATTATATGGCGGCACTGATTTCTGCTAAGCCCGTTACTAACCAGTTACCAGTGATTGCATCAGGCCTGGTCAGTGATCCTGTGATTGCATCGGACCTGATCAATAATCCTGTCATAGAAAATCAGGACATTCTGTTTTTACATCTTTCTGGGGGGACAACAGAGCTCCATTTGGTTCATCACCATCAGGCTGCTTTTGAGATGTCTTTGATAGCGGATACGGCGGATATCAGTTTTGGTCAGTTGGTAGATCGCATTGGGGTTGAAGCGGGGGTGAATTTTCCCTGTGGTTCACAGATGGATAAAACCGCTGTGGATGGTCATATAAAACACTTGCGACCGCGTTTTAAGATGCAGCCGCATTTTAATCTGTCCGGATATGAGAATGCTTATAAACGGTTGCTAATAAGCCACCCTGATCATCCAGAGTATGTATTCTATGACTTATTTGCATGTTTAAGCGATATACTGAGTGAAATCATTGCTTACGGGGTATCTCAAACCGGTGTCAAAACCGTGTTGATTGCCGGTGGGGTAGCTGCCAGTCAGACTATTTCTGGTCATTTACGTGCAAACAAACGTCTCAAAGAGATTAACCTGGTTTTTTCGGATCCATACTATGCTTCTGATAATAGCTATGGTGTTTGTCTGATTGGCGAGGGTTTTCTATCTTCTTAAATTTGTCTTGCAAGCGTACTTAAATTTATCTTGTGGGGCTACCGACACATAAATCATCCCTTTACTTTAGGAGGCGTTATGGCACTACTAATTGATGGCGTTAAAACTGCAGAAGCTGTTTATGCAACACTTAAAGAAAAAATCGGACAGTTAGATGAAAATGGGCATAAACAACTGGGTGTGGCCATATTAATGGTAGGACATGATCCTTCTTCAAAAATGTATGTCAATCGTATTGTGAAAAAATGTAGTGATTTAGCCATTCATTCTGAACTTTTCGAATTTCCAGATTCGGCTACAACCGATGAAGTGGTGACTCAGATCCAAGCGCTCAATGAGGATACCCGTTTTTGCGGGATTATCGTGCAATTCCCAGTGCCTAAAACCTTTGATTCTCAGCGGATTCGGGAGGCAATCGCCCCAGCAAAAGATGTGGATTCTGCAGGTTCTGGCAATATCGGCAATTTTTACAGTGGTATTGGTGGGTATGTCCCTTGTACCCCTCAAAGTATGCATCTCCTCTTGAAGACCTTGAACCTCAATCTGACTGGTAAAGACGCAGTGGTTATTGGAAGAAGTCATGTCGTCGGAAAGCCTATGGCAGAAATTCTTGTAAATGAACATATGACAGTAACCGTGTGTCATAGTCGTACCAAGGATCTTAGCCAATATACAAAGCGTGCAGACGTGGTGATGGCCTGTGCAGGAGTTGCCCATTTAGTGACAGCGGATATGATCAAAGAGGGTGCGGTTGTGATTGATGCTGGTATTAATATGCTAGATGGTAAACTGGTGGGCGATTGTGATATTTCTGGTATGATGGATAAGGCTTATGCAGTTACTCCAGTACCTGGTGGTGTTGGTCCAATGACCATTGCAACGTTGATGCACAATATTATGTTGGCATTTACAAATGCGCATTAGAACCCTCAGCGTCACTGAAGTCAACCGGTATATCGGCCGCATGGTGGAAGGGGACCCCATTTTAAGCGCCCTTTCCATACGGGGTGAGATTTCAAATTTTAAGGTGTATGCCAGTGGACACGCGTATTTTAACCTTAAAGATGAGGGGGGCAAATTGCCCTGTGTCATGTTTAAGGGGTCCTTTGAAAACATCCTTTTTAATCCAGAAGAAGGTACCCAGGTGATTGCCCGGGGGCATATGTCCGTTTACGAGCGGGATGGTCGCTACCAACTGATGGTCCATCATTTACAACAAGAGGGTGAAGGCACCCTCTATCTGGCTTTTTTGCAAATGAAAAACGAGCTCCAGGCCAAGGGTTATTTTGACAGCGACAGAAAGCAGCCGATACCACAGGTTCATCGGGTAGGGGTGGTTACTTCTCCAGATGGCGCCGCGGTTCACGATTTTATAACGGTCCTTAAACGTCGTAATCCGTTAATCGAAGTGGTGGTTTATCCCACACGTGTTCAAGGGGAAGGCGCTTCTGAAGAAATTGCCAAGGGCGTTGCCTATTTTGATCAGAAGAAAACCGTTGATGCCATTGTGGTGACACGGGGTGGAGGTTCCATAGAAGAGTTATGGGCTTTCAACGAGCAGGTATTGGCAGATGCGATTTTTAAATGTACCTTGCCCGTGATTTCTGCTGTGGGTCACGAAACAGATACCACCATTGTGGACTTTGTTTCTGATTTTAGAGCCCCGACACCATCTGCCGCTGCAGAAGTGATTTCTAAGCATTTGGATGCCTATAAAGAATCCATGGCCAGCATTAAGAATAGGGCCGCTCAAGGCCTAGAAAACCAGTTGAGAATTGCTAAAAGTAATTTAAATGCCCATAACCCAGTCAATTTAGGACGGCGGATGCTGTCAAAGGTTGAGCAGCAACGGCTGAATGTGGATCACCTTTATAACAGACAGGCGGCAGCCATTTTTTATCGGTTAGAAAACGCAAGACAAACCCTTAAGCACTTGGAGCGGACCTTGACCCTACACCATCCAAAAGGCATTCTCGATAGGGGATTTGCCCTTGTTAAAGACGATAAGGGGTCTGTGGTATCCTCTATTAAAGGGTTAAAAACCACAAAATCTTATACGCTTTTGTTAAAAGATGGGGAGAAGTTAATTCAGGTAAAAAAAGGAGCCGCGACATGAGTGACTATATAAAATTTGAAACAGCTTTTGAAGCGCTTAAAAAAGAAGCCATGCGGGTTGAAGCAAAAGATGCAACCCTTGATGATGCTATTGAGGCATTTGAAAAGGGCATGGTGCACTACGACCATTGTTTAAAAATATTGGACGCAGCAGAACAGCGGATTAAAATCGTTATCGCTGGCAAAGAACAAACCATGCAGGCGGAGGTTTGATAAATGAATTTTGAAATTCTATTAAAAGAGAAAAAAACAGCCTTTGAGGCTGTCCTATACACGTACTTTTCAGAGCCAACCCCCTTTGAAACCAAGATTTTTGAATCCATGGCATACAGCCTCTCAGCTGGTGGCAAACGGCTGCGGCCATTGCTGTTACTGGAAGCTTTTGAGCTGTGCCGTGGGAACACTGGCCAGTATACTGACTCCAGACATGACAACATGGCCATGACCTTTGCCGTTGCCATGGAAATGATTCATACTTATTCTTTGATCCACGATGATTTACCAGCCATGGACAACGACGATTTCAGACGGGGCAAACCCACTAATCACAAGGTGTTTGGTGAGGCCATGGCTGTATTGGCTGGGGATGGACTTCTGAATCAGGCCTACGAGCTAATGCTCAATGAGGCCATGAATAGCCCGGCACCTCAGGGCTGTATTTTGGCTGCTGCAGCAATTGCTAAGGCGGCCGGTGTTAAGGGCATGATCGGTGGCCAAGTGGTGGATATGCTCTGTGAGGGTCAAGTGCCTAATGCTGAAAATCTCGGCTTTATTCATCAGCATAAAACCGCCGATTTGATTACAGTCTCTCTCGTTGCAGGTGCCCTGCTGGCTGAGGGGACCACAGCTCAAGTGGAAGCGCTAAGATTGTACGGGCACCACATTGGTATGGCGTTTCAGATTATTGACGACATACTCGATATTACTGGGAATCAAGAGACACTTGGTAAAGACATTGGCAGTGATGAAGGGAAGGGGAAATTAACCTATCCTGCTGTTTATGGACTGGCTGTTTCAAGGGACATGGCAAAAAAACACTTAGAAGAGGCAGTGGTTACTTTAGCTGAGTTTCCAGTGGCATCGCCGTTTCTGTTGGGCTTGGCTGACTTTTTGTTAAATCGCGATCATTAGGAAGGTAAATCAAATGACTTATTTCACGCAATTATTCTCAAATGACGTTTTTATCGTTTCCTTTTATAGCTGGTTTTTGGCCCAACTTTTGAAAGTGATTTTAACCTTAATCACTGAGAAACGTTTGAATCTTTATCGGATGGTGGGTTCTGGTGGTATGCCAAGTTCTCACTCGGCCATGGTCATGTCATTATCCACTGCGGTGGGCTTGAAACTGGGTTTTGACTCGGTTTTATACGCTGTTTCTCTGTGCTTTTCTTTAATTGTAATGTACGATGCTTCTGGTGTGAGACGGGCAGTTGGCAAGCAAGCCATTATTGTCAATACCATGTTGGACGATCTTTACAAGCATAAACCAATTCAACAAGAACGTCTCAAAGAGCTGGTTGGACACACGCCATTTGAAGTATTTGCGGGTGGGATACTGGGTATTTTGATGGCTAATTTTATACTTTAACACCAAAAGGCGGTAATTATGTATCAGCATTTGCATGAACTTAAATCTCCAAATGACTTAAAAAAGTTAAACGATAAAGAGCTTGGGGTTCTTGCACAAGAAATCCGAGAGTTTATGATTGGGGTGGTCTCAAGAAATGGTGGTCACTTGTCTTCTAACCTGGGCATTGTGGAGTTGACCATGGCCCTCCATCTGGTTTTTAACAGCCCCACCGATCAGTTTGTTTTTGATGTGAGCCACCAGGCTTATGTGCATAAGCTACTGACAGGGAGATTTGATCAGTTTGATACATTGAGGCAACTAGGTGGACTCAGCGGTTTTACAAAACGAAACGAATCCGATCACGATATCTTTGAAGCGGGCCATGCTTCTACTTCCTTGTCAGCGGCCATGGGTCTTGCCAAAGCCCGAGACATTAAAGGGGAAAACCATGAAGTCATCGCTGTTATAGGGGATGGTGCCTTAACTGGCGGAATGGCCTTTGAAGCCTTGAATCACATGGGCCACGACGGTTCTAAAGTCATTGTGATTCTCAACGATAACGAAATGTCGATTTCTGCAAATGTAGGTGGCATGTCGCAATATCTGTCTAAAATCAGGACGAGTCCTAATTATTTTAAATTGAAACATAAATTCCAAGAAGCCATCGAAAGAGTACCTTCAATCGGAAAACCCTTGGTTCGTTCATTATCAAAAGTTAAGGCTTCTTTTAAACAGATGGTCGTGCCAGGCATGCTATTTGAAGAATTGGGTCTCACGTATATTGGTGTGGTGGATGGCCATAATATGCATCAGCTGGTGTCTATGCTTCAACATGCAAAGAATGTTGAAGGGCCAGTGATTTTGCACGTCCGTACAAAAAAAGGGAGTGGCTATCAGTACGCTGAGGCACAACCGGATCTTTTTCATGGGATTAACCCCTTTGACATTGAAACTGGGAAAGTATTGTCAGCCTCTTCGGAAATGACCTTTTCTAAAGTCTATGGTGAAGCCATGGTCGAAATGGGTAAAGAGCACCCTGAAGTGGTTGCTATCACTGCGGCTATGCCTTCTGGAACCGGAATAGATCCCTTTAAAAAGCAGTTTCCAGATCGTTTTTTTGACGTGGGTATTGCAGAAGAGCATGCGGTGACCTTTGCAGCAGGTTTGGCCAGAAATGGCATGAAGCCATTTTTCGCAGTGTACTCCACGTTTTTACAGCGGGGCTATGATCAAATGATTCATGACGTGTGCATTCAAAATCTACCTGTGACATTTTGTCTAGACCGGGCAGGTTTAGTAGGTAGCGACGGGGAAACCCATCATGGGGTTTTCGATTTATCCTTTCTCCTTAGTATGCCGAATATGGCTGTGTTTGCACCAACTGATGGCACGGATTTAAGGGCCATGTTAAAATACGCTTTAACGGCTCCAGGACCTGTTGCCATTCGCTACCCCCGTGGCAGCGCCTACGGCGACTCAAAGCGGGATGACGGACTACTGGAGCCCGAAGTTGTGTTCATGGGGAATCAGTTCACTATTGTGGCAGTGGGTAGAATGCACCACATCGCCCTTGAAACCCTGGGGATTTTAGCTGACCGTGGCATCCATGGCCAAGTCTTTACCCCAAAACAATTGAAACCCTTTGATTTAAAGGCCCTTCAGTCAAAACATCAAATGGGTACACCTATTTTTACATTAGAAGAAAATCAACTACTGGGTGGCTTTGGCGCTTATCTTGCCATGACAGCAAATGCTGAGGATTGGCCGGTGACCTTTAAACACTTTGGGATACCAGATGCTTTTGTGACCCATGGTGAAATCCACGAATTACTAGAAGTTTTAGGCTTGACCCCTGAAGCCCTTGCGGACCGTATTGAAAAGACTTTGGGTTTGAATCAAAAATCCCAGCAGATTAAGGAGGCCTTGGTGTGAAAGAACGCATTGATGTATGCTTAGTCAGACAAGGATTTTTTGAAACCCGTGAGAAGGCCAAGAGAGCCCTGATGGCAGGTTTGGTCTTTATCAATGGCCAACGGATTGAAAAGCCCGGTACTGTGATTGATGATACCCTTGAAATCACGGTTAAGGGCGTGGCGATTCCCTATGTCAGTCGTGGTGGCCTTAAACTTGAAAAGGCGATTAAGAAGTTTGGCATCCAGCTGGACCAAGCGGTTTGCATGGATGTAGGTGCCTCCACTGGTGGCTTTACGGATTGCATGTTACAACATGGGGCTAGTAAGGTCTACGCTGTAGATGTAGGCTATGGCCAGTTAGACTGGAAGCTTAGAAGTGATGAGCGGGTGATTAATCTTGAGCGCACAAATGTCCGCTATTTGACCAATGAACAGGTCCCAGAGGCCCTTTCGTTTTTGTCCATAGATGTGGCCTTTATTTCTTTGAAACTGGTGCTACCTGTGGTTAAAACTTTTCTGAATGATGAAGGCGAAGCTGTGATGCTGATTAAACCTCAATTTGAAGCGGGTAGGGAGCAAGTTGGTAAAAAGGGTGTTGTTCGGGATCCTGCTGTCCACCAAAAGGTGATTGAAGAGATTATTAATTTCAGTGGCGCTCTTGGTCTATCTCTGTACCATTTGGATTTTTCACCGATTACTGGTCCAAATGGTAACATCGAATTTTTAGCTCATGTCGGCAATCAGCCTAAGCCTGACATGATTGCCCTTGATCACTATGGTCAATGTGCAGCTGAGATTGTTGCCAAAGCCCATGAGACATTGAAATCATAAAAATTATATGGGGTTAGACACCTGAAATTTACAAATACACTTGAATCGTGCATAAAAATGCGCCATAATGAGTTGAGAACCGCTATTTGTGGAGGATATTGATGAAATATGCACGCCATGCCAAAATATTTGAACTCGTTGATCATAACGAAATAGAAACCCAAGAAGAATTGGCAGTTAAATTGATTGCTGAGGGTTTTAAAGTAACCCAAGCCACTGTTTCAAGGGATATCAAAGAATTAAGACTGATTAAGGTACTCACTAAATCAGGTCGCTATAAATATGCTTCAATTCAACAGCAAGATGCTGGTATTACGGATCGTTTTATTAAGATATTTAAGGACTCATTGATCAATATTGATTTTGCTGGCAATATGGTTGTGATTAAGACCTTACCCGGTGCGGCTCAGGCGGCAGCGGCAGCTTTGGATGCCTTAGATATGAATGAAATTGTGGGCAGTCTTGCAGGAGACGATACCATCTTTATTGTTGTGCGCCTCGTTGAGGATATTGATCATGTTGTTGCAGTTTTGAGAGAGTTAGCCCATTAAAAATGATTGAAAGGTTCATAGTGCTTGTGCACTTATGGGCCTTTTGTGCCATTAAAGCGCAGAAAGGCGGTTTCATTGTTAGTTCGTTTGCGTATAAAAGATTATATTTTGATAGATGAATTGGAAGTCGATTTTTCAGAGGGTTTTAATGTTTTGACTGGCGAAACCGGAGCTGGTAAATCCATACTTTTAGGGGCTATCCGCCTTGTTTTAGGGGAGCGCGCCAATGGTCCAGTGATTCGGGGGGAACAAAAGAAGGCTGTGATTCAGGCACTTTTTGAGTTGACCCCTGGTCAGTCACTATCTTTAGAAAATACTGTCGGCAATTTAGATGACAATTCCCTTTTATTGAGTCGAGAATTTCTTTCAAATGGCAAAACCGTTTGTAAAATTAATGGTGAGTTATGCGCTGTATCGGACTTGAAAACCGTTGGTGATCAATTAATGGCTATTCATGGTCAGTTTGACCATCAGCAACTGGCCCATTCGGATTACCAATTAATGCTTCTAGATCAATATATGACACCTGCTGATATGGTGCTCTATGATGATTTGAAGGGGAGCTACAAACAGATAAATCTCTTGAAAAAGCAGCTGGAAGCCTTGGCAAACGATCCTCTAGCCATTGAAAGGGAGTTGGATTTGATTGCTTTTCAAATGGAAGACATTGATCAAGCACAATTGCTACCTGAAGATGATGGGGCAGAGGCAAAACTGGATGCCATGAAACATGCTGAGGGCATTATTTTGGATTACGAGGCCATTAACGCCGTCATTGATTCTGATGATCACGATGACCCTTGCATCAATCGTGGTGTAAACGATATCCTGAAGCGTCTTGAGCGGATTTCACGGTATGTGAGTACCACTAAGGAACGTATTGAATGGTTAACGGATCTACAATACCAGCTAAAGGATTTTAGAGATGAGAATACTTTTGCCATTGGAGAATTGCAATTTGATCCCTACGAACTCTTAACTTTAGAGAAAAGGGTTGATATTATCAACCATTTGAAAAAGAAATACGGCCATACCGTAGAGTCCGTTCTTGAATTTAGAGCGCAATTAGAAGATCAGCAAACCAAGTTGGAAGAGAGTCGCACACAAAAAGAGCAGTTGATGGCATCGATTGAAAGCTGTGAGGCTAACTATTGGACCGTGGCAAAAAAACTGACTGAGATCCGTACGGCATACAGCCATATCTTGTCACGGGAATTGGAAAAGTCACTTTTAGAACTGAATTTTAGCGATGCAAGGGTTTCTATCGTTCTAACACCAAGGGAAATCATTAATCCCCTTGGAGATGATCACATGGAACTTCTGGTTTCTCTTAATAAGGGCATGCCTCTGGCACCCCTTAAAAAGGTAGCTTCTGGAGGTGAAATTTCCAGGGTCATGCTGGCTATTAAATCTATCATCGCAAAGGCAGATAGTATCAATACCTTGATTTTTGATGAAATCGATGCTGGCATCAGCGGTCAAACCGCTAGTATTGTGGCAGATAAGCTGTATCTGGTGAGTCGAAATCATCAGGTCATTTGCATTTCCCATTTGGCCCAAGTTGGCTTAATGGCAGATACCCATTTCTTGATTCAAAAGTCAAGCGATGAAGAAAGAACACTCTCACAAGTTATACCACTAGATCATCAAGGGCGTATCGCAGAAATCGCGCGTATTATGGGCGGCATGAATGCGACACAAGACATTCAAGACAACGCAGAAAAGCTGTTAGTGACTTCGAATCGTCGAAAGGAGCAATTGAGCCATGCCTTCGAAAATCAAGGTAGTACTCGCTGATGATAATCAAGAATATTTAGATGTGCTGGTGAGGGCCTTCAGATCTGACTCTTTAATTGATATTGTAGGAACGGCAACCACCGGTTCTGAAGCCTTTGAACTGCTGAACAAACATGAACCCCATGTCTTGGTACTGGACTTGGTCATGCCAAATTTAGATGGTGCTGATGTTTTGGGGAAGATGTATAAGGATGGCTTATTTAAGAGCACAAAGGTGATTGTTGTTTCATCTGTCAATCATCACGATTCTATTAAGGATTCTACTGAATCTGGTGCGTCTTACTATTTTGCAAAGCCAATCACCCCCAGTCGTCTAGCATCAGCCATTTACAAGGTAGTAAAAAATGAAGTGGTAAAAAAGCCTTCAAAGGGCAAAAGTTACGCTGAGCAGTTGGATGATTTGTTTACGCAAATCGGGGTTCCGCCCCACACTAAGGGGCGGGCCTACTTGAAAGATTCTATCCTATGTTTAAAGAATGATGGGGCCATGGTAGGGAAAATCACCACAGTGATTTTTCATGTAATCGCTCAACAACATCAAAAGAATTATAAGAGTGTGGAGCGGGCCATTCGCCATACGGTTGACTTAACATTCCAACGGGGTGATATGTCATTAATTGAGAAGCACTTCGGGAATTATATGAAACAACAAGGTCGATTAACAAGTTGCGAGTTTATTAACTGTGTCTCGTCATTACTGAAGGACAATGAGATAGATTGTGCATAAGGACAAGGAAAGGGTGAAATATGGTTTTTAAGATTTTGATGGCTATTAGCATGTGTCTTTTAATCATAGTCATTATGCCAAAGTTGACACCCAAACCCCAAGTTCACTTCGCTTATAGTTTCACTTTATATACCACCTATCTCCTGTTATTATATAAAGAAAACATCCTAAGCGTTCTTTTGCTAATCACCTTAACAATCCTGTTGATTTGTTTTGGACACAAGAAAAACATTCTAGAAGCAAGCTTGCTTGGAGTTACACTTTATTTTATGCTGACTTACTTAAGCTATTTAACGGCATTTAGGCAACTTTTAGTCAATGGGGTCTATCTTGGTGCCAGGCTGCCTTATTATTTTGTCACTTGGAATGATTGGATAGTGTTTATTTTATACGGGGTACTTGCTGCTTTTTCGTATCGTTTGTTAGTGAACAGCATTAGAAAAAAAGTGGGTGTCTTTAAAACCGGACATTTGGTAGTGCTCTTTGCTGATGGACTTATTCTTTTAGGTGCTTTAGTAGGCTTAAACTATCTCTATCGTTTCTTTGGCCGTTCAATTGAAGGCATCCACTTTATAAAAGGTCTCTCAGGTCTCTTATTGTCCGGTGTACATGCTCTCATCATTGCAATTTTGTTATTGATTTATTTGATGAATTCCTATTGGATTACCCATTTTAATTTTAAGGCATTTAAAAATGTGGCTGATATGGATGAACTGACAGGGATTTTGAACAGGCAATCAGGTCTTAGAAGGCTTGGTGAGATTTATAGACACAGCCGACAGTCAGGTAGCGATTTTGTGGTTTGTTTTGTTGACGTCAACAACTTAAAATTAGTCAACGACCGCTATGGCCATCACGAAGGCGATAGAATGATTAAGGCCATTGCCACCTGTTTAGACAGTAGTTTAAGGGATGGGGATTATGTATGCCGATTAGGTGGTGACGAATTTTTAATTTGTTTTTCTAATTGTGGTTTTGCAGATGCACAAAAGGCATGGACTAGAATTGGTAGTGAATTAGATAGGATCAACTTTTCCGATGACTTCAAGTATAGAGTCAGCGTCAGTCATGGGTTAGTGGCCTATTCTGAAAATCGAAAATTAAACTTAAAAGAATTAATTGCAAAAGCAGACACCGTAATGTATGAACAAAAGAAAAGATTTAAACAGACTATAAATACCTTATAAAAAAAGATGAAGCTCTAGAGAGCTCGGTTTAGGGGGAAATCTATGATGAATCAACAAGAAGCATTTCGCCAGTTTTTGGTGGCTAGTAACTTGCGCAAAAATTCAATTGATGCTTATAGTCAGGATGTGAATGCCTTGCTAAAATGGCTGATGGTGCAAAATATTAATTCTATTACTGACATAACCGTCCATCATATCTCTGAATATATTGAAGTTGTTGAGAAAAGCGGAAAAAATAATGGGACGATTTCCAGGCAAGTCACGGTTATTAGAAGTTTCTGTCGGTTTTTAGAAAAACAAGGGGTTCAAATAGACGTCAAGGCCATAAAAAGAAATATTCAGCCTGTTATAAAAAAGTCTGTCCTGATCCTACCTAAAGAAGAGGTACAAAAAATTCTATCCCAACCTAATACCAAGACAGCCATGGGTTTGAGAGATTACCTGATGCTAAGAATGCTTTACGAAACAGGGATAAAAGTTTCTGAAATGATTGATCTAAAAATCTCAAATATCGACTTAAAAAGAAAGCGTGTCACCTGTCAATCAGACTATTCCCACCGAATCGTTTATTTGAATCAAGACTTGATTAGAGTTCTCAAAAGGCATCTAGCCTTAAAGGAAGTCAGTAATCAGAAGGGTTCAAATGTTGAAGTGGAAGTAGAGCAAGATCACCCTATGTTTACTAATTGTTTCGGACGGCCTCTATCAAGGCAGGCTTTATGGAAGACGGTAAAATCCTGTGCAATTTCTGCAGGTCTTTCCGAAGAAGTCACCCCTCATACCCTTAGACACTCTTTTGCGGTTCATTTGTTGCAAGATGGGGGCACCATCCGACACCTTCAAATTATGATGGGTCATCAGGACTTAAGCTCCACACAAATGTATGAAAATTACATCGATCAAATTCCAATTGGACAAGAAAGCAACCAAATTATTAATTAAATCAAGTTGCAGCTTGGCTGCAACTTTTTTATTTGTAAAATGTGCATATAGAATCGCTTGTTTGCTTCACTTATAATAAAAAAGGGTATTCAATAAAAAGTTAGTAAGCCTTGCGAGTGATTTGTAAGGCATTGTAAATGAAACTTAGCACTGAGTGATATAAGGAGGTAATATGGTTAATCGCGTGATTATTTTAATTATGGATAGTGTTGGTATTGGTGGCTTGCCGGATTCTCAAGAATTCGGAGATTTTAACGTAAATACACTTGGCAGCATTGTCAAAGGCAATGAAAAGTTAGATTTACCTAACTTTATTAAATTGGGACTGTCTAATATCCAGGGAATCGATTATCTAGGGCATTACGAGAATCCAATTGGTGCCTATGGCCGAATGGCAGAGGTTTCAAAGGGAAAAGATACAACCACTGGCCACTGGGAAATTGCAGGCCTTCATATTACAGAGCCCTTTAAAACTTATCCCGATGGCTTCCCGCCACACGTGATTGAGGCATTCACTCGTTTAACTGGCAAAGAGATTTTGTGCAACAAGCCTGCCAGTGGAACAGTTGTGCTAGATGAACTTGGAGAGGAACACGTCAAAACAGGAAAGCCGATTATTTATACATCTGCTGACAGCGTATTTCAAATTGCAGCCCACGAAGATGTGATTCCACTGGCTGAGTTATATGATATGTGCCAAAAGTCAAGGGACTTACTGATGGGTGAAGATGTGGTTGCCCGTGTCATCGCTCGACCATTTATTGGTGAAGTGGGTAAGTTTGAACGGACTTCTAATCGCCGGGATTATTCATTATCGCCCTACGAACCAACCATTTTAGACGGACTTAAAGAAGCTGGTTATGCAGTTAAAGCAGTTGGTAAGATTTCAGATATCTATAATGGCATGGGAATTACTGAGGATGTTCATACCCATGACAACATGGATGGTGTGGATCACACCCTAAATTATATGAAAGATGATTTTAAAGGGTTGATATTCACGAATTTTGTGGATTTTGATGCGAAGTTTGGCCATAGACGTGATGTGATTGGTTATGGTAAAGCCCTAGAAGAAATGGATAGAAGATTACCAGAAATCATCAATAATCTTAGAAGTGATGATTTGCTCATTATCACTGCAGATCATGGCAATGACCCAGGCTATAAAGGTTCTGATCACACTAGAGAGTTTGTTCCTTTGTTAGTTTTTGGTGAAATGGTTAAGGCCGGTGTGGATTTAGGCACTAGACAGACCTTTGCAGATATTGCTGCCACTGTAGCTGAAGTTTTTTCTGTTAAGGGAACAGGGTTTGGAACAAGTTTCTTATCAGAGCTTAAAAAATAAGGGAGTTGTATCAACAATTTAATTATGATGATATAGGGAGGATAATATGGCGAGTCAGCAAATACTTGAAGCCAAGTCGTTCATAGAATCAAAATTGGTTGTTAAACCACAGGTCGGGATGATTCTTGGATCTGGACTTGGTGTTTTAGCAGATGAAATAGAAGATGGCATTGTGATTCCCTACGACCAAATACCGCACTTTTTGAAATCTACGGTAGAAGGTCATGCTGGTGAATTTGTGATTGGCAAATTAAGCGGGGTAGTGGTAATGGCCATGAAGGGTCGATTCCATTATTATGAGGGCTACTCACAGAAAGACATCACCTTTCCAGTAAGGGTGATGAAAGCCCTTGGCATCGAAACGATTTTCGTTACAAATGCTGCAGGTGGTGTTAATACATCCTATCTGCCAGGGGACTTGATGGTGATTGAAGATCACATCAATATGAGTGGTTCTAATCCCTTAATTGGTAAAAATGAAGATGAATTTGGACCTAGATTTCCAGATGTGTCCCGGGCTTATTCTACAGACTTAATGAGTCTTGCCCATGAAGTTGCTGCTACTCAAAGACTTAATTTAAAAACAGGTGTTTACCAATTCAATAGCGGTCCCACTTATGAGACCCCAGCTGAAGTGAGAATGGCTAGGCTGCTAGGTGCGGATGCAGTTGGTATGTCAACGGTTCCAGAAGTCATTGTTGCGGCTCATATGGGCATGAAAGTACTTGGTATTTCGTGCATCACAAATATGGCAGCAGGTATTCTAGACAAACCCTTGTATCATGGTGAAGTGGTTGAAACAGCAGAACGTGTCCGTGGTGCCTTTATTAATTTAATAAAAGGTATTCTCGAAGGCTTAAGTTAGGGGATGGTATGTATCAAGTTGATCAGGTTCAAGCAGCATGCGAATTTATTAAGCCTTATATTGATGGCGAAGTAACATGGGGCATAATTTTGGGTTCAGGGCTCGGTAATCTTGTGGCACAAGTAGAGGTTATCAAAGTATTGCCGTTTCAAATGATTCCGAATTTCCAACTGACAACTGTGGCAGGACACGCTGGTGAGCTGATTATTGGGCGATTATCTGGCCATTTAGTGCTAATCTTGAATGGTCGCATACATGCCTACGAAGGCTATACTCAAGGGGTGGTTTCTTTTCCAGTTAGGGTGCTTAAAGCCCTGGGGGTTCGTCAATTGATCATCTCCAATGCATGCGGTGGCATGCGTCCAGAGTTATACTTAGGTGCTTTGGTAATGATAGAAGATCACCTGAATTTAACGTTCATGAATCCGTTAAATGGCAATCAACTGATAGACATGACTTATGCTTATGATAAACAATTGCTAAGTCTTGCTGAGCAAGCTGCTAAGCGCATTGATATGAAAATACACAAAGGCATATATGGCGCAATTTCGGGACCGTCATATATGACCAAGGCAGAGTTAAAAGCACTTAGGCGATTAGGTGCTGATGTGGTTGGTATGTCCATTGTCCCAGAGGTAATTGTGGCTAAACAATGTGAGTTACGTGTGATTGCCATATCTTGCGTAACGGATATGTCAATACCGGAGTCCCTTGAACCCCTTGACCACGAAATGGTGGTTCGGGTGGCAAAACAAACCAATCCTAAGTTTACACAATTTGTGACGGCTTTATTAAACGAGGTGAATGTCAATGAGAATGTATGATATTATTAAGAAAAAAAGAGATGGACTAGCACTGACAGCTGAAGAAATCAGCGGGTTCATTAAGGGTTATACCGATGGGACGATTCCGGATTATCAGGCCAGTGCACTTTTGATGGCGATATTTCTCAATAAAATGACAGAAGCTGAAACCATTGCATTGACAGATGCCATGATGCATTCAGGGGATGTTATTGATTTAAGCCCCATTGCAGGTATTAAAGTGGATAAGCATTCAACCGGTGGGGTTGGCGATACCACCACGTTAGTATTGGCACCACTGGTTGCAGCTGCTGGGGTTCCAACAGCAAAAATGTCTGGCCGTGGTCTTGGTCATACCGGTGGCACAATAGACAAACTAGAGGCGATTCCTGGATTTCATGTGGAGTTAACAGTTGAAGAGTTTATGGATGCTGTTAATCGTCATGGATTAGCGGTGATTGGTCAATCAAAAAATATCGCACCAGCTGACAAAAAACTTTATGCTTTGAGAGATGTCACTGCCACCGTTGATAATTTATCTTTGATTGCCAGTTCAATTATGAGTAAAAAATTGGCCGCAGGTTCCAATGGCATCGTATTGGATGTTAAAACCGGTAGCGGTGCTTTTATTAAAACCCTTGATGGTTCCATAGAATTGGCCAATGAAATGGTTAAGATTGGCGATGGCATGGGCCGTGAAACCGTTGCAATCATCACAGATATGGCGCAACCTTTGGGTCTTGCAATTGGTAACTCCATTGAAGTGATTGAAGCCATTGAAACACTAAAAGGCAATGGCCCTCAAGATCTTCATGATTTATGTATTGAACTGGGGGCTTACATGGTGATGATTGCTAAAATCACTGATGATTATCAAGAAGCCCGTGACTTATTACAAAAAATGATTGATTCCGGTGCTGCACTGAGAAAATTCGAGGAGTTTATTGCTTCCCAGGGTGGTAACCCAGCAGTGGTTAATGATTACAGTCTTTTCCCTAGTTGCGCTCATACGATCAATGTTCTTTCTAAGACTAAAGGTTATGTATCTGCTTTTGATTCAGAAGAAGTTGGGGTCAGCGCCATGCTACTGGGGGCTGGTAGAAAAGATATGAATACGCCTATCGATTTAGGCGCTGGGATTCAATTAGCTAAAAAAATTGGCGATTATGTTGAGGTGGGCGATCTTCTTGCTACTTTCTATACAAATGATGTTGCTGCTGTAGAGGGTGCCACAAAGCGCTTTATGGATGCTATTTCTTTTTCAGATGCGCCAGTTGAAGCACCTGCTATCATTCATGCCATTGTTACAAAAAATGGGGTTAAACGATTGATCTAGTAGTACGTGGGTATCTATCAAAAGTAAGTTGTATGGTTAGACGTCTCTTGCATGGCAAGGACAACCGATTGAAAGGGGCCAATATGAAACAATTTGAACTAGATACGATTAAACAAGCTATCTTAAATGAAATTGAAGGGTATGAATTTTACAACATGGCAGCTGTAAAAGCCCACGATGAGGATACGAAACAAGCATTTCTTAATTTGGCAATGGAGGAAATGAAGCATGCAGAGTGGCTTCGGGATCTCTTTACTAAATTGCAAAACGATGATCAGGATAGTTTTAATCTTGCCATGGTCTCGGATCCCTCGTCGCCACATCTTTACGATTGGTCAAGGTTAGATCGTAAAGATGCACAGAGTGCTGTCAGTGTTTTTGGGATTGCCATGCAGCTTGAACAATTAGCCATTAACTTTTATCAGGAGGCTGAGCAGAAATCCCAAAGCCAGCTGGTTAAGTCCTTATTTGCAAAACTGATTGCTTGGGAACAGATGCATTTTGACCAGTTTGAGAGAGAGTATGATATTTTGAAACACGAGTATTGGGACACACAAAGTTTTTCACCATTCTAAAGATAAAACGCCTCTTTCCAAAAACCGATGATGTCGTGTTTTTGGAAAGAGGCGTTTTCTGTTAAAACCCTAGTTGGCCAAGTGCACCGATTTTGTGGTATAATAACTTCGGCGGTGATGAAAATATGGAAATGGAATTAAACGTGACCTTACCTATATTCGAGGGTCCTTTGGATTTACTATTGCATTTACTTGAAAAAAACGAAGTGGATATATACGACATTCCGATTGCTCTCATTACAGAGCAGTTTTTAGCGTACCTTAGTACCATAAAAGAGGTAAAACTAGAAATGACCAGTGAGTTTGTTGTAATGGCCGCTCATCTATTAGAAATCAAATCCCGAATGCTGTTGCCAATTCATCAAAAGGATGAAGAAAGCGGCGATTGGGCTTTCTCAGAGGAAGATCCCCGATTTGATCTAGTTCAAAGGCTGATTGCTTACCGAATCTTTAAGGAGGCAGCCCAAACCCTTGAGCATAGACAAGCAACATTTGGTGGCTCCTTTTTTAAAGACACAAGCGAAGTCAACCGTTACACCATTGCAGTGGATTTTACAGATGAGAAAATAACATTGGATGTGGCTGCCCTCTCAAAGGCCCTACAGAATGTGATTGATCGTCTACCTGAAATGGATTTAAATAGACGGGACTATTTTAAAAAGCTCCATAGGGATGCTCATACTGTATCTCATAAGATGACCTATCTTAAGGCTTGTTTTATGGAAAAGTCTCAGTGGCGTTTCTCTGAACTTGTGACAGAGGCACAGTCTAAACTGGAGGTTGTCGTCACGTTTCTGGCATTGCTTGAATTAATGAAAGCCGGGGAGATTCTTGTTAAGCAAACGCAAACCTTTGACGATATTGAAATTGAAGTTTCTGCAGACACTGCTACTATAAGGGGTTAATGATGTACACTCAGAATATGAAACAGTTAGAAGGTTTACTATTTGCATGGGGGGATGCCCTATCGGTTAAAAAGCTTCAGGTGTTGATGGCCATTGAACTGCAAACCTTAAGGGAGACCATCGACAGTTTGAATGCCTACTACCAGCAGGTTGATTCAAGTCTTCAAATAATTGAAGTGAATCAATCCGTTCAATTGGCAACCAAGTCGGAGCTACAAGCCGTTGTAGAACCATTATTTGCAACGGATAAAAATAAAGGTCTTTCTCTGAGTAGCTTAGAGGTTCTATCCATTATTGCCTATAAACAACCCATTACAAAGCAAGAAATCGAGCGGATTCGGGGTGTTAAATGCGATCGACCAGTTCAACAATTAATGGATTTAGACCTAGTGCGAATCAGCGGTAAACTTGATCGCATCGGTAAACCCAATTTATTTAGCACCACGGATTTATTTCTAAAAAAGTTTGGGCTTAAAACCCTGCGGGATTTACCGCCTATCACGTCCTTTGATCGCTTGCAAATGGCGCTATTAGATGATGAAGAAGATGAAGAGGAGGGGGCCCATGCCAGTTCAACCGAAACCTCGAGCTAAGTCGGCAAGTACTGGTGCTAAAAGCACCACAAAAAAGTCCCCTAGCACCAGTTCAAAGCCTTCGAGTTCCAAAGCCCCTACTAGCAAAACTGGCACTAATAAAACTGGCACTAGTAAAACAGCCAGTGGCAAAACTGCGGGTTCTAAGAAAAGTGCTGGAGCCACTGGGTCAGAAGATACGACTGGTCAGAGCATCCTCAGTTATGAATTAAAATTATTAACTCTTTTGATAGTATTCGCTTTTAGTTTGTTATCCCTTCATACTGATTCTGCAGGTGTTATCGGTAAATCTTTAAAATTAATCTTAACGGGCCTATTTTCAATGGGGGCGTTTTTTATGCCCTATATTGTCTTTACAATTGTATTTATGGGCATCAATCGAAATATGACAAAACATCGCATCCGAATTCAGTTAGCCACCGGGGCCTTGTTTTTTGCCCTGGTTTTGTTTGTGGGACTCAATAGTTTGCAATTTACAGTCTTGAATTTTTACACAAAAGAGGGGCTGATCACTGCATATGAGCAAGGTCAGCAATTGATGGGCAACGGGGCCATTGGAAACTTTATCTTTGGGATGTTTTATAAGCCATTAGGGCAATTTGGAACCGTTTTATTAATGACGGGCTTGATAATGCTGTTTTTAACTTTGGCTGTGCACCTGACCCCATCCAAGATGTTACAGATGATTGGTTTTACAGCTGTAAAAACAAAAGATTCTATTATTAAGACCAATCAAAATGTCAACGAGGCTGTTAAAAACGGTATAGAGCAACTGAATACCCATTACGATCAAACCGAAGAAACAAGACAAAAGCATAAACGTCACATTTTAGACCTGATGAACAAAGATCTTTTCCCTAGTGAGCAAAAGCCCACCATAAAAGAAGTCCAGCTTTCTACAGATGATATCGAGGTGAGCTATCAACCTGATTATAGCCGGCCACGGCTACAGGACCACCAGGACGCTGCTGCTGATGTAGCCATAACGCCACCTTTGATAGGTACGATGACAGGTGATGCCACCGGTTATATCACCATTGATGGTGTCCCAGAACCCAAGTTGAATCCTCATGATGATTCTGAGTTTGATATAGTGTCTGATGTTGACGTTGACCCTGATTTTGATTTAAGTGCTGAGTTTGATGCTGATAGTATTGATGAACTTGATTTGGAATCTGAAGGGAACCTTGAAAACGATATTCGAATTTTAGATTTTCAACAAATCAGTCGTAAGAAAATTAAGGATTCACTTAAACCAGTGGGTGCACCGGTGATTGAAGCTGTTGATGAGACTATTCCGATTGTGGCCCTAACGGACGAAGAGAACTTAGGGGTTTTGCAAGATGTCACAGATGGCAATGTGATGGTTGCGCAGTCTAAAACCATTGAAATTGCAGAAGAAGTCAGCCCTGTTGATGTGGTTCAAGAAGTCTTTAATTACGAGCATTATGTGCTTCCAAATCTAGAGCAATTAAAAGAGGGTGTTCCTCAGAATTCAGAGCGTGATCGCAAAGAAATTCTAATGAAAGCTCGGTTGCTAGAGGATACGCTAAGTAATTTTAAAATCGAAGCCAAAGTGGTTCAAGTCAGTAAGGGGCCAATGATTACGCGGTTTGAAATTCAGCCGAGTCCTGGTGTTAAGGTTAGTCGTATTGTCAACCTTGCAGATGATATTGCCCTAAATCTGGCGGCCACCACCATTAGAATTGTAGCGCCGATTCCAGGTAAAGCGGCTGTGGGCATTGAAGTACCTAACCGGACCACCACCATCGTGACCCTCAGGGATGTGATTGAGAGTGAAACCTACGAACAGTTGTCTTCACCCATTAGATTTGGCTTGGGTAAGGAGATTTCTGGGCTACCCTGTGTTGCCGACCTAGCAAAAATGCCCCATTTATTGATAGCAGGCTCAACCGGATCTGGTAAGAGCGTCTGTGTCAACACGATTATTTCCAGTATTTTATTTAATGCCAAGCCTGACGAAGTTAAGTTCTTGATGATCGACCCAAAAGTGGTTGAACTGAATGTTTACAATGGCATTCCACACTTGATTTTACCGGTTGTGACAGATCCTAAAAAGGCCAGCATTGCCCTGAATTGGGCTGTTCAAGAAATGACGGACCGGTACAATAAGTTTGCCGATTGTGGGGTCAGAGATATTACCAGTTATAATAAAAAGTATGAGCTAACTGGCGAAGGCCAACATATGCCCCGTATTGTCGTGATTATTGACGAGCTTGCTGACCTAATGATGGTAGCCCCTAATCAGGTGGAAGATGCCATTTGTCGTCTGGCTCAAATGGCCCGTGCTGCAGGGATTCACTTGATTGTCGCCACGCAAAGACCTTCGGTGGATGTCATCACCGGTGTTATCAAGGCCAATATTCCCTCTAGGATTGCCTTTGCAGTTTCTTCTCAAATCGATTCTAGAACCATTATTGACATGGCTGGCGCAGAGAAATTACTGGGGAAAGGGGATATGCTTTATTTCCCAGTTGGTGAATCAAAACCGAAACGGGTTCAAGGGTCCTTTATCTCAGAAGAAGAGGTTGAAGCCTTGGTCACTTATGTTAAGGCTCAAGTGGGCGGAAAGCTCTTGTATGATCATTCTGTGCTTGAAGATGTGAAGTATTCCCAATTTGCTGAAGCTGATGAACCCATTGACGATTTACTGGAAGATGCCATTCGTTTTGTAATCGAGACCGAAAAAGCATCGACTTCACTATTGCAACGGAGATTCAGAGTTGGCTATAACCGCGCCGCACGTCTGGTGGACGAACTGGAGGCAAGGGGTGTTGTTGGCCCAAGTCGTGGTTCAAAGCCAAGAGAAGTGACGATGACGTGGACAGAATATCAAAACTTAGGAGAGTAAAGCATGAAAAGATATGTTTATATTGAGACTTTAGGTTGTTCAAAGAACCAAGTGGATTCAGAAGTGATGATGGGTCTTTTTCAAGAGAATGCCTATTATATGACCGCTGATATTGAACAAGCCAGTATTATTGTGGTGAACACCTGCGGCTTTATTGAAAGTGCCAAGGCTGAATCCGTCAATATGATTCTTGAAATGGCAGCCTATAAGCAAGAGGGGCAATGTGAGTATTTACTTGTGACAGGTTGTTTGGCTGAAAGATACGCTGAAGAACTGCTAAAAGATATTCCAGAAGTTGATGCATTTGTTGGTACCACTGCATTTGATGAAATCATTAAAATTGTGGGGGCGCTGGACACTTCAGAAGGTGCCATTAGCCAAACTGGCAATATTGACAAGGATTTTTCTGAAAACCTGCCAAGACAACTTTCTACTCCAGCTCACTATGCATTTTTAAAAATTGCAGAGGGTTGTGATAATCTTTGCACCTATTGTATCATTCCAAAACTGAGAGGCAAATTCAGATCAAGACCCCTTGAGGCCATTGTTACAGAAGCTAAGCAATTGGTGGCTAAGGGCGTTAAAGAACTAATCGTCATCGCCCAGGACACAACCCGCTACGGTATTGATCTCTATGGCGAGTACCGTTTGCCTGCCCTTTTGGAAGCCCTAAATGACATTGAGGGTCTTAAGTGGATTAGACTTCAATACATGTACCCTGATGTGGTTGGCGAAGAGTTGATCAAGACCATGGCCCGTCTTGATAAAGTGGCCAAATATATTGATATTCCAATTCAACATGCTTCAAATGCTGTACTGAAGCGGATGAACAGAAATACGGATAGGGAAGCCATTGAAACCCTCATGAAACTCATCCGTTTGCATATGCCTGAAGCGACCATTCGCACCACTGTCATTGTGGGCTTTCCAGGGGAGACTCAAGAGGATTTTGACAGTCTTCTTGCCTTTATCGAAGGCTATCGCTTTGACCGCCTAGGGGCCTTTACCTACTCCCGAGAAGAAGATACCCCTGCGTATCTCCTCGATGGTCAGCTAGAAGAAGACGTTAAGCAAGAGCGGCTGGAAACCTTGATGCGCTATCAGCAAGATATATCAGAAGAACTCATGTCCATGCGAATTGGTCAAACCGTTGAAGTGGTCATTGAAGAATTAACAGATGATGCTAAAATTTACATTGGTCGCACCTCTTTTGATGCCCCAGAAGTGGATGGGGTGTGTTATGTGACAAGTGCTGATAAAAAATTGGCTGTTGGTGATTTTGTGATGGTTAAAATTGACGATGCCATGGAATTTGACGTGATGGGGACCTGCTTATGAATCTTGCGAACCAGTTGACCCTACTGCGTTTGGCTTTAGTGCCTGTGTTTATGGTGCTACTTAAAATGGACACCCCCGAAACCAGATGGGGAGCCTTTGCCATTTTTATTGTGGCCTCTTTAACCGATTATTTTGATGGTTATGTGGCCCGAAAATACAATCAAATCACAAAGTTTGGAAAATTAATGGATCCATTAGCTGACAAGGTTTTAGTGACAGCAGCTTTAATTGGTCTGGTTGAGCTAGGTGAAATTCCCGGTTGGATTGTGGTGTTAATCCTGTCTAGGGAGTTTATCATCAGTATCTTCAGGGCCCTTGCAGCAACTTCTGGACTTGTGATTGCCGCAAGTTATTGGGCAAAAATCAAGACCACCATGCAAATGATTGCAATTTTACTACTTTTAGCAAACAACTATCCTGCAAGCTTAATCAATATACCGCTGGATATGATCACCCTTTACATTGCAGCGTTTTTAACTGTGGTATCTGGTGTTGAGTACTTGGTCAAAAATAAAGAAGTCCTAAAAGAATAGGGGGGTCAGCCATGCATAAACGGGCAGCGATTCTTAATATTGGCACCGAACTATTGGTGGGGCACGTACTGAATACCCATGCTCAGTACCTGACTAAATGGCTTAATCATATGGGGTATGGGGTTCATTATCACTTGAGTTGTGGGGATAATTCCCATCGGATACAAGAGACCTTGGCTTTTTTAGCCAAGGAGGCTGATTTGATTCTGGTAACCGGAGGTCTAGGGCCAACCCAAGACGATATCACCCGGCAAGAAGTGGCTCGGTTTTTAGGCCTGCCAATTGAGCGCCGTCCAGAAGTCATGGCTGGAATTGATGCTCATTTTGTCCGTTATGGCAGAAAACCAACTGAAAACAATTACCTACAAGCGGATTTCCCAGTGGGTGCCCATGTGCTTGAAAACCCCCAGGGGACAGCGCCTGGATTTGCAATTGAGAAAAACAACCTAACCATCGCCTGCTTGCCGGGACCCCCAAGGGAAGTTCAAGCGGTGACAGAAGGGGCCTTAACCCAATATTTAACGGCTCAGGATGCCCAGCTTTTTAACTGCTTTATCTCCCTTTATGGGATTGGTGAATCCGTATTGGACGAAAAAATCGCCGATTTATTTGAAACTCAAACTGATCCCACCATCGGTATTTACGCCAACGATGGGACTCTTAGTTTGCGCCTTTCAACCCTTAAATCATCCCAAGAGGCAGCTGATTTGGTGATTTTGCCACTAGTTTCAAAATTACGTGAGCGCCTAGGAGATTTTATGGTCTCTAGCGAGGGTTTGTCCGTTCAAGAGGCCCTTGTTACCAAGCTTTTACAAAGTCATCTCACCGTCGGCGTGGCAGAAAGTTGCACCGGGGGCTTTATCAGTAAAATCATTACTGATATTTCCGGCGCATCCCAAGTGTTTTTAGGTGGCTTAATTACCTATAGCAATGATAGCAAGGTGAATTTGTTGGGTGTTGATCCAGCTGCTATTGAAAGGTTTGGGGCCGTATCAGAACAAGTGGCTATGCAAATGGCTGCTGGTGTAGAAAAGCGATTGGATACAGCCATTAGTATCGCTGTGACTGGTGTGGCGGGGCCTTTGGGTGGTTCGCAGGAGAAACCCGTAGGGACTGTTTATATTGCTTATCGTATTCTTGGCAACGAATTTACAAGGCGATACCAGTTTCCTGGGGATCGAAACCGAGTGAGACAACACACTGCCCTGACAGCACTTAAAGTTGTATTAGATGCCTTGAATGACCAAAACCCTTGAAATAGCTAATGTTTGTGCAAGTTGCACACATGTTATAAAACCCCTTGTCAGAAGTGATAAAATTAACTATAATAGAGACAGAACAAACGTTCGATTGAAAGGGGTACTGAGCCAATGGAAGGAAAACAAAAAGCACTTGAATCCGTTATGAGCCAAATAGAGCGTCAATTTGGAAAAGGCGCCATTATGCGTTTAGGCGATGAATCTCAAAAACTGGCTATTGAAACAATCTCTACAGGTTGTTTAGAAGTTGATATAGCCCTTGGAATAGGCGGCATCCCAAAAGGTAGAATCATCGAAATCTACGGTCCTGAATCTTCAGGTAAAACAACTGTGACACTCCATGTCATTGCTGAAGCACAAAAAAAGGGTGGCACAGCAGCCTTTATCGATGCTGAGCATGCACTAGATCCTATTTATGCTAAAAGCATTGGCGTCAACATCGACGAACTCATCGTGTCTCAACCAGATACTGGGGAGCAAGCCCTGGAAATCGTTGACGCCCTTGTCCGTAGTGGCGCTGTTGACATTATTGTCATTGACTCAGTGGCAGCGCTTGTTCCAAAAGCTGAAATCACTGGTGAAATGGGTGACAGCCACATGGGTCTTCAAGCCCGCCTCATGTCCCAGGCTCTTAGAAAACTCACGGCGATTGTCAACAAGTCCAATACTTCAGTTATTTTCATCAATCAGTTAAGAATGAAAATTGGCGTCATGTTTGGTAATCCTGAAACCACAACCGGTGGTAATGCACTGAAGTTTTATGCTTCCATGCGTCTGGATGTGCGAAAAATCGATACCATTAAAAAAGGCGATGATATCTTAGGAAATCGTACCCGTCTGAAAGTTGTAAAAAACAAATTAGCCCCACCATTTAAAACCGCTGAGTTTGACATCATCTACGGTGAAGGCATTTCGAAAATTGGCTCTACCCTTGATGCAGCGGTTAATGCAGGCATCATCAAGAAAGCTGGAGCTTGGTTTAGTTATAATGACGAAAAACTGGGTCAAGGCCGTGAAAACGTCAAAATATATCTTGAAGAAAACAAACAGATCCTTCTGGATATTGAAGCTTTGGTTCGTACCCATTATCATTTAGACCGTGTTGAAGTAGCCCCTTCTGAAAAATAAATCCGCGTACTTCTTGATAACTCTTCATTTAGCAGTTCTTTTGATGTCAGTTGATATTGACACTGCATATCGAAAAGGTTAAAATAGAGTATGCGGTGTCAGTATCACTTGAGAGTTTGTCTGAAATGGACTCGAAGGTTTTCAATAAATATGGATGAATAATATGTCATAGCACAATTTGATAGATCTATTCAAGGTATTTATATGGAGCGTAGAACATGGGTGGCAGTTCTCATTTGTGCGCATTATCACTAGACCGAGCAATCGGTCTTTATTTTTTTTGTAAAGCCAGAAAAGAGTAATCGGTGCTATTCGCATGGGTTAGGGCGTTCTGGTATCCTGAAAGTTGGAGGTGTTTTATGATGAATCAACTTGTAGCAATCATTGCAACGCTTTTATTTGCTGCACCAGTCGGCGGATTTGTAGGTTATACAATTCGTAAAAATATCGCTGAGTCAAAGCTTAAAAGTGCTGAATTAAGAGCCGCTGAAATCGTGACAGAAGCTAAAAAAGTAGCTGAGTCAGAAAAGAAAGCTCGCCTAGTAGAAGTTAAAGAAGAAATGTTACAATTAAAAACCGAATTAGAAAGAGATACTAAAGAGCGTCGCAACGAATTAACAAATATTGAAAAGCGATATCTTCAAAAGGAAGAGCAACTAGATAAAAAATCTAGCAACCTTGAAAAACGAGAAGAACGTTTGCAAAAACTGCAATCAGAAGTCGATAAAAAGACTCAAGCGATTGATGAAATTAAAGATCAACAGCTAGCAGAACTGGAACGTATTTCAGGCATGACCACTGAGGATGCAAAAAGTCATTTGTTGGCCGATATTGAAAAAGAAGTCCAACACGACATGGTAGTCCTCATCAAGGAATCTGAAGCAAAAGCAAAAGAAGAAGGCCAAAAAAAGGCAAGAGAAATTATCTCAATGGCAATCCAAAGATGTGCAGCAGAACACGTTGCAGAATCTACTGTATCTGTTGTTGATCTCCCTAATGATGAAATGAAAGGTCGTATTATTGGTCGTGAAGGCCGTAATATCAGAGCCCTTGAAACATTAACAGGTGTTGACTTGATTATTGACGACACACCAGAAGCGGTTATCTTATCTTCATTTGATCCGATTCGAAGAGAAATCGCCCGCATCGCCCTTGAAAAACTGATTCAAGATGGTCGTATTCACCCTGCTCGAATTGAAGAGATGGTTGATAAGGCTAAAAAAGAAATTGATCAGCGTCTTAAAGAAGCTGGTGAAAATGCGACATTTGAAGTGGGTATTCACAACCTTCATCCAGAACTTATCAAGTTGTTGGGTCGCCTAAACTACCGTACAAGCTACGGTCAAAATGTTCTTAAGCACTCCATTGAAGTTGCTCAACTAGCTGGTGTTATGGCATCAGAGCTCGGCGTCGATACAAGACTTGCTAAACGTGCTGGTCTACTACACGATATCGGTAAAGCGGTTGACCACGAAATGGAAGGGACTCATATTGAAATCGGTATGAACCTGCTCAAGAAACACAAAGAATCTAAAGCTGTCATCCATGCAATGAGTACACACCATGGTGACTTTGAGCCAGAAACCATCGAAGCAATCCTCGTTACAGCAGCAGATGCACTTTCAGCTGCAAGACCAGGTGCGAGACGTGAAACACTAAATACGTATATCAAGCGATTAGAAGCACTTGAAGGTATTTCTAACTCCTACGAAGGGGTTGAAAAATCATTCGCCATTCAAGCGGGTAGAGAAGTTCGTATCATGGTCTTCCCAGAAAAAATCAGCGATGACGAAATGGTCTTGCTGGGACGTTCGATTCGTAAACGTATCGAAGATGAATTGGATTACCCAGGCCAAATCAAAGTCAGCATGATCCGCGAAACGCGAGCAGTCGAGTACGCGAAGTAAAGTAAAGATAATCTAATAAAATCAAAAAGAGTTGCCTAGGCAACTCTTTTTTTGTTTACAGAGCGATGACACGGGTAAGAATCCCATTAGAACAGTTTAGGCAATCATCGCGCTAGCTTGTCTCGAAAAAATGTAGATTTTAAGGAGGACACACATGGATGTACTTAAGGTTTCAGCTCGTTCTAACCCCAATTCTGTAGCCGGAGCATTAGCAGGCGTTATTAGAGAAAATGGCTCAGCAGAAATGCAAGCCGTTGGGGCAGGGGCCATCAATCAAGCGATTAAAGCTGTTGCTATTGCAAGGGGGTTTGTTGCTCCCAGTGGTCTTGATTTAATTTGTATACCCGCTTTTACGGATATCATAATCGATAACGAAGAGCGGACAGCCATAAAATTAATTGTACAACCAAGATAAGTGATTAATCCAAAGGCAGGTTCCGTACCCAATGTCATTAAGTTAAGAAATCAAACCGTATACCGCGAAGCAGGCATTCGT
>CAZFST010000020.1:0-81359 GCA_964522015.1 uncultured Fusibacter sp. | reverse complement strand
CGGTAATCATTGAAACAAGAAGCCCCCACTTCTATAAGTGGTGGGAGCAAGTCACCCTCGCAGATTAGATCGGTCTTGATAGGCAGCTGTGTCACAACCACCCGGCGATCTTGATGTAAAATAATCTTATTGGAGATAGAAGATAACCATCCAATAATTTGCTTGGCCACAGGGAATGTGGCAAAACTATGGTAAAAACGCAAATAGATATGGGTGTTTTCTTCGTCTATCGGGGCGAAGGCAGCAACGATTCTCACTTGATCAGATATGATGTTTTGCCACGTGTTGGGCATTTGAAACTGTAGGTGAAAGTGTTTTTTGAAGTCTGGGATTTCATTTGGTTTTAGGGGTTTTTGCCCTTGGTCTTGCTCGTTGATCACGTAAAAAGTCATTAAGTCGCCTTCCCACGTGACCACTGGACCATTGACCAGTGTATTGTTACCGCGACCGATGGTACTGGCATGGACAAATGGCAAATGCACAACATCCAATTGATTTTCAACTGCCCTTGTATAATGAACAGGCCAGGTTTCAGAGAAACTGCTGTAGGCAAAGCCTTGATGTAATGCTTTGAAAAATGGAATTTCGGGCAGGTTTTCTTGCAAGTCCCCGTTCCAAATCCATATAAAACCATAAGCTTCTTTTGCCGGATAGGCATTAACACGAAACCGTTCAGGAACAACGGCTTTTGAGCCGTTTGCCGGTATCACAGTCACTTTGCCATCACCCCTGTATTGGAAGCCGTGGAAAGGGCACTGGGCCTGATCTTCTACAATTTTACCCTTATGGAGTGCGGCCCCTCGATGACAGCACCGGTCAAAGATGCAATTGATACTTCCGTTTTCACTGCGCCAAAAAACCAACTTTTGACCCAGCCGGGTGACACCAATTAGCTTGTTCTTGGGGATTTCTTTTGCTTCTAAAACGGCATACCAGACGTTTGGAATCATGAGCCTACCTCCATCAGTTTATTTTCACAAAGTACACGACAGTCGTTATAGTTTTTTTCGAAAATCTACCAGTTAATGCTTTAAAAATTTTGGAAGTCCGCTATAATAATAGCAAGAGACAATGATTGGGGGCCATGATGAATTTAATTGCGATGGGTATTGTGGGATTTGTTTTATTCTTATTATATGATATTAACAGTATTAAGTGGCAAGTTAAATGGTTAAGGGGTCTTTTCCTTTTGGGATGTCTTTTCATTGGTGTTTCAACCACAGGGGTGCTATGGTCGGTTCGAGATAGTTTGGCTTTACCGACAATCGAGAGAATTGCTTGGTTTTTCATTGCTTTGTCTTTTTTTAACCTACTGGTTTATTCCTTGTTTTTTGCTTTGCCATCTAAGAAGACTAACATAACATCTGATCCTAAAAGAAAGGTATTAGATAAAGGGGTCTATGCATTGTGTCGTCATCCTGGTGTTCTCTGGTTTGCCTTTTTTTATGGATCCATTTTTGGCTTATTTAGACACCCGATGGTGATGACCATGGCATTCATATTTTCATTGCTTAATTTACTTTATGCATTTTTTCAAGATATTTGGACTTTCCCAAAATCATTTGATGATTATTTGCCCTATTGTAGAGTCACACCTTTCATGATACCTAATGCGACGAGTATTCGCAATTGTGTTATGACACTCAACCATTCAAGACGTGAATTATGAAGGTCGATTAAGGGTGATAGTACGGAAATTGGGGGCAAAACACTTAGGTAACAGTGTTAAGACAAAAGAGCATTGCCATTATTGTGTATTCGTTTCAAATGCAACTGTCAGAAACTAATTATATGCTAGCGGGAGGTTACTATGTTAGAAACATTTGTAGTGGATATGATTGAAAATGATCAAATGAAAATTGAGGTTTTAGCGTATAAGGAACTTAAAGGGGTTCGTACACCAGGTGAAGCCATGAACCTTTTTTACTTAGAAAAGTCTGGCGTTAAAGCAAAAATGGTTAAAGTAACGATGAAACAGGGTGCACTTAAGGTAGAATCTGGGGCCCTGTATTACATGAATGGTAACATAGCCATGGAAGTACCAGTAAAAAAAGGATTTATGGCAAACCTAGGCACTAACCTTTTAACTGGTGAAGCTATGTTTAAACCTATCTACCGAGGCACAGGGGAGATTTTTCTTGAACCAAGTCTTGGTCATTTCTTACTTGTAGAACTTGATAACGATGAACTGGTAGTGGATAAAGGCCTTTTTTATGGTTGCTCCGAAGCCATAACTGTGACGGCTGTGGCTCAAAAAAGCATAGGTGCGGCTCTTGCTGGTGGTGAGGGTATTTTCCAAACTAGCCTTAAGGGTACGGGCTTAGTGATTTTAACAATTCCTGTTCCAGCAGACGAACTTGATGTAGTCGAACTGGATGGAAAAAATAAGTTGAGTGTTGATGGTAATTTTGCTGTTGCAAGAAGAGGTAATGTGACACTTTCTGTAGAACTTGCTGGTGGCGGACTCAAGAACTCTGTAACCTCAGGTGAAGGATTCTTACAGGTGTTTACTGGTGTTGGAGAAGTTTGGTTAGCGCCTACGCAAAAGATGTATCAATTAATGGCCCTAGCCGGTATGCCAACGGTTTAGTCGCTAGGCTTGTGTGATGTTGGCAGCCATTTGTCTTTGGGCATGCCAACATCCTCAATAGGCTTATATTGGAGGTTTCATGCTTTTTTCATCCTTAACATTTCTAATTGTTTTCTTACCCAGTGTTCTATTAATTTACTACGGACTCTTGAGAAAATCATTGGTACTACAGAATGGTTTTCTAGCAGTGGTCAGTTTATTATTTTATGCTTGGGGAGAACCGGTGTATGTATTATTAATGCTCGGTTCTATTTTTTTGAACTGGTTGCTTGGTATCGCAATTGTTAAAGCACCCTCAAAGTCCTACAAAAAGCTAGTTTTAGTGGGTGCAGTAACTATCAATATGTTTGTTTTGTTCGTTTTCAAATATGCGGACTTTTTACTTGGGAATGTCAATGGTATTTTCCATATGAATTTACCCCTTTCGCAGATTGCCCTACCAATTGGCATTAGCTTTTTTACCTTTCAAGCCATGTCTTATGTGATTGATGTCTACCGCGATGAGCGTTACGTTCAGTATTCGATTGTCAAAATTGCCTTATATATATCGCTATTTGCCCAGTTGATTGCAGGGCCTATTGTCCGTTATCATGATATAGCTTTGCAAATAAATATGCGAAGTGTTAATTTGGCAAGTTTTTCTGAGGGGATGCATCGCTTTCTACTGGGGCTGTTTAAAAAAGTTCTGATTGCCAATAACGTAGCTTTAGTGGCGGATTATGTTTTTAATCAGCCTGGTGGAGTGCAGTTGCCTTTTTATGTTTATTGGATAGGGGCTGTGGCCTATATGCTTCAAATTTATTTTGATTTCTCTGGTTATTCCGATATGGCTATTGGTTTAGGAAAACTATTTGGTTTCGATTTTTTAGAGAATTTCAACTATCCCTATATTTCAAAGAGCGTCTCTGAATTTTGGAACCGGTGGCATATGTCTTTGGGCGCTTGGTTTCGGGATTATCTGTATTTCCCCCTTGGGGGAAGTCGTGTTAAAACTAAAAGACGATTAGTGTTCAATTTAGCTTTTGTTTGGTTATTTACGGGGATTTGGCATGGGGCCAACTGGACCTTTATCATCTGGGGTATTTATCATGGCTTCTTTGTGACCCTAGAAAAATTGTTTCCAAAACACAAGCTTAAACAAGCCACAACTTCACATATGGCAACTCTTGTCATCATCCTTTTTGGCTGGATTATTTTTAGGGCACCCTCTGTTGAGATTGCCTGGCAATTCATTATGCATATGTTCACGTTCACATCAAATTGGACCATGGATGGACATACTGCGTATATGATGAAGTCAAAGACATTCTTTCTAATTGTTGGTATGCTCTTTTCAATGCCAATAAAACACTGGATTGAAAAGCAGGTCAGCCTGCAGTCGGTTTATCAGTGGGCCTATATGATGATATTCCTTTTAATGTTACTACTAACCATGTCGTCTTTAGTGAAAAGTAATTATAACCCCTTTATTTATTTTAATTTCTAGGAGTCAGAATGAAGCAGCCTAAATATATTATAACCTCCATCACCACCATTTTGATTATGAGTCTTTTTTTTATAACTTTAGGATTATCCAGTTCCTTAGTCTTTCAGGAGACCATTGATGGTTATCGAGAGGGTTATAAAAATGGCGTAGTCCAAGGCATCAAACAAGGCATTACTGCTTTTGATCATGCCATCAATATCAATATGCCCCTTAGGACCTACTTTATTGACGCGTACGGTGGTTTTCAAAGGGTATTAGGCGCTAAGGTTATTGAAGACGTTGATCCATCTAATACGGTGTACAAAATGCCAAACGACGATCTAACCTTTGGCTATCAAGAAATGGCCGTTGAAGAATATGCTAATACCATGATTGATTTTGCAGCGTTTTTAAAAACAGAAAATATTCCTGTGGTATATCTACAGGCCCCTTTTAAATTAACTGGTGATCAGTCTTTGCTTCCTAATGGTTTAGAAGAGTTCTCTAACAGGAATGCAGATCAGATGATAATAAGGCTTGAAGAAGCAGGTGTGGACACCGTGGATTTACGTGAACTAAGGGCCAATATACCTGATGAGGCTGCTTTTTATCGAACCGATCACCATTGGCGGCCAGAATACGCACTAGAGAGTCTACGTCTCATAAGCCCGCATTTAGCCTCTCAAACAGCACGAAAGATCCTAATGGAGAGTGATGCTTTTGAAGCACGGCCCACTCTAGATTTTTTAGGTTCACAAGGCCATCGAGTGGGACGTTATTATACGGGTCTAGATTCTTTTCAATTACTGGTACCAACTTTTGAAACTGACTTTTTGGTAAGAAAGTATCCCCGTGTGAAAGACATCACTTCTGGGGATGAACTACACACAGATGCATCTACTTATATACAAACGGATGGAGACTTTGAGTCCGCTATCGTCGATGGTAGTAAACTTCAACAACAAGGGCTTAGTGATAGATTCTCAGCCTATTTTGGTGGTAATTTCGCTTTAACTGAGATTACAAACCGCAAAGTTGATAACGGAAACATTGTGGTGTTTTCGGATTCTTTTGGACGACCATTCAATGGTTTTTTAAGCTGTTATATCAATCAATTGACCGTTATTGATCAGCGTTATTATGATGCTTCTGTCAGAGAGCATATTTTAAAAATGAATCAAAACAGGAAGATAGACTATGTGATCATACTTTATAATCCATCATTGTTTGATCCCTTATCAAGTAATAGCTATAAAATGTTTGAGTTTAAATGAAGTAGTTTTTTAATCAGAATGGGACGAATACTAAAAGACACCTCTTGATCAAATCAAGAGGTGTCTTTTTCATTAAAAATAAAAATGGATGTCTTAATTCACCTTCGAACTAACCTGAGAAGTACCAGTTGTGGTGACCGCTGAGGCAGGTACAATTTTTCCTCGTTCCTTTATAAAAAACGACAAAACCAAACCGATTGAAGCAGCAGCTGCTGAAAGAATGAATGTGGTAATATAGCTGCCACCCACCATAGACTTGATAAAGATACCTGATAGAGCTGCAAGTCCATAAGCTTGATAAACCACACCATAGTTAGAACCATATCTAAAGGATCCGAACTCTTGATTTGTAAAGGTTGGGAAAAGTGCTAAGAAACCACCGTAACCAACTGCAACCCCAATGACACTTAGATAGAAGATTGGTTTGATACTAGCTAAGAAACTTAAAGATAGTAGTGAAACAATCGTTATGACAAAAATTAATTTGAGCATGTTGAGGGTACCAAACTTATCAGAAAGGGTACCTGATACTAAGCGGCTACCAGCATTAGAGATGGCTAGTATAGAGATGACACCAGCAGCAAGAGCTGCATCTAATCCAGCAACCTCGATGCCAATATTTTTTGCTGCGCCAAGTACCAATAGGCCAGGAATTGCTGCAAACCAGAACATAATCCAAGTGATTTTAAACTTGCCTGTTTTAATCATTTCAGAAGTTGTAAAGTCACCTTCGCCTCTTTGTGAAGCTTGCTTAACAAAGCCAACGGGATTATTAGTAAAAACCGCACCAATCAAAATCAAAACAGTTGAAATCAATCCAAGCTTTAAGAATGCCCCAGAGACATCTGTTGTTGTTAAGAAACTAGAAATGACTTTTTGAAAAATGATACTGCCGCCTCCAAAAACACCAACGGAAAGACCAGTAATCATGCCTCGATTTTTGGGGAACCATTTTATTAAAGTTGACAGTGGGCAAACATAAACGAAACCAACACCAGCGCCAGACATAACACCATAAGTTATATATAACATCCAAGGCTCTGTAACGAATGAAGATAGAATAAGTCCACCACCATAGAGAATACCACCAATGACAAGTGCGATTCTTGGGCCATGTTTATCCACAATACGGCCAGAAAGGAGGGTGCTAAAAGCAAAAATAAACTGTGCAAATGAATATGGGAAAAGGATTTCATTACCGTCCCAACCGCGTTCTACTTGCAGGGCTGTTCCAAAAATACTCCATGCATAAAGACCCGCAATGGTGACTTGCGCTAATAATGCGCCTACTAAAACCAAGTATTTATTCTTAACAGTAAACATAAGTACCTCTCTTTTTATAATATTGTGAACTCTCCATATCGAATGATAAACCTTTGAGTAGCTCTAAGGTCAAGGACTAGTTTCAAATTAATTGATAAAAGGTGGATTTGGATTAAAATTGTGCCGATAGTATGTTAAGACACTGTCCTATTTACAAATGTGTCAATGTCATTCAAAAGGAGATAATAGATGGCATCTGAAAATTTACCATATGAAATTATATTAAGGGTTTCTGAGGATTATTATAGTGCAGTGCTTACGGTTCGTCGCAAAGAGGAATGTGTGGTTTCAGATCTTTATGAAGCTATTCTTGCACAACTTCAACGTCAAAATATATCCTATGGCATCTTGTTTGATCGTTTGAACAATGCTCTAGCATCAAATGATGATATCTCCGATGTCATCATTGCACAGGGAATTCGACATCTCAATGGGTGTGATGCCTTTTTGACCAACCATGTTAATTTTGAAGGTAAGTCTAAACCTATTATTCAAGAAGATGGCACTGTTGATTTTAAGAATCTATTACAAATATCTGCTGTTAAACAAGGTGATGTCTTAATCACCAAAACCCCGGTTCAAGAAGGGATTGATGGTATAACAGTTACCAATAAAACAATAAAGCCCCGAATTGGGAAGGACATTGTTTTAAAGTTTGGTGAAAACATTAAACTAAGTGATGACGGCTGTCAATTAATAGCAACTTCTGATGGTATCGCTAAACTTATCAATGGACGGGTTACAGTTTTGCAGTTAATGGAGACATCAGAAGTAGGCCCAGAAAGTGGTAATGTCTATTTTGGCGGTGATGTTCATGTCAAAGAAAATGTTTTAGATGGTTATACGATTCATTGTGATGGTGATTTAACCATTGATGGCCTTGTTGAAGGTTGTATTTTGAAAGTCAAAGGGAACTTAACGGTGGGGAAAGGTATTTTAGGCCATGGAATCTCGGACATCGTTGTGGGTGGCAATCTCATTACTAAATTTATAGAAAATGCAAATGTATATGTCAAAGGTGAACTAGAAACAGGTGAAATCATTAATAGTACAGTATTGTGTGATAGTAAAATCACTGTAAAAGGGAAAAAGGGCTTGATTATTGGGGGTGAAATCACCTCGAAATATATGATTGAAGCGAATCATATTGGCTCACGGTTAGGTGTGCTCACAAGTATTAATTTAGGGATTGATGGTAGCGTTATTCAAGAACTTAAGGCTCTAAAAGAACTTATCCAAGAATTGAAAATTCTAGAAGCCAGGCTCAAGGCCCGGATACCTGTTCTTGCCTATAATGCGTTGATGCAGCCTGAGATTGAAATACATCAAGATATTCTTCACCAATATCAAGAGAGTTTAATGGGGACACAAATTGATTTGGAAGAAAAAATGCAGCGTTACGATCATTTAATGGATGCCTTGAAAAATGTTAGTCAAGGTCGTGTCAAGATCAACAGTATTTTTCCAGATACCATCATTCGAATCGGGAACTCAAAATACTTTGTAGATAAGGTATTAAGTGCCTGTATTATTACCCGCGCAGATGATCAAGTCATTGCTATTGGCATTGAGAAGTAACAGCATGGCAATGCTATTGGGATTGAGAAGTAATTAGGTTTGTTATAATTATAAATGGGTAAATGTTAGTTAAATATACCATAACGACATTGAGGAGGATTCTCATGAATAAAGTAATGAACCGTTTTAGAATGTCCTTAAATCTAAAGCTCACCTCTATTTCGATAGTTTGCCTTTTAAGTGCAATGATGGTAATCACCTTATTCAATCAGAACAATGTTCATGATTTAACCGATAAGTCCCTAAAGACAATGGAAAAAGAATTTAGGGTGTTGGTAGAAGAGTACTATGACAATTACATAGATGAGATCAGTGGTAACATTGAAAAAGATATGCTGAATATCACAAAAGAAAATCAAATGGCCGCCAGTATGGTACAAACGACTTTTGACTATCAAGAACAGTTTCAAGCCATTGGTGAAGCCCTTCATAAACAACCCTACTTTGAAGATATCATGACCTATAGTGGTTCTTGGTATCAGAATCAATCGGAAGAGCCAACTGTGGTTTTTGTTCCAGGGACTCAAGTTGATAAGAATGGACAACTATCTGAAGGGTCTAAAGCTGTCATACGTCAAACTGCTATTCTAGACTTTGTGATGCCTTCATTCATTGAACACGGTGTCGATAAATTACAGCTTTATTATCAGGGTAGTGATGTACAAGGGGTGACCCGCCTTGCACCATGGGTAAATATGGGCAAAACAATTTTTGATGTTTATCCAGAACTGAATACTTTGCCTATCTGGGAGACATTTAATCCCGGCTTGATCGATGATTACAAACGAGAAGTAAAAGAGCTAATGGCAAGAAATGAATCCCCTTATTCATTATCAAAGGCATCTGCACCAGTACAAGATGCTCTAACCGGAGAAATTGTGATTTCCTTTGGGACACCAGTATTTAGCAAAAACTATACTGAATTTGAAGGTGGGGTCTCGTATGACGTTCCTATTACGGCCATTATTGATAGAATTGAAGAAATCAAGTTAAGTGATAATGGCTTTGCTTTCTTATCTCAATCCAATGGCAATATTTTTGCTGTCAAGGATACTGGTGCAACCTTGTTAGGATTGCAAAGTGGCACATCAAAAGAGGGGGAAGCCACCGTTGGCTTTAATCGCCTTAAGCGTTTTATCAATGAAAGTACTTTTGATAGCGTCAAAAAAATACCAATTAATCAACAAGGCACTACCTTTACAGAAATAGAGATCAGCGGTAAGGACTATTTAATTATTACCAGACCTTTTAGAGCCTATCAAACCTGGAACACTGAACAAAGTTTTTATGATGAACACTGGACTTTAGGATTTGCAGTGCCTATGGATGAAGTGTTTAAGGTTTTTAAAAACGTTGATGCGCAAGTTGATGGAAATCTACAATCGAGTATTTTGAACACTTTTACAATATCAGTGGTTATTGCATTGGTTGTTATCTTGATTATTACAATCGTAAATTCTCAGTTAACCCGTCAATTGAATAGTTTGGCACTATCAACAACAACCATCCTCGATCGAGAGAATGAATCATTGGTGGCAGTCAATTCAATTGATGAGATAGGTGTCTTAGCCAATGCCTTTAATCTAATGAAGGCAGATGTAAGGCAGTCATTTTCGCAATTGGTTGAGGCCCAACAAGAGATTGAAGACTTGCATAAGCAGGAAAAAAGCAAATTAGAAACTTTAGTCAATCAAAAAACAAAAGCCTTAGAAAAATTGATGTTAGAACTTAATGAAAGAGAAAAATTAGCTTCACTTGGAAGCCTTGTGTCTGGAGTCTCCCACGAAATCAATACACCACTTGGTATTTCTATTACAGCAACATCTTACCTTTGCGAAGTTAATGAATCTTTCTATAAGAAACTACAAAATAATGAAGTGACAAGAACGGATTTTGAAGAATACGTTAATAACATCAATCAAAGTACGTCAATTTTAAATCATAATTTAGGTCGTGCAGCAAAGCTAGTAAACAGTTTTAAGGAGATTGCAGTACATCAAAGTATTGAAGAACAGATACCATTTAATATGTCAGAATACCTAGATATGATTGTTACCAGCTTGCATCATGAGACAAAAAAACAAAATCACCAGGTTACTGTTAATTGCAACCCTGAGCTGATAGTCAATTCTTACGCTGGTGCATTTTCGCAAATCATTACAAATTTAATGATGAATGCTATCGTCCATGCTTACGATGATACTTTGAAACAGTCTCTTCATATTATGATTGATTTTCACTTACAGGGTAATGATGCATTCCTGATCTTTAGCGATGATGGTAAAGGTATCCCAGAAGAGCATCTTGGTCACATATTTGAGCCGTTTTATACCACAAAACGGGGTTTGGGGGGCAGTGGCCTGGGTCTTAACATTGTCTATAACCTTGTGACTGGTCTGCTAAACGGGCGAATTAGTTGTGAAAGCAAAATGGGAGAGGGGACAAAGTTTGTTATTGAATTCCCACATAGCAAAGGCGATTATCCGTTGTAATCCCCTAATGATTAGGCTACAATTAAGGAGTGAAAAGACTTATAAATCCATAATGGAAATCGAGTCTTATGGGGGATAGAATGTCCAAAATCAACACAAAATCAAGATATGATCTTAAGATGCCTTTTGACGACTTTATAAGAGTCGAGAGAACGAGTCGAGAGAATTCAAGTGCTGTCATTTTTTCATGCCTCGTGGGCTTTGAAGAATCGATTGAAACATACACAACTGAATTAGGTAAGATGATTGCTTCTTTAAGAACGGCATCTTTTATTCTGATAAACGGTGAGTTAAAAAAGGATTTTGGTAATGCTGAAATTGAAAGAGCCCGTTTGATTTATTTTCAATTAGCTGAAATTGAACGTGCCCAAAGGTATGAGGACCTAAATGCTGTGGATTTTGGTTTGTTGATTCCTAGACAAGTCCATAGATACCAAATAGGAATGGCTTACTTCCAGGCTCTAGAGTGCTACCAGCAAGCATTTCCCAATACCAATGAGAGCATGCGACAAAATTTAGGCATCAAACTGTTGATGTGGCTCAAACTTTATGGCACTGAGCTGTTTGAAAAAACACAAAATAAAGAGATTCTGTCAAAAGCCATTTTTTATGGTTGTTATAAAAAACACGAAGTTTGTTTTATGCACTTTCTTTGGCAAGCTGGATGTGATGTCATCTGCACCAACCCAGCGGCTGATCCATTTGAAGGTGTAGAAGCTCACTTAGTTGCAGCACAAAGGGTGGTTTACCTAAATAGAGCCAATGAATTACCACCTATTAAAGCAGTCCAACCAGAACAATTGCAAATAAGCGAAACTGGTACTGTCAGTCCAAGTACCGATAGCAATCCAGGCACCGATAGCAATCCAGGCACCGATAGCAATCCAGGCACCAATAGCAATCCAAGTTCTACAACAATCATTAATACGCAACATCCTTCAAGACCAGTAGCTTCAAATGTTTCATCGTCGGTTACATCAATAGCGGGGCCAACAAGCCAAGTCAATGGAAACACTGTTACTACAAGATTTGACGAACTCGCCAATGCCCATGCCAATGTGCAAATTGATTATTCCTGTGAGGTGCTATCTTTATTGTCTGATTCTGTTGTGATGATCAAAGTTCACAATGAAAAAGGTGAGGTTGTATCAGGTGGTTCAGGGGTTGTAATCAGTGACAGAGGTTATATTCTGACCAATTTACACGTAGTAGCAGGGGGAGACCGATTTGGGGTGTACTTTGAAAATGATGATAAAGAGTACATGACCCATCAAATCATTAAGTATCATCAAGCCTTTGATATTGCGCTGATTCAAGTTGAACGACAGGTGAAAGCGCTACATTTAAGTCCAAAGGCATTGGTTCGAGGCCAAAAGGTAGTAGCAATCGGCAGTCCTCTAGGTCTTTTTAATACAATTTCGGAGGGGATTGTGTCAGGATTCAGAAGTTTTGAAGATGTTGACATGGTTCAGTTTACAGCCCCAATTTCAAATGGCAGTTCTGGAGGGGCCTTAATCAATATGCAAGGAGAACTGGTTGGCATTACAACGGCTGGATTTCAGGGACAAAACTTAAATCTAGCAGTGCCTAGCGCATATCTAAAATTGTTTGCTGGTGGCTTCATGAATTAGTTTATAAAGAGGCAGGAATAGTTAACGTAAAATGAAGCTGAAAAACAACCTGAAAAACAACCTAAGAGTCAACCGATAATTAATGTTTAAGTAAAAAAGTGCTACAGTTCGAATAATCCATTTGTGGGATATTCGAACTGTAGCACTTTTCTATTTTTATCAATTAACTATGATTTGACTTTTGACACCCAAGCCATCTATTTTAGTTATAAGTTGACTTGAGTACGGATATAGACTTAATATTTAAACTCCACAATGACTTCTGCTTGAATTTGAAGGTCACCTTTCATAATGGTGGTTTCCAGTGAAGCGGCATCTGCCATTTTAGGAGCCATCGATGTTGTTAGGTAGGGAACTGCATAGGTAGACTGCTCTTTAATAGAAATAGGTTTAATGGTCACAACACCAATCCCTTTTCCCATGGCAGTTGCTTTTATTTTTGCATCGGCTACGGCGAGCTCTAAAGCCTTTGCATAAAGCCCTGACTCGTCGCTAAGTCCAAAACGAATGCCGGATACGCTGTTACCACCGGCCTTGACCACTTGATCCAAAACTTTACCCGATTGTTGGATAGCCGTAATTTTCACCTCTAACTGATGATTAACCGTATAACCCAGTAACTTCTGCTCGCTAACGCCTTCTTTCCATTCATAATTGGGCTGAATACTAAAATTGATAGTTTTAATCTGTTCTTCTTTAATTCCCAGTTGTTTCAGGGTAGCTAAAATGGCATTTGTGCTTTTTGTAGTCTCCTGTTGTGCCAGTTCGACAGTAGCCTTTGTTGAAAGAACCCCTATTGAGACCCAAGCCACGTCAGGTGTCGTGGTGATGGTTGCTTTGCCATTTGCAGTGATGATGCCCCCGTCTGTTGAGGTGCTAGCCAGTGCTGGCATTGCAATAACTTGACTGATAAGTAGTGCAGATGCGACAACCGCTGTTAAAATGATAAGACCTATTTTTTTCATATGATGCTCCTTTCAAATTTCGTGTGTTTTAAATTGATATGCTTAAGACGGGATAACTTTGAAAAAGTTCCTTGTGGGCTATAAGAAAATCTTGATAGGTTAAGTTGGAGTCAATTGATGGTTTGACAAACAAACCATTGATTTTACAATTCTATAACAGTTTGTTTACGCCATTATGCTCAGGAGTTAACATGACATCTTTAGAATAGCATTAGAAACTAACATACACATGCGAAGAGTGCTAAGGAGAATTGAGATGAAACTGAAGAAAATCATGGCTGTAACATTAATACTGGCAATGTTTGTATCACTAAGTGGTTTTGCAATGGCTGACCGTGTTTTAACACTTAAAATTGATGGTAAAACTGTAACTTCAGATGTTGCACCCATGGTTGATGGTGGTGCCACATTGGTTCCCCTTCGTATTGTATCTGAAAAACTAGGGGCAACTGTTAAGTGGGATGATGCAAAAAAGACAGCTACCGTTGATACTGCAGCTCATAACGTTGTTTTTACAGTGGATGCAAAAACATACACAGTAGATGGCGCTTCTAAAAGTTTAACGAGTCCAGCTAAAATGGTAAAAGGACGTGTGCTGATTCCAATTAGAGCATTTGCTGAAGCAATTAATGCTAAAGTTGGTTTTGATAAAAATAACTACATCGCGACGGTTGATTATTTTACAACCATGACAGGAACATTAAAAGTGACGGGCTCAACAACTGTTCAACCCCTTGCTCAACTAGCTGCTGATAACTTAATGAAAATGAATAGCGGTCTTAGCATTACTGTAGCTGGTGGCGGTTCTGGCGCTGGCGTTAAGGATTCAATTGCTGGTACAACAAACATCGGAATGAGCTCAAGAGATTTAACCGCAGATGAGTTGAAAACATTGACGGCAACTGCAGTTGCTGATGATGCGATTGCATTGATTGTTCATCCATCAAATAAAGTGAAAAACCTCACGAAAGATCAAGCAAATAAGATTTTCTTAGGGGTTATCAAGAATTGGAATGAAGTAGGTGGCGATAATGCGCCAATCATGGTTCAAACAAGAGAAACTGGATCTGGTACTAGAGCAACTTTCGAAGAACTGCTACTTGCTAAAAAATCAGTTGTAGCCACTGCAACACCAAGTGCGTCATCTGCTATCATCAAACAAGCAGTTGCAAAAAATAAGTATGCCATTGGATATGATTCACTTGGATTTTTAGATTCAACTGTAAAATCAGTTACCCTTGACAGTGTTGAAGCCAATGCTGCAAATGTAAAAAGTGCTAAATACGGCATGGGTAGAAGTCTATACCTATTAACAAAAGGCAAAGCAACTGGTACATCAGCAATGTTTATGGATTACTTAAGAACTGCTGACGCACAGAAGAATATTGTCATTAAAGAAGGCTATTTGGGATTGAATTAGTAGTCATTGTCAAAACAATCCTGTCCAATCGTTGGGCAGGATTTTATTTTTTAGATGGATAGCGATGAGGTTGGCATGAAGACTAAGCCTATGAATCAAGATAGATTACCTGAATTAATCATTACCGCCATGTCAATGGTATCGATTATTGTGATTTTTTTCATCTTTGTCTTTATATTTTTAAAAGCATGGCCAGTTGTCAGTGAGAGTGGCTTAAAACTCATCACTGAAGGTGGCTTTGATCAGCAAATCCAAGAGGCTTTCTATGCCACAGAAGAGGCACCTATTCTTTCTTTTGGGATGCTTGGACTCATAGTGAGTACATTGCTTTCAACTGGCATAGCGATTGTATTTGCAACCTTGATAGGGATTGGTGCCAGTGTTGCCATTGTTGAATTTTCAAATCATACATGGGGTTATATCTTGACAAATTTAGTGAGATTATTGGCAGCCATACCTTCAGTTGTTTTTGGTTTGATTGGATTAATTGTGGTTGTGCCATGGATAGAGAAAATGTTTGTTACCGTAGACTTACAGATTCATTACTTGGCCTACTTTCAAATGACTGGGAAAAACCTTTTATCTAGTGTGATTGTCTTAACCTTTATGATTGTACCAACCATTGTTTCGATTTCTGTTGATGCCATCAAAGCGGTTCCAAAATCGTATAAAGAAGCAGGCTTTGCATTTGGCATGTCACATGTCAGGGTTATTTTTAGAATTATTCTACCGACAGCTAAAAGTGGCATTTTATCCAGTGTCATCTTAGGTGCTGGCAGAGGTGTGGGTGAAGCCATTGCTGTCTCTATGGTTTGTGGTGGCATCGGAATATTGCCAAATCCATCATTTGGCCTATATAACTTTCTGGCGCCAGTTTTACCCTTAAGTTCAGCAATCGTTAATAAAGCAGAAGCAATGGGGGCATCGTCGGTTGAAAGTGCACTGTTTACAGCGGCATTAATGCTTCTATTGTTAGGAACTGGGCTAAGTTTTTTAGCCAGTTACGTGGAAAAACGCATGCAAGGAGTGACTAAAAATGGTAAAGCGTAATCATGATTTATTTTCAATGACCGGCAAAATTTATGCGTGGCTGACCATGGGGATGATTATCGCGGTATGCCTTTTTATCATTCTGACGGTATTTTGGTTTGGTAAAGATGCTTTGTCATGGACATTTCTAACGGCTGAACCCAGTGCGTCAGCTACAGAGTTTGAGGGAAGTGGTATTCTAACACCCATGATAGGGACTATTTTGCTAACCCTGATTGGTATTCTTATTGCCCTGCCTTTTTCATTGGCTACAGCCCTATATCTTTGTTTTTATAGTAAGCGGGGGCCAATTCAGAAGTTTATTCAATCAGCTATTGATATATTAGCAGGGGTTCCTACGGTGGTTATTGCATTATTTGCTCGGGCCATCTTCACGTTACCTGGGCTGGGATTTTTGAGTACCATGGTGGAAGTAAGTGGTGTGACTGCTACAAAAGCCTATGGTAAGTCATTTCTAGTAGCTGGAATCACCATGTCGGTGATGATCTTACCCTTTGTGATCAAAGCAATGATAGAAGCCCTTAAAACCGTTCCAACAAGCTTTTATATGGCCTCAATTGGATTAGGGGCGTCAAAATGGCGATCACTACGGTGTGTGGTTTTACAAGCTGCAAGACCAGGCCTTGTTACAGGTGTTATTTTAGGCATGGGACGTATTATTGGGGATACGGCCATTGTTTGGTTAGCCCTAGGTGGTACACTGAGAATGACCGGGGTTCAACCGTGGTATGCTCCTGGGAATTTCCTATCAACATTACAAAATACCGGTTCAACATTAACCTCTTACATCTACTACACATCGCCGGCGGGTGAAGGTAATAATTATACAGTGGCTTTTGGAGCTTCCATTGTACTGATTGGGATTATCATATTACTGAACTTAATGGCTTCGATTATTGGCAGGCCCTCTGTAAGGGAAGAGCACTAAGTTACGGACATAAAAATACGAACACTAAACAAGAGCACTAACAAAAGAACACTAAAATATGAATAGGGAGCACTTATGCCACCGATTGCAATAGAGATAAAAGATTTCAATGGATTTTATGGGGGCAAACATGCCCTTGCTAATGTTAATATGACCATAGAAGAAAATGAAATAGTAGCTTTTATTGGTCCTTCGGGTTGCGGAAAAACCACCTTGTTGCGGTCGATTAATCGCTTAAATGATCTGAAAAAAATCTATAAAAGTACCGGTGAAATTGAAATTAAGGGTCAGGATATTTATCAACTGACTGCGCCTAAAGCTATTAATACCATGAGGCAGTCAATTGGAATGGTGTTTCAGCAACCCAATTTGTTACCGACGTCAATTTATAAGAACATGGCTTTGCCTTTAAGTGAGCATTTCAAGATGTCCCCCTTAGATTTGGACATGCAGATTCAATCGCATCTTAAGAAGGCTGGGTTGTGGGATGAAGTAAAAAACCGGCTCCACGATAGTGCATTGGCTTTGTCAGGTGGGCAACAGCAAAGGCTCTGTATTGCACGAGCATTAATGCTAAATCCAAGTATTCTTCTGCTGGATGAACCCTGTTCAGCACTTGATCCTATTTCCACTGGCATCATTGAAGATTTACTGATTTTGTTAAAAGAAAGCTGCACCATCATTATCGTCACTCATAATATGGGGCAAGCTGCCCGCATTGCAGATAAGACTGCATTCTTTTATCAAGGTTCCGTGGTTGAATCAGGGGAGACTTCACAATTATTTGTCAATCCCAAAACTGAACTATGTGCAAACTATGTCAGTGGGAAGTTTTAAATTTAATAATACTGAGTTTTATCGGGAATCAGGGTATAATAATACATAAGTAAAGTGTATAAAACTTATGGTGAGGTACTCTGATGAGACAATCTATGATGACTAAAAAGATAGTAGTGAGAACGTTGATGCTCTTATTTCTCATGCTGATGTTGACCGGGTTTATGGTTACTGCATCAACTGCTCCTAAAACCCCTAGTGTTTTTTCTTCAAAGCATACTGTAACAATTGCTGGGGTTAAAAAACAAATCACTGTGGTTTGGACAAATTTGAAAGATCCCTTGATTCGTGTCGATAATGTTGCTGCAGGTGGTGGGGTTGGTGCCACTGCGCCTTTAAAAACAATTATTGAAAGTGCCTCAGACGCAGATGGTAAAGCTGTTGCAGGTGTGAACGGCACTTTTTTTAATGCCTATTCTGATATGCAACCTCAGGGAACTGTTTTATCCGATGGTAGAGTGAAGCATATTGGAAATGAAGGTTCGATTTTTAGCATTAATGACAACAATCAAGCATCAGTCAGCCGTATTGCCATTAAGATAGAAGGCTCCACAAATAATCAATGGACATGGCCAAATAATTGGTATGCATGGAATATCAATCACTATTTCTCACAACCAGAAGCAGTGATGATCTTCAATCAAGACTATAAAGGTCCTAAGCCTAAACACGATTTCATGGCTATTGAAGTCGATAAAGGGATTGTCAAGTCGATACAAAAGGGATCATTCAATATTCCTATAGACGGATTTTTAGTCCTTGCCAAAGAACCTTCAGTGCTTAAAGTATTTGAAGTTGGTAAACCAGCAGCCTATCGATTAATCTACCGGGATGAGGGTGGGATGCCCGTTGACGCCCAATTTTCTCAGTATAGAACAGCTGTTGGCGCTGGACCAACACTTTTGAAAAATGGTATTGTTCAAGGTGATGCCCTAAAAGAAGGTTTTTCTGAGGGAAAGATTACCACTAATCGTGCCCTCAGAAGCATGGTGGGTGTTACTGCAAAGGGCATGATGGGAATGGCCAGCGTACCCAGTGTGACGGTTAAAGAATTAGCCGATGTTGCTAAACAACTTGGCATGGTTGATGCTCTCAATTTAGATGGGGGTGGTTCCAGTGCGGTTTATGCTAATGGACAATATGTAGCTGGACCAGGTAGAAATATTAGCAATGCCTTGGTAGTACGGGTTTTAAAGCAAGCACCCATTAATATTTTGATTAATAATAAGCCGATTTTCTTTGGCGTGGAACCCTATAGAGACGGGGCTAAACAAGTGACAATGGTGCCATTGAAAGAGGTAGGACAAGCACTAGGTGCAGAAATAAGTTATGATGGTATCAGTAAAAAACAAACGATTTTACGTTATGGGACAAATGTTAACTTACCAGCTGCAGGATTAGTATATACTGTCAATCAGGTTTCAAAAACCTTAGCAGTACCTATAGCCATCAAGGATGGTCGAACGTTTGTACCTGCCACTTTTTGGTCAGATGCCTTTGGCGCCACTGTAACATGGGATGCCAATAAGAATACGGCAGCCATCAATATGGATACCATTGAAATGAGAATCGCACTTGCAAAAGATAAATTGGCTTCAGGTGCAATCACAGAAACCATCCCGTTGTTAGAAAATGTTCTAGCCTTAGACCCTAAGCACTTGGCTACCCTTAAGGATCTCGCTGGGCTTTATATGAACAATTTAAAGAATTACAGTGCTGCAGTTACCTATTATGAACGTATTTTACTGATAGATAGCAGCGACTATATCACTTGGCAATCCCTAGCGTGGGCTTATTACAGTGCAGCCAATCATTTAGAAGCCGTTCGTTGCTTTGAGAAAGTGATTGCCATGAATCCCAATGAGAGCACTGGGTATTATGGTTTAGGTTTATGTTATAGCCGCTATGGGATTGATGACAAGGTCAATGGGACCAAGTATTTTAAGCTAGCTCTTGAAAAAGGTCTCACTGGAGATCCGAGGAAATGGGCGGAAGCATACATTAAGTGATTTGACATTTATTTATGAAGTAACGCCTATAAAGGTGACTTATCAACTACTAAAAAAGGGACCTATCAGCCTTTACTGTGACTAAGCACAGGTGGCTAGTAGGTCCCTTTATTCTATTGTCCTATGCAGCCTACCAGAGCACTTAGGTAGTCAGGTGACCTGTAATAGGTAAGTGCTTCTTTAGCGGCTAGTAGGCGATCTGTGTAGCCATACTGGGCAACCACACCCTTATTGATTGGATTGGCGATAAAAGTTTCTAGATTGGCGATTTTTTGTGTTATGAGTTTAATTTCCACGACTTGCTTTTTAGCAAGTCGGTGGGCATACCAATCGCTGGCTAAAATATGTTCCTTCTCAAATAAAACTCTGATTTGTGGGGCATCCACTGTGAGCCCTTGATAGTTACCATAGGCCATGATATTGAGAAGGGCCTTAAGCGGTGGTATGGCCTCCTCAATGCTGCCATCCTCAAAATACGCCATGGCAGCCTTCTTGTGGCCGTCGGCAATATTGAGTACGCCGTCCACAAAAGCCTCTAGGTCCTGGGCTTCAGGCTTTAGGAGGCCCTCAGTGAAAACCGTCTGCGGCTCGTCAAAAATCTTGCCCAAGTACTTGTAAGAAAAGACGTCGGTGATGCGGTAGCCTAAGCGGCTGGCCGGTACCGGTGTCCCCTTGTGTTCAAAATCCGCCAGCTTTTCCATGGATCCTTCTGCAATCAGATGGGCGGGGGACCGCTCTAAGGGGGTTAAGCGGGCCCAGATTTCTGGTACCAGCATAGAAATATCGTGGTCAACTCTGAAGTTTGGCCCGATGTGTCCCGCTGGAGTTGAAAACACAGCATAATCCCCAAGGGCATAACTGAGAAGGGCGTTATTTAAATCGCTAATTGGCAATAGCATATTGAATGGGCCCTTGGTTAAAGCCCCCTCTGACCCTGCCCCTGTTGTGGAAGGTGACTTACCAGTTAAGCTACTGGTAAGGTCCATAAAGAGTTCGGGGAGTTCTTGATAATGAATTGGATTATAAACACTGAGGGGTCTAATGACTTTGCCTTTCTCTGAGCCAGGTGGGTTATTGCGGCGTCCTGCCAAAATAGCGTTAACTGGCAGCAGAACGGGCTGGTCCATTGGGACCCTTCTTGAGAGACGAACCCCTAAATCAGACAGATAAGTCTTCAAAGGATTGATAAAATCAGATCGGTGTTCAAGGTATCTTGGGTTTTTAGTTGGGGCACCATCCACAATTCTTGGCTCAGAAGAAACCACGCAGTAGGTTGAATCGCTGGCTAAAAAGCTGTCGATATGTTGTTTGACGGGCTCTGTGTAGGTGATATAGCCCATGACATCTTCTTTGATGGCCTTGACGTCGTCTTTTGTTAGGGGCTGGTAGTTGGTGACAAAGAGGTTGTTGCTGGAGAGGTCTAGTTCTGCTTGTTTGTCGTAGCCCTTGTGAATGGCTTCGTCTGGCCGCTGGAAGAAACGGTATTCGCAGTTTTTTGAGAATTTATAGCTGCTATTTTGATAGTCTGGGCTCAGGTGTTTCAATTGGTTGGCGGGGACCAAAACCGATGCGGTAATGTCGTCTTCCATTTGAATTTTTTCGCTTGGCATAAAGTCCATGCGGAGTTTGAAAATTCTCCAAGAATCGTCTTCCCCAAAGCCCACACGGAGATAACTTGGTCGGACTTTTCGACCGTTGAAGTTGATTTCGTTACCGGGTTTACCGTTGATTTGGTCCACTGTGAAGTGCTTGCGCCACTCTGTGCCCCAGGATTGTTGGTAGAACCGCTTAACCATGAAAACCAAGGCCTTAACATGGTTTGGAATGGCTTCGATATAGGCGTTAAATTCGTCCGTATAGGCTGTGGAAGGGGTCAAAAGCTTGATAACAGACCCTAAAGTTCTGTGAATGGATAGGACAGGGCGGGATTCCCGCTGACGATCTGGATACTCTTTCCATCTGCCCCGGTAGTCATAGTTCAAGATTTCTTCCACATGATTTAAGTCCGCCGTCAAATCGTGGACATAATAAGTACCATAAATAATGGCGTTACTCAGGGATTTTGAAATCTCCGATTTACCACCTCCAGAAACCGTACAGGGTTTGTGACAGAAGGTGCCTTCGGCTTCGGTGGCTAGTAACTTCCAAACCGGTGCTGTTGGGTGACGCTCCATGTGGATTTTGTCCCCGTTTGGCAAAATATAAGTGTAAGTTGGTAGCAACTTTAAGGTTCTGACTTGTTCCTGAAAGGTCCATTTGATCTCAGTTTTATGCAGGTCGATTTCCACGTTTTCTGGGATGTAAATCACCTGGGGATTGACCTTGTCTATACCGTAATTGTCAGGTTGTACGTCCATGAGGGAAGCGTACTGGACTTTTACATCTTCAAAGGTGTAGCCCACAAGGCTGGCGTTTTCTTTGGCATTGTAGTACTCACCAAGGTTCATACGGGGATAGGCAATGGTGCCACCGGCATGTTCTTCTTCAACATTGCCATAAAGGTTTGCAGCAAAGCCGATTTGGGTTTTGACTTCTTTTTTGGAGTAACCAAAGTAGTTATCTGCAATCAGGGTAACGGCAACACCTTGTTCGTCTCTACATGATAATTTAAAAGAAGTACCATTGTTGTAGAGCTCCTCTGGGTCTTGGTAACACATGCCATCACGGCGCTGACGGTCTGTGGCCTTATCGTAATGGGGCAGGCCCAAATCTTTCTTTTTAAGCTGGGTTAGTTGTGGGGCTAATAACATTAAGCCCGTGTGGCCAGACCAACCATCAACATCTAAACCGGAATCGTTAAAGTGTAAGCTGGGATCCCCAGCATTACCAAAAACAGATTCTATAAAGTCAAGATTAGACACTAAAGACCCTGGCGCCATATACAAAATCTCCATGGTTTTTTCCTTAAGGACACCTGGTACTTCTGGGGAGACGATGGGTTTGACTAAAAGGGACACAAAGGTTTTTGCTGGCTCTGTTTGAGTTGCGGTGAAGGGCAGGATTTTCATTTCTTCTGGTGGGTTGATAGCCGCTTGGTAGAGCCTAATAAAGGTCTCTTTTGGCACCGCTTTTTTATCATCTGGTACCGGTAGACCCCCTTCAACAACGTGGAAAGAACCTTCTGTGGTACGGCGGTCATTTTTAGGATTATGAAGGACCCCTTGTTTGATTCGGTAACTAGAAATATACGGATTAGTGTATAAATCTGCATTTGGAGGCAGTGACATTTCTCTGGCTAACCCGTAATGATCCAAGGTGAAGTACTGGTCGATCACCCTTAGTGGACGGTTTGACTCCGTGCCAAAGTAATTGGCAAAGAAATCATTGATTCTCTTGTGAATCCCGATTGAATGGACATCCATTAAACGGATTTTTTCTTGGTAATCGGCGATAATATCTTCGAATAGATCGATGACATAATTGCCGCTTTGCTCTGTTTCTGATCTGTAAATCGGCAAACCCAGTGAAGCAAGTTTAAAGTTGATGTACTGAATTTTGTCTTTTTGAGTGCTGGTGGGATTGATGTTGCCATACGCAATGCCTAACTTTTTTTGAATGTTCATGGTCTCTCCCTTTTTAGTCACTTAACTTTTGACGAGATAATACTCAACAGTTTGATGCGTTATCAATAGTATAGCTTTTTTGTATACAAATAAACAATTGAATTTTTATGCAAACGTTGTCCAATTAGTAGCTGGTCCTATTCAGTACTTGTACCCATTTATTTTCAGAATATCCCATATTATTTAAGGTGGCGTTTGGCCATGGCATTTTGCTGCATAAATCCTATAAGTCATGGTATACTTAGTGTAAAGTGACACATTAAGAAACGGTTTTAAACAGTCATTCATACCCGACTTAAACCATCACCCAAACCCCATGTTGGAGGCTTCTATTTATATGTTAAAGGATATCTTTAGATCTAAAGTTGTGAAGGCAAAGTTTCCTGCAATTTATCGTTTGGAAACGGCTCAATACTTTAACGACTGCGAAAACCACTATCAAAAGATGGTTGAGTACCATGGATTTTTACCGGCCCAAGATGACCAGGTTGTTGATTTGTTTGATTACAAGGGGCGATTCTATTTCGAAAATCAAATCTTCACAGAAAGATTTTTCAAGAATCTTTTTTCGAAGCCAGTAGAAGTGGTCTTTAGAAATTGTACCTTTGTGGGGTGTGATTTTGTGACCGATGCCCAATTGAAATTCGTCTTCCATAACTGTCGTTTTGAAGTCATTAAAAACGAGGCATATGGCAGCATTCACAACCGTTTCAACGGTAATTTAGGCGCCTTTGTATTTAGAAATGTGGATCATGCCATGATTATCTGCAATCGCCCTGGAAAAGGGGATACGTCCTTTGACCTGATGCTTGAAAATTGCAATGACATATCAATCTATATCGTTGGTTACACCAAAATTCATCTGAATGTGAAGTTTAGCAAAATCAAACGTATTTGTCTTAAGGATTCGAATTTTGTGATTTCCCATGTTCAGTCCCAGCTGAATTCTTTTATCCTCTTACCGCCACTGGGGCGAGATAACTTACATAAGTGTTCCGATTTATATCAGACCACCAATTCTGTCATGAGTGAAGACCTCCTTCAAAAATCTAATCGTGATTATTATCCAATTAATCTACTGAGGCAGCTTGCAAAGAAATACAAGTTCAAAGAAGAGCTTTATGAATATCAGGTACAGTTAGCGGCTCAGGTGCCCCTTGAAGTCCTTTATAAGCCCAAAAGGGATTTGAGTATCTATGTCATGCAGACCTTTGATTTCTTTTCTTACCCCTTGTCCCTATCCATTCGAAGTCTATTTTGCATCTTTGTTTACGCCGTAATATACATGTTCACAGGACTTTCTGTGATGGGTTCAAGTGAACTTCTGATATTAGATGTGACCCAACTAGATGTCATGCATTGGCACCACTGGTTGTCGATTTTTTCTAAAACCCTTTATTTTAGCGTAGCCTCTTTTACCACCGCTGGGTATGGTGACTATGTCATGCCCCAGGGGTTTGAACTCTTAGCAGCCAGCGAAGCCTTAGTGGGTGTCATTCTAAGTGGGGCACTGATTACGTCCATCTTCAACAGGTTCCATAATTAGCAAAAGCGAGCCAGGGGGACGCGCACCCTGAATCATCATAAAAGGACTCGCGGTGCACGTCCCCCTGGCTCAAAAATCTTCATCTTTTATTTTAGGAGGCTTTAATGAAGAAACAATTGTTGCTTTTATTTGCTTTAACCCTCATCGGTTTTATATTGGTTAGTTGCACTGGAAATAAAGAAAGTTCTGAGGGGGTCAACGGTGTCAATACGTCACCGGTGGATGCCGTAACCTCGCCATCGGTGGTTGATAATGGCGAAGATCTTGTCAAAGCACTGGGACCAGAAGGCACTTGGATTGCTTGTACATTGAATGATCTTGTTTTAACAGAAGATCTGATCGTTGAAGGGGTTTTTAGCAATAAAGATAAACCCGCCAGAAAAATTGCTCTATATACACAGGATGCAAATCGCAAGATAACAGCACAGTTTAAACTAACTGCACCCAAAATCATTGTTAGAAGCGAAAATACAAAAATTCAAGGGGGCACCTTTGTTGGAGACATCTACATTGAAGCCAATGGGTTTCAAATTGGTGCCAATACCACCGTTGAAGGTAACTTATATTTCTCAGAACAAGGGTTTATGGATTCATTTGTTATGGATGTAAAAGGTGTATTAAATGGGAATAAAGAAGTGAAGAAACCATGAGGAAGTGAAAATGCTTGAAGCAGTTAAATAATTAGTTTAGTGCCCATGCCCCGTGAACCGGGGCTTTTTTATGGTTTGTATTCAGAAAAAAATACTTTGAAATTCAAACTATTCGTACTTGACATTATCGTTAATTAGGTTTATTCTAATGCTAGATTATGTGATTATCATCAAACCCGTCATCTTAAAATCTTATTAGCAGCATCTAGAAAGGTGTGATTGCCAATGAAAGAGTCAACACAATTAGCAGGGGATTTATTTATCAAGTTGTACGAGCGTTACAATCGCTTTGAAAATCGGAAGTTTCTATGTGAAGCCATTGAAACCCTGACCATTATTGAAGTGAAGACCATTATCGTTATTGGTCGCGGCAGTGAAAAAGGCCTTATAAAAATGTCTGAGATTGCCCAGCAATTAGGGGTGACTTCTGGAACACCAACGGTGACCATCGATCGCTTAATTAAAAAAGGCTATGTGGATCGTATTAGGGATGAGGCCGACAGAAGGCAGGTCTTTGTTAAACTGACAACTAAAGGCATGGAAAGTTACGAAGAAATTGTTAGAATGAAAAATATTATTTTGGAAAAGATTTTTGGAATGATTGATGAAACACAATTAGAAGCTCTTATTACAATTTTAGCAAAGATCGATAGGGATTTTGAATCGGTATTTAAGGACATCTTGGAGGCTAATCATGAAAGTTTGGTTTAAAAAATACAAAGTAGTTATTGTTACTTTAGCAGTTATTGTCCTGCCCCTTGCTTATGCTTATCTCTATTTGTGGGCCTTTTGGGATCCCTACTCTCGCTTGTCCGAGCTGCCAATTGCAGTGGTTAACCTAGATCAGGGTGCAACTCTTAATGGCCAATTTAAAAATGTTGGTGAGGGCGTGATAGACACCTTAAAAACCGACGACAATGTCAAATGGGTATTTACAGATGAAGCGGATGCCACTGAAGGCCTTGCAAATAGAAGGTATTACGGGTCGGTGGTTTTTCCAGAAAACTTTAGTCAAAATATCGCAACGGTTGCTGACATTGATAAAGTACAAGGGTTGTTTGTTTATAAGATCAACGAAAAACGCAACTTTTTGGCTGGCCAGGTGATGAACCGGGTGGCCATTGAGCTAAAAGAGAGTATCACCCAAAAGATTTCTGCGGAAATCGTCAAGAAAATGACCGATGATTTAAAGCTTTTGCCAGGGAGTTTGGCTGATTTACAAGACGGTCTTCAAAAAATCAATGATGGTACCACCACCCTTAGCGATAAAATGGGTGATTTAATTAAAGGGCAAAATCGATTTAATCAAGGTGTTTTGTCTTTGAATTCGGGGCTTAATTTGGCTGCGACGGGCAGTCAATCTCTTCAAGAAGGGGCTACTTCCTTGAACGAAGGGGTCAAGAGGGTTTCTGATGGGCTTAGTGCCCTGAATACTGGCACGGCACCCCTAGTAGCTGGGGCTTCGCAACTTGAGTCAGGGTTAACATCATTTGATAGTAAGTTGAGTCAATTTACGGCGGGGACTTCAAAGTATCTTGAAGGGGCACAACAATCCAGTGCTGCCCAGGCTAGAATTGGCACTGCGTTACAGCAATATATTGGGGCTCATCCGGAAGCGATGAAAGACCCGCAAATCCAAATCATCCTTAAAACCATGTCAGAGGGCAAAGCGGGTAGCGAACAGTTAGCAGCTGCCAATGCTTCACTTCAGGCATCGATTGTGCCTTTAACAGAAGCTTCTCAAAAGTTAGTCGGTGCCGCATCCAAAATCAATGGTGGTCTTGTAGCGGTTTCCGGTAACATAGAAAAACTGGCGCAGGGTAGTGTGACTCTAGCGGCGGGTTCTGAGAAGTTAGCAAGTGGTTCTAAAACTTTGAACGATGGTCTTAGTAAAGTTCAAGCAGGTTCTGACCTACTTAAGACAAGTGCAGCAAAACTACTTTCTGGTGAAAAGAAACTTTTAAGTGGTCTAGATCAAGTTAATACTGGGGTGGCAGATGCAAACAGTGGGGTTCTGACTGCTAAAAATGAAGCTCAGGACAAGGTTACTTCAATTGATAACGTGGACACCTTTGTCAGTGAACCGATATTGATGCAAGATGAGAAAGTTAATCCAATTCCAGATTACGGTACTGCATTTACGCCATACTTTGTGTCGTTGTCACTTTGGGTAGGGGCACTGATGATGTTCTTTGCCATCTATTTAGATGTGAATGTCAGTAAGAATCGAGCAACAAGCGCTAAAAAAGGCTACATTCGATTCTTTGCTTATACAGGTATTGGTATTGCTCAAGCGGTGGTGGTTGCATTTATGCTCATTAATTCACTTCATCTTGAGGTTAAAAATGTCGCCCTATTTTATGTCGCATGTATTGCAATTTCCCTAACGTTTGTGTCCATGATGCGATTCTTATTGGTCCATTTAAAGGATGCTGGTAAGTTTGTCGGCGTTCTACTCTTGATATTACAGTTGACAGCTTGCGGCGGCACATTCCCAATGGAGCTGGTGCCAAGTTTCTTCCAAGTAATTAATCCTTTTATGCCAATGACTTATTCAGTTAATGTGCTTAAAGAAGTGATTTCAGGCATTGACTATGCTTTCTTATCACAAAATATGATGGTTTTGATGGGCCTCTTGTTCGCTTTCACCGCCCTTAACCTTGGACTTGCCAAATATAAAGTCTCTAAAAAACCAGAACTAGCGCCAATTTTCTAAAAGCGGCTCGCGATAGAGTCAACCAATTCAAAAATGACTCGCGATAGAGTCAACCAATTCAAATTGACTCGCGGTGCACGTCCCCCCGAGTCATTTTTTTCTTTTCAGACTTTTTTCAGATTCCTTTGCTATAATGAACTTAAGACATAGCAACTACTTGAAAATGGAGATGAACCCATGAAAAAAATATGGAAACTACTGATTATTTCAGCTTATTTATTAACCCCCTTGATTTTAGCCTTTGCGATATTCTCGGTGAACCCGCAGAAATACAGTGTTTTAAATAACGCTGTCCCCATGGTGTTTGGGGCTGTGAGCTATACCTGGTTACTTTGGCAATTTGTCCTGAGTGCAAGACCTAAATTTATTGAAAGGCATTTTGGCCTTGATAAGATGTACCAGTTTCACGGCATGATCGCCATCGGGGTTTTAATCATTGCATTCTTGCATAAAACCATCAATGAGTTTGTTTACGGCGAGAATCTCATGACCCAGTTTGGTAGCATTGCACTGACAATTTTTATAGGTATCAGCGCACTGGCCTTTGTTTTCATGTCCCCTGGATTACTTAAAAAATTCAAATACGCCAAACTAGCGATTATACAACTTGAAAAAATCCTTGCTCAAATAAAAGTAATCACCTATGAACGACTTAAAATCATGCATAATTTGACTTTGATAGCCATGATTTTAATGCAAGTCCATGTTTTAATGACAAGCTCAGCAAGAAGAAGTCTTTTAGTTTTCAATCTCTATATGCTTTACTTTTTAGTAGCTGGTGGTGCTTATCTCTATCATAAAGTGTTCAAACCCTGGATACTTGAAGACAAGCGATTTGTGATTACCGAGACCATTCAGGAAACCGCTGACATGTGGACTATTAAATTTGCACCTAAAGCCACTGAGACAGCTACCAAAGCCATTGCCTATTTACCAGGACAATTTGGTTATTTTAGCTTTGCATCCACAGCGCTACCAATGGAAGAACATCCATTTTCCATTTCTTCTTCGCCCTTAAGACCCGACTATATGTCAGTGACGGTGAAGGCCCTTGGTGATTTCACTAGAAAAATAGGGAATTTACGGGTTGGCGACGAGGTCAAAATGGATGGACCCTATGGGGATTTCAGTTATTTACATCATCCCAAGGAGCAAGGGGTTGCTCTAATCGCAGGGGGTGTGGGCATTACACCGGTTCTCAGCATGCTCCGTCATATGGATGCTATGCATGAAAAGAGGCCTGTAGTCCTGATTTGGGGAGTAAGAACCCAAGGGGACTTAATGGCTTTTCAAGAGATTAAAGGCTTTGAAAGTACAATGGCTAATTTCAGCTGTATACCAGTTGTTTCAAACGACCCAACTTGGACGGGGGAAAAAGGCTATATTGATTCTGATTGTTTAACCAAACTGCTCCTAAAGGCCAATCTCCTGAATAAAACAACAGGCTTTTACATCTGTGGGCCTCCAGTGTTAATGGATCAAACCGTTGAGCATCTTGAAGCCTTGGCCATGCCAAGCAGCCATGTTCACTTTGAAAAGTTCTCAATGTGAAAAAGTGTCTCACGGTGCACGTCCCCCTGAGTCCTTGACAAATGGCGGCAAAATCAGTATGCTAGTTAGGCTGTAACTCTGACGTAATGTAACTTAATAAGACAGTTCGTGTACCATCCTGTCTCAAAACAAAACTAGGGCCTAAAGTCTCCATTTCAATGGGGACTTTTAGGGCGCTTGCGCTCTTTTTTTTTGGCTTTTTTAGGAAGGATTTAATGGATGACAAGAGAAAACTTGAATACAGATGGGGCCTATCAACCAAAGCGGATTGCCATTTCCAATACAATCCCAAGCGAAATTATTTATGCGGCTGGAGATGTGGTGTGTGACCTGAACAATTCTTTTGTGACCTCAGGTGCATCAGAAGCATGGATTGATGAGGCCGAGTACAATGGGTTACCCAAAAGCCTATGTGCATGGATCAAAGGGGTTTACACCGCTTGCCTAATGGAACAGCCCCATGCCTTTATAGCCGTTACAGAAGGGGACTGTTCAAATACCAAGGGGCTTCAGCAATTACTGACACTAAAAGGCATTCCAAATATAGAATTTGCCTTTCCCTATGATAGGTGCCCTAAAAAACTAGAGGGTTCCCTTAAGCAACTGATGCAGGTTTTTAACGTATCAGAAAGTCAGGTGACCGCCACTTGGAAAACCCTTAATAGCATTCGAGCCCTTGGGGTGATAGTGGATCAGCTCACTTATACCACCTATCAAGTCACAGGGTTTGAAAACCATCTGGCCCTTGTCAGTTTCAGCGATTTTTGTGGTAATCCGGCGGCCTTTAAGCAGCAACTTGAGGACCTTATCGCAAAGGCCACGACCCGGCCCCCCAATCCACCCTTAGTCCGCCTTGCCTACCTTGGAGTTCCGCCCATGTACGGCGACCTATACGATTACGTTGAAACACAAGGTGCGGGCATCGTCTTTAACGAAGTGCAAAGACAATTTATGATGCCTGACTATCATGAGGCAACATCCTTGGTAGACCAGTACCTTGCTTACACCTATCCCTACGATATCTGGCACCGAATCAAAGCCATAAAAAAAGCCCTGGCCCAGCGACAAATCCATGGGATTATTCATTACACACAGGCATTTTGCCATCATTCTCTAGACGATATGGTGCTGCGCACAGCCTTTGATGTTCCCATTCTAACGCTTGAAGGGGACAAAGCTCAGCAGCTGGACAGCCGCGCCAAACTAAGACTGGAGGCCTATATCGATATGCTAAAAGATCAAAAGGACTTGTCACAGGCACAGCCCCACTCACACTTACAGAATGCAGAGCAACAAAAATCAGAGCCGCAAAACATAGAGGAATACACCATATGCAAACAATTGGTATAGATATCGGCAGCCGGGAAGTGAAGTTGATTGTGTTAGAGGATGGTCACCGTGTTATTTGGCGGCATCAGCTGAGTACAGCCTCATTTTATAGACAGTATTGCCAAAGGGTACTAAGAGAAGAACAGAGTTTTGACGGCTCTGAGCCGCAATCTAAGCCATCACCTGAGTTGTCTCTCAGTGTTGATTTTAAGAAACTTGGTTTATACCAATATATACGTCAAGATATGCCCTTGATAGGCATGTCCACAGGTTATGGTAGGCACCATACCAAACTAAACGGCTTAAAGGCTATCAACGAAATCAAGGCCCATGCCTATGGTGCCATGTCGCAATCAGGGTTAAAGGACTTTGTCCTTTTAGATGTCGGTGGCCAGGATGTGAAAATCCTAAAAGTTGAAAAGGGCATTGTTGTGGATTTAAATTTGAACGACAAATGCGCAGCCTCCTGTGGCCGGTATTTGGAGAATATGGCTGCAGCTCTTGAGATGGACTTAACAGCGCTTTCCGCCCACCACCTAGATCCGGTAACCTTGAATTCAACATGCGCCGTATTTTCTGAATCAGAACTGGTAGGGAAAATGGCCATGGGGTATTCTGTCCCCGAGCTAGCAGCAGGGGTCAACTTTGCACTTTATAAGCGCATCGAACCCCTCCTTCGCCCCTTTAGAAATTCACCAATATTACTATCAGGGGGCGTTGCAAAAAACAAAGCCCTGGTGCACTATCTGGGAGCCCATTTTCCAGCAGTAGAGGTCCTAGCCGATGCTCAGTTTAATGGTGCCATCGGCTGTGCAGTGAGAGCATAGCGAAAACGAGAGGAGCTAATCATGTTTAGTATTCAAACAGAGGCACACTTTGATAGTGCCCATTTTTTAAAAGATTATAAAGGTGCATGTGCTAATCTGCATGGTCATAGGTGGCAGGTGGTCGTAGAAGTAAGCCAAGCAGAGCTTATACCAAGCGGGCAGGAAAGGGATATGGTATGCGATTTTGGTGAAATCAAACGAGGACTGAAATCATTATGCGATTATTTTGACCATAAATTTGTATACGAGCGCAACTCCCTAAAAGATAAAACCATCGAAGCCCTAACAGAAGAGGGGTTTGAGATGGTGGTAATCGACTTTAGACCAACAGCCGAGGCCTTTGCCCGCTACTTTTTTGACCAATTGGCAAATCAACTGCCAGGGATTAGCAAGGTCACTGTGTATGAGACGCCTAAAAATAGCGCGTCTTACTGGCGGTAACCCCGATGTCACGTGTGATTCAGACGCCAGTGGTTAAGCAGACGTCAGAGGAAATTCAGACGCTACAGGTAATTGAAGAATTTATCAGCATCAATGGAGAGGGGCTACAAAGCGGGGCATTGGCTTATTTTATAAGGCTAAATGGCTGCAATTTAAGATGCAAGTGGTGTGATACCGCTTGGTCTCAAAAAGAGGCGCCCTATCTAGAAGAGACGCCACAGAATCTGATTGAAAGAGTCAAAGTCAGCGGTGTTCACTGTGTGACTATAACCGGCGGGGAACCGCTATTGCAACCCCAAGGGACTCTTTTCGTATTAATAGATGGCCTATTAGCCCTGCCAAATTGTCGGGTGGAGATTGAAACAAATGGTTCTGTATCCCTTAAGTCACTTCAAGAGACATTTGCAGCGTTTCCAAATCTCACCCTGACGGTTGACTATAAATTACCAAGCAGTGGACAAACTCAGCAAATGGACCTAGAAAATTTCAAGGGCCTAAGGCATACTGACACTGTCAAATTCGTAATGAACGACTTAGCCGATTTGTCAGTCGCGATTGACTTTGCAAAAGAGATTCAGAGAATGAGCCAGGGGGACGCCCCCTGGCCCGCTCCACAGATTCTCTTTAGTCCATGTTACAAGACTCTGGATCCCCAGATTATTGTAGCCCGGCTGATAGAAGAAAAACTTAATGGCGTACGCATCCAGATGCAACTGCATAAATTCATCTGGCATCCTGATATGAGAGGTGTATAATGACTGATTTGAAGAAAGCTTTGGTGGTTTTTAGTGGTGGCCAGGATAGTACAACTTGCCTATTGCAAGCTTTGAAGTTATATGATGAAGTGGTGGCTGTGAGTTTTGATTATGGGCAGCGGCATAGCCTGGAACTAGAGTGTGCGAAGAAAATTTGTGGTGATTTTAAAGTGTCGCACCATATTTTAGATATGTCCCTACTTGGGCAATTGGCGCCTAATAGCCTTACGCGGAAGGATATTGCTGTGGATTGCCATGGGTCACTGGCCGAGGGCGCCGTACCAAATTCGGTTGTGGACGGGCGTAATATGTTATTTATTACTTTTGCGGCGGTTTTAGCTAAGCAGTTGGGTATTAGCCAGATCATTACGGGGGTTTCTCAAAGCGACTTTTCTGGATATCCAGATTGCCGTGATGTCTTTATAAAATCCTTGACCGTGACACTGAATCTGTCCATGGATTATTCATTTAATGTGATCACCCCCCTCATGTGGCTTGATAAAAGAGAAACCTGGAAACTGGCTGATGATTTAGGAGCTTTGGATTATGTGCGCAATCAAACCTTGACGTGCTATAATGGGATTATTGGGGATGGCTGTGGGGAATGTCCCGCTTGTCATCTTCGAAGAAAAGGGCTTGAGGCCCATCTCAACACTAACTTAGTGACTCAGTGATTCACGGTGCACGTCCCCCTGAGTCGCTTTACAAGGGGGCAATTAATGAACACAATTCAGCTTGGAAAATCGGAACTTAAAGGGTCTGAAATTGTTTTAGGATGCATGCGCATTGACGATATGTCTGTGACTGAACTAGAGGCTTATATTGATTTAGCCAGATCCCTTGGCGTTAATCACTTTGACCATGCAGATATTTATGGCGGCGGGGTCTGCGAAACCCAGTTTGGAAAGGTTTTAGCGCAAAATCCAAACTTGCGGGAGCAAATCATCATTCAAAGCAAATCCAGTATTAGAGATGGGTTTTACGATTTATCAAAAGAATATACGATACAGTCGGTTGATAAAATTTTGAATCGCCTGCAAACGGAGTATTTGGACCTTTTCATATTACACCGTCCTGATACCTTAATGGACCCATGGGAAGTGGCTGCTGCTTTTGACCAATTGCATAAGCAAGGAAAAGTCCGTCACTTTGGTGTGAGCAACATGAACAGCATGCAAGTTTCACTATTGAAAACAGCTGTGACTCAACCCCTCATAGTCAATCAACTGCAATTTAGCCTTAAGAATACTGGAATGGTTGATTCGGGTATTCAGGTCAATACAAACTTTGAGGGGGCAGTTTCAAGGGATGGTCACATTTTAGAGTATAGCCGAATTCATCAGATGACCATCCAGGCCTGGTCGCCATTGCAATATGGTTTTTTCGATGGTGTTTTTGTGGATTCTCCTCTGTTTCCAGAGCTAAACGCAGCGCTTGAAAAACTCGCCACTCAGTATCAAGTCACAAAATCCGCCATTGCCATCGCATGGATTTTGCGTCATCCCGCAAAAATGCAGACCATTGTAGGCACCACTAACCCGGAGCGACTTAAGTCAATTGCCCAGGCCAGTCACGTGAAGTTAACGGCTCCTGAGTGGTATGGCCTTTATACTGCAGCTGGGAATATGCTACCTTAAACTGATTTAGGATGTTTAAAAAATATTAGGATGATTAAAAAACATAAGAAAGAGCTGGTCTAGTTGATAGACGCAGCTCTTTTTTTATTTTGATTCTTGGTTTATTAAATTAATAGCCTATTTAACAGCTTCCCAGAACCAGATACCAGGAGCACCAGGGAACCAGGTAGGGGAGTCCGCACGGTGTGTATACTTACACTGCCAAATTTTATTATTGTAGTTAATCATATCACCTTGTGTATACTGAACACCAACTGTCCATTCGTTAAACACTGGTGTCGGTGGGTTTTGATTGGCAGAATCCCTTGGAGACCACCAGTTACCTGAAATCAAGAGCAAGTTTAGCATAGAAAGGGTGTCTTTGAAGTAAGGATCGGCAACGCCGCTGGCTTTTGCGTGCATGCCAGAAATCGTACCAAAGCCTGACCCTAAGCTAATTGGGTTATTCACGACACTAGATGAAACAAAGCAAGATAAGAACTGGAGTGCATTGATGCCATTACTGTTGCCAAGATGCTCTGTGCCCCAATCCATTGATGTACCATCAAGGTAGTAACCGTCCTTAATTTTATCCCAAATTGGTCCCCATGCACCGCCTATTTTACCATTTGCAAATGCGCTGATGAGATTTAATTGTTTGATTGTTTTCTCACGGGAATCTGTGGCGCCAGCAGCTGGTGCAGCACTCAATACGTAATCCAGAGCAAGACGCTGTGGTACGCGGCAAGAGTTTTCTGAGTAAGCTTTAACTGGGAAATTCTCGTCCAAGGCTTGGTAAACTTCTTCTGGAGCCGGTTGAATAGTAGTGCCAAAGGTAACGATGTATTTTGTAGTGCTGCCAGCTTTTAATTTGAAGGTGTAATCGTTGATGATAAAATCACTGATTAAGCCAGTGGAGACACCATTGGCATCTTTATTGTGGTTGGCATTAAAGGCTTCAAATATTTTATAGCATTCTTCAATACTGCTATTGAAAAGTGGAGCGTTGGCAGGGGATGCTTCGGCAAATGCACGAAGATTTTCTAACATAAAATCACTTGAACGGGTAACGTATTCATTAAACTGGAGTAGGTCTTTTTTACTCGTACCATCAGCCCAACCATCTGTAATCCCAAAAGTATGCCAATCACCTAAAGCAATTCGTTTAGTAGTGGGGAAAATCAAATCTTTTGCGATACCATTTTCAATCATATTTAATGCCAGTTGCTTATAAGTGCTGCCATGGGTTGCATCATTTGGCCACTGTTTATCAGCCAGTAACAAGGCGTAAGCAATATCAAAGTCACCATCGGTGGCGCTATATGGTAAAGTTGCGATTTTATCTTCATTTAATGCGTTTTTGAAGAGATTCACATCTTCTGGAACTGCCCAAGCCATCAGATTATTCTCACGCTTAAGACCAAGATAAAGTCTAACTAGGGAGTCGAATTTTGCTTTTGCTTCACCGTTATCGCCATCATAACCTGACATTAAGGCGAAGATTATCATACCATAGCCCACATGCTCAGATGCAGCAACACATTTAGCGTTTTTCCAGTCCCCTTCATTTTCAGCAGTACCACCGGTGATATGACCTTCTATAACACCAATATCTTTTCCACTCGCATCCTGAGTATAAACTTTGTAGAAATCATCTCGCCACTGTTTATAGTAGGCAACCACTGCAGAGTTCATGCTTGCTTTTTCAACTGCTTTAGTGTACCAATGGGGCATTAAATTGATTGGTCCACCCCATAATAGGACACGGGGGGCAACGCTTCTTGATGTGAAATCATCGCTCTGTGGAAACGCTTTATTGCTTGTTGCTGCAAAGGCTGGTGAAAAAGTTCCAACTGCCAAGGCAAAACTCAATGCAAATGCCATTACTTTTTTTAATTTCATAAACACTCTCCTTCAAATTTTCATGACACTGGATTGGTCATGTTATCATAACATTCTGCAATTTTGATGCCAAAATAGAAATGACACTAGGTTTATTTTCAGACACTAGGATGAATTTTAACCCCAAGTTAAATTTATGACATCATGGACATATTTCCTCTTGCATCTTTCGTCATTATGGTTCACTATTTAAGTAGACATCTTTAGACTGTCTAAAGAAATGAAGGGAGTTAATTTATGCCATTAAAACACAGAATTCAAGGTGATCAAGGACTGCTTGGTCTTGGATGTATGCGGTTGCCAATACTTAATGATGACCCAACACAAATCGATTACGATAAGACTTTTGAGTTGTTTGATGCTGCGGTGTCACAAGGACTAACGTATTTTGATACGGCTTATGTCTATCATGGTGGCAACAGTGAAAAGGTGATTGGCGCGTATTTTGGGGCTAAGGGAAAACGTCACATCAAGGTTGCGACAAAACTACCGGTTTGGATGGTAAAAACCCAAGAAGACGTATACCGCCTAGTTGACGAGCAACTGGAACGCTTAAATGTAGAGACCTTTGATTATTATCTATTGCATGCAATGAATAAAACAACTTGGGCCAATATGCTTGCACTGGATGTCTTTTCAGTGTTGGAAAAGCTGAAGGCCAGTGGTAAAATCTCGAAAATCGGTTTTTCATTTCATGATGAATCCCAAGTTTTTCAAGAAATCATCGGTCATTACCCATGGGACTTTTGCCAAATCCAATTAAATTATATGGATGAAAACTATCAAGCGGGTCTTGCTGGATTACACCTGGCTAAAGAAAAAGGCATCCATGTGATTGTAATGGAACCCTTACGGGGCGGTAGTTTAACGAATTCTGTACCAAATGATATAAAAGACCTATGGGCTTCAAATCCAGTGAAAAAAACACCGGCTGCTTGGGCATTTGATTATCTTTATAATCAAGCGGGTGTGGACTTGGTTCTTAGTGGCATGGGTACACAGGAACAGTTAAGTGAAAATGTGGCTGTTGCTAAAGCAAGCTATTGTGGGATGCTCAGTGAAAATGAGCAAAACCTGATCAAACAAGTTGCTAATACCTACCGGTCCCGCATTCAAAATAACTGTACAGACTGTGGTTACTGTATGCCATGTGAGTTTGGTATCAACATTCCGCGGACATTCAAATTATATAATCAATCCTTTATGTTTGATGACCAAGCCACCTATAAGGTCCATTACAATCAGATGCCAAAAGAGAGCAGAGCTGACCAGTGTACCGCCTGCGGCCAATGTGAAGGTAAATGCCCACAGAATATTGGCATTATCAATGATTTAAAAAGCTTGAGTGCGTACTTTGAAGCATAGGCAATAAAACTGCCACAACTTTGCCACAGTTTGACCTTTGAGATGCCAAGGGCACTTGCTCTATAATAAAAGTGAGCCAAGATGCTCGACGACTACTCGAAAGGAGTTTTATATGAAAACGACTATGTTTAAGAAAATGATCAAATTGGTTTTAGTCAGTGCATTAGTTGCATCGATTGCACTTCCCGGAATGGCGTTTGCAAATCAGTCTCAAGTAACGCCCGTAGCACCCGCTGGGGAAAAAGTAATTCTTAATGAAAAAGCAGTCCCTAATCAAAAGCTGACTATTAAAGAAAAAGCACCAAAAATTGCTAAAGCAGAAAAGATCGCTTTGAAATTTGCTGAAAAGCGGAAGGCTTTTGAGCAAAAACAACAGGATCGATTAGCGCAAGCACAAGAGAAAAAATTAGCCTACAGAACAAAAATGACTGAAATCATCAACGTGTATGCTGCAGATTTAATGGACGCATTTGAAACTGCTTGGGCATCACACGACAGCGTTCATACTGATTTAATGGCTGAAAGAGCCACTATTAAAACCGGTCATTTATCAGCAAACGAAGCCTATCTACTTGACATTCATGCTCAAGTTGAGGCTGGTACCATGACTAAAGAAGCTGCCAAAGCAGCGATTGAAACTTTTAGAGCAGCTAATGTAGCTGATAGAGAAGTTGTTAAGCAAACCATTGAAGCTTTAAAGGCCAATTCAGGGGTTACACCAGAATTACGAAAAGAACTGAATGATGCCCTAACTGCTGCAGTCGCCACAAAAGATCCAGTTGCTGTGAAAGCTGCTCTCAATGGGATTCTTGCAGCACTGATAAAACACATTGAATTTGACGGCGCAAAACTTACCTATTTAAAATCTTTATAATGAGTAATGATATACAGCGATTTAGTCATTGAGTCATCATAGTTGAGCAGCTACCTAATTTTGGTGGCTGCTTTTCTGCATTTGGACGCAGTTGTCGAACTGTGGTAAAATAGAAGTAGTAGATTAGGTTCAAAGGAGGATTTTGATGATAACCGTTATAAAAAAAGCACAACAAACCACCACACAATGGGCTGGCGGGACCACCACTCAGCTAGGCATATTTCCCCAAACAGGTGACTACGCAGCAAGGGATTTTTCTTGGCGCATTAGTACCGCTAAAATTGTAGTGCCTGAGTCCCCATTCACACAGTTGCCTGGTGTGAAGAGGCATTTAATGGTTTTAGATGGTAACTTGACACTCGCTATTGAAGGTAGTGAGGCGGTTGAGCTAAAGCCTTTTGAGCAAGTGAGATTTGACGGAGACCGAGCTGTAGTGGGCAAGGGGCTAGTCACTGATTTTAACTTGATGCTTAAGGGTCAGTGGGATGGTATTTTACAGCATGAGCGTATTAGTGAAGAAACGACTATCGCCAGCATTGGCGAGTATTTATGCCTTTTTGTGGTGAACGGGTCTCAGACCTTAATGGGTGAAACTCTTGAAGCTGGAGATTTTGCCATAATTCAAGAACAAGAAACTGTGCATATGGAAGGAAACGGCGACATCGTCATCGCCTATCTATGGTTTGACGAAACCCCTTCGGAGTAAGTATTTAAAAGCTTCTAGGGTATTGAATCACGTGTGACAGTGAGGTGATGATATGGCAAAACTAAATCAAGGCCTTCAGTTTTTTTTGCGGGTTATTGTTTTTGCAGTCTTAATCCTTATCATGAGCGTTGCCGGGATGATATTAATTGAGGATAACGAGAATGAAATGGTGGCGCAAACTGAAACCCTGGTGGTAACCACTGAAACCCAACAGATTACTGAGAGCCAAGGGATTACTGAGAGCCAAGGGATAGCTGAGACCCAAGGGATTATTATGACTGAGGCGTTAACAGAGATCCAAACCACTGCTGAGGAGACTATTTTGCCTCCTAAGGTTAATCCATTTGAACCCTATATCAAATTGAATTCTGATTTTGTAGGTTGGATTAAGGTCAATGGTACTAATATTGATTCTCCTCTTGTTCAAGGTGAAGATAATGATCACTACCTTAAATTCAATTACAAAAATCAGAGGCAAAGCAGTGGGGCCATCTATTTGGATTATAGGAATGCAATGCATTTTTATGACAACCATATGGCGATATACGGACACTATATGAAAAGTGGCACTGTATTCCATGATTTGCACCTATTCAAAGATCCTGATTTTTTTGATAAGAACCGTACCATCGAGATTCAGGGGCTTACTGACAGAGCCACCTATGAGATTTTTTCTGTTCAAGTGGTGGATGCAGACGATTATTATATATTGATGGACCTTGACGGACCCCAAATGCTAGAATACATCAGGTATTTGTCCCGAGCCTCAATGCACAAGCAATCCCTGGAACTGCCAACCGATGTAGGTCTCAATACAGAGCTCAAAATATTGACACTTTGTACTTGCACCTATGAATTCGGAAATGCGAGGATTTTAATACATGCTATTAAACGCTAGAATGATGGGCCATAAAATTTATATAAAATCTATACAAAACCCATTCAATAAATAAAAGGACCAATTGCAACTGTACATTCGTCAAGTTAGGATTGACGGAAGTACAAAGATGCAATGAGTCCTTTTTTGTCTATTTTATTCATTTTTACGGATTTTCACTGATTGGTTTTCTGAATATCATTTTCAAGTTGTGTCAGAATATCCCGAACCCCGCGCCACCAATTTGGATCCTCGGCATACGAGCGGTTAATCCATAGCAAAGGGTCCACATCCTTTGGGCAGTTCTTTGAAAGTCGATTGACAGTACGGGCAGCGATGTGTGCAGAATCAGAAATCGTGGTATTATAGCCTTGCCAGCTACCAAATACATTGAATGGGTTATTGGCAATTTTGCCGGCTTGGGGGTGGTTTATTGGAACAAAGCCCTGTTCCTGGCCAGCGATTGCAACTAATACTAGAGGATTGACATCATTTTCTTTAGCAGCTAGTAAAATAGCATCAATGTAAGATTTCTTAGCTAGATAGGATTCCCTCCTTGTAAGCCATTCTGCTAATAAAAGAGGGTTAACGGTTTTATATTGTATATCAAGAGGGGGGACAGTTAGTAACTCAACACTCTCGGAGTTGCTTTCTGTATTAATTGTAGCACCATTATCAACTGGCCTAGCTATGAGCGCTATCTGACCACTTACAAATTCATCGGCTTTGGCCATCCAAGAGGAGCCTTGCCCAGAAGTAAAAATCCAAAGAACAAAACCAATAAAAGCTGCAATGCCTGCAAGTTGAATATAACTTATTAAAATGGAAATGGATGATCTAATGTTAATGGATGGGACTTTAGAATAGTCGTGATTTTGGAGTTCAGAGGAACTCACTGGATGTACATCCTGAGAAGAGTGGATTTGTTCAGAGAAATTATTAGGATTTTGAAATGACTTTTGATAATCATTCAAATGATCATCGAGAGCTTGAATCAACAATTCTTTTGGTACGTTGTTGAGTCGATTTGATAACCAAGTGGTAACAGCGCTAAACCCTTGCACAAGCAAAGTATTGGCATCTAGGATGCCGTCAAAAACATCCTTTGCAGTCAATAAAAAATGTTCTTTAGAAAACAAATCTTGTAGTAAATTCCGCTTAATAATCTGACGAATATGATATTGAAAGTTAGACAATTCACGATCAAGGATTTGATGGATGGCATTGGCAAACACCATGGCTTGAGACTTCGGTCCATGGTTAGGGTATTTTAATCCGATATATTGTCTTAAAAGCAAGACATGGTCAGGGGTTAAAATTGATTGCTTTTCAAGTTCTTCAGTAAGAACAAATACCATGGGAATACCACCTAAGTAGAAAGTCTATAAATCAAATTGAAAGTTTAGGTTACAATAATATTGTATGCCTAAATGCCACGAAAGGCAATAACTGTAGAGACAAATACCTTTTTTTTTGTTATACTAGAGTGTCAAATCTGGGATATAAGATGCTTTTAAATTCAGATTTCGTTAAGCTTTTGATATAGTTTAGGAGTCAAGCATGCAGATTAATGGTCAAAGCAAAAGAACAAAGAACAGTCAAGATGGTAAACTCAATTCATTGGTTAATGTGATCCCACCGAGAATTCCTAAAGTATTAAGTGATAAGAACCCCTTTATGGAGGCAATGGAAGACGAAGATTTAGTGATGGGTGTCATTATTCAGAATGAAACCATAGAAAATAGTGATGTTAGACGTCTCTATATTAAAGAGTCCGTATTTTTAAATGTGGATTTTAGACAAGTAAATTGGGGCCAGGTTGATATTGTAGATACTCGTTTTGAAAACTGTGATCTTTCAAATTGTTCTTTTTCAGACGGGACTTTACACAGAGTGTCATTTATCAATTGTAAAATGGTTGGCGCTAATATGAGTGGCATTATGTTTCAAGACTTGATGATAGTGGGGTCCCACGCGGAGTACGGAAATTTCACTTTTTCAAAGTTAAAGCAAGTGGTTATAAAAGAGACGAATATCCGTAATGCGGACTTGCAAGGTTGCGTCTTAAAAGCGACAGCGTTTCAAAATGTGGATTTACGAGGCGCACAATTGGCAGGTACTAAGCTACAAGGTATGGATTTGACACAAACCGATATTGCAGGGATCAGTATACGTCCAGAAGATCTTTACGGCGCTTCAGTATCAGCATTACAAGCAGTCGAATTAGCCCATCTTTTTGGCTTAAAAGTCGTAGACTGAATTTTTTAGACTAGCGAAAAGTGTAAAAATGCTGTATGCTATAAGCCGTGGAACAATTGATGAATGGCCATCTGATGACTTTGGAGGATTTATGACTTTGAACAAAAAAATACTAGTATTTACTGTAATTGTTGCTATGGTAACAATGGTTGTAGGATGCAAATCAACAGGTGAAACAGCTATTGAAAGCACAACTACGAGTTCTGAAATAAGTACAACAGAAGTGACACCTGAAACGACAACTGAGGCAGAGATTGAACCTACGACCTCTGCAGATGGTCTTTATGCATTTGATACTAAACCACTAGAAGCTGCTATCACAGAATTAGGGGAGAACCTGAAAAACTTAAAAACAGCTGATGAAATCAATGATGCTTTAACCAGAGTTGATACCGATTTGATCACAACAGCATATACGTATTATGCCACAGCAGATAAGCAATTTTATCTAAATCCGGCCACTGAACTTCCGGCAGATTATGATGCAACTCAAGCTCCTTGGTATTTAGCTGCTGTTGAGTATGGTCTTTTTATTTCTGATACAGCACTAGATGAGACTCAGGGCTCAGTCATCATTACAATCTCTAAAAAAGTTGAGAAAGATGGTGTGTTTGTTGGGGTAGTCGGCGTTGATTTTATCATCGATCAAAAGCCACCAACAACTACCGCTCAATAAAAAGATTTAAAAACTCATCTGTGCATCACTTGCAGATGAGTTTTTTTATGGTATTCTAAGATAGAAAGAATAAGATACTCCCAGTTGATCGTGACTGATGATAAAACCACTTAAGTATAGGGATAGAAGGTGATTTCGTGATTAACATGTTACGTTTCTTGCATACTACGACTTACATTAGCAAGAATGCAATGGCTGATTTTTTTCTCTTTGTTTCAAGACGCCCGGGTTATATTCATGCTCATATTCCAACCCTCCCAATTATGATGGTCAGAAGGGTTGGCGTGACTACGGATTTGGAGAGCTCGAATCGTTGGCTTAAAGAACTAACCGAGAGATTGCATATTCAACATATACCTTATATATTGATCACTAAAAAAATGGATTTTGAACCAACAGATGATTTTGTGAATGGTCTTAAGGCGATTTTTGAAAATCTTGATCCTGGGTTTGAGAATTTGTTAGAGGTAACACTAAAATCATTCAAGTTGTTCAAGCAGTCCAACAAAATAGATTGTGAATCCATAGGGGACACGGTGGTTAATGGATTATTTCATACGTTTTCTGCATTTATTCATAATGAGAACCCTATGAGTAAGAGCAAATTTGTGAATTTTGCAATTAAAATGTTTTATTGGGTTGGTCAATATTATCGACCAACTCTAGAGCGATATAATCAGATTGACTTGACAAGTACCTTTATAAATCCAAAATTTATCTATAACGGACCAATTTCGAAATCAGAATCGTATTGTTTTCTACTCAATTATTATCTTGGACTAGACAGTTTATATTCACACTCTGAAGAAGATATTATCATCAAGCAACTACCCTTGCTTGAAGCATTTAGCCAATTAGAGGTTCTAGAAAAAAGAGCCCCTTATGGTGAAATACAGAATGAGTCACCTGTGGTTTCAATAGGGGGGGTAAAATCAGTTGAGGTAGCCAGCCCTGTGCCGACAGCAACTGTTTCAGCGACTCCAAGACCATCTGCAATACCTACTCCAAGACCTTCTGCAGCACCAACTACAAGACCTACTGTTGCACCGTCTGCAACACCTACACCAGTTTATAAGCAGCGTCGGATTAATCCAGTTATTCAGGTGAAGTTTAAAGCCTACGGGGGGTTAGACAAAGAGCTAGAAGCTCTGTTAGATCCTCAAACAAAGAGAATCGGTTACATCGGAATGCCTTCACCAATTTTACAAACCTATTTTGTTCGCTATATTGGGGTTGATCAAAATTTAACCACTTATAAGAATCGCCTTGTAAATTTTGAAACGAGTATTCAACGAAGCCAGCGATATTATAAGCGTTATGAGAATCACATTCCTCTAGAGACGTATCAGCCTGCACTCGATAAAATTGCACTTTTAACACAGACGTACTCTGACGTAAAAAAAGCAGATTTAACCAATTTTGTTGAGCAATTAAATGCTTTATCTTGCCTTGACTTTGCTTCAGATGCGCTTCTACGTGATCAAATTTATCTTGCTCTATGCCGTGTACTTAATCTTGCATTTGAGGGAGCTGACAGTATTCCAACTCAAAAGGTAAAGAATCTGGTGGGTAAGATTGTTTCTTGGACTTACGGTGCCTTCGACACTCTTTTTAAGAACTTTTCCTACAAGCAGGCTGCAAATCCACTTGTCCTCTATTACGGCCCTATTAAAGCCCATGAAGCCTTATTTCTAGTATTTCTATTTGAGGTAGGGGTTGATATTTTATATGTCAACCCATACGAAGATAATCTCTTTATTGAACTAGATCCTACAGAGCAGTTTACCTCCATGAAAGTTTTAGATACTGTTTCTAATTATTTCGATTTTCCTTTAAATCTTTCTTTAGAGAGACAAGAAACTGTCGCATATCAAGCTTCTGAAGAAATCAACCAGATTATTCATAGTCAAGACGGTGGCATATTTAAACCTTGGCAATTTGAGAGCTTTAAAACACAACCAGTGACCTTAAAGGCAACATACGATGAGGTGAAAATTCTTTGGCACGAAGAGGCTCGTATGCGCACGGGCTTTAAAGTAGTGAATGATTCCGTCTTTATCCCCAATTTTTTTGTCAAAATTGTGGGTACTGAAGAAGATATTTCTTCTTACTGGCGTGATGTCAAGCATTTAGCCAAGGGGCCATTAACCCTATTTTTCACTAAGTTTCCGTTCACATCTGTTCACTACCAAGCTCAAGATTTAAAAGCAATTGAAAAATTAATGATGAGCCCACAAAAGTTAAATCGAGAAAAGCTGAAGTCTTCTGTACATTATCCATATGGCTATTTGAGCCATCCGATCCAAAATCAAATGATGGATAAAATTGAAGCCTTATTATCGCTTCCAATCATAAAAACTGGCCGCGATCCAGAATTTCCACAGAAGGTGGTCAAATCCATTTTAATGTTAGGAAAACCCTTTATTGAAATGATACAACAGTTTGACTACCCTACGAAGATTCCTAAATTGGTGGTTTATTCAGCGGATGATTCCTTAATGACCCAAGAAGATGCTATTACATTGTCATTTTTGTACCTGATGGGTTTTGATATTTGCATCATCACACCAACAGCCTATAATAATATAGAAAATTTTGTAGATAAGGATTATTTCGACGTGTTTTCTTTGCCTAAAAAGCAATTTCACTTGGTGATGCCCGACTTGAATCGTTTGCCTAAGGGGAATTCTAAACCCTTTTGGGAGAGTTTTTGGGGGAAACCACAATAGGAGTGGTTGAGATGATAAAATTTAAAGACCTCGCACAAGCATTGATTTTACTGATTTTTGCATGCTTGCTTAGCAGTTGTTCTGTTGTGGAAGATTTCAATGATGCTGTGGATTCCAGTTCTAATGGTTTAAGCGTCAATAAACTTTTTGATGAAAAAAAATATGCCCAGGTCATAGACACAGCAGATGTGGCGAGCTTAATAGAAGCAAATAATCAGGATGCTATACTACAGGTAATTGAGTCATATTGTTACCTTGATCAAGAAGAAGAGGCCAGCAGTCTCATTAAGCGTTTAGATGATAAACAAGAAGATATACAGTTTGTCATTACTAGTGTGAACATACTAAAGAAGTACAGTTGTTTAGAAGCATTGGAAGATATTATAGATGTTGCAGTTGGGAAATACGATTCTTTATATTCTGAAATGAGTGATATTGACCAATACTACTATAATTCTTTATTGATCGAGAACGAAGATTACCAAAAGGCAATCGATCAGTATCTAGCCCTTCTGGATAAGTTGGAAGACGAAGAAGACAAAGGTGTTGTCTACAATAACTTAGCATGGGCATATTCTAGTATATCGGATTATGAAAATACAATCACCTATAGTAAAAAATCCCTTGAAACAGATCCAAATGATAGCGTTACCCTTAGCAATTTAGGCAATGGCTATTATGGTTTGGAACAATATGAAGAGGCTAAAACAGCCTACGAAGAATCTTTAAAACAGGATTCAAAAAACAGTTATGCAGCTTACGGTCTAGCTAAAGTTGCAGAAAAACTAGAATTACCAAACGAAGCACTTTCCAATTGGCTAATCTATGTGGCATTAATGCCGCAAGATACTGATGGGTGGTCTAATTTATACGATCTCTATAAAGAACAAAAAAACATTGAGGGACGAATTACAGCAAGTACAGCACTAGTCGGTTTGAATACAACTTCTTCGTACTATACAGGTGAACTATTAGCCAGTTATTACGAGTCAAAACAAACGGAAGCGCTTAACAGCGCCCTTGAGGTTTACAGAGAAAATACGACTACTTTCGAAGCCGATAGGTTATATGCCGAAACCATGTACCAAGTAGATAAAGCTTTGGGCCAAAAACTATATCTGTCCATCTTAAAGACCCCACTTTGGAAAGATGACTACGCTATGTTAATGTCCGATTTATATTGGCTTGATGAAATGCCAATTTTTGAGAAAGTATTTGTCCAGGCAAAACTAAAAATCGGAGAACTAGAAGCGCTTAAAATTGCATCCGATTTATTTTATGATGAAAGTGACTATGTTTCATTAAAACCCATCAGTGAAGGGATTATTGCACTTGATGCAAAAAGTCCTTACGGCGAAGAGCGATTGGCAGAATGTTACTATGACATGAGTCAATACGAACAAGCTCTAATCCACTATAATAAATGCGAAGCTTTCACTGAGAATACCGAGTATGTCATACAATCTCAAGCGGAGTGTCTAATTGGTCTTAAACGCTTAAAAGAAGCTAAATCTACGATTGAAAAAGTGTTGATAAAAAACCCGGAAAGAGCTTATGCTTACGTACTTCGAGCTCAGATAAGCGCCATTGAAAAGCAGTCCGAAAGGGCTATTTCTGATTTAATCAAGGCCTTTGAACTAAGCAAAACCTTAAATTATGTACTGGATGATTTTTCTGAATTTGAAGGTATTAAAAATGATAAGCGATTTTTGCCTTACAAAGATGAAAATTGATTGCAGCCGATAAAACTGGGTATAACATAAATATAGTTATGCGCATTATTTTGGAGGCGATGACCATGATCGGCACGGTTAGAGATACTGCCATATACTCTTATCAGATAGATGATGTTCTTGGAAAATTAGGTCGATATAAGACGTCCGATAAGCCACAGAACAGATTTCCTCCGCGGGCAGAAAAAAACAAGACACCATTTGATAATGAAGTGTTTTTTAAGGTATTGTTCTCATTTGATGGTGATACAATGGCGATTAGTAAAGTTGGCATGGCAGAAATTCAGAAGCAACAAGCGTTTGAAAAAGAGCCATCAAAGCCTTCGGACACTAAAAAAATGGAAACCCTTGATAATCAGAAAAATAATGATTCTCAAACGAGTCTACCAAACTTAGAAGGGTTGAGTCGCTTCGAATTGGATCGTCTGGTTTCAGAAAATAAAATTCCTTTGGCATCCTATTTATATGAGTTAAAACGCAGAGAAACCCAACAGAATGATCAACAGAAAGACCAACAGCACTAAAGCAGCAATAAAAAAGACCGTAACTCATTTACATGAGTACGGTCTTTCATTTTAAGTGGATTTATCGGTTTTTTTACGTTTCTTTAATTGCTCTGCTTGTTTTAAAAATCGTTTTATATTGCTAGCATCGTTAATTAAAGGTTCGATGGAAGCATCCCTATTAATATGGTCGACGATATCAGCGATGAAGGAAGACATATCAACTTGTTCAAACCATTTAGCCTGTAGGGCAGTGGGTGGAATATAAGTTAAGTTTGTAGAAAAGACTTTTTCGATAACGCCTTCGTTATGGTATTTTTCGAATTTACGAATACCTTCAGTAAATAGAGCAAATGTGGTTGCAACAAAGATGCGCTTGGCCTGTCTTTTTTTCAGTTCTACTGCGATTTCAAATACTGATTCCCCAGACGCAATCATATCGTCAACAATCAAGACATCAAGTCCAGCCACATCACGGCCCATATACTCATGTTGTACAATAGGATTTTTGCCAGCTACGACCTTTGAATAATCGCGACGTTTATAGAACATACCGACATCTACTCCGAGTATGCTAGAATAGTAGATAGATCGATCCATAGCACCGGTATCTGGGCTAATAATCACTAAGTCGTGATTATTTAAAAGCAAATTATTATCAACTTCAAACATTTTTTTTACGATATTGAAGGTTGGATAAATATTATTAAAGGCTACTAAAGGGATGGCATTTTGAACGTTAGGATCGTGGACATCAAAGGTTATAATACTATGAACACCAAGTGTTTGTAGCTCTTGCATGGCTTGAGCGCAATCCAGAGATTCGCGATATTTTCTACGATGCTGTCGACTTTCATACAAAAGTGGCATAATGACAGTGACCCGCTTAGCACGGCCATTTAGGGCTGAAACAACCCGTTTAATATCTTGGAAATGTTCATCTGGGCCTTTGTGATTGGTGAATCCATACATTTGGTAGGTGCAACTATAGTTGCCGACATCACAAAGTATGAATATATCCCGTCCCCTGACGCTTTCTTCGATGACAACTTTACCTTCACCGTTAGAAAAACGTATTTCCTTAATTTTTATACGATGGGTGTCTTCCATTAGCTGCTCGCTGCCGGATTCGTTGATGTCATAATTGCGCTTAGCAGTTAAGCTATAATCAATTGTTTCGCCAATTTCTTTACAGCTTTCTAGTACGATGAGCCCCAACTTGCCATTTGGCTCTTTTTCTGGATGAAAGAACATAGTAACCTCCTCAAGTTTCTTTTATAATGATACACTATAATGACGAAAAATACGCAAAAACCAAGGAGAAAACACATTTTTTTTTGATTTACTGTCGAATTTCTGCATTCCAAAATATAAATCTGGACATGTCATCACGGTACCAGCCAGAAATCCGATCAGACATAAGGCTAATGACTTTCCGATTATACAGCGGGAGGATATGATTACCATCAATAATTCTTTTCTCTATTGAACGCAAGGTTTGAATCATTTTTTCAGGTTCTTGAATGCTCATGGATGCGATTAAATCATCGTTAAGTGATTGATCGTTCCATCTAATTAAATTGGTTATAATGGTTTGATTCATAAAGAGACTTAAAAATGTCATGGGATGAGCATAGTCAGCGCCATACCCAAACATAGCGATGTCATAGTCGCCAGATTGACACCTAGCAAATAAATCAGCCCATTCTAGACCTTCCATTGCTATTTTGAGGCCTAGTTGTTCTTCCCATAACTTTGCAATCAGTAAGACGCTTTTCTCATCAGGGGAATTTGTCATGTAAAGAAGTCGCAGAGGCTTGCTTGTATCAATTCCTTTGGCTTTTACGGTCTCAAGTAATTTTAGGGATAGTTCTAGATTTGGAGGGTCAGATAAGTTAACGAAGTCATTGAAGGATTCTCCATTTAATTTCATAGCAGCGGGTACTAGAAACCGACTTGCGGAACCTGCGCCAAGTAAAACATCATCCACAATTTTTTGTCTATCAATCATACCGGCTAAGGATGCCCTGAAATCTGGTTCTGATAGGGCAGGGCTACTATGATTGATAAGAATAAACGAGGTGCTTAAGCTTGGCTCCAAATAGATATTCGACTCTAAATCAGGAATTGTTCTCAAATCATTGGCAAGGATCTGATAGACCCCATCTACTTCATTTTTTTTGAAAAGTGCAACAGCCTCTTCAACACTTTTTATAAAGATCGTTTTTATATAAGGTATTTTTATAGATTCCTTGTTCCAATAAAAATCATTTTTAACAAGAGTGACAGAAACACCTGGCTCAAGTGAGCTCATTTTGTAGGGACCATTTGTAATGTAAGTTGATGGATTTTTATCCCATGTGTCTCCAGCAGATGTGATGATATCTGTTCTAATTGGAGCGTAGTTCCACATCATGATGAATGAAAGGAAATAAGAGGTGGGGGCTTCCAATGTCACCTCAAGTGTGAGATTATCAATGGCTTTTATACCAACTGCATCAGCGTTGACGGTTCCGTTGAGATAGTCATTTCCCTGTGCAATTAAAGGCGCAAATGATGAGGCGATGTCAAGGTCATTTTCTGGATTGAGAATACGCAACCAAGAATTTACAAAATCTTGGGCAACTACGGATTTTCCATCACTCCATTTAGCTTCGGGCCTAAGTTTGAAAGTATACGTTTTACTATCAGGGCTGATGACCCAACTCTGGGCAGCAGCGGGTATTAATTCCCCTTTTTCGTTAAATGCAACCAATCGTTGGAAGCAGTGATCAAGAATAATGCCTGAGTAGGTTTCTAGACTTTTGTTTGGGTCATAACTTTTACCCTCAGCTGGAAGAACGAAGGTTAGTGTGTTACTTGCATTACTTTCAACGAGTTTTTCAGGTGTTACAGTAGTTTGGCAACCCCACAATAGAATAACCATAATCAATAATAGTATCCAGTTTCGAGATCTAAATCGCTTTTCCATGGAATGCCTCCCTTTTTGGCTCATAAATGAGAATGCGATACGCTAAACCAGGCAAATTCATATCGATGACCTGAATTTCGCCATTGAATACGGCAATGATTAAATTGTAAACCATATTCAGACCTAAGCCATCGTGATCTTTACTCATTTTTGTGGTATAAAAAGGTGTGAAAATCTTTTCTTCTTGTTCAGAGGAGATGCCAACTCCATTATCCCTATAAAAAATCTCATAGCCGATCTCGTCGCTATTTAGAGCTGATGGCCCTGAAAACCGTCTTATTGAAATCGTGATTTCTGGACTTGATGTGTTGGAAAAACCATGTGTGAAGGAATTTTTAAGCAATTCAAAGAACAAGCTTTCTAGCACATTTTTAGAACAATTAATGGCCATATCTGAGGGAATAGAAGTCGATAATGTACAGTTGATATTGGGTGAGTGTTGCTTGACAATAAGCCATTGCTCTTGGATCACTGACAAAAAAATACTTCTAGTATTAGGAATATCTGTTTTGTTAACAGCTAATTCTTTAAATCGATTAATGAGACGAATACTCTGATCTAAATTTGTGATAAGGCCAAAAGTGGCCAAATCCACAGATTCAATAAAGGCGGCAAAATCCGACTGTTTCAGTTGACTGCTTTCGTATTTTAATTTTAAATCATCGATACGAGATTGCAAATAACTGGCGCTAGTGAAAGCATTGCCTAGTGGTGTGTTGATTTTATGAGCCACACCAGCCACGATGTAAGTGAGGGCAGCAATCTTTTCAACACGTAACAATTCTCGTTGGGTTTGTTTAATGGTTTCAAGGGATGCTTGCAATAATTCATTACTTCTTAGTAGTTGAGCTTGCTTTTCTACAGTCTGAGCAAGTGAGTCTTCAAGGTGAGTATTTGTATTGCTGAGTTCTTCTGTACGTACATCAACAAGGGATTTTAGATTATTGTTATAGTTTTGAATATCTTCAAAGTTTTTTTGAGTTTCTTGCACCATCAAGAAAAATGTCTGAGATAAAATTCCGATTTCATCAGTTCGCATCAAATAAGCATCCCGTATACGAATGCCGTAATCTCCCTGGCCAACTTTTTTCATTTCCTCAGTGAGATGAACGTAGGGTTCACTGATTTGTTTAGCAGTTATAAACGCGACTACGAGGGCTACAAACAAGGCAATTAAGGCAACCAGAATAATGCCTACAAAACGACTGGCAAGGCCTTCTTTGATCTCAGTTTGATCAATCTGAATATTGAGTTCCCAACCATTGGCCAAAGTAGTTCTACCTAAAATAATCTCATTGAGCTCATTATCAGTTGTATTCAAAAATAAGGCGGTACTACTTTCCTTATTAGCGATTTCACTTTGCTTATTGGCAAAACTTAAATCTGTTGAAATGCCAAAATCAAGGTTGGGATGATATATAATTTGGTTTTTTTCATTACTTAAAAACATGAAACCAGAGTTTAAATATTTAATCCGTCGAATGCGGTCAATCATAAAGTCCATTTTTATTGCAGTACCCATGATTGCAATGATTTTGTCATCCTTAGCTACGACGCTAAAGCAACTGACCATTGAATTCTCGCTATGAATAAGCCAATTAAAAGCAGAACCTTCCGTAGAAATAATCGGTGCATCATCACTTGTTATGAAAGGAATCAGTAAAGCTAAATCGGTTTCTTCTGGTACGCCATTTCTGTCAATATCGCTGTAAAAGATTCCACCAATGATTTTTTTTACTTCTGTTGGATGGTAAATGATCAAAAATGCAGTTTTTGATGCGTTTAATTCTGATGCTAGCTTTACAGCTGGTCTCATTTTATCTAAATAAATAGCTAAATAATTTTCGTCTTGAGAAAGCCGGTTAAAATCAAAGGAAATATCAAAATCATCATAAAGGGCTCTAGTATTATTTTGTGTGATTGTAATTTGTTGATTCAGTTCACTCTTACTGCGGTCTAACAAGACAGAAAGAAACTCTTTAGCGCGAATATCAAGAATATCGGATGTAGTCTTAATTGCAAACAAGCCCATAATTGATATAATTAATAGACCTACAAAAACCATTGCTAAGATGATTCGCCAACGAATCCCCATTTGGCACCTCGTTTAGTCGTATTTAGTATGCAACTTTTTATTTTAATACCCTAAAAAACAGACTAATAACAATAAGATCAAGTGAGGCTAACATGTCCATTAAGAGATTTAAGAAAATCTATATTGAGGTCACCAATGTCTGCAATCTAGACTGTAACTTCTGCCCTAAGACCAACCGCGCACCTAGGTTTATGGATGAACAAGATTTTTTGCAAGTCGCCACACAAGCCAAACAGCTAACGGATCATATCTATTTTCATATCATGGGAGAACCACTTCTGAATCCGTTGATTCCAAGATTCTTAGAGATTGCCCATGATTTAAATCTCAAGGTAAATATGACGACAAATGGCGTTTTATTAGAAACTCATCAATCAATGCTTCTTAGTGCCCCTGCTTTAAGGCAGGTCAATATCTCGCTAAGTAGTTTTGAGGCCAATGATAGAAACGGTAATATAGCGGCGTATCTCGATTCGATTTTCAATTTTGTGACGGGTGCCCAGGAAGCGGGTTCTATCATCTGTTCTTTAAGACTTTGGAATTTAGATGATGACAGCATTAAGGGTGAAAACTCTTTAAATATGGGCATACTTGAGGCAATTGAGCAAAGGTTCGCAATCGGCATGGGAGCTAGGGAGAATCTTAGAGATTCTTTACGAGACAAACACAGTGCCAAACTATCAAAAAATCTGTATCTAAATCTGGCAGAAAAATTTGAGTGGCCTGATATTTCTAGAGCAAGCAGTGAGGTAGCTGTCTTTTGCCATGGGCTAAGAGATCATATTGGTATCTTGGTTGACGGAACCGTGGTGCCCTGTTGTTTAGATGGTGAGGGAAATATCCCTTTGGGTAATATTTTTGTCCAGCCACTGCAGGCTATTATTAGTACGCCACGGGCTACTGCTATGTATGACGGCTTTTCCAATCGATGCGCTGTGGAAGAGCTTTGTCAAAAATGTGGCTACGCTAGGCGGTACTAGTTATTTGGTTTTATGTGTGATTTTAGTGTTGAGATTAGACATGTATTTCAGTGTTATGATAGCCAAGGTACTGCATAAAAACCCTATAAAAACCCCTGCAAGAACATCACTTGGAAAGTGAACATACAAATAGATTCTGGATATGGCCATTAAAGTAGCTAATGTAATAACGGATAAATCAAGTCTCAAAAACCCCCATCTAAGTTTAATCTCTGAATTTATTTTTTGGCCATAGAAAATTACAAAAGCGACAGCAAATGAAGCTGAGGTATGTCCAGATGGAAAAGAGTAGTCCATAGGTGGAGCAATTAGCAGTGTCACCGGCTGTATGGAGAAGGGTCTGGGTCTAGCAATTAGGTCTTTCAGTACAATATTGGTGATCAGTAGACTGAACAAGAGGCTTAGGGATGTTAATATACCAAGGGTTCGGGTTTTTTTAAAACATAACAGACAAATTGATAGAAGAATCCAGACTAGGCCATGGTCGCCAATCTGTGAGATTTTGACCCAAAAAATATCGAATAATGGATTCTTGAAGACTTGTTGTATCCAATCCATACTTTGTAATTCAAGTTCAGTCATAGTAAGCATTAAAATTTCTCCTTTATTTGCCGGCTGCATTTAGGCTGTTTGTATAGGTTATAGGGTACTTGATTGTGATCAGGGCGTCAATTGGTTTAGAGCAAATAGAAACGAGAAATTAGTTTAAGACAAATAGAAACGAGAAAAACGTCAATCGTGATAGGCTCCCGTCCAGTAGAAAGGGGAACATATCATAGCTCACGTTTTTCTCGTTTCATATTTTATTGAAAAGATGATCTAAATCATAGGAGGCAACTGAATCACTTTTTGATGGCATTGAGAGTGAAAAAAATACCGTAATTAGAAGTACCAGAAGCGATGCCGATACCAACTGTTGTGAAATCCCCCAGTATAATTGCTCGGTGGCCTGGTGAATTCATCCAAGCAGTAATGGCATCCATGGGAGTCCATGTTCCTGCTGTCAGTGCTTCACCATACGTTCTAAAAGGAATTTTAGCGGCTTGAATCCTTTGTTTTGGACCTCGGCCAGATAAATCCGTGTGACTGAAATAATTAGCTGTCACCATGGTTTGGCTATGATTCCTTGAAACGACCGTAAGTTTTTCATCCATCACAAGTGGTGGTTTGCCGTATGCAATCCGAACCTGATTTAATAAATTAACTGTCATCTTTTCTGTGTCGATGGTACTGGTGGGGGACATGGTGAATTTCGTCAAAAATCGAGTGTCTAAGAGGAGGTCCTTGGGTAAATACGCTGCGAATAATACTTTGTCAGGTACTTGCAGATCATAATACAAAATAACAACCCCGTCGCCAAATGCATAATAAGCTTTTGTAGATGTATTGAGATTTGAAACCATAACATTTCCAAGTTTGTTGATGGGTAGCCCTAAAATTCCTTCTGCAGCTGAGCGGGTAAGACCCGTTAGCGTTGGAATGTCTGACTTGTTGCCGATTGTAGAAATTTGTGTAAAAACACCACTCTCTGATTTTGCAGTATACACAGTGGGATCAAGAAGTGAATCCTGAAACCAGATTATCCCATAGCCACTGTCGAAATTTTGTGGCTTGCTGATTAATGCACCAAGGGGCAATTGTTGCTCCAAAATTGAAATGTTAGTTTCTGTATTTAATGGTGCTTGCATTTGAAAGCTAAATGCCATTGCCAGGATAAGCATTAAAATCATTGTGCGTTTTAAGCTGTTAGAATTCATAAAGCACCTCCCTTGTATCCCTTATCTATACCCAATTTCCGTATGTTTAAGCAAGAGCTTTACTCAACAATAGTGGTAAGTACACAAATGAATTTTCAAATACAAAAAAGCACAAAACCGAGAATGGTTTTGTGCTTTCAAATAAAAATTTAGGTTATTTCAGTGGTTATACGAAAGTTCAGATGTTTAAAGATATTTTGATAAACACTCAGGAATATCGCCATGATAACTGATGCTGATTTCAAAATCAACTGAAAGTTTAGTTGAAATAGCTTCGATTTTTACTAACCATTCGCAGATTTCTTCTACGGACATAATGAAAACATTTAGGATGCCATCGAGGTACATTTTTGTAATGTCGTAATTGCTACCCATTAAACCATGTAAGAAAGCGATGACTTCGTTAGATGAGTTGATTGGAAATTCAGAAATGTTGATATATCTGATATCATGATTGAGTTCAAGGATGCTTTCATTTGATTCACCAATAAAAACCACATTTCCTTTTGTAGTTGAAACTGACGAATTAGCATTGTTTATAATGTCTTTTGTCTTGCCAATGCCTGCTTGTCCAATAAGTAATTTGACCATAAATAGCCCCCTTGTAGGTAGTTCAATAATTGTACTTAGGGTTTTATTGTACCTCTTTATGCAAGCGTTTTCTAGGGCAAATGGGAAAATAGCTTTATTTATTTTTTCGAAATTTTAACAATACGTCCCTTTAAAATCTTTGAACGATATGTAGCGTCTGCGCTTTGAATCTGAGATGTTTCAAAAAGTTTCTTAATGTGAGAACGGGAACAGTCCAACTTTTTACTTAAGATCGTATCAAGTCTCAAATCAAGAGGATACTGACAACTTATTTCGATGGTCATCTGTTGGGTAGTTTCCATGTTGAAAGCTGGTCCGTCGATGCGATAGTCCACAGTGTCTAAATTTAGAACGAGATTGTTCTTGCTATGAATACCGCGATTAAAGCCATACTCCCTAGCAAGGTTTGGGTCATTCTTCAAGAGACGTTCATGGCAGTTTGCATCAAGGTCTTTAGGATGTATCCTTTCAAATAGGGTTAGGTTCAATGTGGACTTACATTTACTGCACTGATAAATTAGCCAGACGTCTAGGTTCTTTTTATTGGCATTGACACGAAATTTTTCGGTATTGATGTAGTCAGCCTGCTTGCTGCATTTTGGACAGACTTTGGTGACGGTTGGTAAAGTAATTGGGGTGATCTCCCACTTGATTTGATTCAAATAGCGCATATTAGCTTCTCCTAACAGTTAGATTGAAATTGTCTAGGTTAGAAGCAAAGGCTATTCATAACGTCAATTATGATCCCTTATGCATAGCCTTTGCTAAGCATAAATTGAAAATTTTCTCATAGATAGTTCCTCCTAAAGTGTGTCTGCATTGTTAGTATAGCTGCGCACATAGAGGATTGCGACCTCATGAATGATCTAGAAATAAAAATGAGCCTAAATCCAGGGGATTTGGGCTCATCTAATATGGTGTACTGCCATGGGTATCATCTACGTTTGTGATAAACTAGGCAGTCTTTTTGCGTTCATTTAATAAAATCCGTTGAACGCTCTTAATCGATAAAAAGTACTTATCTGCAAGTTGTGCGGTTGTTGCCCCTGCGATTGCTTCTAATAACATATTAAAATTTCTGTTTGCCAGTTCGAATCGTGTAGAGGTATTATCACCCCAAGCTTTTTTATGAACTTCTTTTTTTGGAATGTAGAGGTAATCACCATCTATGTAATCCTGGATTAAAGCGATAATGTCATTTGGTAATACATTTTTAGCATTAATATAGCTCATCTTGCGCCTCCTAAAAGTTACTGTTGATGTTTAGGATTATGCAAAAGCTATTGAAAATTCATGGTATAGACCACTAATTATATTTTGCAATAGCTTCTGCTATGCAAGTTGAATAAGTTTTCTCAAAATAAGTCCTCCTGATATAGTCATGGTTTGGGGTGACTCACAAACCAACATAAAATAAAAGCTAGCTCTACTTGAGCTAGCTTTAGTATAACCTTTTCGCAGCAAAATCGAAAGTTTATTTCAAAAGTTTTACAACATCGAAGCAACCTTACAAGGTCTTCAACAACTTCACAATATCTTCCACGGATAAAACACGGCCCATGGATTTAACCACTTCGTCCACAACAATGGCAGGGGTTTTCATCACACCATATGCCATTATGTCTTGAAAATCAGTGACCTTTTCAATGGTTGCATCCAGTCCTAATTGTTTCACCGCTTCTTTAGCATGGGCCTCTAGTTTAGTGCAATTCGAACAACCTGAACCTAAAATTTTGATGATCATGATAAATGCCTCCTATGGGCTAATTTAGTTTTGGAAAACAGTTAAGCAATGATTAATTTTCAGAAAACAGAAAAATTCATTAGTAATACTTTTATTATGCATAGAGGTGCTATAAAAGTAAATAACCAAAGGCGTTAAAAGTATAACCAATGATTAGTATGCCGATTGTGACAATACCAGCAAAGGTCAGTAAAAGTCTAGTTTTAACAACTTTTTTCAATAGAATCATTGATGGTAATGAGAGTGCTGTAACGGCCATCATAAAGGCAAGTGCAGTACCAATCCCAACACCTTTTGTAACCAATGCTTCTGCTATTGGGAGGGTTCCAAAAATATCTGCATACATTGGGATACCCACCAGGGTTGCCAATAATACGGAATACCATTTATCTTCACCAAGGACAGCAACAATGACAGATTCAGGTATCCAGTTATGAATGGCCGCGCCGATACCAACGCCAATTAAGATATAGAGCCAAACTTTTTGAATAATATCTAAGACTTGTTCCTTTGAAATGGCGATACGATCTTTGATGGTTAAGGTTTCTTCTGGGAGAGAGTTAGCTTTGCTATTATAGACAAAAGACTCTACATACTTTTCCAGTTTCAATTTACTAATCAATGTTCCCGAAATGATGGCAAGTAAGAGACCTACAACCACATATGCAATAGAAATTTTCCAATTGAAAATACTGGCAAGCAAAACTACAGAAGCCAAATCAACAAGGGGAGAAGAAATCAAAAATGAAAATGTAACACCGATTGGCAGTCCAGCTGATGTGAATCCAATAAAAAGTGGAATGGATGAACAGGAACAAAAGGGTGTAATCGTGCCGAGTAAAGCGCCTAATGCATTGGCTACAAGACCATTTTGTTTCCCGAGGATTTTTCTCGTTCTCTCTGGTGAAAAATAACTTTGAATATAAGATACAGTAAAGATCAAGACAGAAAGTAGAATAAAAATCTTAATCACATCGTAGATAAAAAAGTGAATACTACCGCCAAGTCTTTCGGTGACATCCAGGCCAAATACATTTTCAACCAGTGATGCCACAAGATTTGAAAGCCAGGTCATTTTTAAAAGTTGGTCGTTTAACCAGGTGAAGAGAAACATAATGGGCTCCTTAGGGGTTCAACCACACAGATGTTGAACTGCTCTGGGGTTCAACTACTTTGAGGTTGAACTGCTCTGGGGTTCAACTACTCTGAGGTTGAACTGCTCCGGGGTTCAACTACTCAAGTGTTTCGCTTAACTGTGTTATATAAATGGCTTTGGTACTTAAGCGCTCTTGATCCCGCTTTAATTGCGGGTAGTCAGTTATGGCATCCAATATTGCCTCAAGCATTTCCATTAAAAGTAGGTTTTCTGTTCGGAGCGAATAGTAAACAAACTTATCCTTCCTCACATCGCTGACTAAGTTCAGGTCTCTGAGCTTTGATAAATTCTTTGAGATGCGGGGTTGTGGGGCTTCTAAAATACCGCTGAGTTGGCAAACACAGAGTTCTTGTTGATATAAAAGAACCATCATTCTAAGTCTTGTTTCGTCGGATAGTAATTTGAATATGCTAGTGAGTTGGTTCATGATAAACTCCCTTAATCGGATTAATTCTCATATGCGCATATGGGTATATAAAGATAATACACCAGTAACAAAACTTTGTCAATGGCAGATGGCACCTGTGAAATAGTGGTTAGCAGTTCCTGTAAAATTGGAAAGCGCAGTTCCTGTTAAAAAATTGACGTAACATAGGCCGTATGGTATGATAGGTTGGTCAACTTGATAATCATTATCACAAAGGAGAATCTCATGTTTAAAAAAAGAATTTGTGCCCTGGCACTTGTACTGATGTTAATCCTAAGTCAAACTGCTTTTGCAGATGTGGCCTTGAAGCTAGACGGCAAGGCATTAGCACTTAAATACAAGGTGGATCCCATGCGAATTGGCAATACTATGATGTTACCCCTTCGGGATACATTTGAAGCCTTAGGGGCCGGGGTGTCCTTTAACAGCGGGACCCAGACTGCCAACATCAGAGTAAAAACATTGTCTGCCAGTTTTAAAATCGGGGAGAATAGTTTTCTAGTCAATGGCAAAAAACTGATGATGGACCAAAAGTCCCAAATGAAAAATGGTCGTTTTTTAGTGCCCGCCCATGTGGTGGAGCAGGTATTTGGGGTTGCCATCACTGCAACTAAAGATCAGTTAGCCATAACCACCAATAAAAAGGAAAAATTCAGAGTCGCCACATTGAATGGTCCAACAGGGGTTGCCATGGCTCAGCTCATTACAAACAACTACCTAGGCGAAAATGCTGATCTTAGCTATGAAGTACTGGCCAATCCTCAGTTACTACCAGCCAAGCTCATTAAGGGCGAAATCGACATGGCCTTTATGCCAACAAATATGGCTTCAATCGTTTATAATCAATCCAAGGGCCAAGTAGCCATTGTTTCCACAAATATCTGGGGATTACTGTCCGTTATAACCACTGATCCTCAAATTAAGTCTTGGTCTGATCTTAAAGGTAAACAAATCGATATATTTGGACAGGGTTCAACCCCAGAAGTTGCCTTCAAAGCTTTAGCCGAAGCCAATGGGCTCAATCCAAAATCAGATTTATCTTATAAGTTTGCCTATGACACAGCCTCTACATTGGCAACGGCGTTGGCCAGTGGTCAAGTGAAGGACGGAGTGGCCGTTTTACCAGAACCGGCGGCCAGTATAGCACTGGCAAAGAATAAAAATGCCCGTGTCCTCTATGCTTTTGACGATGCATGGAAAGCTGCTTTTAATGGCCAAGGGATGCCAATGAATGTGGTGGTGGTACGTAGAGAATTCTTAGATAAAAATCAAGACTTGGTACGGAGTTTTCTAAGGGAATTTAAAACAGACATTGCCAATATGAATGCTAATCCAAAAGCCATTGCAAAACTTGTAGATCAATTACCCCAACTGAATTTTGCAGCGGATATTGTAGAAGTTGCCATTCCAAGAAGTGGGTATCGATTTGAAACCGCATCAGCATCAAAAGTTGCCATTGAAAAGTACCTTAAAGTACTATTTGACTTTGAACCAAAGACCATTGGCGGAAAACTGCCAGGTAGTGATTTTTACATTGATGTTTTCACGGACTATTAAAGAGAAGAGGCCTGCCGATTACTCGGCAGAGCCTCTATTTTTTTGGAAACCAGGGTAGGAATTTTGAAGTTCTTAGACAATAGGCTTCAAAATCAGCCCGTCCTGCATATTTTTTTTCTAGTAAGGGTACGCCGGATACAAATAGGAGTAAATAGGTGATAATGACTGGACTAAGCAGGGAAAACCACCATCCTGTTGATGCAATCACCATAATAGAGATGCCCCACCACATGGTTGCTTCCCCAAAATAATTGGGGTGTCTTGTGATTTTCCAAAGTCCTGTTTGTAGAATGGTGCCCTTATTCTTGGGATTCATTTTGAACTGAGCCAGTTGTCGATCGCCAATTACTTCAAAATAATAGCCAATTAGCCAGATGATTTGGCCAATTGCAAGCAAAGTGAGGGGACCAGCACCCATGGTCAATTTGGAGCGGTTTAAAGCATAAAACACAGGGCTGCCAATGATGAGCATCATAAATCCCTGTAGTAAGTAGACCTGTAAAAAAGCCCTTGGTACCACCCATACGCCCCATTCTTGCCGCCATGCCGCATAGCGGAAATCCTCTGGCTTATTGTGATTTCGCTTAAAGATATGGAAGCTTAAACGAAGACCCCACATGGCGGTGATGGCCAATAATAGGAAGTCAATGGGGCTTGGGGCTTCGGCAGTAGTTGACCAGCGGAAAATGATGATTAAGAACGCTGTCACCACAAAACCCATGCCCCAGCCTAAATCCACAATGGCGTTATTTTTGATGAGGGTGCCGACTATAAAGAATAAGAAAAAGTAGGCACCGATGATGAGACTAGCTAGGATCAGTGAATTCATAAAAACCTCCAGACTAAATGGCTCATTTTGTAATGTAGCTGATGGCAATGGCACCTTCGCCTGCTGTTGCACTGACAATAGGCGATATTTCAGAAATGTAGGCAGGTTCAATGCCGATGCGGGCTGCCACTAGAGATGCAAAGGTTTGCGCTTGATCTAGGCAACCGGCGTGAACAATATTATACTGAAGAATGCCTTTTTCCTTGTGGACTTTTATAATTTGCTTGATGATTTTGCGGCGGGTTGAGTGGGTGCTGAATGTGGCGCCATAAGCTTTCCCGTTACCCTCAGAATCCAATGTCATAATTGGTTTTAAACCAATTGCTTTGACGATATTGCCGGCCCGCATACTGACCCGTCCGCTCCGTGCAAGATACTGAGTATTGTTTACAGCGACTAGAATATTGGTTTTTGGAATCAGTTGTTCAACATGTGCCACTAACTGTGAAAGGGCTTCTTGAGCTGATAGCTTATCAGAGAGGATTTGTTCGCTGAGAGCAAATTCACTGGCAGCCATGGTCAATAATCCTTGGGCGCCTGAATTTTTAAGGGTGTTTACAACTCTTATACGATCATAAGAAACCATCTTTTGGTCACTGGTTTGATCGGATTTGAATTGGACATTTAAGGATTTTGCAACGGTTTGAAAGAGATTATAGGTGCCACTTAATTTGTCACTGACACTCATGACTAAAATACTTTCAAAGTGGCCAAGGAGAAATTGGAAGAGGCTTTCGATTTCTTTCATGCTGGGCATTGAACTACGGGGTTGCTCTGTTAAACTCGAATTAATATCGTAAAACCTCTTAGTGGTCATGGCTATGCGATCTAGATAATCCACCCCATCTATAATGATGTGAAGCGGTAAAACTGTAACTTGTTGTTTGATGGCAAAGTCTTCAGATAAATCTGCGATAGAATCTGTTACAATTGCGATGCGACCTTTTGGGGCTGATACGATAGCAGCTTGCATTTGCATATCGTCGGCCTTCATGTAATCAACGGTGCCAAAAGCTGTTAATCTTGAGAAGAAGGCTTCTGGCTGGCTAGTATGCAAATGAAGATGTTGTAATCCGGGACCACCTGCAATGATTAGACTATCCCCAAGAGTGCTGAGATTAGCCTTTAGGGTCATATCATCTATCGGACTATTTCTTAGAAGTGCTTCGCAACAATAGCGAAATTGTTCATCGTTTGCATGATCTGTATGGGGCGGAATCACAATTGAGGGGATGTTAGGGTGGGTGTTGGCCTTAGCCAGTGAACTCTGATCCAAGTGATGTCCGGTTTTAATAAAGTGTGTGATGCCCTCAAGAAAGTGGTAAAATCCCTTTGCACCGCTGTCAACAACGCCTTTTTCTTTTAGTAAAGGCAATTGTTCTGGTGTGCGAGCCAAAGCTTTTTGGACATCCGTCATAATCGCACTTGCATAATCGTCCAGTGCTAAGGTATCATTATATCTGATTTCAAGTGAATCAGACCAACTTTGAATAATGGTCAATAGGGTACCTTCTACCGGATTGATCAGAACTTTTGAGAGGGTATGAGAGGCATTTTTAATGGCTTTGATAAAATCCTTAATTTCCATTGCTTCTGTCTGTTTGATTTCAGAAGAAAAGGCATAAAAGAATTGGGCGAGAATCATGCCACTATTACCTCTGGCACCGATTAGAGCACCATCTGCAGCTGATTTTGCAACGGTTGAAAGGTTTTCGTTGTTAACCATAAAATCGACAATTGATTTCACTGTGGCATTCATATTTGAGCCAGTATCGCCATCTGCTACTGGAAAAACGTTAATGGCATTGAGCTCGTTTTTGTTTAGCATAATAGCGTTGGCCCCTGCAACCACGGCATTGTAAAAGCTTTGTCCGTTTAAATTCATTTTTTTTGTCATAATGGCTCCTATCAAGAAAGACGGCTGATTATAAAATAACTGAGTGAGCATGTTAGTGCACTGACGGTGGTTCCCCAAGCTAAATCAATAATGGTAATGATAAGGGGCCAGTCTTTTAATGTCGCTAAGTTGGTTAAGTCGTAGGTTGCGTAAGTGACTAAACCGAAGAAGGCTCCGGCAAGGAATGCGTATTGAAGGCTCTGTTTAGAGAGTGCTGGGTTAATCACAAAGAAGAGCATGCCTGCAATGAAGATAGCATAAAATAAAAGGGCAGCTGTCCAATTGACCTTAGTTGCCATAATATAACCAAGATGCTTTTGATACAAATTTTTTGCAATAAAGACAAGCCAGATTAGGTCCACTGCAATAAAGGTACCAAAGGTAATTAAATAATCTCGAAGTACAGTCATCATAGGTTTCTCCTTTTCCATGGCATCGGAAGTTTCAATTAACAATGATTATTAGTTGATATAATATCTTAATTATACCCTTTATCAAAAAATAAACAACATGGAGGACAAAATGTTTGGAACTTTTTTTGGACAAGACAACCATAAAGCGGACAATCTCAAAGTAAGTGATGCTCTATTTAAAAACTTCACCAATTCTTTGTTAGTTTTTTTATCAGTACTGATATTGGGCGTATTTTGGCATATTGGCTCGTTGGTAGTGGCAACGGATTTAATTTTACCCCAACCGACAGTGGTACTGGCTCGGGTCTTTGAAATGGGATTTGGCTCAGACCCTGAAATCACCAGTGCCTTTTGGGCTGCTCTCAGGGGGTCTGTTTACAGAGCCATGACTGGTTTTGGCATTGCTTTTATGGCAGCAACAGTCTTGGGTGTCTTGTCTGGTCTCTCTAAAACCGTTCAGCTGTTCTTTTATCCCTGGATGCAACTCCTGAGGGCTACCCCTGTGATGAGCATCATTCTGTATTTATTGCTCTTTGTGGCAACAGATTGGGTAGCCATTTGGGTGTCATTTTTAATCGTCTTTCCGATTATATACACCAACGTCATTGCTGGATTTTTGGCGGTGGATACAAAGTTACTTGAAATGGCAAAGCTTTACCAAGTGCCATTTATAAAACAGTTGCGCTACATCTATTGGCCAGCCCTATTTCCCTACTGGATGGCGGCTTGTGTCACGGGGATGGGTCTTAATGTGAAGGCTATCATCACAGCAGAAGCCATGTCTCTTCCAGCTAACAGCTTTGGAAACCTTATGTCTGAGGCTCGCAATTATCTTGACACGGAGGGCATATTAGCCATTACCCTTTGGATTATCATCCTTGCAATCGTTTTAGATTTGGGGCTATTACTATTGCAGTGGCTTGTTTTGAAAGGAAGGCGGACCTATGTCATTAAGCGTCGAGCAACTTAACTTTTCTTACGATGGTGTGGTGCCAGTCCTACAGGACTTAAGTTTTTCTGTGGTCCAGGGGGAAATCTTCTGTTTACTTGGCCCCTCAGGTTGTGGAAAAACCACTTTGATCAAGCTATTGGCGGGGCTTTTGACACCGACAAAAGGGGTTATAAGCCAGGGCTTTAAATGTCAAAAGAGTTTTCTGTTCCAAGAACCACGATTGATTCCTCAAATGACAGTGCTAGAGAATCTTAGATTTACCTGTCCACCAAATGCGGCAAGCTTCGAAACCATTGAAAAGCTCCTAAAAGCCGTTTCTTTAGAAAAAGTCATGCATTACTTTCCAGATGAGCTCAGTGGCGGCATGCAACAACGACTTTCAGTGGTCCGTGCATTTTTACATCCCAGTGATTTGATGTTATTAGACGAGCCTTTTAAATCCCTAGATGTGAAAATTAAATTGAATGTCATGGACACATTCTTGTCCCTGTGGAGGCAGTCTCCAAAAACAGTGATGATGATTACCCATGATGTTTTGGATGCAGCCTTGCTGGCGGATCACGTTTTAGTGCTGACTGAAAAACCGACTATGATACAGGCCTTAATTGAGAATCCTGTGGCCAGAGATAAAAGGCAATTGGGTGAACCACAGGTGGGTGTCTTTGAACAACAGCTCTATAAGGCATTGATGGCAGAAGTTTGAAAGTGTGTGCTGGAGGACCAGTTGTTGGACAGATGAAGGTCCAACAACCGGTCCTACTTTGTAACAGATGAAAAAAAGTTAACGAATCGTCAATTATTTATTCTAGCCCATTGGAAGTTGTGGTGTTATAATTGTTGTGAAAGTCTATCGTGGATTCATACTATAACCTGTATCACTTACTAAGAGGAGATCTATAATGAGCAAACCTGTTCTCTCAGCACACTTTGAATCAAGAACACCATCGGATGTTAGATTGGCACAAATGAAGTATGACGAGCGTAAAGTGAAGCCTCAGGCTGTTATTAACGTGGGTATTGGAAACGTTTCCTTACCAACAAATCCAGCCATGATGAAGAGAATGTTTGCTCTGGATGCCCCAGAAAGCCCATTTGTTAATGGGGTTGTGAGATACTCAGGCACAGCAGGGACCATTGAATGTCAAGACGCCTTTAAAAACATCTTAAAATGCGAAGGTTTTGATACATCTAAGTTATTTGTACAAGTAACAGATGGCGGATCTTCTGGTATGGAGCTACTTTTAATCGGTGTTTGCGGACCAGCCGGTACAGATGAAAAACCACTGATGATGATTGACCCTGCATACACAAATTATATCTCTTTTGCAGAGCGCGTAGGTCGTAAAACGGTTACCGTTAAGCGTCATCTAGCGGATGATGGTAACTTTACACTACCAGAACTCAATGAAATTGAAGCTGCCATTCAAGCCAATAACCCAGGGGCGTTACTTGTCATTCCTTACGATAATCCAACAGGTCAGTACTACAACTACGAAACAATGAAAGAATTGGCTAGCCTTTGTGTTAAGTACAATATGTGGATGATCAGCGACGAAGCTTACCGTGAACTTTACTATGAAGAAAACGGCAAATTGGTCAGTATTTGGGGCCTTAGCGATGCAGATGTTCCGGGTATTGAAGGCAGAAGAATCAGCATTGAAACTGCATCAAAAGTTTGGAATGCGTGTGGCCTAAGAATCGGTGCAGTCATTACTGATAATGCTGATTTCAACAATCGTTCAGTGGCAGAATACACAGCAAATCTTTGCGCTAACGTCATTGGCCAGTATATTTTTGGTGCACTTGCCCACGAAACTAAAGAATCAATTATGGGATGGTGCAATGAGATTCGTGGCTATTACAAAGAGCAAATTATGAAAGTCTACAATGGCTTAAAGCAACAAGAGCCTGGTCTGATCGTATCAAGCCCAGATGCGTCAATCTATTCGGTAATTGATGTAAGAAATGTTGTTAAACCAGGTTTTGATGCCATTGATTTTGTATTGTACTGCGCACAAGAGGGTTCAGTGAACTACAATGGCGTTGAGACAACTTTATTGGTTGCACCAATGAAAGGTTTCTACGATATCAAAGCAGGTGAAGTCAATCCTGGTAGCACACAGTTTAGAATTTCATTTGTTGAGACCCCAGAAAACATGGCTAAAATTCCAGAACTATTCGTTAGCCTGTTGAGACAGTTTGAAGGACAACGATAATTGCTGGTTATACCACATCTAAAGATAAAAGCGTGGAATTTCACGTAAATAAAAAGCGTGGCATGATACGTAAGTCAAAAGCCTTTCAGGGAAACCTGGGAGGCTTTTTTACATATTTCGCACACAATCGTACCGATACAATATTCTTTTGTTGTCCTGAAATCCACCGATACACTTGAAATGTTATGGTCCAAGTGGTTTAATAAGCCTATCGGTAACGATACAATTACTTAAAACCACTAAAATAGCTTAAAGGAGAACCCAATGAACAATCGCTATGACCTTAACAAAAATTTGGCACAAATGCTTAAAGGTGGCGTCATTATGGACGTGACAAATGCAGAGGAAGCATTAATTGCACAAGAAGCAGGGGCATGTGCAGTGATGGCCTTAGAGCGTGTTCCAGCTGATATCAGAAAAGATGGTGGGGTTGCCCGTGCATCAGATCCACAAATGATAAAAAAAATTCAAGCGGCTGTCTCAATTCCTGTTATGGCAAAAGTTCGTATTGGTCATTTTGTGGAAGCTCAGATTCTAGAGGCCATTGAAGTGGATTACATCGATGAGAGCGAAGTGCTGACACCTGCTGACCCAACCCTCCATATTGACAAAAAAGCTTTTGCAGTGCCTTTTGTGTGCGGCGCTAAAAACTTGGGTGAGGCCCTTAGACGTATTGGCGAAGGGGCATCTATGATTCGCACTAAAGGAGAGCCAGGTACAGGTGACGTGATTGAGGCCGTTAGACACATGCGCATGATGAACTCAGAAATCAGAAGAATTCAAGGGCTTTCAAAAGAAGAATTGATGAATGCAGCCAAAGAACTTCAGGCGCCCATTCATTTGGTCGAATATATCCACGAAAATGGCAAGTTACCAGTGGTCAATTTTGCTGCTGGTGGTGTGGCAACCCCTGCAGACGCCGCTATGATGATGCAACTTGGCTGCGACGGTGTATTCGTTGGTTCAGGGATTTTCAAATCTGGAGATCCGAGAAAGCGTGCAGCTGCCATAGTTAAGGCAGTGACTCATTATAATGATCCTAAGATGTTGGCGGAGGTGTCAGAAGACCTTGGAGAGCCAATGGTTGGTATCAATGTCTACGAAATTGCAAAAGAAGAGCGTATGGCGGAAAGAGGCTACTAAAATGAAAAAGATAGGTGTTTTAGCCCTTCAAGGGGCCTTTAAAGAACATGCTAAGCAGATTCGAGCATTGGGGCATGAGGCCATTGAGGTGCGCACTGCTGACCAGTTGGCTGCGGTAGATGCCTTGATTTTACCCGGTGGCGAGAGCACGGTAATGGGAAAGCTTCTCAATGACTTTGACCTCAAAGCCCCTGTTGTGGCAAGAATTCAAGCTGGCATGCCAGTTTGGGGAACCTGCGCGGGGATGATTCTATTGGCCAAAACCATTGAAGGTGGTGAGGCTAGCCACTTAGGTACCATGGACATGGTGGTTAGAAGAAATGCTTACGGCAGACAATTATCAAGTTTTGTCAGTGAAGAAAGGGTACCTTGTGTTTCTGATCAACCGATTCCCCTTGTCTTTATTAGAGCGCCTTTTATTGTCAGTACAAAGGACCATGTTGAAGTGCTACACAGGGTATCTGGAGATGTGGTAGCAGCCCGCCAAGGGAATATGCTAGCAACGTCATTTCACCCAGAACTCACTGCAAATACAAGCTTTTTGGAATATTTTATTAAGATGATTTAATCATAGCTCATCTAATCATAGGACCTCGAAACTCCTCGAAACGATTCTCACAAGTTGCATTGTGTGAAGTTGGATTCGAGGTTTTTCCATTTGTTTTAGTGATATATCTTAGTTCTTACAACCTGTATATAAGACAGTCTAAAATGTGTTAACAAATCATAAAATTTGGCATATAATTATTGGGTATCAAATGAGAAAATCTATATTCTTGCAGATACATGGGGGAGGATTATATGACAGGTATGTTTAGCAAAACCAATGGATTTAAAAGTTTTAAAGGTTTTAACGGTTATTTAGCAGCGGTTTTAATGGTGATATTGATTGCTAGCACTGGGTGTTCAGCGACAGTGGACAGTAAACAAGTTGCAAAGCAGGTAGAGCGGGCAAAAAATCCAGGCGCGGATTACACAGTTGCCTATGATTTTGCACCAGATGTATCGGAAGATCAATTGATGGCAACCTTAACTACACTGGCATCAAAAGACAACGCAAGGGTGACAGGCTTTGAAGGGGAACGGATAGCAGCAGATTACATTTCAGAGCAGTTTAAGTCTTTAGGATTTGAAGCAAGTGAACAGTCTTTTCCAGTAAAAGCATTTCAATGTGAAAAAGTAGCTGTTAACGTAGTTTCAGATGGTAATCGAAATTTAGAGGCAATACGTGTGTTGAATTTTAGTTCACCTACACCAAAGGACGGTCTCACATCAGAACTTGTTTCTGTTGGCATGGGAACGGATGCTGATTTTAAAGACAAGGCTGTTAAAGGCAAAATCGTGTTGGTTCAACGGGGTGGTGAGTATTACCGCATCAAGGTTGCCCGTGCTGCACAGTATGGGGCTATTGGCGCTGTTTTCTATGATCCCAATACAGAAGAAGCCATTGCTGCAACTCTTGGTGAGACCTCTTTGATTCCGGGTGTAAGTCTTACGCGGGCGGACGGGGAGACACTTGAAAACTCACTGAATGGTGACAAAGCAGTGGTGTTAAAACTCACTGTTGACAGTAGCACAACAGATTCTGAATCACAGAATATACTGGGCCTCTTAAAATCTAAGAATAATCCAGATGGTAAAAGGTTAATTGTGGGCGCTCATTATGATAGCGTCGATACCCCAGGCGCAAATGATAATGCCTCAGGTGTCGCTGCGGTTTTGGAAATTGCCAGACTTTTAGTAACTGCCAAGGTTTATTTACCATATGATATTCAATTTATTGCCTTTGGTGCTGAAGAAATTGGGCTAATTGGGTCAACGCATTTTGTGGATACAAAATATAGCACTGATGGGGTGGACATTATTGGTATGGTTAACTTTGATATGGTTGGTGTTGGCGATACCATTAATTTAGCAACAACCAATGGTCAAGGAGATTCAAATCTGGTCAAACAAGCACTTAGCATTTCAGATGCCCTCAAGTATCAAAGCGCCTCACTAGAAATGGAAAGCAGTGACCATGTGCCATTCGCTTATTCAGGTGTGTCTTCTGTGATGATTTATGGGTTTGAAGATCACAATTACCACACGGATTTAGACACGATTGCGAATATAGAAATGCCAATGCTGAAGCAAATTTGTAATCTTGGTGCCATTTTATGTGCTGAGTACACTGGTGAATAGAAGAGGAGTTTGAATGAATTTTACAGTAATTGATTTTGAAACCGCCAATAATCAGCGAGCAAGCGCCTGTTCCTTGGGTATTGTCAAAGTTGTCAATGGGCAGATTGTTGAAAAAGGGGTCTGGTTGATTAGGCCCTATGATATGCAATTTGATTATAGGAATATTGCTATTCATGGCATCACTCCTAGGGATGTTATCAATGAACCTGAGTTTGATGTTTTATACGAAACAATCTTTAAAGAGAAACTAGAAGGCCAGTTGGTAGTGGCCCATAACGCCAGTTTTGATATGAGTGTTCTCAGAGTATCCTTGAGGCACTACTGTCTTGAACTACCAACCTTTGAGTATCTATGTACTGTAAAAATCGCTCAGAAAACTTGGCCCAATCTTCTTAATCATAGACTTGACACGGTTTCAAGCTTTATTGAATTTCAATTTAAGCACCATGATGCCCTAGAAGACTGCATGGCCAGTGCCCATGTGCTAATGGCAGCCTGCAAAGAACTGTCTGTTCAATCCCCAAAAGAGGCTGCAAAAATACTTAAATTGCATGTTGGCAATATGCACCCCACCGGCTATAAACCTTGTGGTTTCAGTGGTCGTCGGTAGAAAATCAATCTTTTTACTCATATGATTAGACGATTTCAATTGTCAATATGAGTTATAATGATGGTAATTTTAGTGTGACGGTGTATAATAGAAAGCGGTTATGCATAAAGCATCCTACTGTAGGGGAAAATGAGGTTTCTATGTCAAAGGTAATGGAACTCAATATTGAACATGGCAATCCATCAGTTGAAGCTGCAATTTCAAAACTTAAAAACGCTTTGCCAACTTATAAAAGACAAGGGTTTAAGGCTGTTATTGTGATTCATGGCTATGGGTCCTCTGGAGTTGGCGGTGCTATCAAACCCGCTGTTAGAGCCTTATTGAGTCAACGGAGTATGAGTGGTATTGTCCGCCAATTTGTGGGGGGCGAGTTATGGTATTCAAGAAAAACAGAACTGTTAAACATCTGCAATTTTCTAGAGGCTTACGACAATAGAATCGCAGGTAACGAAGGCATTACCGTCATCTTATTGCGGTGATGTAACTTATTGGAGGATTTATGGCGATTCTAGAATGGTTAAAAGTTATTTTAATTGGTATTGTTGAAGGCGTCACAGAGTGGTTGCCAATTAGTAGTACTGGTCACATGATTTTGGTCAATCAATTTGTACAACTGGATGTGACTAAAGAATTTTGGCGAGTTTTTGAAGTGGTGATTCAACTGGGCGCCATTATGGCCGTTGTGATTATCTTTTGGAACAAGATTTTCCCCTTTGGTAAAAAGAATAATTTGCAGCCAATGGCTGAAAAAGGGGTTCTGGCCTATGTTAAAAAGGATATTATGCTGTTATGGGTAAAAATCCTGGTGGCTTGTATTCCAGCAGCGGTTATTGGAATTATGTTTGACGAGACCTTTGAGGCTTTGTTTTTCAATTATCAATCGGTGTCAATCGCCCTGATTGTATTCGGTATCGCTTTTATTATCATTGAAAATAAGCACAAGGGCAAAACTCCAAAGTGGGATTCTGTCCATCAGATTACGTTTAAATTGGCCATATTGATCGGGGTGTTTCAACTGATTGCGGCTATCTTTCCGGGCACGTCACGGTCGGGGGCTACAATTGTTGGGGCCTTATTACTGGGGGTATCGAGAACGGCAGCTGCTGAGTTTACTTTCTATTTATCCATTCCAGTGATGTTTGGTGCCAGCCTTTTGAAATTAGTCAAATTCGGATTTGATTTTACGGGCAACGAAATCATGATTCTGCTTGTGGGTATGGCGGTCGCGTTTTTTGTTTCCATCGGCGTCATCCAATTCTTAATGGGCTATATCAAGAAGCATGACTTTAAGGTGTTTGGTTGGTATAGAATTGTCCTAGGGGTAGTTGTTTTAGTCTACTTTGCTTTAAATCCAGTGGTGATGTTTTAATTCTTTACAACAAACAATAAAGGGATGTAATCAGTTGATTGCATCCCTTTTCGCGTTTTTGTATGTGACATCATTTTGACAAACAGAAGTTTGATTTCTTGTTATTTAGAAATGATAATCTCTTGTGTTGCCCCAAACCATTCAACTTTAGCGCCAAGGTTTTCACTTACAAATCGCAGGGGTACAACTGTGCGGCCGTTAACCAGGGTTGGTGCTATGGTCATTGCTTTTTGAACACCATTGACGGTGGCATTTTTATTGTTGATCCAAAGTTTTATCACCACAGTATCTGTGGTATAGGTTACCATTTGGTCAGTTGCATTCCAATCCACTGTGGCGCCAAGTTTTTCTCCGATATAGCGCAGTGGCACCACCGAACTACCACTGACCAAGAATGGGGCTACATCTAAGGACTCATTGATGCTATTGATAGTGGCAGTTTTGGAGCCGATTTTTAAATTTAACTTCATGTTACTTAAGGCAGTCAGTTGTAATGGGTCCGTAAGGGCTGTTCCCCAACTGAGGCCATCTGCAGATGCTTTTTCAACAAGGGCATCACTGGTAGCCGGTTGATTCAAGCTAACTTTGAGGGAACCACTGGGACTGTCAAAGTAGGCGATCAAGTAAATCGTACTGCTGTTTCCTGCTGAATTAATGGTGAAATTGGTGCTGTAGGTAAAGGGTGCTTTTAAGGTTTCAATGCTGCCAGAAAAGCCGATGATATTGGCAATGGCCCCTGCGTTATTGATGGGTCCCACTTGGGTAGATAAGGGGTTTGCACCCAATAGCTCCACGTTGCCATATTTCTTGTCCCCAGGATAAATCACCTTAAAAGTGTAACGCTGGCCAGGGGTGACTTGCAGTTGATAAACTGTGACATAGGGGGCGTAGCTTTTGTAGTGAAAGGTTTTTAAACGATTGGAATTGGTTGTATCGTAGGGCGTGGTAGGTGCAGCCAAGTTGTATTCCTGATTCAAATTTAGGGTTTCAATGGGGTCAACAGAAGCAAAAGATATGGTGAGGGGTAACATTAAGGTTAGGGTTAACATTAGGGATAGTCCAAGAAAGACCATAAAATGGTGGGGTATTGATAGCGGTCTCATGTTCATTAAAGCCTCCTTTTGTCAATGACAGCAGTTTCTTCGATTAACATTTACCCCAAAGACCTTAAAATATGCAATAGAATAAGCCATCTGTTGAGCTTTGTAAAATGAAATTGATTCCAATTAAAGTGAAAATTATGTATAATGGACTGAAAGATTGCATATCATTGGCTGTAAATTCAATCGTAGTAGGAGGACTTAAATGGCAGATGACCAGGTCATACAATACAAACAGATGATGGAAAACCATAAGGCATCACTGGCAGAACTAGAAAAAATGTTGAATCAAATGGATGTGGGGGCAATCACGGAGCGCAACAAGGCCCTGACTATAGCCAATCAAACCGTGGAAAATGAGATAGCGGTTTTAAAGACAGGCTATAAGCAGTTACAATCGGACTATCAGGCAATAAAACTGGCTTTGTCGGCTCAAATTATGTCGGAAAAAACAGCTTATATTGTGGGGTCTAAAGATCGGATTCAAATGCTTTTTCAAGGCGCTGAAAGAAGTGCCACCAATCATTTGCAACAAGTTGAAAGAGAGATGTTAGATTACATAAAGGTCTACGAAGAAAAGACCAAATCCCTTACCGAAGAGCTGGGAAATCAGTATCGTCAAGAATTAACAGAAATCAAAGATCGGCTAAAACCTGATTACGTGGCAGCACAACAGCGGTTTGCCAGTGGGGCTTCACAAATTTCACAGAAGATAGAAGATGCCTATAACGGTGAGGTGCTAAAAGAAATCACACCGGAATTACTGACTAAAACGGTGACCCGAAAAGCCTTTGAATTTAAACTTGGTCTTAATGTCCTGAATAAAGTGGGTGTTGTACTGATTCTTATTGCGGTTGTTATGGCAGGACAATATACCTATAACACTTTTTTTGGGGATTACGCTAAAGGCATCACATTCTATTTAATCGGAGCAGCTCTTCTGGGGGTAGGGGAATTTTTTAACCGTAAAAAGTATACTGCTTTAGCCATGTCCCTGATTGGTGGTGGTATCGGTGTCTTATATTCTGCTACCTTTATCAGTACGTTTTACTTGAATATTTTGACCTTGATCCCGGCTCTCCTGATTTCTGCGGGTATTGCAGGGCTGTCAATTGTTTTGGCATCCATTTATAAATCTCAGGTCCTTGGGGCCTTATCTTTGGTAGGTGGGTATCTGCCTGTATTTGCCTATGTGGTGGTAGAAAGTATTGATGCCTTGCCAATATTAGGGGCAATCGCCTATCTCATGATTCTCAACGGCGTGATTTTGGCTTTGTCGGTTAAAAATCGCTGGCAAGTAGTGGTTTTGATTGGATTCATCTTTAATCTACTTTGCGTGGATACCTTGGTTTTATTGCTTGACAATACCACACAGGGCATTGCAGTAGCGCTTATGAATTTCCTAACTTATCTGTTGATTATTCTGTATCGACTGGTTAAGCGAAGCGAAAAAATCAGTATCATAGATGTTGGCATTCTGTCTTTTAACACCCTTGGTCACGTGGGTATTATTTATACACTCCTGAATGCAAACGGTCCATCCCTATTCAACGGACTGATTGCCCTTGCTTTTGGCGCATTGTACATCGGATTAGGTATTTGGCTCAAAAAAATGGGCACCCAACCGGTGCTTACAAATCTCTTTTTTATGATAGCTGGACTGTTCAGCATTCTTGTCATTCCCCTGCAACTGGATATCCAGTGGTGGTTTATGGGGTGGTTGCTTGAAGCGCTTCTCTTTATAGCTTGGGGTTTACGTGAAAACATTCAGGCCTCTCGCCTTTGTGGTTGGATTCTATTTGCCCTCAGTTATCTGACGTTTTATCTCTCAACCCCAGAGCTGTTTTCATTAGATAGGGACTTTCCAACCCTTGTGGATGCTAAACATTTGAGTTTAGTGTTAGCAGCCATGACCATCGTATGGTTATACCGTGGCATCATTGGCATTGATGATGGTGAAAAAGGCAAAATGGTACGTGGCTTTAGGGTTATTACATTGACTTATCTTATGATGTTCTTGACAATTGAGGGTGTTTTGGCCCTAGGGTGGCTAGCACCAAGCGTTAGCTTGGTGGAAATGGTCAGTGTGCTTTTAGTCGTTGTGGTTGGCACCTTAAAAATTGGGAAAGAGCTAGAGTGGCATAAATGGATTCATCTTTCTAATTACCGCTTGTTTGCCTATGTATTTGTAGCACTATGCGTTTTGAATGTGAATTTTGTCAATCAAGACCCTAGTGGTGTGAGATGGGTACTAGAAATTCTTCAAATCATTGCACAAAACTTCTTTGCAGCTTATACCATCAACCTCATCTTAAAATCACCTTCCTTGAATCTTTCTATCACAAGAACCACGAGAAGTTATATGGTCTCAATTTATGTGCTTTTTGCCTACTATCTGAATTTCATCTTACGTGTCGTTTCGCAATATGATAATCTTTTACTGAACACCTCTTTGATTTTGTTTTCTATTGCCTATATCGTGATTGGATTTAAAAACAAAGACGATGCCCTAAGAAGAGTGGGCCTTGTGATTGCTTTTGTGGCAACAGGCAAACTATTGTTGTGGGATTCAATACAGCTCCCATTGGGGCAAAAAATCATCAGCTATTTTGCATTTGGAATCAGCCTAATTGTGATTTCGTATGTTTATCAGCGAATTAATGCCAAACTAATAGGTGTTGAAAAAAGTGAACAAATTGAACAAAGTGAAAAAAGTGAACAAAGCGAAAAAAGTGAGGCGCCAGATGCTTAGAGACTATTGTCATGGACATCGCAATCTATTCGTTAAACCTCAGTATTTTGTGAAGATGAGTTTAGTGGTCTTGATATTAGTGTTTGGGATTGTTGTTTGGGCAGATGGGGGTGGGGGCACCCCCAAAAATACTAATCGTCATGCTAGTGATACCTATGAGGCAGAAATACTATTGACACCAAATCTGACCGTGTCCCCTGAGGGGGACTATGTGGCCTTGACCATACCACCCAGTGTCTATAAAAATGCAAAGGGTGACCTTAGTGATCTACGTTTGTTGAATGATAAAGGCGAAAATTTGCCTTATGCATTTTTACATGAAAGGCCCTCCTATTTAGAGGCACAAACAACCCATGAGTTGACAGTGGTTGAAGCAAGACGAGAGAAGTCACGAGATGTCTATGACTTTAAAACAGGAAGTTCACTCAGCCAAGACATCCTACTAGATGGTTTAGATATCTGGGTGGATCAAGAGGGAGACTATCTCTTTGAAGTCATCATATGGGGGTCTTATGATGGGTTGAGTTTTGAGAAAATCTCAGCAGGGACAGTTTACAGAGTAAAAGATAATCGGAATAGTTTTTTGGACTTTGATCAAAGTCACAAGTTTACAACTTATCGCATTGAGACCAATCAGCCAACAACGTCACTTGTGCCCCTTAGGGTCAGTGGCAAATATAGGACCCAGGCCCTGAAACCAGTTGCTTTTGAGGGGGCAAGTGAGGTATCCTATCTGGCTAAGTTTTCACAGGTAGAAGAGGATAAAATCACTAAACTGACCATCGAGGACGGTGCCAATTTACCTGTTACGTACATTAGTCTTGAAACAAAGACTTTATACCGAAGAGCAGTTAGGGTATATGCAAATTCTCTTGAAGACAGCGACTTGCTATTTGATGGGGAAGGTGCGCGGTTCAACTTGGATAACGGCTCGTTGATTGAACCGCCTATTGGTATTTCTAGTCCCGAGAATGGTTTTAAAACACTAGTTATTGAAATTGAAAACAAAGACGACGCACCCCTAAAAATCGATCAAATCCGTGTCACCTATCAACCGAATCAGTTAGTCTTTAAGATTCTACCAAACCAAAAGTACCGTCTTTCTTATGGTGACTTCTCTCGGGAGGCACCCCAATATGACCTCCCCTTAGTGGTCGAGAACCTGCAGGAACACATTGTGGCAGAAGTGACCATTGGATCGATACTTCAAATTTCAAAACCCGATATTGAGCAAAAGATCGAGGATTCCAAGTTAATTTTTAATTTTGCAATCATTATAGCAGCTTTATTATTGGGTTCTATAAGTTTGATTGCTTTAAAAAACAATAAAGAGAAGAATAAAGGACCAAATATCTAGGCTTAGGAATTTGCGTCAGTGTTAAATGTGAATTTCATAGTAAACAAAGAAACCCCAACCGGTGAATTGCCTAGTTGGGGTTTTCTAATTAAAAGAACCAGCTAAAACTATAAGTGACAAAGTCAGGTATCGTGATGCCTGGGTCCTTGATGCTGAAGGCCCCAGTTAAGCCAAGTTCCAAAGCGGTGGATTCAAAATGACACATGGCGATTCCCATGTCCATACGCTGGGCAGTGACAGGGTAATGTTTAGAGTGTGCGAGATAAAAATGGAAACCTTCTTTGTTTCTTACAATGCGCCATGGTTGCTTATTTGAAGCTGATGGCCCCATACGGACCATTTCTAAGACCTGGGTATATAGATCGCTCTGGGTCTCTTGAAGTGGTGTCTTAAAATTATTGTTAAAAAACAACTCATCCCATTGCTTACGCTTGGTAGCGCCTACCAGTGTTCTCATGGTCTTATCTATAAAACGGCGCTTTTCTGTAGGTAAGCCAATTGGTGTAATTGCAGGAATATGCTCACTATCATTTAAGCTAAGGGCCTTACCAAAATCACTCCGATTGAAGGTTCCACCTAACCAGCAGGTGCCAAATCCTTGGGAGGTGGCAAATAGAATGCCCTTTTCTAATTTATAGCCAAGCTCTTCCATGTTGTAGTCGGTACTTTTAACTGCGGCAACTACAAATGAACTGGCATTTTTAATGACCCCATAAGTCCCTAGTTTTAAAGCCTCTTGAGGGTTTTGATCAACAAAACCGAAACGGACTGATGGTTCAAAAATACTTTTTTGTTGTCCGATAAACTCTAAAAAGGATTCCTTTTCTCTAGGGGTTAAAGGTTTACCGAGATAGGTACGAATTGAAGTTCTATTCTTGATTGCCTCAATCATGGAGATGTTTGATTTCATGTTACCCTCTTTCTATTGGTCTTGCAAAGCAGCTTGTAACTCATTAAGCGCTGCTAGAATCCGATTTTTTTTCTCTGAATCCATTGAAGTCAATAAATTCTCTTTAGCAATAAGACAATTAGAACCAGCCGATAATTGCTCTGGAAGTCGTAACTGAACAGTACGTCGATTGTCCTTGGGGATCTCGCGAATCATATATGACCTTTCAACCAAACTATCTACGATACGAGAGACCGTACTTTTAGGCAATTCTAAACGCTGACATAGTTCTTGTAAAGTCATATTGGGTTGATCATAAACTTCATAGAGCACAAGCATTTGTGTTGCAGAAAGCCCCATTGTAGCAGCGTTTTTAGTGATTTTTCCAACAAGAGATGCTTGAATTGAGCGAACCAATTGAAAAATATCAATACTACAGGGTTTCTTTTTACAGTTTTTCACAATTTATTCAACTCCTTTAGTGGTCAAATTGTTGACGGAACTGTTCCATTTGGGACTGTTCCGTTAGAGTATACATTCTGAAAAGACGATTGTCAAGAATAGTGAGATGAATAGCATCGAACGTTCTCAGAATATTTTCTAAGAACAGCGCTTAGGAGATTTTCTAAGAACTTAAGTGGGTTGCAATTTGTTAAGAAAAGAGAGGGACGTACATTATTTTGCGATTGATTTTCGAAATATTATGTTAACTTTCGAGTTTTGGGGTATAATATAAATGTAACACTTAAATGATTATCAATCCTATTTGATCTTTCAAAGACACATTTGTGATTGAAAATCAATAAGATCGTTATTAGGCCGGTTTGGTTCGAATTTAAAGTTAAAGAAATACTTAATTTTAATTCAGGCCAAATTTGGAAGGAGGGATGCAGATTTTTAAGAGAACAACTTTAAATTCGGCATTGTCGACCATTAGTGCACCGTATGTGTCCACTAATCAAGACTAAACTCCCGAAAGTATGCTGATCATAGGTTTAATAAGAATTGCTTATTTTGCCTAGATTCACACCTTTTGAGAAAGCGAAGTGAACAATAATGATCTAAGTTATGTGCAAAAAGTATGGGCACATTTTTGGATTCGAAAAGTACTGTAACTTTATCTAACGATACGGTTCAATTGTGTAGCTGTTACTCATGTTAAAGAGACAGTAAGTGAACGGGGGACCTTTAAGGGCCTCATTATCTCATTCGACTCTCATCCCTGGTTTGACACTTTATTCACGACAACAAGGAGAGAGAAAAAATGAAAAAGACTATCAGAAAATGGACTGCACTTCTGCTGGTCGTCTTTCTATTTCTAACGAACATCTCAAATGTCAGTTTTGCATTTGGATCGACGTATAAGTACACTGGTGGCACAAATGGTAATACGGTTTATACAAATGTTAAAGGCTACCCAAGCCAAAGTATGAATGTTAAAGATATTAACTCATCTGACGCTTTCTATGCTTATTGTATTGACTTGATGACCACATTAAATTCGAGTACAAACTATACTTTAATGTATCTCGAAGACGCTATGTACTTTACCCCAGAAAATGCTAAGAAGATCAGAGCAATTATTAACAATGGTTATCCAACAAAATCAGTTTTAGATTTACAATCTTTGGTAGGTGCATCTGTTTTGACAACAAAAGAGGCTATTGCAGCAACTCAAGCTGCTGTATGGACTTTTTCGAATGGTGCAACAATAAACACTAGCAAAATGACGTCTAATGAAAATAAACTTTACTCATTTCTCGTTGCATTGCCTGGTGAAGATGCAGTGACCCTTTCTACAATCGATTATACAGCACCCGTCGTTGTTGAAGAAGCAACTGCATATCAAATTAGTTTTAGCTATAAATTCAATGGGAATAATGGTGTGGTTTTCAATCATCAAACCCCAGCAAACTATTCAAGTAGTTTTGTGGATACAAATGGTACTAGGGTTGTTACTGTAACTGTTCCAAAAGCAAGTGTTACAACAAATTTGACATTGAACTTTAGCATCTCTGGAACTCAGGCGATTACAGATACGTACGTATTTGCACCGCCTTCTAGAGAAAAATCACAAACTTTAGTTGCTAGAGGTTTTTCAGTGAATCATCAAATTGTAACCGATCTTCAGGCACAATTACAGCCACCTGTTACTACCACCACAACGGTAGCGCCAACCACCACAACGGT
>CAZFST010000019.1:33068-86071 GCA_964522015.1 uncultured Fusibacter sp. | reverse complement strand
TGATGTGTAATTTAATTATTGAAAACCTATACTGAGTTCAGCGGGATATGCGTTATATGTCTCAGTAAATATTTTGTATAGTTTAAATTAGACTAATTACAACTCTACACATTCAAAATTCTAAACCTGATAACGTAATTGCACACCTGATTCATGACCCGATTGACCCAAACAACCAAACTACTATACCCTAGGGAAAATGAACTTCAGGAATCAATTTCTCCTAGATACACGTATGCTTTTTATATCTTTTTAAGGAAAATTTAACATTGCATTGCCGATGAAAGCCGCCCAACAGGGCGGCTTATATTTTTCTTACTATAATTGAACCCCTGAACTACACATTTCCTTATTCGAACCTGGACCGATGTAGTACGAACTGAAAGTCTTATTTATCATCATAGTGGCCTTTGCATTGTGCAATCTCCACAATACCACCACTAATTCTAAAAACAATTCTGTCCTTTTCGTTGATTTTTACAGACCACCAACCTGATAAATTGCCAGTTAAACCATGAGGTTGACCTATGCAATTTGTACCATTTCTTTCAATACTCTGCAAAATAAGATTGATTCGTTTTAAAGTTTTTTTATCAGTCAACCAGGATTCATATTCTTCCCAGGCTCTATCAGAGAACATTTTGGGCATCATTCCTCCCCAATCAAGTCTCTAATTTTACCTTCACCCTTTTCTAACTGTGCAATGCTCTCCAATAATATTGCCTGGTTCCGATCTGAATAGAAAGGGTCTTGAGCTTCAATAGTAAAAGGTATTTCCCGACGATTAACAACCTGTTTCAGAAACATTTTAAGAGCACTGGTCATCGTTAACCCCATACTCTCTAATACTCGCTCTGCTTCAACTTTCAACTCTTCTTCAATTTTAAAATTTACACTCTTTATCATCACGAGCACCACCTTTCATACATCCATAGTACCACATTGTACATCTTTTGTATATACAATGAGTTTTGTTCAATCTATCTGTTCTCTAAAACTAAACTTCAGGAATCACTTTTCTATAAATACATCCATGCCTATTTATATAATTGTATGAAATATTTAACACCTCATTCCCGATTATAACCGCCCAACAGGCCGGTTTATATTTTGCTTACATAACAGTTAACTCAAGGGTTCACTATAATCATATAAAAACTCCGGATCAATATCAGCATGATTGCACCATTCAATCGTATCAAAAACTACTTTCACACTGCAAAAAACCTTATAGTCCAATAATTCCTTATATATACCTTTAGTCAAGAAAGGCTTCATATCGAATGTTCTCACTTCAACATTCTCAAAAGTGACTAATAACTTATAATCATTTTGAACTTCAACCTGCGTAACTGCTTTATACATATTAGCCCCCTCCTACCTTAACGGTTCAATTTTGAAAGGCAACTCACTATTCATCGCTAAAATCCAATCAGCTCTTAGTTCCTCTTGCCTAAGCTCTGACCAGGCAAGTACTAATTTCATTTGCTTTTTAGGTAAGCTCACCTCGATTAGCTCACAGTTTTCGATATCTATTGTTGCTTTAAATTCTCCATAGTAAGCATGACAATTCACCTTTCTTTAAATTATTGGTTTAGCACATTTTTTAATATTATACCAACGACACATTTCCTTTTTCGTAGCTGGTTAGGTAGTGCCCATCTTTAAATCTTAGCTAAAAAAACATCAGCATCTAAGACTTTACTACAATTTGGTTGCCTCGAATCCAAAACCTTAATTTGACCAAAAGTAGAAATAAACTTAACACTAGAACCATCACTCCGATAGATTGTCATGTGTTCCTCAGGTCTCTCTAAAACCTCAAACGGATTTTTGATCTTTTTGAAACGCTGATAATCTGATAAAGGCATATAAAATTCAATTGCAGAAATAGCCCTCCGAATTTTCAGAGGTTCTTTCCTGTTGCTCCCATCCATGTTTGTCCACCTATCAAACTCAAGAAAGGTCTCGGTCATTTCTTCAATAACCCCTGTAATGCCATCAACCTCTTTAATCTCTTTACCATCCAAAACGCCTAGAACAATTTTCTTATACTCATCTATGCCAATTTGAATGATCAGCATATGCTGACGTTCATATGTTTGACCGTTTTCATAGGTTACACGACACTGAAAATTAAAATCCATTTGCCCTCCTCAATCTCCAATTTTCCAAACTGAACTTAGTACCGATAAGTTACTCGGAAGTTACTCGGAAGTTACTCGGAAGCTACTCGGAAGTCTATAGTGAGTTTGTGGCCCATTCTCATATTTAACTAACATCCGCTTATCCACCATTACATTCAAAACACTTCTCGTGGCCCGATCTGATATTCCTAGAAATCCCGCAGCAATTTTTGTTGAGATTCTATCATGATTATCCAGAAGGTAATCAATAATTATGCGTTGTTGAGCAGTATAAACATCCTCATTGAATAAAATCTTCTCAACTGATTCAAATGCTCTATACAAGCTCACATCTACAAAGTCACCTTTTTCAATGATTTCAGGTCTTTTTAATCGTCTTTCCGTGCACGATGAAATAATCCTACGAACACCACTACCCCATTGTTCAATGTAGTTCAGTTCTTTAAACACACGCGCAATTACCTTATTACGAATTTCTGAACGGCCTTCAAGAATATCTTCTTCTGTTATAGTACTAGGAAAGCCACCTGGAGAAACGATATTGACAATATCATCGTAAATGCCAATTTTTATATCTCGCCCAAAATTTGTATAATCTCTATGAACAACAGCATTCACAAGCCCTTCTCTAATAGCCTCCAGTGGTATTTCATATTGATCAGTACGTTGAAGCCCAATAATTTCGCTACTAAGATTAATATGATTTTTTATGAAGTTCTCAACTTCTTCTAATTGAGAAAATAGATCACCACTATACTCCTTGCGATCTAAAAAATGATCCATCGTATTACCCTTGAAACGACTACATTTCATCAGTATGTGTTCATATTCACCAAGCAAAATTAATAGTCCGTTACTCGGATATAGTTTTCCGTTTTCCTCAATGATTAGTTTTAGGTTTTTCATTACCAAATCATCAAAATTTTTGCCCAACTGTGTAAATCGACTTTTAATAACCGAAGTATCCAACCTTCCCATATCTACATCTCTATTGGGTTCCTGGTCAAAGCTAATATTCATGCGCTGCCTTTCGAGCTCAAGAACATTCTCAATACTAGCCTTACGATTTGTTGCTCCAACTCGAATATAAACGCCCTCTTTATTACCTTTGTTCTTCAAATAATATGGTAATAGGTTGCCTCTAAACACCTCAATAATAAGAAGCAAAGAATTATTAATCGTCGTGGTATATATGTCAGGGAGTATCGTAGGGTAACATAACTCATACACAATTGAAGCGACTTGATCTTTCAGTTCGAAAATATTCGTATCATTTTCTAGTCCAATGATCTCAGCATTATCGTTGATGCCAATAATCAACTTTCCGCCGCCAGTATTTGAGAATGCTATAATCGACTTCGCTAATGTAATACTATTCGGCATTTTTAATTTGAACTCAAGATTCTTACCCTCTCCAACCCTTATATCGCTGTGAAGACTCATATTTGCACCACCCTTATCAAGCGCTACTTCCAGAAATAAATATGCTATCATTATATCATGTAACTATTTTATTCTATAATAACTTTTTCACATAGATAATTTTAGATGAGTTCTTTGATGAATTGATTCCAAATGATTATACCGATGAAAAAGAGCCACCGTTCCGGTGAGCAGTGGCTCAAAATGGTCCGGATTATTCATCCAAAATCTCATATTGTTATTCCGTATTAACATTTCCCTAAAATTAGACTTCAGGAAGCACATTCTACACACTCCACCATGATTAACATTGTCTTTTATGCATAAATTTAACACGAATTACCCAATAAAAACTGCCCACTGGGAGGCCACTGGGCAGTTTTATATTTTGATTTCCAGATTTCCCACTGCGGTACTTGGTACGGTTTGAGAAATGGTTCCTACACACCAGTCACATCAGTGCTTTAATAATCAATTTCCCATTCGGTACTTGGTACCGATGTTTTAGCTTATTAAACGTTAAGAGCATCTTCACTTCTTTTATCTAATAAACTTCTTTTTTAAAATGTAAAATCATATGGCAATTAGGACAAACTGGAACCAAATCATGTTCAGGGTCAACTTCATATTCATTATCGACTTCTGCTAAAGGCTTAACATGATGTACATGAATCTTACCATCAAAATCTTCACCATAAACTTCTCCGAAATCAAAACCACATATGATACAGCATGTGCCATGAATTTCTAAACAAGCTTGTCTTGCTTTACACTGCGGTACTTGGTACGGTTTGAGAAATGATTCCTACAAACCAGTCATATCAGTGCTTTCATAATTAATTTCCCATTCGGCACCTGGTACCGATACTATATTTTAATCATTGTATGTTAGTTGTTACAGTATTAAGTAACGTCGGTATCTAGGGGACAATTGCACGAAAACCGCTAGACACAATCACTTAGAATGACTTTAATAATGTAACAGTCCATTTGTATCATTAGTCTCTCCCAAACAAATCCCTACAATAAACCTTCTCTAGCACATCACTCAAATCATCACTAAGCCTATTCGCCACAATCACATCTGAAATAGCCTTAAACTCCTCAAAATCTTTAATCACTCTAGAATGGAAGAATTCATCCTCAAGTAAAGCAGGCTCAAACAATACAACCTCAATCCCCTTAGCTTTAATACGCTTCATAACGCCCTGTATCGCAGACTGTCTGAAGTTATCAGAATCCATCTTCATTGTCAGTCTAAAAATCCCCACAACCTTCGGATTGCGGCCAATAATCATATCCGCTACATGATCCTTTCGCGTTCTGTTCGCATCAACAATTGCCGACATAATATTCTGTGGAACATCAGCATAGTTTGCCAAAAGCTGCTTCGTGTCTTTCGGTAAGCAATAGCCACCGTAACCAAAAGACGGATTATTGTAATGTGAACCAATCCGGGGATCCAAGCCTACACCCTCAATAATGTGTGCAGATTTCAGACCACGAACCTCAGAATACGAGTCCAACTCATTAAAGTAAGCCACCCGCAAAGCCAAATATGTATTTGCAAAAAGTTTAATCGCTTCAGCTTCAGTAGAATCTGTAAACAACACTGGAATATCTTTCTTAACAGCACCCGCAGCAAGCAGCTCTGCAAAAATCCTAGCACGCTCAGTTTGCTCACCAACCACTATACGCGAAGGATGCAAATTATCGTATAAAGCCTTACCTTCTCTTAAAAACTCAGGCGAGAAGATAATATTATCCGTCTCAAACATCGCACGCACTTTCGCAGTGTATCCAACAGGTACAGTGGATTTAACCACCATAATCGCATCAGGATTAATTGCTAAAACATTTGCAATGACAGCCTCGACAGTGCGTGTATTAAAGTAATTCTTCTCAGCGTCGTAGTTTGTAGGCGTCGAAATAATAACATACTCAGCATCTTTAAATGCTAAAAAGCTATCAGTGGTCGCAGTTAAATTAAGCTCCTTAGTAGCCAAATAATGCTCAATCTCATGATCAACAATAGGTGATTTTCTAGCGTTAATCATATCCACTTTTTCTTGAATAATATCAAGCGCAATTACTTCATTATCCTGCGCCAATAAAATGGCATTTGAAAGCCCTACATACCCCGTACCCGCAACTGTAATCTTCATCGCTTCCCCCTAATATCTAAACTCACTATAAACGATACTTCACCACTACTCTTCAATGTCATATCACATCATAATACGACTTATACCACTCCACAAACTTCACCAACCCATCTTCAATTGATGTCTTTGGCTTAAAATCAATATCCCGTTCCAAATCCGAAACATCTGCATAAGTCCTTAACACGTCACCAGGTTGCATATCCATATAAACCTTGTTGGCCTCTTTACCAACTGCACTTTCAAGCGCATTGATAAAACGCATTAAAGGCACAGGATTATTGTTGCCAATATTATAAATCTTGTAAGGCGCAAAACTTGAACTTAAGTCATCTACACTCTCATCCCAATTAGGATTTGCTACTGGCGGCTTACCAATCAAACGCACAATACCCTCAACGATATCGTCTATATAGGTAAAGTCACGTTCCATTTTTCCATGGTTAAAAACATTAATTGCTTTGCCTTCAAGAATGTCTTTTGTAAAAGAAAAGTAAGCCATATCTGGTCTTCCCCATGGGCCATAAACCGTAAAGAAGCGTAACCCAGTTGTCGGTATCCCATATAAATGACTATAGGTATGTGCCATCAACTCATTTGACTTCTTTGTAGCAGCATACAAAGACACAGGGTGATCTACATTATGATTTGTTGAAAATGGAGCTACTTTGTTACCTCCGTAAACAGAACTCGAGGATGCATAGATAAGATGCTTAACAGGATTGTTACGACACGCTTCTAACACATTTAAAAAGCCTGTCATATTCGAGTCCATATAGGCATAGGGATTCGTAATACTGTACCTTACACCCGCCTGAGCGGCTAAGTTAACCACAACATCCGGTTTATGATTTTCAAAGAACAAGTCAATTGCTGCTTTGTCTGCTAAGTCAGTTTGAATGAACTCGAAATTACTAAATTGCTTCAAAATACTAACTCGATCATTTTTTAAAGACACATCATAATAATCATTCAAATTATCCAAACCATAAATGGTAACATCCATGTTAGATAGGGCTTTTACTAAATGAAATCCTACAAAACCACTAGCTCCTGTTATTAAAATTTTTTGCATAGACACCTCGCTCACATTTACAATGTATAAGAATATACCAACAGATTAACTTTTTTAAAATAATGATAAAAAGATCAGATACTTTACAGCCTGTACCCTATAGGTTTCAAGTCAAATGTTTAACTCAACCCAATAGATCAAAGGTCACGTTCTGATCAAAAACATATTCAAGTTAGACATACAGCCAAACTTATTAAAATACCGTCATTCTGGTGCCAGAGTTACAATAAGCTTTGTAACACTTTTAAGCCTAAGGATATGACACAAAGGCACGCCAGTTCTTCTAGATTCAGTTCCCTGAATCGCACTTATTATCGATGATGAGGGCTAATTGATGCTTACAGGTTAATAAGTATTCTCCCAAATCGAAACTAGCTAGTATGCAATCACGGATCATTTAAGTAAGACCTTTGCAGGTATACCGACAGCACAAGAGTTAGCAGGTACAGAGTTAAGTAAGACGGCGTTAGCACCAATAATCGAGTTTTCACCTACAATTATATTACCCAGTATTTTTGCTCCAGCGTAAATACACACATTATCTTCAATAATTGCATAAGCTGTATTAACATCAGTGTTGCTTCTATTTTTAACACCAATTGTAACGTGTTGATAAATAACCACATTACTTCCTATGATTACACCATTCCCAATAACAATGCCAAATGGATGTGGAACTTGAATCCCCTTTCCTATTTGAGTACTTTCACCAATGAAAATTCCATACTTGATTCTTAAACGCCATCGTATAAATCCACGTAGCAAACAGTGCTTATTCTTGTTTTCTAGTCCTACAAATTCGATATATCTGTGGATTCTATAGAAATCAAGCAAGATGAATTTTCCAATATTCTTAATTCTATTAAACACCTTAATTTTTCCTCCGTCGTTAAATTTATCCACCCATCATATACACTAACGCTTCAACAAAATTACCATATTGAATTTTACCAAAAGGAATATCACACGCGCTAGATGTAGTCAATATTACCAAAACATAAATTTACACCAAAAGGAAATATCAAACTATCTCAAATGATACATGTCGAAGCAATTACATGGAGACTATTCGCGTTCGATGATGAGTTATAACAATATGAAACCATATTTTGATGGCAACGCAAATCTTATAGCAGGATTGTAGCAACAGATAAGTCTCGATGAAATTTGGAATGCAGCTATAAAAAAACATACTGGCCAGCTATTTGAAATTACTTATAGCATTTTAGCGGGTTAGATAAGATGATATTGATTAACATTACCGATGATCATCTTCCATAATCAGTTTTATACCGAATAAAATACTATGCTGAAGTTTTGATAATTCAACTCCGTTTACAAGAGTTTAGAATTTATATTCGGCATAATATTTTTGTGAATCTCTCTTAAGTACCGAACACTTTAGATTACAAAACTGCTATTTGAGTCTTTAGCTCAACTAAAGGTGTTCTCATAAGCTATTGATTCTACCCGGTACCACGTATCACTTAAACTTAATTGTGACGGAAGTGTACTTAATAAAGCTAAATTGGTACTTGCTCTACAGCCCAAGTAGCCGAAATACTATACAGAAAAAAGCGATTAAAGATGGTCTTATTACAGGAATAATAAGTCCTTTTAGGATAGTTTTTTCGTCGGAATAGTCACGAATGCATGATTACTTTGAACGCGTTGATATGGAATCACTCTTTGCACATAGTATTTATCTACAAAAAATTAACGAAGATCATTTTGATTGTTTTTTAGATTCCATTGCCGATTTTGGTCCAAATGAGTTGCTTTAAATAATTTCAGTGGCATCATTCAAGCATTATGGTATCAAACAAATTAATGTGAATTTAAATGTCACCTCAAAATTAAGGGTGAGGAGAATGCAAAAATGAAAATGGCAATTCAGAATGCTTTGAAATCACTTTTGACTACTCCAAGAAAAAAAGTTTGATAAAAAGCAAATGATGAACTTGATCGGCACAACACAAAAAATTTGTGTCCATGGACTTATGCTTTCAAGTAATACCTGTGTATCATTGAAAACACATGTTTATGAAAATTTTGTATCGTTTGCGACTAGCCTCAAATACGTCAACTACATTTTGACGCCAAGAGATAATTACAGTGTATTATACTGAATTTTTTCAATCAATTACTGCGCATTCTTGATTTTATCCGATTGATGTAACTATACAATAAATCCCGATATTTGTAACAACCAAAAGACAAAAGCACAATTTCAATGAAAATGCTATATCGTGTAGGCATGTTTATTGCAAAAATCGAGATTATGATAAAAATGGAAAACAAAACAATAATTGAATTCGTATTAAACCTAATACTTGTGTACTTAGTTACCAATACAGATCTCGAAATTAACATTGCCAGGGCTCCAACTAGCTGACCTGTTAGTACAGAGAATATTCCATACTGATCAATAAAGATCAATGAAAATAATACTGTCAAAAAACCGCCTAACAAGGTGGTTAAAAAGAGAAACTTTGTTTTCTCAATGGATTGAAATACTGCTCCAACACTTGAAGACAATGTCATAAATACTGCATACAAAATAAGTGGTGGAGTAAATATAATTGACTTATAGTAATCAGTTTTTTCGATGAAACTATAAAAAACAACAATGGTTGGAATCGACAGTATTGCTAGTGTTTGAAATAAAACAAACATTTTTTGTAAATTACTATTGAATTCCGCACTTTTTTTACTATCTTTTATTATAATTATTGCTTCTTCAATGATTGCCATAGTAACGACATTTCCAATCATAGTTATTATTACAGAAAACTTATTTGCAAATGAATAGAGACCATTAGCTTCTATACCCAACCTCAGTGTAATAATAAACCGTGCGAATCCAGATATTAACCATATTGATATTAAATTCATAACCAGAGGAAGTGAAAATCGAAGCATCTTACCTAGTAATGCTAAATTAAACTCAGCGAAATGCAAATAACTAAAAACCTTCAGCCTAAATTCAATTATCATAATAATTGTAATCTGTCCAATACAATATGATAACAATAGCCCCAGTAAATTGAGGCGCATTAGTATTACAAAAATGAGAATAGCTAAAAAGCTGATGATTGTTGAAAAAATACCACTAACCACATATAATTTGCTGTTATTTGTACCTCTAGCAATGTATTGCCACACGATTACAATAGTATGAAGTACAATCATAATTACTATTAAGTTGTAATAAGGTATTGATAAACCTATTAACAACTTTGCTAAATACGATAGAAAAGCAAATAAACAACACATACCTAATGTGAAAATTGAAGCTGTAGAAATAATCGCTTTCTGTTCGCTTGGCTGATTTGTGGATAATGTGAATTTAAGAACAGATTCCCATATAGCCAAAATAATAACGGGCGTCAAAATACCCATTAAAGTTAATGTAAAATCATAAGTACCCAGATCGTCAACACTTATATAAAAAGCGTAAATAGGAATTATAATTGCTGACATGAATTTTGAAGACAAATTTCCTACGAAATATATAGCGGATTTTCTAAATAAATTCTTACTCACCATAATAGTAAACGCTCCCACTAAACATATTTTATGTACCTTAAAGGGTGATTATGCATACCAAAAATAAAAAACTTCCCCAAGAGAACAACAAAGAGCATATTACAACTGAACTTATTGGTAAGTCACCTGATATATTACAAGTAAAATTCGAACTTGATATGAAAAATTAAGAATACTAAAATATCCAATTGATCAAATACCAAATAAATCAAGATACTACGAGACAACAGGCCTATTGTGGGTTTCATTCACTTAAGCCACTTGCCTGAATTGCTCACTTTGAGATCACTGCGGAATCAAAATGCGATAAAAATTTGCGATTGTTGCAATTTAAAAAGGATGATAGAACGCGCGACATAACTTGAGAAAATATAGCCAGAAAGCTACTGCAAATTCGCGAAGAAGCGAAATACCGTCGAGGAAATCCCTTTAATTTTAAGACGCAGATACAATGTGAACTAGATTTCGGTTCGTGGTTTACTGCGTTCTAAATTATGATTTTGTTTAGAAATATTCACAATAAACGTAAATCGTGTGCTAGAGGGCTTAATTGTTATTGAAATAATATCCATTTTTTTAATAAACGTACAATCGGTACTAGAAAATCAAACCATTCAAGGTTTCCATTTACTTGTAGGGGTTGAAAAGCTGGATTTTAATACCTAAATTGAATTTAATATTTAAAAAATCTTATCATTTAATACCATTAGCAATGTCAACTTGCAAGCTTAGGAAATATTATAGATGGATTTTAGAAATTCAAAATACTTAGTTCACAATTGACCTTACTTGCAGAATACTTATATTTTAATATCATATTTTTCTGATGAAACTCCATTCCCTAAAAAAAGGGCGAAAAAGACACCAAATGAAACTCCGCTTACGTTTGTAATGAAGGCTTCTACAAAACTTGCAGTCAATATATATGAAATTAGCAATATTATGCTATAAACTTGATATCTGCTTTTATGTTTAACAAGAACAGACTTAAATAAAAAATAGATAGCAAGTAAATAAAAAGCGAATCCCATAACACCAAATTGTCCATAAACAGCAGGCCAAAATGTATCCGCTATATAATTGAACTTCTCAGATGTAATTCCCCATACAGTATCTATATCATACATTGAATAAAGCGGAGAGTAATATTTCCCCGAAATATATGTAGCAAAAGTGCCGAATCCAGAGCCAAATGGAAAATAATCACTCGCAATGCTATAACCAACAATATAGAGCGCTGGTCTCGCTGCTTTTAACCCGTGGCTCATCGTTTCAATCAGCTTCTCATAAGAAAGAATAAATGTTCCAAAGATACCGAAACCAATGTATTTCCAATCCACTTTTATTTCCTTGTATTTCAACAAATTAACTAATATAACAAGAGTGAAGTAAATTCCAACTACTACATATGCTTTGTTCCTTAGCGTCATAAGTAAAATCAAATTGGCCATTAATGTATATTTATTAAGAAGCTGATTACGTCCAACAATGACTTGAGCAAGCATTAAGACTACACTTGATACTAAAAATGTATAATGTGAATATATAAATTTGTACGCATTAAGCCCATTTCTTACAGATAAAGACATATGCGGTGTCAGTCCAACGATGTTAAAAATTCCAAATAAAAAAATTACTGTTATGATTATTTCTGATGTTGATGTTATTAACTTCATTGACCTTGCGTCCATTTTATTAATAAACAAGTAGCTTAACGAATAATAAGTAATAAAGAACTTGCTAAATGCGATGAAGTCCCTGACAATTACATCGAACTTTGGATTCACATCGCTATTTATAGTACTTAGAATCGCAACCAAAACAAACAATGTAAAAAAAGATAAAGAAATCCACGTTTCTCTGTTGAGTCTTATAACATAGACTCTACCGTTGTTTTGAAGAAAAGAAATCAAAAATAAACATATACAGATAATAAAGACAAGTTCATCAATATTGCTAAATATCGAAAAAATGGTCGTGACTGGATTTTCGAATATAATTAGTAAAAATGTAATTAACCATACTATGTGCATTTATTCACCTTTTTGTCTTCTACAACATTTTTTATATACTCTAACCATGTCTTTAAAATATGGTCCATATCATACTTTTTACTAGATTTCAATGCTTCCAACTTCATTATATCTTCACAAAAACTGTCTTCGGCAATTTTGCAAAAGACGGCATATAGCGCTTGTACATCATTTGTTTCAACCAAAAATCCAGATACACCATCAGTAATAAGCTCTTCCGGTCCTCCTGATGGACATTTTGTCGATACAACAACTAGACCCATTGCCATTGCTTCAATTAAAACATTCGGCATTCCTTCGTAATCTGAAGTTAAAGCAAAAATCTTTGCTTTTTTAATTGCTTCAGGTAGATTCTTAACTGTTCCAGGCATACTAAACTTACTTATGTTATTTATTTTATTTTTAGCTTTTTCTTCAAGAAATTTACGTTGAGAACCTTCACCATAGATAAGCAGTTGATAGTTAGGGTACTTCAGTTGAAATTTTCCAAATGCTTCAATGAGCATAGTGAAATTCTTCTGTTCTTCAAGTCTACCTGCGGAAACTATTATATTGTCTTTCCTGTCTTCGTCTATATCAGGCAACATTTTAAGATCAATTGGGTTGGGAATAACAACTGACTTGTTTTGAATTCTCTGTGAGAAATATGATTGTGCTGTTTTTGTTTGAAAGACTATTCCATCAACAAAAAAATATGAAATATGTCTTAAAAATCGTGTAATATTCTTTTGAGGAAAAATATTGGGATCATTTCGTTCAGATGTAATAACTGGTATTTTAGTTAAGAGTAAAACTAGAGTTAAATAGATACCAATTTCTTCTGGTAAAGCTAGAACTAAATCTGGACAATCCTTTATGATTTTCTTTCTGACTTCAAAGTACTTTCTTAACTTACTCGAAAATTTAGCGAACGAATGAAATTTTACTCTCTCATTAAACTCATAGAACACATTATCGCTAAATATTGGTAAGATGATTACTTCTATCCCAATTGAGCATAAATAATTAGCTATATAACTAATTACTCTTTCAGCTCCACCAGCACCTAAACCTCTTGTTACAATGCATATTTTTCGCATCACACAACTCCAAACTGATTATTAAAATGAACCTCTGTATTTAATTACACTTTTCATATAAAGTTCCAAGCTTTTTTATTGCATCAGTAGTATCAAAACCTTCATCCTTAATCAAGGCATTGTAGTGAGATCTATTATTCTGACAATACTTTGTAGTTTCAACTATAATGGCTTTAGCCCATTCAATATGACTCTGATTCAAATTCATAAATGTAATTAATTCTGTTAGCTTAACCTCTTTTGTAACACAATCAGACGCGATAATCGGCAACCCTGCAGCCTGCCACTCTATTGCAACCAATGGAAGGCCTTCGTGTATAGAAGGTAGTACCATTATATCAAAACCAGAGAGTAACTGATTTACGTCATTTCGTCTGCCTAAGAACATCACATGCCCTTCAAGTTTCATTTTTTGAACTAACTCTTCTATTTCTGTTCGTTTACTTCCATCACCTACCAATACAAGTATACTATTTTTGCATATTTTAACCACTTCAGAGAAAACTCCAATCAGAAATTTATGATTTTTTTGTTCATTGAATGCTCCGACATGTCCAATCACCATATTATCTCTTACTTTGAGTTCTGAACGAACTTGATCCCTACTCACACTGTTAAATATGAATTTTTCAACATCAATGCCGTTGTTAATTATCGTAAAGTCTCTATTTCCATATAACCATTTCCCTGCATCTGTTCCACACGCTAGTCGTATTGTAGTCAATAAATGAAATATAGGCTTAAGCAACTTATTTAGCAATAAATGATTGCACGTAGTATTATGGCTATGCGTTATCCGATTTTTTACACCACCTACATATGATACTAATAGTTCAAGTGACATCAAAGAGCTACTTCCGTGTATATGAACAAAATCAAATTTTGATTTTCTAATAAAAGAAAGCAACTCAAAGAAATAAGATAATACATCGCTTCTTTTGAAGGCTATAACAGCGCATTTTTTACCAACTTTATCCATTTGGGCCTTAAATGAATTATCATCACAAATTCTTTTAGTCACTAAGAGAACAATCTCAACATTTTCAATGCCATTTATATGGCTTATCACAACATTTGAAATTCCATCTACTCCAAAACCTGCTGTTGGCAATATAAGCACCTTTCTTTTCAAAATAACCCTCCAGGATATTAAAAAATATTTTTCATGGCAATTTAAGCCAATCTCCGATTCTGTAATCATACTCTATTGGATCAAATTTTCCAAAGCCACCATGGTGAAAAAATGTAAACTCACCAAAGTAAACACGTCCATTTACTTCATACAAATCAACTCTTACATGTGGCGTGTTTTGGGACAATTTTGTCGCAATATCAAGCATAAGTTCGAAACATTTGGGCTTATTAATAATAACTTCACCATGATAGTTATTATCTTTAATATCAATTGGATTAAAGTCTATATCAAAGAACCTTCGTTTTGTCTGATTTATTGTCCTATCGCAATAAACAGAGATAATTTTCACTTCTCCATTAAAACAGAAAAATTTATAGTCAAGTAAATCATTACAATTAGAATCAACAATATATTGTTCAGCAATAATACGAGGTCTAATCCCTTTATAAACCCACTCTCTGGCAAAATGGTGAAATTCATATGATAGTAATTCGTTAATGTGATTTCTTGTTTTATTAATATCTAATGACTCTTTATCATGGACAATTATAACACCAGCAGAGTCGTGCGTACATTTTAGAACAAAACATTGAGGCAATTCATCAAAATCTATATCATCAAAAGAGTTCCAAACACCAAGGGTTGGTATTACAAATTGTTCTCCAATAAGATTGCCCACATAGGCCTTGACAGCAAACTTATCCACCAATTTATGGTATGATTCGTCATAAAATTTAAGTTTTAGCCAATTCAATTTTTCGCTATATGCTTTTGGGTTTTTCAGACTAAAGAACTTCTTAAAAATGAAAAAATAGTACAATTGAAGATAAAAACAATCTGGTAAAAACCTAAGATTATACTTAAGCTTGCGCAAAAAAATCGTTCTATTCATTTATAGTATCCACCCATGTACTTTTTATAAATTCATCAACCAGCTTCACAATAGCCATCGGATCTTCATTTTCCCATTTGACTAAATCTGCTTCACCACTAGTTATATTACTTAACGCAGCTTCTAACTCTTCCATCTCATAAACCGCTAACACGTACTTATTTAGAGCAAAGGCTTCATTATTTTGTATCTGGTGATCGTTAATGTGCTCACCATATTTTTCAAGCCTAGTAACAGCTATGACTTTTTTACCCGCATTGAGCGCCTTCATAATCGAGCCTGATGCACCATGAGTAATCACTAATGAACACTCAGAAATATTACTATCAAATTCAGCAGGCGAAATAAAATCTTTATACTCAAAATTTTGAGGCTTGTAGGTAGAAGTTCCTATTTGAGCAAACATTGTCCCTTTTAAAACACCTTTTTCAAACAGCTCATCTAATTTCTTAAACAGCCTATCAAAGGGGTAATTACGTGAACCTACAGTGACGAAAATCAATAGAGACACCCCCCATAAATCGCTTTATCATAATGTTGCTTTTGTGACTCCCACTGGACAATAAAAAGGTCCGAATGCTTTTCCATTTTTTTACCTGCAACAGTAGGCATATTTGCACGGCCAAAGGTCTCAATAAACACAAATTTTTTCTTAAAAACAACTGAAAGCAAATAAAACGGATATGCAACCATCGTCCCAGTGGTAACAACATAATCTGGACGCTCAATTATCCATATGAGTAAGCTATAGAAAGCATTCCACATCATTTTTAAAGGCATATACTTATCCTTTAGGTCTGTTTGCAATAGAAAATACTTACCTAGTTTTGCTCCAAATCGAGTCTTCTCAGTTACAAAAAAACCGGAATATTTATCCGCAAGTGGTTCAAGCTTTTGTAGTTGTTCCCAATGTCCACCTGATGATGATACAAAACAAATTCTTGGTTTACGTCTCTTATTAGCCATTTATTCATCCTTACGCTATTTCCTATTAATTAGCCAGAGCTATATGCCCTGCTAATAGACTGAATTTACTTACTCCCACGTCTCCCCAACACCACTTCCACCGTCTTAACCAATATCTTCACATCACTCCAAAGTGTCCATTTAGCGATATACTCGCTATCTAGCTTCACCACTTCTTCAAAGTCTGTAATGTCAGAGCGGCCACTGATCTGCCACATCCCCGTAATGCCCGGGTTGATAGAGATTCGTTTATGATGATGTTGTTCGTAGGCTTTGACTTCATTAATAGTAGGTGGCCGAGTGCCCACAAGGCTCATATCCCCTTTTAAAACATTGTAAAACTGGGGTAGCTCGTCCAGGCTAGTCTTTCTAATAAAAGCACCAATGCGGGTGACACGGGGGTCGTTGGTCATTTTAAACATATGACCACCCATTTCATTACAAGCCATTAAAGTAGCCTTTTGAGCTTCTGCATTAACACCCATGGATCTAAACTTCCAAATTTCAAATTCACGGCCGTTTTTACCAACCCTAATCTGCTTGAAAATGATAGGCCCTGGGGTTTCCAGTTTAATCAGTGGGCCAAGTACTAAAAATGCCATACCAAATAGTAACATGCCAGCTGAGGCACCGATTAAATCCAGAATACGCTTTGCGAATATCTGACTTTCATTTAAGCTAACTGTGTGAAACTTAAGAACGGCAACGGAGCCAACCATGGCCACATGGGCCTTGGTTTTACTTTCATTATAGGTTTCTAACAACATAGTGATGGTGATGCCCATACCTTGGCATTCATCCAACATGACTTTTAGACTTGGATGACAACCCAGGGGTTTTGACACAGCAATCTCATCAATTTGATATTTTCGAGCAAGCCTTGGTAAATCGTCAATGCTGCCAAGACAATCCAGTCCATCATACCCTTCTTCGTCACCTACACAGACGTAACCAGGGATATTAAAACTTAAGTATTTGTGCTTGTGAATTTCGTTAATATACCTGCGTCCCTTACCATTACAACCGACAATTAAGATCTGTCTATCAGCCTTACTATGGTTTTGATTGCCATGGACTAATTTAAGTAAAATGATTTTATTGATGATATACAGGACATAATAGACCAAAGTAAAAAACAACAAGAACAACCGCGGCAGTGGCATATGCAAAATAAAGAGTAGGGACGTCACAAGTAGGATTGCTACGGTAATGCTTAGGACAGTTTTAACCTGAACTCTAAGGGTTATAAAACGCTCTTCTATCATGGATTCATCATATAGATTTACCGCTAGAGGGGCACCTATGTAAGCAAAGCCAAGCATTACAATTAAAGCGAATACTTCAAGTGGACTAAAGTAAAATTTGCGCCCAAGTAGATCGGTATAGAGATTCATTGCTACTTGAAAAGCAATCAATATGCTCACACCATCTGCAAACAGATAGGTCAGTCTTCTAATACGCTTTCTCCATCTAATCATACAGCCACCCCCTAATTGCACTTATCTTTTGTTCATTTCAAGTTTTTTCTGAGTCTCTTTCATACTTTCTAAAAAGTCTCTTTCCACACGGGTTATCTGATCTTTGCTTCGTTCTTTGTATTTCTCATATTCCAGCTGCCGTGTGCCCATCGGCTGCAAAGTGCATTTTATTCCGTACGATTCTGAAAAATTCAATAGACTCTGAAGCTCTTAGGTCATAATCAATGCTGAGTTCCGCGAAGGGATTTGACCCGATAGCCTACAGAGATGATCATGTCCAGATTATAGGTTTTAGTCTTCCTTTTACCGTTCTATCGCCTTCTTGGCGAACTTGTAAGGGTTCCTTACAAGTTGACTCTGCCTCTACTACAACCTCATCATAGACATTCTTTATATGCATGGTGATGTTTTGTGTTGAAGTCTGGAATAACTCAGCCATTTGAGCTTGACGCAGCCATACCGTTTCATCTTCTATTCTGACTTCTATTCTGACTTCTATTTTGGTTGATCCATCATCCGTCTGATACATTAGAATTTCCGAGTTCACCACTTCACCTCTTGGTTTGCTTATTCTTGCCTTTACTATTATCACCATAGTAAGCATAGTACTTACGATTCTTAACTTCTGCTTTAGTCATCAGTACGCCCAGTATTTTAGCACCTACATGGTCCAGTGCCTTCTTGGCTTTTTTAAGTTCATCTTTTTTGGTGATATGAGCGGCCACTACTAAAACCACGCCATCTACGAGACTGGATAAAATCATGGCATCTGATACAGACAGCACCGGTGGTGCATCGATTAAGATCACATCGTATTCGGTACGGGCCTTGGCAATTAAGTCTGCCATTTTTTTAGAACCCAGTATTTCTGCAGGATTTGGTGGTAGTGCTCCGGATGTTAACACAAAGAGATTAGGTATTTCTTCTAGGGTATTAACCACGTCTACCAGAGCCAAATTATCTGTAAGACAGTTGCTGAGCCCTGGAGTTTGGGAAATATCAAAGAGTTCATGAATTCTGGCTTTTCTTAAGTCGCATTCTATGACCAAAACTTTTTTATCTGCCTGGGCATAGGTTACGGCTGTATTGACTACGCTGGTGGTTTTGCCCTCTTCTGTGAAGCTTGATGTAAAGAGCAATACTTGATTTTTGGTATCTAAGTTCATGTAGTTGAGGTTGGTGCGAAACATCTTGTAACATTCGGTGGCCATGCTATGGGGTTCGTTGATGGCAATTAACGATTTAGATCTGAACATTAACGTGGGTCCCCCTTAAAGCTTGGTATAATACCGATGACATTGATGCCGATGGCTTTTTCAATGTCTTCGTCTTTTTCAATGGTGTTGTTGAGCATCATGTTGATAAAGATGAGACCCAGGCCCACCATTATACCTAGGATTGCTGCGATTGCCGTGTTTTTTGTTTTACTCGGGCTAATTTGAACAATAGGAAGTTTGGCCTTGTCCACGATATAGACATTTTTAGCACCGACGATTTCTTCGGCTTTATCCTTAAGGATGATGGAGACTTGATCCGCAATGGCCTGGGCCATTTTAGGTGATGGGTCTTGTACGGAGACATAAATAAAGCGCGAGTCGTTAACCGTGCTTACATCGATTTTCTCTCTTAAAATTTCAGCTGTGGTATCTAGTTTCAGGTCGATTATCACCTGCTCCAGTACTCTGTTGGTGCGTATCAATTCTGTATAGTCGGTAACCAGCTTGTTGCCGACACTGAGTTCGTTGAGGCTAAGTTCAGCAAGGGCACCCTGTTCTTTCCCGATAAAGAGGGTGGTCTTTGCTTCAAAGATGGGTGTGATGTGATATTTAGTGACGTAAAATGCCAAGCCGCCACATAGGATTGCTGCCAGCAGTAACAACCACCAAAACTTGAATATTTTCTGTGCTAGTTCGATTAGGTCTATTTCTACATAGTCTTGTTGTTCCATCGCTGTCTCCTCAGTGAATAGGACGCTAGCCAATTAATTGGCTGAGCCAAGTTCTTTTTGGTTGTTGAATATTGAAACGGGTGATTGGCTCATCCTCTATGACAGCCTTAGGATTTGTCGCTAACAGGGTGTCTGTGGTGACTTTACCCACTAGCCTTTCAAGTAACTGGCGGGTGAGTTGTAGTTGATTAGGCCGTTTCTCTGTATGATGCATGTCGCTGGCAATTAAGTTGATTAAACCTGATTGGATCAACCGCTTAGCTTCTTTTGGTTTATTGAGCACATAGTCCTGGCTGAGCTGGGTGTAGCAACCTTTTTCAACAAGCCCCTTAAGTAGCTCTGGGGATTCTTTAAAGTAATGGTAGCGGTCCACATGGGCCAGTATGACTTTGTAGTGTTCCTTTTGAAGTTGAAAGATTAAATCGTGATGAACGGGGTATAGTTTGTAAAAAGGTAGTTCTAATAATATGTACCGAGAACCTGCTAGGGTGTTGATTGACCCCTTTTTTAGGTGCGTTAAAATAAGCTCATCTGCATACACCTCGTTACCAAGGTGCAATGTGATGGGCATATTTTTTGCCCTGATGACTTGTACTAACTCTTGATACTGGGTATTGGTGTGGTAATTATCAAACGTGGGCAGATGATAGTGTGGTGTGGCAATGATCTCTAAAACCCCTTGATCAATGGCTTGCTGGATTAGAGCAAGCGACCCCTCTATCTGTTTTGGACCATCATCTACCCCGTGGATAATATGGGCGTGCATATCAATCATTGCTGAGTAGCCCGACATACTTGTAATACAGTTCTTTAGCCAGTTGGTAATCTCCACCTGATAGTGTTTTACTGAGGTAGGCATCTACTTGAGCACGTTCTTCGTCTGTAAGACCACCGTCAGCCAAAGTAAATAGGTAATCGGTGTCCAGTCCGTTATAAATTCTGGCACCTCTATCTAAATCATTTTCACTAATTTTATCTTTGTTTTCATTGATTTTTTCATTGATCCAACCGTCTTTAACAAACGAATTGGCGTTTCCAAGGGGCACTGGGCCGTTGGTGACATCGATGGTGGCATCGGAGGCTACATCATTTGTAGAGGGCGTTGAGCCTGAAGCGGCTGCACCTGGGGCAACTGCCACTTTGGTGTCACTAGTCGCTGGTGTAGTTTCTAACGTCGCGCCACCCATGGCCGTTATAGCAGGTGCTATTTCGCCTGCTTTAACTGTGGCACTAGGTTCTGCGTAGTTCAAGGCTGCTAGAGACTGTATCATTTCTGATTTAAAATCATCTTTAACTTGTTGGTAATTAACCGCCACAGAGGCCTGCTTATTGGTTAAAACCGTGGGGAGTACTAATCCAAATGTTGCAACGATAATAAATGCTGCTAGTAGGGTCCAGATTCTAAGTTTCAAGTAGGCCTCCTTAAATGTGGCATAAATTGATGTCCATTGGCGAAAATAAGAGATAATACACTATGATGTCTAATGCGATCAAACTAGAAACACTAACTACTTGGCAATGTCTAGAACGGTTGGCACTTTGCCAACTAGTCTATAGAGCATCACAACAGCTTCTGCTCTTGTGGCGCTTTCTTTTGGTGCAAAGTAAGTGACGCTTGTGCCTGCTTTTGATGCCACTATTCTGCCTTGAATGATACCTTCTTGAACAGAGAGTTTTGCACCATTAAGTGCCCAAGAGAAGATGCTTGCTACGTCTTTAAAAGTTGCTAAGATATTTTGATTTTTTATGGTGAATTTGTTAAGGGTTAAAATATTACCGGTGATAGTTGCAATTTCTTGACGTGAGATTTCACCCTGTGGGTTAAAGGTTTGTGCAGAAAGACCTTTGATCATACCGTTAACAAAAGCTTGCTTGACTTCTTTAAAGAACCAGTCAGTGGCTTTAACGTCATTGAAGTTTGGTTCTGCATTGACAGCTGTGGACTTAAGAAGTCTTACTGCAAAAGCTGCAAATTCTGCTCTTGTCACTTTGCCATTTGGATCAAATGTGGCAACACCTGTGGCAGCATCAACTGTTCTGCCGTTGACTACCTTTTGTACTTGAAGTGCTGCAATGGCTGGTCTAGCCCAGTCCCATTGTGCGCCGAGTATATCTGTAAAGTTCAAGGCACCTTGTGGTGTGACTGGATCAATGATAACAACTGGTGCTGTTGTTGTTGTTGTTGGCTGTGTAGTTGGTTGTGTTTCCGCTTGTGTTCTTGGTTCTGTTGTTGGTTGTGTTGCTGGTTGTGTTACTGGTTGTGTTGCTGGTTGTGTTGCTGGTTGTGTTACTGGTTGTGTTACAGGTTGCGTTACTGGTTGTGTTACTGGCTGTGTCACTGGTTCTGTCACTGGTGGTACAACAGTTTCTTGTACAGTATAGACAATGCCTAATTCTTTAACTAAAGGCAATACAAGGGCTTTGTCTGAAGAAGGCAATTGATTATAAAAACCATTTAATGTAACCATTGCTGATTCGATTTCTGATGCTACCAAACCCTGACGGACAAGTGCACTGAAAATTACCAAATCTTTAATTTTAGTTGAATTGACTTCTGTAAACATATTAGTGCTTGACTTATGTCCAAGGATTTTTATCAAGTCCGAACTACGTACGGTATTAATTTTAGCCGAGTTTCTAAAAACCTTATTTGCATCTGTTGTAATGCTAGGCAGTTTACTGTAAAAGCCTTCTGCTTTGAGCTGTGGCAAGTGTGCATAAACGGCTTTAATAAACAAGTCTTTATCTGTGTTGCGGAATGCTTCAAGAATGGTGATTTGACCATCTTTGATGTTGTTGTCAAAATGTGTGAAGATATCTACTGTCAAACCAAAGTTTTCAATGCGGTCCTTTTGACCAGCTAACGCATTGACAACACCTTGATAAGCAGCAATAAAGCTTGGTTTTTGTGCTGCATAAATGCCTTTGTATGTATCTACAGAATTAATAAGCAATGATTTTTCGTAGTTTTGGAACTGCCAAACCGACTCAATAAAAGCATTTAAGATAGGATCTGCTTGTGGATCTGTCACCACTGCAGGTGTTGGTGTGACAGTTAGGGCAAAGCTCATAGGCATCATACCGATTACCAGTGACAGTGCCAGCAAAAGGGCCAGTAGTTTCTTCATGTGTTTCTCCTCTTTTAATTGGTCAAGGGGCTAGTTGCATTTCTCGTCATTACTATTCCAAAGCATAACTGCTTATTATACATTGAACTCTGATCTAATATCAGCATATTAATCTTATAAGATTTAGTCGATATTTAGAGTACCCTCAACGTCAGCTAATAAATTTTTCAAATAGTTTTCTACATCATCTTTTAGTTCTGGTCTTCTCAGGGCAAATTCAACAGTGGCTTGGATAAAGCCCAGTTGATGGCCAATATCATATCTTTTGCCTTTAAACTGGTAGGCGTAAACGTCTTCGTTTTTAGCCTGTCTTTTTAGGGCGTCTGTCAGCTGAATTTCTCCACCGGCCCCTGGTTCTTGATCTTCTAAGTATTTAAAGATACTCGGTGCAATCACATAACGGCCAAGAACAGCGGTTGTGCTTGGTGCATCTTCAAGTTTTGGTTTTTCAACCATATTTGTCACTAGGCCAAGCCTTGTATCGATATCTATTTTATCGACGATGCCGTACTTGCTCACTTCTGACGGTGCCACATTTTGCACCCCTAAAATGGTGCCACCCATGGCTTCGTACTGACTCATTAACTGACCAATGGCTGGTGTATGTGACACCACCACGTCATCGCCAAGTAGTACTGCAAAGGGTTCGTCCCCAATAAAGGGTTTAGCGCAAAGAATAGCATGTCCAAGTCCCTTTGGTTCAATTTGTCTTATGTAATGGATGTTTGCCATCCCCGTAGACGCCTGTACCAATTTAAGTTGTTCTGTCTTGCCATTTTTTTCAAGAGTCATTTCTAATTCGATATTTCTGTCAAAGTGGTTTTCAATGGCCATCTTGCCACGACCGGTGATGACAATAATATCTTCAATGCCAGCGGCAACCGCTTCTTCTATAATGTATTGGATTGTAGGTTTGTCCACAATTGGAAGCATCTCTTTTGGTTGTGCTTTTGTGGCTGGTAAAAAACGTGTGCCTAGACCTGCTGCTGGTATCACTGCTTTTCTGATTTTCATATATGTACGCTCCGTTAATTGGAAATAATAAAGAGTGAAATACATTGTCGAATAACTTGCTTTTCTAATAAGTATAAGCGATTGTACTTTGTATACAGATTCCACTATGTCTATAGTATAGAGGTTACATAGTAGAGTCAAGGAATCAGCGAAAATTCATACTTAATTCATAATTGCATTGGACGGCTACCCAAATTACGGGAAAACACTTGAAACGCCACTACTGAACAGGGAGAAAGAGGAAGTAAACCCGTTGGCCCCTCTTTGCTATCTAGTGGGGCTAAGGCGTAAAAAAAGCCGCAAAGAATCGTATCTCTGCGGCTTTTCTCTGGTCCCATGGCTTAACTTAGCTAAGCCATGGGCGTAATCACTAATAACCATTGACTTGATGGTCACTGCTGAAATTTTCAATTGGGAAAGATAAACCTATTTCGCTTATGTTTGATTTTGATAGCCCCAGTTCTTCCAGTGTTAATTTGTAAATCAGGGCCTGTGCCTCTAACCAGTCATCAATTCGGACAATTAAGGGATGTTCAGGGGCCTTGTTGTAGGACGTGCTGAAGAGGATTGTGGGGATGCCTGCATTTGCCATGGCCAGGGCTGTTTCGTAGCGGTCTTCCAAGAAAAGCTCTATGCACTTGGATTTTGCCAGGGCTACTTTATCTGTGGTGCCTAAATGATAAAGTTTTGTGTGTGAAATTTGATTATCTTTTAGCCATGAATTTGTCAATAGGGTCAGGGATTTTTCTCTTGCTGTGATCAGGAAGGTTTCGTTGCCATGCTTAACAAGTCCATTCAAGACACTGACGGCTGACGGCCTTGCTATTGCCAGTCTATGAATTTCTAATAGATGGTCCATTCTGAAGGTTTTGAATGCCTCTAGGCTTATGTTGAAATCTATATGGTGATCGTAGTGAAGCACGTCTTCTGGTTTTAGGGTTGTGCCTAAATGTGCGTTAAAGTAATCCAGCCAATAATAGGCTGTTGTGATGGTGCCATCGATATCTATACCAATTCTCATAATCTTCACCTCCGCTTTTGAAGCATACCACAGGGGTGAGATTTGATTGTTATGGGGGAATTAAGCGAGAGTTAAGATTGGTTTTCTAAAATCTGCTACCTGTTTGCCAACCTAAACAGCATGACTGCAAATTCGGCTCTGGTGGCTGTATCCTGTGGGACAAACAAGCTAATCTTCTGGTTGTTCATCAATCGGTCACGGCCGGTGATGATTCCCTCTTGAACGGCTAGTTTGGCGCCGTCTTGGGCCCAAGTCGCTACTAGAGTGTTGTCTTTCATGGCTTTAAATAGGTCTGGGCTTGGATTTTTATCCAGTTTGACCCCTTCTTTAACCAATACTCTGCCAATCACTGCTGCTATTTCTTGGCGTGTGACCAAGCCATTTGGATTAAAGCGGTCGTTGCTGCTATTGATTCCTTTCATCAGTCCAGCTGCTACGGCTGCTTGAACGTCTTTGGCAAACCAATCGGTTGCTTTGATGTCCTTGAATTTAGGCCCTGCTGCTGGGGTATTTGCTACTGTCAATTTTAAATAGCGTACAATCATGGTTGCAAATTCTGCCCGTGTTAATTTGCCATTTGGATTAAATTGCTTTGAACTATTAAGGGTGATTACGTCCTTAGCCGTTAAATAGCTAATGGCCTCCTGTGCCCAAGTCACTGAAGCAATATCTGAAAATTTAGCGCTACCATAAGGCACAATTAAATCACCTGGGTTGGCCACAATGGTTCCAACCACTGGGGTCACTGGGACAACTGGCACTACTGGTGTTACCGGTATTGCAGGTGTCACAACTGCACCACCTGTTCCCGCTGGGTTTCCAACCGGTGCACCGCCAGTGTTTCCACCTGTGCTACCTCCTGTACTACCACCGGTATTTCCACCTGGATTCCCGCCGCCGTTATCCACTGGCGCTGGCATATAGGCTTTGAACTCTGTAAAGTGCATGGTCCAGATTACAAGATCTTGACCCACGTCAATTCTTGCTTCTTGCACAGCACCCACTAATAACAAGCCTGCGGCTGCGGCAGTATCTTCTGTCAGCACTGTTGTGATTTCTTGTACTGTACCCCCTCTAGACCACTGCGCTTTCTTACCTGCCATGCCCGGTAACACAATTCTGACGGGCTTGTCAAAGGTGAGCGCCATATCCGGCAAGCCCACTTCTACTGCAGTGCTGCCGGCTGTTTGTGTGATAGATGGGAGCCCGATGGTGCCATCCCAGCCGTTTGCTTTAGGTGTACTAATTTTAATACCTGCTGGCATTTCAACGTTGATGGATGGTCCACCTGCTGCACCACTTGTTGCTGTTTTAAAGCTTAGGGCACCTGCCACTTGAATTTCTTTTGAGGTGGCGTTTTCAATAGGTGCCCCCAGTTGAATTTTCGCATCTTTTACAGCTGGATCAATCTTGATTTCCACAGTATCCGTTGCCTTGAAATCCGTTGGGATTTTGACAACTTTATTGTCCCCTGTGCCGATGGTGACCGGGGCACTGTCATTTGGAATCGGAACAATCAGATCAAGGGTATACATTTTCTTGAGGCCGCTTTGTGAAGTGACTTCGATGGTCATTATATTCACACCTTGTTTCAGTGTGAATTTAAGTTGTCTGAAATTGGGACCTGTAGTGGTTGTGGGCCCAAGGATAGTGCCATTGAATTTAATCACAGAAGTCGCATAGTCGGCCGGCCAATAATGGATCTCCATCACGTGTCCTGCTGTTAACCCATCTAGCTGATAAGACTGCTTTGCGCTAGTGAATCCACGTAATACATCGACTAGGTGAGCAGTCTCGTCGCTGAGCATAAAGGAAGTTATATCATTGCCATTGCTGGGCAGTTGCTTTGTCACCGCCACTGTCTTTTCGACCTTTAATATTGTACCTGATCTCAGTTGATAGGTTGCGACCACAGTAAATGGCACACCAGCAACAGCAATATCTTCAATCTCTGCAAGGCCTGTTTCAGCATCAATGTAAATCCCTGTTACTGGGATTTTGATGCTATAGACAACGTTCATGTTTGGCATTGCCTTACCATTTTGATCTTTAATAACGGCGGTAAAAAAAGCGTTTAAATGGGCTGTTAAGCTGCTTTCAACAGTGCTCGGACCGGTAAGCTCAATGGTTGTGGCAACTGCTGGTGTTTGATAGGCTTTTAAGTCCAGATGCATCCCTGCCAAGGCAGCTGCAGAACTAAAATAGGTGGCTTCGTTGCTATTTGAAGTCAACTCAAATTTTGTGCCAGCTTTCTTAACAAACTGCCATGTTCCAACATCGCCAATATAGGAATAGACAGGCATCAAGAAGTTCCGAGCCTCCTTAGCAATATTGAAAATAAATGGCTTGGTGGCACTGTTGACTTCATCAAAACCCATTTCAATAGCACCAACTGCTTTGATAGGTGCTGGTGGATTTGCTAGAGAATAAGCATCAGCGTAAATCCCTAACCAATCCCCTTGGAGATTTTCTGGATTTGCGATTGTAAAAGACACTTGGTCCGACGCTTCCAATGTCATCGGGTTTAAAGTCAAGGGTTGGTTATCTGTGACGGCCACAGGTGTTGCATCTTCCCAAAGCAAGGATTGATTGGTGTCTGTTTTGGCTGTGTTGTAATAGCCCCATAGCATCATTTCTGGTTTCAGCGATAATTTGAAATTGCTGGCCCCTTCCATGGGTAGATCCAACGTATAACCCACTTCACGAAGATTGGCAGGAATCACAACCGTCTTAGCAACAGAAAATATATCATTAGAATAGAGCTCCACCACAATCTTTAAATCAGGGTGAACCGCTGGATAGCTTGCAGGCAATTTAAGTGTCCCTGAGATCGTTTTAACCTGTGGCACATAAGGTATCATATCCACGGTAAAGCCACTGAGTTCGGCAGTATTGGCAAACAGGGTTGCCTCACCTCTATTTGAAGTCATAGCATAAGCATTGCCAGTCTTTTTAAGGTACTGGGTGGTTTCATTGCCTTCATGATAGAGCGTCAGCCCCACCATAAAATTCTTTGAACCAATAGCAAGATTCAAGGTGCCGGTTTTTCCACTGGCGCTTATCTCTTCAATAAGGAGACCAGTATCCCCAATCAAAATCCCGTCATCACTTGGCCTAGCAGCATCAAAACCGTGTGCGTAGATTGAAAGCCAATGACCCGGTAAATTTTGCGGATTATTCACAGTAAACGAAACCTTTTCGGACGCCTCTAGGGTAATCGGCTTTAACACAAGTGGTGCATCATCAGTCACTCTCAAAACCGTGGCATCTTCCCAAAACAGGATTCGATTTGTGCTGGCGTTGGCTTCGCAATAATAACCCCACATCAAAGAATCCGGTCTCACAGACAGCTTCAAGCTTGTCAATCCCTTAGTCGGGACAAACAGGTTATAGGCCGCTTCCGAACTGCCAGCTGGAATCACAACAGTCTTGCTTGCAAACCCATCATTGTTCATATTTTCTGTTTGAATCTGAACTTTAATATCAGGGTGATTTGTGGGGTATCCCACAGGCAGCTTCACATTTCCCGAAATGGATTTAATATTTTGTGTTAGGGCAGTCACCGAAATCATTGCCGTTGCCTGCGCACTAGGGAAAGTCGTTGCATCTGCTTTGTTTTTCACCAGTACAAAACGCTTGTCAGGCAGCTGCTTGACGTAGGCATATGGGAAATAGGGTGAATCGTCATATTTTTCAGCGTCAATCAAAACTGTATATCTGATATTTTGATTGCTGCGGAGCAACCGCAAACCAACATTCCTATCTGGTGAATGTTTGCTGCCCATATTCAATGATGCCACCATCTCATCATCTGATGCATCAGCGGCAAAAATCCGAGCACTGCTAAGAAATTTTTGTTGATTGTATAAATCCAGAGGATCAGTCAGTTCAAAACGAACAACATCTGTTTCAGGTATGACGATATCGACCTTTGTGGTCCCTTCTTGTGCTGGCACCATGGTCATTTCTTTTGGTTTTAAAGACAATTGTCCAACTTTATTGGCGCTATAAACACCCCAAAAGATGGCATCATCGTAGGTGGTCTGGACACTGAAACCAAATGATGTCCGATTTGCAACCGGTACGGCATATCTGAACGAAATGCTTGCCTGATTTTCTGGTATCACAAAACTCGTTATATCATAGTTCTTGTCATCATGACCCTCAGAATGCAAATACAAAGTTAAGGCTTCAGTGGTTCCTGCAGGACGAGCGATGGTCCCTTCAAAGACATGCTTTCCAATGAGGGCATTGTCCTGCCACTTTGCATAAAGAATCGTATTTGCAGACACGATATCTGTGGCAAAATTCCACGGCACATCCAGTGCCTCATTTTTATACCAACCGGCAAATGTAAACCCAGCTTTTGTTGGACTTTTAATCTCGCTTTCAATCAGTTTCCCACCAACATTGACACCATTAACAAAAATGACAGGGACTTCTTTATACTTTGTCCCATCGATACCACCATTTAAGTCGAATTGTACCCCGAAAGCATCAAAAGCTACAAAATCCGCCTTTTGAACCGCCCCTGGATTCGTCACTTGATTTGGAAAATTCACAGGGCCTTCAAACTTGGTACCTTCTTTGACACCGGTCCAGGCCACATAATAGTCCTCTTGGAATCCTGGTCCGAAAGGTGCAGCGCAAAACATCTTTTTCTCAACCCCTGCAGCCCCATTAGCCCCAGCAACAGTGACAGGATACGCCGTCAAACCCACTCTAATAATATCTTTTCCCGGTTCACGGTATTCCACATTCAGAGCCGTGTTTCTAAAGGCAGTGGTCCCATCTTTGGCATATAGGGTCCCCACAAACGTGGGCTTTTGGAACTGCAATTGCCCAAACTCTAAAAAGTCCTTGCCCGCCTGTTTAACAACCCCTTTGACATTGACGACAACAGAGTTGGTCTGCGCCTCCCCTTGAGTCCAAGAATCTGGTCTGACAGATAGGTAAAGATCAGCATCAGCCGGTGCTTTTGTTGGCATGTTCATGAGAACAAGCCCATTAGTGGCATAGTCTACAGAAAATCTCGCCCCATCTGGAAACGAAAAGTTTGTTAAAACCGCCCCCGTATAAGGAACACCGTTGACATCGTTCACCAGAACGGTGGCCAGAGTCCCCCGATAAATCCTAATTTCCAGTGCACAACCACCAGTAATAAAACCACTTGTATGCCTTGCGCTACTATCCGGTTCTAAAACCGAGGCTACAGCAAGGGTCTTTGTAGAACTTTCATATGTAACCCCTGGTTCATTATACTCACTGCCATTTAAGGAAATTGCCAAAGGCCCAGTCACGGTGTTGCCACCACGGATGCCCTTCAGATCCAACGTACCAGTTGTGTTTTCTGGCACAAATACAACAAACTTCTTGTAAGGTGTGTTTTGGCTGTAGTAGACCCCATGGACACCCCCAATTGCGTTGCCCCCAGCATCCTTTATGGCAACAGAATAATTGTCAACATCCAGTGCAACCGCCTGAGTCTCCAGTGGCGCACCCTGAGCTTCAGCCGCAAAGGCCTGCCCCGGCACCACCAATCCAAACAGCATCACCACAGCTAACAGCCAAGCTAAACTCTTTCTAATCATAAGGCCCCCTAAATATAATTCTCTAGTTTGAAACAGCAAACACAAAAAATAAACGTGTTATTGACAAGCACAAATACCATTATATAGATGTGAAAACCTTAACACAATAGTAGCACCTAAATTCATAGAAAATTCATAGTTTTCTCAGAAATGAAAACAACGGGACAAGTTTAGAAGAATGACTCAGGGGGACGTCCCCCTGAGTGATAGTGCAAAATTCAGAAGAAGTTACAACATGGTAGCTTGAGCTTTGCCAGTTTTTATGGTAAATTGACCTCGGAATAAGCCAATCTAGAATAACCTAAAATACGTCAATCCAAAATATGCACTTCAAATAAAAAGGAGTCTCCCATGTTCGATATCATCATTGCAGGCGGCGGACCAGCAGGCAGCAACTTAGCCCGGCTACTGGCCCATACCTACGGCCCCAAATATAAAATCTGTCTTTTAGACAAGCGCCGCTTAGACCAGCCCGAAGACACCAAACACCAAAAGGCATGCGGTGGCCTCCTCTCACCAGACGCCCAGGCCATGCTTGCAAAGCTGGGCCTCACCATCCCCGTCTCCGTGCTGGAAGACCCCCAAATCTTCAAAGTCCGCACCATCGACTTTGACAATCACTACGAACGCTACTACCAGCGCTACTATTTCAATATGAACCGTGAGCGCTTTGACCGCTACCTCTACAACCTAATCCCAGCTACCGTCGACTGCCGCTGCGGCACCCTCATCACTGACGCCTACAAAGCCAACGACCTCTGGCACGTGACCTATACCGACTACCAAGCACAAGAGCAGGAGCAGCAACAGCAAGAACAGCAACAAGCACAACAACAAGTACAACAACAAGAACAGTCAACGAGCAAACAAAACGAAAAATCAAATAACGAAAAATCAAATAACGAAAAATCAAATAACGAAAAATCAAATATCGAAAACAAAACCAGTGCAGATACCAAAACCATCACCGCAAAACTCTTGGTCTGTGCCGACGGCGCAAACTCCTTTCTTAGACGCAAACTAGTCCCCGCACACCCAGCCTCCCCACGCTACATCAGCGTCCAAAAATGGTATCCGGTAGGTTTTGAACAGCAAAACCGTTTAAGTGTTGCGAAGCAACACCCAATCAGTGCCACTCGGGAACCCTCCGTCAACTTCAACATGCCCTTTTACACCGGCATATTCGACACCGAAATCACCGACTACTACTCCTGGACCATCCAAAAAAACGATGCCCTAATTCTAGGCACCGCTGTTCCACTGGGTCAAGATGTTTCGGTTCTGTTTGAACGCCTAAGGCAGAAGGTTTCCAGTCATCTCGAGATTCCTCTGGAAGGCCCAATCAAATCAGAGAGCGCCTACATCGAGAGGACCTTAAGCACAAAGGCCCTCTGTTGGCACGGCTTAACACACGGGGGCGGCAAAGGGAAAAGCAAAGGGCAAGATCAAAACAAAAACAAAAGCATAAAAGATGTAGGCGAAACAATGGAAGGCTTGGTGTTTTTAGGCGAGGCCGCAGGCGCAACAAGCCCCACTTCAGCAGAAGGCTTTAGCTACGCGCTGAAGACCTCGTGGAACCTGTGCACAGCCCTCGACAAGGGTATTATTGGGGTCGAGGGGCGCTATGCCAAACAGTGTCGGGGCATAGCGCTGAACATTGTCGGCAAACGGCTTAAGATGCCGGCAATGTACTGTGCACCCCTGCGAAACCTGGTGATGCGCTCAGGCGTTACCTCAATCTAATCACTACACTAAACTACAAAAGGAAGGTGTCCACCACAGGATACCTTCCTTTTTCACGCCCCGCCCTCGATTCTCTCTGCCCTTTCTCCTGCCTTTCTCTTCGGCTCATTTTCAAATGAGCCCACCTCTAGCATCTCCCCCGCCTTTCTCTAGCCTTTATCTCCCGCACCTCTCTCGCCGCCGCAAAAAACCATAAACGAAAAATTCAAAAGACCTATCCGCAGACCGTAAAAACCATCGCAACAGGCGATGGTAGGTCAAGGATAGGCCTTTTGAATTTTTCAAATATGAACCATGTTGCGGCCCTCTGCCTTTCCTCGATAAAGTGCATCATCCGCACATGTAATTGTCTTATCAATGGTTTGGTGCTTATGATGAACCGCTACACCAAGGGTAATTGTCACAGAAATCAGGGTTTTGTGGAAATTGATTTGCAGAGCTTCAACGCTCATTCGGATACGTTCGGCTAAATAAACAGCGCCCTTTAAGTCGGTTTCTGGTAATAAGATTAAAAACTCTTCTCCGCCCCATCTAGAGACCACATCTTCACTTCTAAGGCATGCTTGAAGCACATGGGCTATCTCTACTAAGACCATGTCTCCGCAAGCGTGACCATATTCATCGTTAACCCGCTTGAAAAAGTCGATATCCGCCATAATCACGGCAAAGGATTCACCAGTCCGTTGACATCTTCCGTTTTCTGCGACTAGATGGGCCATCATTGCCCGCCTGTTAAAAAGATTTGTCAGATGGTCAACTGTGGCTGCAACCTCAAGCTGATGCATCATGATAGCCATTTGTCGTTGCTCGTAAAGTAATTCATCCCTAGTAAATTTAATGGTCAATTGATTGATCAATCTTGCTCTTAGCTCAGCTTCATTAAAGGGTTTAGTAATGTAGTCATTGCCACCTACTTCAAACCCTTTGATAATAGCCTCGTTATCTACCTTTGCTGTCAAAAACACAATCGGAGCATCAGTCATTTTAGGATGTTTTCTCAATATGAGGCATAGTTCATAGCCATTTGTTTCAGGCATCATCACATCCAAAAAAGCCATATCCGGGACATCTTGCTCAAGTGCTAGCAATGCTTCTGAAGCACTTAGGCACAACTGAAAATGGCATCCTAAATCACTGAGAATGCTTGCAAGTAGTTTCAGATTAATAGGATTATCATCCACAATCATAATCAGAGCATCTGTCAACGTCTTCACTTTTGACTCACATCCTTTAAGAGCTCAACTAACTGATCAATTTCCATTCTAAGGTTTGTCAAGTCCCAACCTGATCGATACCGCTCAAGTCTATTGGCAATCTCAATGAAATTAATTTCTTCAAATTGAACATTCAGTTGTTTCAAATTAGCAATCAGTTCACTCAAATGCTTGCTGTTTAAGACCACTTTCAGTTTACTGACACTGGGCTCTAATAAATCAATAATTTGCCTTCGTTGGATAGGACTTATGGTTTGAATCCCCTGTCGATTTGTTTTTGGGTAAATCTGTTTGTGTCCTAAATAATGAGATAGTAGTTGTTGAACCCTTTTTATTTCAACTGGTTTAAGCATATAATCATCAAAATAATGTTCTAGGAAAGGCCTTTGATTAGCCTGAAACAAAGACTTAGCCCCATCCTCCAGGGTCCCCAAAATCTGGTGTGCCGTTAAGGCCACTATGGGAATATGCTTCGTATTAGGATTCTTTCTAATATGCTGGGCAGTACTCCTACCATCAAAAGTTGGCATCCGTAAATCCATCAAAATCAAGTCAGGAATCACCTGTGAACAAATCCGAATGCCCATATGGCCATCGGTCGCTAAATGGACCATGATTCCCAAGGGTTCTAATAACGCTTTCATCAGCCTCAAATTCAGAGGATCATCATCCACCACAAGTACGGTGGCCTGGGCAAAAAGAACTTGACTGCCCTTACTATTTTCCCGTGGTTCTTCTTTAGCAAGCTTTTCCCCTGATGGCCCTGGCCCATGGAAACCTTTGTTGGATTCCTCATTTTGTGGACCTTGCCCAACTCGTAAACCATCAATCAGTTGGACCCTTGAGCCAATAATGCCATCGCTCATATAACGGACATTGGGCAATTCAATTTTAAATGTCGTCCCCGCTTGGAAATCACTTGCCACGGAAATTGTACCACCCATGATATCTATCAACCTTTTGCAAATGGCCAATCCAAGCCCCGTACCTTCATATTGCTGAGTTTGTTGGTGAGTTTCTTGGCGAGCGGGTTGCTGAAATGGATCAAATATCGAGTCCAAATATTGAGGGTGAATGCCAATGCCGGTATCCGTCACCACCAGTTCCAGTGCCATGGTTTTTAGACAAGGTCCTTCACTTGGTTCCCCTGTTCCTTTACTTGGTTCCCCAGTTTCTTCGGTTGTTTTCCCAGGTCCCTCACTGGCTCCCCCTCTTTCTTCACTGGCTTCCCCTACTTTTGCACTGATCAAGATCGTTCCTTTTTCTGTGAACTTCACGGCGTTGCCAATTAGATTTATCAGCACTTGTGTGATTCTCCCATTGTCTAACCAGATGCACTTAGGCACCATAGGATCGATTTCAATCCTCAGGGTTAGGCCTTTTTTATGGGCACTTTGTGCAAAAATCTGCTCTACATCTTTAAAAATGTTTCTTAAAGAAACTTTCTCTTCTTTAATCACCATCATACCGGCTTCGATTTTAGACAAGTCCAAAATCTTATTGATCAGGGTTAACAGACTTTGGGCAGCCACCTGAATCCCATTGATATGCTCAACATTTTCATATGACATCCTGTTGTGTTTTAAGAGTTCGCTAAAACCAATAACTGCGTGGAGTGGTGTTCTGATTTCATGACTAATAGTGGCCAAAAAATCACCTTTAACCCGATTGGCATTTTCAGCACTCTGTTTTGCATTTTTCAAATCCTGATAGAGTTTGGCATTATGAATACCAATGGCCAGTTGGGCACCGACAGCTTTTAGCAGTGGATCTACCACAAAATTCTTGCTGGGCGCCTTTTTAAAGAGCATGGCCAATGCCCCAATCGGCTGATCATCAGGGTAAATCGGCATGGTCACAATATGGGTGAAACCCTTGGTTTTATAGTAAAAATCCAACTCTGGCACCGGGTAATTCTCCAAGCTCGCTTGTTTAATGGATGCACATGCAATAGCACCGCCGGTAATACTATTTTCAAAGGAAAGGGCCTTAAAAGCCATGGCCTCTTGATCACAAATACCGGTATAAGCTTTGAGAGTTAAGGTATCTGAATCCCCTTGATAATCAAAGAGTAGAAGGGCATCAAACTTCATCTGATGCTTAAGGGTTTTATTGATTGTCAATAAAAGCCCATCAAAATCTAGGTTTTTGGTAATTGCCTTACCTATTTCTTCTATCATATGAAGCTCAAGGTTTTTGATTTGTAATTCCTGTTCAAATGCCACTTTTTCATTGACATCATTCAGTATCAAAATAATGGATAAGGGGGTTCCATCCTCAGACTTCATAAGGGTTGCATTCAGATGAACCCAGGTCTCTTGTCCATTTTTTTTTATAAGCGGCAATTCACAACTGAAATCATTTAAAGTACCCTTTAGGAGTTTTTCTATGGGCTCATGGTAAGCTTTCCGCTGGCTGACTGTGACCAGATTTAAGACTTTCAAACTGGAAAGCTCCTGCTGAGAATAATCAACAATCTTTGAAAAAGTCTGGTTAGCTTCAATGATACTTCCATCTAATCCCACATGACAAATCCCAGTTGTCGCCTGTTCAAACGCTGCTTTATAAATGGATTCACTGGCTTTCATAAGCTACTCCCATCTGCTACCTTTTCCCCTGTTTCATCAGAGGGAAAAACTTCATATCTTCTTGCATCATATGATCCAGTATCATATCGTGGACCAACAGCACCAGCACATCCGTAAACACAGTCCGCAGTCTTTGGTGTTGATCTATCATAGCTTCCATTTTTTCCATCAACTGACGATGGGCTATCTTATGGTCTCTTAAAACATCGGTAGGACATTTAAAGGCAACTAATTCCAACTCTTCGTCTGCAAAGTGCCTTTTTAATCGTTCAACAAAAGTGACCAGACAATCTATTTGCTCTTCAAAACCAAAGTCCTCATGATTTGCCTTAATCGCGCGATTGGCCAGTACAAAAAGATCTTGATGTTGCTGATCTATCAAGGAATTCCCCGATTCAAAACGACTGTGCCAAATCAATTGCCCCTGCTCCTGCCCAAGCTCCAAATTTTCCACCGACACGGTTTGATTGCGCCCATTGACCTTGGCCTTCAAAAGACTTTGGTCAACCCGGTTAAACCAACTGCTATAAGCCTCATTTGTGCGCCACTGAGAAACCCCAAAACTGGCACTCACAGCACCAACCAAATCATGTTCAAAGCAACACAAGGCCTTACGGAGCTTTTCTGCCACGCCAAAAGCGTCCACAAGATCAGTCTCTGGCAGCAAAATCAAAAATTCTTCTCCCCCCCAGCGAGCCAGGGTATCCAGTTTACGAATATTGTTGCGAGCCTCATTGGCGATCCCCCAGAGCACCTGGTCGCCAACATCATGGCCGTAAGTGTCATTAATCAACTTGAAATTATCCAGATCAAACATAATCATGGAGACACAATGACCATATCTTACTGCCCGTAATAGCTCAGATTGGACGATTTGTTCAAAGGCTCTCCGGTTTAATAGTGTCGTCAGAACATCGGTATTAGCCACCGTAATCAAGTGGTCCTCATGGGCTTTTTTAGCTGTGATATTGATTAAAATACCCTCGTAATGTATTTGGCCATCGTCCTTTCGGACCAGGGAGAAGTGTATCTCTGCCCAAAAGGGTTTCATACCCTGCAAAACAGGCATCAGTTGCAACTCGCATGTAAACATATTCTGAAAGCCATGATTTGTTTGTGTACGTCTATCTTTATTCAGCGCTTTATTTAATGACTGGATCAGTTCCTTAATTTTTTCCATATCAGAAGGGTTGACCATCAAGGTCTGAGGACTGGATTGGATAATAGCCTGTAAAGCTTGCCGTTCGGTGAGTCCAAATTGATTCAACAAAAAAGGATTGGCATAGGTTAAGCGAAATTCCTGATTGAGTAAAAACAAACCCACTGGTACGTTGGAGACTAAACGATTGGACAAATCCTTAATGCCCCGTGCCAAATCCCCAAATTCATCCATCCTCTCCAGGCCGTATAAGGCTTGGTCCGAGTCATATGAGATGGCTTCAAGACTGGCCCCTAGCTTCCCAAAAGGCTTGACCCATGTTTGGTCCACTAAGATATTCATAAAAAAAGTCAGAATTAATAAGATGGCAATTGACACAAAAATCAGGGGCGTAAACGTGCTTGAACTAAAAAGAGTCGATTCACTGTAAAAACTGACAACGTGCCAGTTGGTATGGTGAATGGGAGCCAGGGTCACAAAATCATAAGTAAGATCCTCAATATCAATAGAGAGACTTTCTGGGGGGTCTTTTAAGTAACCTTCCACAGTGGTTTGAAATGCCTCATCCCAAAAGTAGCGATAAAGGGTTTTATCCCTATCTGAAACCCCTTCAAAACTGTGTTGTTGCACATTTTCAAGATTTGAATCCAGCTGAATAACCCCAAATTGATTGATCAGGATTGTTTTAAATCCACCCTGACTATGGTCTTTTAAGATGGAGGTTAAAAAAACGTCTAAATTAAGGCCGGTTCCCATTACACCAATACTGGTTTCCTTAGATACAATCTTAGTGTTAACCCACACCCTCATGGTTTCTAAGTAGCGGTCCAGGTCAATGTTCAAGTTAAAGGCCTTTTCTTGAGCCATGGTTTCAAAAAACCACCGGTCGTTGGTATTAGTGGTTGATAGCTTGTATGCAGGTAAGAAGCTGCTAATAGTGGTGTCTAGATCAATATAGTACATGTTCCCACTTAAAGCAGAAGCGATAAAGGCATTTTTGCTTTTTGATACCGAAACAAAGCTCTTAAGCTCTTTTAGAGCATGCTCCTTTAAAGTAGGGTTTTTTTCGTCCCTGAGCCACATTTCAATATCCACGGACTCAGAGATATGCTGACTTAAAGCAATGTCAGGCAAAATATAGCTATCTAGTTTGTTCACCAGTTCTTGAGAATTCAGGGTGCCGTAATCATGGGAAATCTCACCCACAACCCTAACAACCTCTGATCCCAATAACAGAGACGTAACCACCAATGTGATCAGTAAAATCCCAAATAAAATCATTCTGAACTGTGATTTGATGGTATGATATTTTTTTATTTTCATCATGACCTCGTGACTATTTGACTTATTAGTGATATCACTCTCATACCCCATTGTTGGCTAATTATGCGCAGAAAAAAAGGCAAAATCAGACAGGGAAGGGTTTATAACTTGTCAAGTGTTATTTTAACAATAATGCAAGCTGCATTATACCCCTTGCAAACACTTGATTTCGTCCCCGAAAATGGTATATGATGCATCAAAAGGAGGTATCACAATGTTTGAATTTAAGAAAGACCCCATTACTGGCTGTATCCTCTCGGCCGCTATTCAGGTCCACCGGGCCCTTGGAAAAGGCTTTGATGCAGATTTATACAAGATTGCACTTTGCCGTGAATTGCTGTCTCAAGGCTTAGAAATCAACATCAACGTAGACACCCCGGTCTATTATAAGGGGGATTTAATTGGCTCCCACGTAGTAGACCTGGTTGTTGAAGAAGGTTATGTGCTCTTAATCAAAGCCAGCGACACCCTAGCAGAAGACTACCAGCCCGAAATGAGAGCCCTACTAAAAGCCTCCCACATGGACATCGGGCTAATCCTAAACTTTGGCCATACACGCATGTTAGACGGCATCAAACGGGTGTACTCCCCCGCTCAAAAAATCGAAATCACCTTACAGGGATGAGCCAGGGGGACGTGCACCGCGAGTCATTATTTACTTTTATCAAAGCCCAGATTGTCGACTTTTTCGACATTATTTCCTATGGCATTACACTGCCTAATTTTGTAAAGTGAAGTAAGTGCCAAAATTGACAAGGCGAAGAAGCTTAAATAGCAAATACGAGGAGATTAAAATGAAGAACCTAACGTCTATAGTCTTAACTTGTGCTCTACTGGTAACTCTGAGTAGCCCACTAACTTTTGCAACAACCAAAGTAGTAACAACTACCAAAGTTGCTGCTACTACTACCAAGGAAACCATCATTGTCGCCGTACCAAATCCAGTTGAGTCAAGAGAAGAAATGGTAAAGCTCGACCCAGAAATTGGACCAGATTACGACCTCAGTGTCACCAATTCTAAAGAGGTTAACGGATTTATCAAGACTTACCTAAGTTCTAAATACACAACTCTTACTCTTTCAGAAAAAAACATGAAGGCCATATTTAAAACAATTGGCTCTGATTTGTCTATCAATTTTGTTCAAGCGATGGTTGGAACTTATTCAGGTGGCGCTTACAGTATGACATATGAAAATTTAGTTTGGTTTGATAAAGGCAAGACTGAAAAAGAATGGTTGATGTCTTCTAATTCTTATTGTGGTGAAGGAAATAGAGATACTGCAGGTACCGTTACTGAAATCAGAAAATACAAGTCCGTTGATGGCGCAACCGTATATGCCATTATAGGTAAAGAAATATATGAGCCCTACGGCTATTTCTACACTGCTTTTGCAGGAAAATCAGGAAAACTAATCAAAGTCATTGGCAGCACATCTTTGGGTTTTGGCTACAGCGTTCCTGCTAAGAAAGCAAAATAAAACTATCAACCTCGACGCCCACTGAAATAAAATCCTAATCAACTATACGCCAAATCTATAGGAGTCCTCAATGAATAAAATATCGAGCATTATCCAAACAATGCTATCCATCACTGTGGCAACGTGCCTGATTGCCGGTAACACGGTGACCTTTGCACATGTAACTACCACAACCGCAACACCCACAACCACCGTAATATCTTCAACCACGGAAAACCCTGCACCACAGACCTATTCAGATATGAGCAAACACTGGTCAAAAACCTATGTGAAATCCCTGGTGGACAAAAAAGTCACCAACGGTTACCCCGACGGCACCTTCAAACCAGATGGCACCATTACCATTGCTGAATTTACAAAAATTCTAGTGTCTAGCCTGGGCCACACCGACCTTGGCAACGGCTCAAAACACTGGGCCGACAAGTATATGGATAAAGCATGGCGCTCCGGACTTATCTTCAGCAACGAACCTGAATTCACAAAACTTGACACCAACATCACCCGGGCTCAAATGTCTCGGATGATCAGCCGTGCAATGACCGAAAAATACCCGGACATGTACGAATTCGGTTATCAGATTAAGGATTATTGGTCAATAGAGATCAACGATCAGGACCCCGTCTTACTGATGTTTAGAACCGGCGTGATCACGGGTTATCCCGATGGCAACTTTAAACCTGCAGCCAACGCCACACGAGGAGAAGCCTGCACCATGCTGATGCGGTATTTGGACAAGAGTTTAAGGGCGGAACCAAAACCTCAGTATGCTAGTGGGTTGCGGATAGAAGAATCTGAAGAAAAGGATGTGTTTGATTTTTATATCTCAGTAGACTTATATAAAGATGTCCCTTCTGAAATAATTGATGTACGAAACTATCTAACGCCTAAAATAGGAAAAACTGATACAGAAAAAATAATAGCTCACGTTTTGAAGAAGACTGATTACGAGCAGTATTTACCGCCTTTAAGTATAAAATGGAACACATCTGGTAGTGTCTATTGTGCATCAAATAAAAGTAATGGACTTATTATTATTAGAGGTGACGATGGTATCAATGACTAGACAAATGAAATTATTAATGATCGTTGGCTTTCTTTTCTGGCTTATTTGGGAATCTCATATTTACGCAACAGAAAAAGATATTTTTGTAAAGTTACCTGGTATCAATAATTATATTCTACAAACTTATCGTTATAACAATTATTATATTTCTTACAACAATAACAATCTGACTTTGAATCAGAAGATTAGCAACGACTATAAAGTCATCTCCTATGGCCCTGCCTCAATCAATGATGCTAAATATTCAAACTTGACTAATCAAATTGAATGCCGTTTCCTCGGTGAAAGTAAAGACAGTCAAAAGGTTCCTAACTACAACTATGCTTATGACACCAAAAGTAATATTTACTTTGATGATATGTATTGGATTACAGATCCGTCTAATAGTCCAAGAGTTCTAAATGATTCTCGCTTCAAATGGGTTCAAAACAGTAACTTCACAACTGCTAACATCACCCCACTCATCCGCAAATCCTTCCTTTCCGGCATGCACCTCCAGCACGGTAACAAGAATCGCCCCTCTGGTGACTATTTTCGGGGGGATGCCCTTAATAACCGTGGGCAGCCCATTAACTGGATGAATTACATCCATATTATCGACCCGCCAACCTACGAAACCCACGGTTCCTGTATGCTTTGGCACATAACAACAGGTGGCAAACTTTACTACATAGATGTGCGCCTCACCCGCTTTAAAGACCTGGGTGCCACAGTTTACATCAAGCACCGAACCACCTCTGGCACCCCCTTGACCACCTACGACTACGCCACAACTTTGGACGACTCCCAGACCAAGGATTTCAAAGCAAAAATCATCCCAAATCATCAGTACAAAGGCCTTGGAATTGTCCAAGGGGTTGGTACTGCACCGCTCCAAACCGCGGCGGATGCGTATTTGCTCAGTTATGCCTACGAAAACGGCAAGCAAATTTACACCCTGACATTTTATTATGACAAGGATTTCAAGCAAATCGCCATACCCACCCCCACCGGGGCAATAAGGGTGTCATCCACGGGGTTCAACGTGGACAAAGCCATTCCAACAGGCGAATTCGTCAAAATCGACGCCCGAATTGACAAGCCATTTATTATGGACTACCGGGCCAATTATGTTAGCGGAACCCAGGCCTACACCGTTGAAGTGTACAAACCCTACACCTTGGAATGGACCACCACGGGGGTAGACGCCTCCGGCAAACCCATCACCATTTACCACAGCGTTGACAAAACAGCCACACAATCATTCCAAATACAACGTTCCTACAGCTACTACAACCTCCAAGAACTCTATGCCTTTGGCCTAGAATTCGTCAACGTCTACAACTCAAAACTCGACGCCCTAAGCCCCGTTTTAATGGCCGCCCAAGCCCTGGGCCTCAAAATCCCCGCGGTCAACTACGTCTTAGTGGGCAATCACATCAGCCAACCCCTCCCCCAAAATAGCGAAACCCACTTTGAGCCTTCCAAAAATGCCTATCAAGTGATACTAGATCACAGTGTTTACAACAGCTCCAGCTCTCCAAGCTTTAATTTTTCTGGGACCGCTGAGCAGGCCATCGGACCAATGGAGGTCCGTAACGACGGCCTGAGTGTGGGGACATCGGTGCTTATGAGCAGTGACTGGTACACAGGGTCAGCTCCGGCCCCAATACCCGTCACCGCCGCAGCCGTTGGCAGTAGTCCAGGCCTTGGTGCCGGCTCTGGTCCTGGTGCTGGCTCTGGTGCTGGCTCCCTTTTATCCCCCATCACCATCACCCTAAACAATCATCTCTTGCAGCACAATATCTCAAACGGCACCGACGAAACCACGGGCCTCCTGCATTACAAGATTTTGGCCCTTCACAACGTAACAGACCCTGACATTGACGAATGGGTCAATGGCACCTCTGTAGCGGTTCATACCCCTGTGGTTTGCAGCAGTTCTCTAGCTCCTCTTGAAAATCTGGACCAGCGTCCCCCTGGTTTAAAGCAGACCCTGGGGGCCCCTCTGGATGCCGTGATGACCCTTCACTTTAGTACCACCGGGCCACACCTTAATCAACTGGGATATGGTAACCGGGATTATGCCGCTTATGTCAAGAAAAAGCGGGTCAGCTTTCCCTTTGATGTCTATTTTAGCGAAAATGCCTCAGAGTTATTGGGGCCAGCGGCTTCTGGGATTTTTGTACCTGCGGATCAGTGGGTGGATGTGCCCCTGGACAGCACTACATTTTATTACAAAATTCCCTATTGGGTGACTCCTCAGGATTACGGTGTGCTCACCCAGGTGATTGCGAAAAATCACCGAACCCCGGCTCAGTACGAGCTTGTGGCCAACCTAGACCCCGAAAACGACATTGCTGGGCAGAGGGCTGACGTGGCCATTGTTGGACGCCTATTTGACTTTGCCATTACCCACGTTGGGGATATTCAGTGGCGTAATGTTTATCAAAAGCTTAGTTCTGTTTATTTTACGTCGGGGCAAATGGGGAAAAATGGTCTCCAAAGTGGTCGTGGGGCCCGATCGGGTTTCCAGGGAGGGATTTGGCCCTATACTCTGCCAATTATGCCTGGCAAGCATCCCCTTAAGGGCTTTTCAGAGGCTTCGGTAAAGGCTGGTTATCCCATCCGGTTTTCGGTAAAGACCATGGGGGATTTTTATGGGCCTGAGGATATGATTTATGTGGAGCCGTCCTTTTATCGGATCGATCCCACCACTAAAACCCGAGAACCTGTGGACGTGTATTACCGCTTAGATGGCCGGTATGTGCTGGTGGGTAGCGCCGCTGACACCTGGCAGCACAGCACGATTTTGCAAAATGGTCGACAGGAGCTTAGCACCCAGGATGTGCTCAAGACCCTAGATGTGTTCAATCAACTGGGGCCTGCCCAAACTGGCCAAACCGGCAATCAGTATTTGAAATCCACCCTGGCTAGCACCTACGTTTGCAAACCCAAAAGCGCCCTCTTATCCAGTGCTCTTCGGGTCTTTATCGGGGGCTTTGACAACGCAGGTGGCGGGGCTGGCTCTGGTGCCCTTTTACCTCCTGGTGTCAATCCCGACTTGGTCACCGCCAGTGCGCAAATGTGGTTTGGTGAATACATTTTGCCAGACAGCGCAGTGTTTGTTAAGAAAGGTGCTGACTTGCAGGCCGCTTACCGCCAAGGTTTAGACCCTACTTTCAGGAGCGGCTTCTTGGCTGTGAACTTCCAGTTAAGTGCCCATCACAATATGGATTTGTCAGCGCCTCAACTGCTTTACAGCGGTGACACCGCTAACATGTGGGCCATTGAAGGGTTTAATAGCAATCAAGGAGGACTCCCCTTGGCCAGTGGGGATGTGGCCCTTTATCCAATTGGTCAAATGGCCAGTGATGATTTGCGGGTAAGGGGAAAATGAGCCAGTGGCGTTTTGTGGATGCGGGGCAAATAATGGCCACCACCACACTGAAATTTCTATCCCTTGCTTATAAGTTAAAATACGATTAGAATCCACTTATAAAGCGGTTCAAAGCGGTTTTTTTCAAGAATTTTACTAGACAAATACTCAGAATAAACTTACACTATTAATAGGAAAACTTTTATTTTTTCTATACAAGGAGGTTTCAAAATGAGCGAACAATTCAATGGTCAACAACCAAACAAAGTCATGGCTGCTCTTGCTTACGTTTTTTTCTTTATCCCACTACTAGCTTGTCCTAACGACTCATTTGCAAAGTATCACGCAAACCAAGGCTTACTGCTTCTAATTGTCGGTGTTGCTGGTCGATTTATCGGCATCATCCCATTTATCGGTGGCATGCTTGCAGCTTTACTTGGTTTAGCAACATTTGTACTTTTCATCATGGGCGTTATCAATGCTCTTAACGGCGTTGAAAAACCACTTCCAATCATCGGCAACTACACACTTTTAAAATAACTAAATGTAAAAACCGCGACTCTTTAAAGAATCGCGGTTTTTTTGTGCAAAAAATCAGGGGACTCAGGGGGACGTGCACCGTGAGCCGCATCCCTTAAATCTTTAGATTTTAAATTGTGGTAAATGTTCTTTATGTGCTTCTAGAATTTCGTCAAAGACTTCTTTGAGTACTTGTCCTGATGTGGTCAGTGGATGGATCGTCAAGGCTTGTAGGGCTTTTCCATAATTGCCTTCGATGCCGGCTTCAATTGTCAGGCGCTCGTAGGCTTTCAATAGGACCAATTCGCCCTGGGCTGATTCTGGCAGTGGGGACATGGCCAGTGGGATGGCTCCTGCATTGGTGATCATGCATGTGGTTTCGATCACTGCGTCCTGTGGCAAGAATGGTAAGGTACTGTTATTTTGGACGTTGACAATCATTAGGCTGCGCTTGTCGTTGTAAATGGCGTTGATTAGCTCGCAAGCGGCTTCTGAGTAATAAGCGCCCCCACGTTTTTCAAGTTGGGCTGGTTTGACAGCTAGGTTGACGTCTTTGTAAAGTTCAAAGAGTTCATCTTCAACTCGCTTAACCACTTCGCCTCTAGTGCCGTTTTCTTTGAAGTCTTCAATGCCGTGCTTTAACATTTCATCTTGCAAGTAGTAGTATGAGTGATAATAACAAGGCATCAAGCCAGTTGCCAAGATTTGTTCTTCAATATAGGGTGTTGCACCGATGTTTTTAGGGTTAAATTCGTCGTCTGCAAGGAGTTGTGGCAAGAGTTCTGGCATGACGTCTTTACCTTGGAAGTAAACGTGTTTGCCCCATACATAGTGGTTAAGTCCTGTTGCATGGAAGACAAAGTCTTCAGATCCTAACACTTTCGCCACGGCTTTACGCATATTCACTGGCACGTTGCAAAGGCCGATGGCCTTAATCTTAGAATGACGAAGAACTGTTTCGGTGATGACGCCGGCTGGATTGGTAAAGTTAATTAAAAATGCATCCGGACAAAGTTCTTCCATATCTTTTGCGATTTCAAGAATCACGGGGATTGTGCGCAGTGCTTTTGCAAAGCCACCAACGCCGTTGGTTTCTTGGCCCAGCATGCCTCTTGAAAGTGGGATGCGCTCGTCTTTGATTCTGGCTTCAAGGAGGCCGACTCTAAATTGTGTGGTAACAAAGGATGCGCCTTTTAGGGCTTCTCGGCGGTTCAGTGTCAAATGAATTTTACAGTCGATGCCTGATTTTTCAACCATCCGTTTAGCCAGATTGCCAACGATTGTGAGTTTTTCTTCTCCTGCTGGGATGTCCACAAGCCAGATTTCTTCTAGGGGTAGTTCGTGGTGGCGTAGGATAAAGCCTTCGATGATTTCTGGTGTGTAGCTGGAGCCGCCGCCGATGATGGCGATTTTAAGGGGTTGTTTGTTTTCTGACATGTGGTACTCCTTTCAGATTGGGCATAGCTCAGGGGGTTGACGAGCCACGGTGCACGTCCCCATGGCTCGTTTTTATTGTTTTCTTCTTGTTTTTATTATAATTCCGCTAAAACAATAAAACAACCAATCAAGTAAGACGTTTTTGTGCTATAATTCTCTTAAACAAGAAAACAAGAAAAGGGGTACTATGAACGCTTCTGATCGCTTAAATGACATCCTTAAAAGCTTGAATAAATACGGTAGTGTTTCGGTCAAAGAACTGGCCATCAACTACCGTGTGACGGAGGATTTGATTCGCAAAGACCTTAAAAAGCTTGAGTCCCAGGGGCTCCTTGATCGGGTTTATGGGGGAGCCCAGCGAATAAAGAACAAGTTTGAGGCCTCCAGTTTGCACTACCGCATGCAAGTCAATACCCAAGAAAAAACAGCCATCGCTAGGAAGGCTGTTTCGCTGATTAAAAATGGGGAGTACATCTATTTGGACACCTCTAGTACCTCGGCCCACATTGCCCAGATTCTTGCTCAGTCAAATCTCGAGATTACTGTGCTCACAGATATGGTGGAAGTGATTCAGACCCTAGCAAATGTTGATGATATTACCCTGATTGCCATTGGTGGCCAGTATAATCCTTATACAGGTGGATTTTTGGGCCAGGAATCCGTGCGGCAAATCAGCCAGTACACCGTTGACAAGGCCTTTATCAGCTGCAGAAGTGTGAGCTTGGAAGATGGTTACTTGATTGAGGGATTTATTGATATTGGCAACACCAAACGGGCCATTTTAGAGATTGCCAGGACCCGCATCGTGGCTACCCAGGCCCTTAAATATAGGAGTTCTGGGGTTTACCGTTTTTACAAGGTGGCTGACATTGATATGGTAATTGTGGACAAACCCCTTGAAGATGCTCAGGTCCATCAGCTGAAAGAGCTAGAAGTCACCGTCTTGGTGGCAGAGTGACTCAGACAGCGCCTTTAGCTCGCAAATAGATCGTAGGATTTAAAGGGTGCGCTCTGTAAAAGGCCCGGCTACTTTGATAAGTCACTGGCGCTGGCTCGTAACCATCAAACACAAGCTCAAGGGTCCCTTTGCCCTCTGTTAAATTTCTCAATTGCAGTGGAAAATGCAGGCTAGTTTCAACTGGTACCCGTCCCAACAAGGTAATCGTCTCGTCAATAATTTGTGGTGTTTCAAAGGTTGCCCGCATCAACACCAATTCACTCATCACCGTTCCCATATGATCCAAGGGCACGGTGACACTAAATCTGTTGATGGGCCAGAGTAAAACTGTGCCAGCTGTTTTAATGGCTTCAAAAATAACCAAAGGGCTCAAATCCCTGTAATCTTTTGGGGTACTATCAACGCTATTAAACTCCGAATGGGTGAAGGTAATCAGCATATCTGTCAGGGGCCACCCCTTTAAACCTTGGTCTAGGTAGGCATAAGCCCCTTCTTTAACCCCATTTTGAAAGGTTTGTGTCAAATAGCCATTGGTCACCTCTGTGACATACTGGATGCCACTGCCTAAAGGTAGGGGCGCAACCCTAAATCCGACACCTGCATTAAAGGAATACAACTTGTACATCTGCACCACTGCGCTGGCTTCTGTGCAAATCGCCTCTTGGTAAAGTGGCTTTGGCGTTTCAAAAACCACTTTAACACCGTAGTTGCGCGCCAAGATTTCGGACAGAATTTCCATTTGCACCACACCAAATAAATCAAGCATAATGGTGTCGTCAAGCTCGCTAAGCTGAAGACACAAGTATGGATCCATATCAGCCATCAAAGTCAGGGCCTCTAAGAGCTTGGGGCGTTCGCTGGGCTTTTGAGATGCAATCCGCACCGTAAACAGGGGCTTTGCAAGTGGTGTCTTTGGGTAATCCTCTTTGGAAAAATCAGTTTCATCGTTAGTTTTATCGTCAGTAACATCACCAAATCGTTCACCAACCTTCAGAGAATGAAGACCGGTTAATACGCCGATATCCCCTGCAAATAACCGCTCAGCAGGCACTCGCTTGCCGTCGATTAACCTATAAAGACCGGTAACTTTATTCTCACAGGAGATTCCAAGCTGCCCATGGCACATGATTATTTCCCGAAGTCCCACATGCCCCGCCGTCAATTTCACAAAGGTTTCCCGGGTTTTCACATGGGACCGCTGAACTTTAAATGCCTGCCCCCTAAGTGGCAGCAAACTTTTTTTCAGGTCAAAACAAGGTAACAGTTGATCAATGGCTTCAAGGCAAGTCTCAATCCCCACCCCCATCATGGCGCTGCCAAAAATCACAGGAAACCCAACATTCTCAGCAGTTAAGGTTTTCAGTGAGTGATAAAGAAGATTTTGATCTATTTGTCCGCTTTCTAAAAAATGGTCAAGTAGTTTCTCCGTGGTTGGGTGTCCCACAGTCGTCAGCCGGTCAAGCATGACCGTTTCACATGCTTGATATAGAGGTGAAACCGAGGCAACCCGTGTGCCTGCTGCTAACACTGTTTGTATGGGGATAGTAGTGGAAGACAATTGCCTAGTCACCTGAATTAAAAGATCTTCAATTTCAACACCCAGTCGGTCGATTTTGTTGACAAAGATAATGGTTGGCACCTTTAGGCGGTTTAGGGCATTGAAAAGTAGGCGAGTATGGGACTGAACCCCTTCTTTGGCGCTGATTACAAGAATCGCCCCTTCTAGAACGGTCATGGAACGCTCAACTTCTGCCACAAAATCCACGTGGCCTGGGGTATCAATCAGGTTAACTTTTGTATCCTTGTACTGGAAGGATATAGGCGCGGACATAATGGAGATGCCCCGCTCCCTTTCCAGTTCCATGGTGTCGGTGTGGGTGGTACCCTGGTCCACGGTCCCCGGACTGGTAATAACCCCACTTTTGTAAAGCAGTTGCTCCGTCAGGGTCGTTTTTCCCGCATCTACATGGGCGAAGATGCCGATATTTTTAACTGGGCAAGACCCAGCAAGTTCGTGATCATGCAATCTATTATGGTTATGAGTCAAATGGTTCATCCCTTCATACGAGGGATGACGCCTCTTACAAGCGCATCCCTACTTTGGTCGATTGGCTAGCCGTGATCATATTTTTTTTAGTCATAATAAACTCCTGTTCTGGTGGGCAACTGGCGGTTGCTACGCTTTGTGTTAGCTATAGTATAGTCTAAAAACTGAAATAGAAACTGGGAAAGAATCATTATAAAGAAAAATGACTCGCAATAGAGTCAACCAAATCAAAAATGACTCGCGGTAGAGTCAACCAAGTCAAAAAGACTCGCAATAGAGTCAATCAAGTCAAAAAGACTCGCAATAGAGTCAATCCATTCAAAAAGACTCATGCCCCCCACTCATCAACAAAACACTTGCACCTTTGGGCAGTCCGTGGGACAATTAAAGTAACAACTGGGAAAGGAGGCAGAGTATCATGAAAAATTTAAAGCGTATATTACCTATGGTTTTAACTTTTTCGATCCTACTAGCCGCCGGAACCGTCTTTGCTGAAACCGTTACAAATACTACTTCTCCCCCACCAGTAACCACAAGTGCAACCACGGAACCGATGACAACTGCAAGTACTGAAGCAACTACAACTGCAAATACTGAGGCAACAACAACTGCAAATACTGAAGCAACAACAACTGCAAATACTGAAGCAACAACAACTGCAAATACTGAAGCAACTACAACTGCAAATACACAACCAGCCACCGTACCGGAATCCACTGGGACCATTAATGGGCTTCCTGAATTTATGATTATTGAAGAGTTAGAAGTCCCTCGTGGACCTTTGACAGGTCAAGGGGCTGCCTATTTAACCGGGTATCCAAGTGGCGAGTTCAAACCCGATGTTGCTATTACTTGCGCCGAGGCCTTAACCATGCTTGTGCGAGCTTATGCATTGCCAACTTCTGATGCTAAAGACATGCTGAATCCTTTGAAAGTTCAACACTGGGCTTCTTGGTGCTTATCCTATTTGCATGATTCGAAGTGGGTTAAACAGCTGAATACACCCATTAATCAGGTCACTTTTTATCAAATGCTCAATCACGTTGCAGCCATTAGGGCTAAAAATCCCGCAGACTTATTAGCCGCTCCCAAGGTTTACGTCCCCATTAAACCACCTACTTCAAATGTCAGTGACACAAAAATCTTTATTACCAGAGCCAGTGCTGTTCAGACTATTAATCTGGCACTTAATTTGAAGCCAAATGCTGATTTAATTAAGTTGAAGGGACCTGTGCTATTTAAGGATGTTGCAAAAACACATCCTTGTTATGGGGATATTGTTGTTGGGACTGTTGGGAAGTAACTTAAGAGTGAGGCATAAGCACTTAATGATAAGGGATAAGAGATAAGGGATAAAGAATAAAGAATAAAGGATAAAGAATAAAAGCTAAGGATTAAGAGTTAAGGAATAATGATTAAAGGCCACAAGAGCAGTCCCTGTGAAATCAGGTGATAGCTCTTGTGGCCTTTTCATTTAGTGTGTTGCAGAATTTGCCCAAGATACTTATTGGGATTACTGGATTCTGCCAAATTCATTGAGTTGAATCAGGGCATTCACGGTTAGAATACCCGACCAATAGTTTTTTGCTATGAACCATTCTTTAGGGTGGCTGCTCCATTCCCAGCTTGGCTGAAGGGCCCCATCTTTTTCAAGTTGGTCGATTAAGTAATCAAGTTGCTGATCGATGGCAACTTGACTGATGCCAAAATGCTCATCTCTTGGGTGGCGAATAAAATCCAGGGGCTTTGGCACGTAATCTTGCCATGCATCAGGGTCTGTCACCACAAGGTTTTGAACTGCCTTTTGCAAGTATGGCTTTAATTGCCTTTGGCGTTCTTCACTGAGAAAACCATAGGCACGGCAGTAGCAAAACAGTTCGTGTACTTCTAAATCTGGGTTTTGCGAAATCCGTGTCAGTGCATAATCCAGTTGTGCGCTGAAGGTTTCTTCACCATGGTCAGGTTGCCAGCGCATAAAATAACCAAGCAGTTCCATGGTTGGGTTTCCCCAATGGCTCAGATCTGGAGTATGGTCTTTGGGTAAGTGCCACCAGGGCGCGTGGGGATAGTCGTTCACGCGCCGATCTGTTGCGATCCAACCCTTCTGCTCTGGGAGGTTGGTTCGCAGCAGATACTGTAGCGCTGTATCCGTCATGTGAACTACCCCTTCCAGTGGGGGTAGTTCGCTGAGAACCTGGAGCGCTACGCTGGTGGCCATGGCACTTGAAGGGGCCATCCAAAAGTCCGGCTCAAGCCCTTTGCCAAAACCGCCATCTTCGTTTTGAAAATCCTTCAAAGCTTCCAGAACCATTTCATAATCTGGTACTGAGAAATGGTAAGTATACCTGGCACGCTCTAGTGGCCGCCATTTGGCCATGGCGTTAATGACCATTTCCTGCACTTTGTATTTTGATAATAGTCTCATAGCAGCTCCTTAAACCCCATTATATAGCTTTCATTTTCTTTATCCTTTTTTTAGCTTGTCCTTTAGCTCAAGTCAGGACACTTTAAATACGCTTCAACTCTTGAAACCAATTCAGCGCTACTAATTGACATCATTTCAATGCCTTCATCGGTTGCATTAAAAGCTAAAATATCCTTAATGCCAGCACATAAAATGACGTTATTCGCTGCTATCACCTTATCTGCCAAGCGACCATCATAGGTTTCAAGAACCAGTTGTGTATCAGGAATACTGAAATTCATCGCTAAGCGCATGAGTTCAGTGTTGAGGTTAATCATATCGCCAGTAATCGTCATAATGCCTCTTTCAATGAGATTGGCTTTGAAATCTTCAAAGTCCGCAGGATTTGGCATTTCTAGACCATAAAACTTGCACATAAGGCGGGTCACGCTATTTTGCATTGGATTTTCGAGATAACCCATATAATGGGTCAAAGATAGATCTGGTGCTGATTCAACACCTGCATAACTCAGTAAAGAAGCCCGTCTTACCCAGTCTACCAAACTTAAAGTGAAAAGCAGTGGCTTCACATCAAGCATCACGGATATTTTCGCATGTTGCTGCAAAGATAAGCCTGTGTGATCAGAAATATCATATCTGATGCCCTTAAAGTCCTCAAGGAAAGAAACTTCAATATCGCTTCCGATTGTTTCAACAAGCACCTGCAAACTACCTAGTGTAAAGACACCTTTTTCAATCACTCCAGATGGTATTTGCATCACCACACGGGCTGTTTTGTGAGCTTTCCCCATCACTAGGCTGGCTTCAAGGAGGGGGCCTGAAAGAGCGCCATCTCTATAAAGACCTTTTTCTTCTAAAGTTTTTTGCTCATCCCCTTTTAAACCCACTTTCAAATTCTTAAAGAAGCTCATATCCGTCTGGTTTTCAATCAGTGACCCAACAAAAACCAGTTCATTTAATGTTAATTGCATTTTATTTCCTCTCAGTCTTCATTTGTTTTGCATCATTTATTTTGCATCATTTATTTTGCATCATTTATTTTGCATCATTT
>CAZFST010000019.1:0-32968 GCA_964522015.1 uncultured Fusibacter sp. | reverse complement strand
TTTTGCATCATTTATTTTGCATCATTTATTTTGCATCATTTATTTTGCATCATTTGTTTATGCTTCACTTGCTTTACTTCACCTATCATTTTACCATGCTTTTATCTCTTTTTTTAGCTTTTTAGCTTTTGCATTTGCCCTTAGCCTTTTGCCCTTAGCCTTTTGCCCTTAGCCTTTTGCCCTTAGCCCTTACTTCTAATTCTTAGGCATATTCTTAGCCATCTCGCTGACGCTGTCTGTAAAGTATGGCTTTACCACATAGTTGTCTAGGGCTGCAGACCCTATCTTGGTGCCGGATTGTACGATTTGGCTGGTGACTTTATTGTCTAGTATCCGTTGACCTGTTGAGGCTTTGACTACGGCCCCCATCCATTTGCCATCGGTGTTTAGGGCCACCCGCACTTTGCCCCCTGATAATTTGGTGATGCTCATCTGATCCCCAAATCCTGGACCTGCCAATTTATCGGTGATAAGGCCCGAACCAACTTTTACGGTGCCATTCACTAAGCCTTCTGCAATGCCATCCCATTCTTCCCCGGGTTTTGCTGCAGTGTAGTTGCCCAGTGTTTCTCCGCCAATGGTCAAAGCGCCTTTTAGTACTTTACTTTCTGTAAAGTCAGTTGCGGCGTCTGCTATCCCTTTGATGGCAGCTCCTTTGATGCTGGAATTAGCGTAACCCTTGTCTGCCACTTCACTGGCAATAGACTTAGTGATTTTGTAACCTGCGTTGATGACTTTCCCTGCTGGTCCTGTTTGACTGGCCAAGAAATCCACCGCAGCATCAGCGCCCATCACAACACCTGTGGCCACTTGTTCACCAACAGCGGCAACATTACCAATTCTCTGCCACTTCTCAGACCGTTGTTGCTCTGTTGCCATTTGTTTAGCAATTATAGCTTGGGCTTCTTCTTTGGTTTCTACCCCATACTTGGTTTTGATTTTTTCAAGTTTAGCATTTTCCTTTTGATCAGCTAACATTTTGGCTAATTGACGGTCTTGCTCCGTATCCCCTCTAGCAACCTTATCTCGCTCAGTGTCTTGGGCTGCCTGATTCCCAGAAAGATTCTTTTGCAGTTCGTCGTACTGAGACTTGTTAAATTCACCGCCGGTTTCTGGATTGACCCATTTCCCCGTACTGGAATTGTATTCATAGGTTGAGGTTTTGCCATCAATACCAGTGGTCACTGTCATACTTTGGGGTATCGCCTCTGTTTGCTCAGAACCTTCTGATCCCCCAGTCCCATTAACTGAACCGTCTCCACCAGCACTTCCTTCACCACCAGCACTACCCTCGCTGCCATCACCGGATTGACCTTCAGCGCCACCTTCTCCGCTTGCAGCCTTTTCTGCTTTTGCAGCATCTGCTGCTTTTTCTTCTAATGATTTAAAGTCTTCTTCGGTTAATGGACGGGATGTTTCTTCGGGGGCTTCTTCAGTCCCCTGTGAATCTTCACCCTCAATGTCTCCATCTTCTGAGTCACTATCTGAGTCACCCTCTGAATCGTCCTCTGAATCACCTTCTGAGCCATCCTCTGAGTCCCCGTCTTCAGATGCCCCATCTTCGGAGTCACCTTCACCGGAATCACCATCAGACGAATCACCAGAATCCCCATCTGAGGAGTCTCCTGAATCCCCACTGCTCATGGACTCTGGGTCTGCATCTGGTTCATCGCTGTTCTCCATGGCTGCACCTAGCATCATCATGGCAATGGTTTCATCACTGGCATTAGGATTTTGGGCCTTGTACCACTCTCTGGTGTACTTTTTAGGGCCTTTTGCGGCCTCTTTTTTGATTTTCTCTGCAAGGGCCTTTTCGGCGGCTTTCTTGATCATATCGGTTACCACATGGGCCACAACACCCACCAGTGGAGGGAAGAGTAACCCAGTTGCTGCTTGAATTGGATCTGCAGGTCCAGGAATATTGCCAGCACCCACAACCGCTGCAGCGCCTAGGGCTTTGATCACAAACCCAGGCAGTTCTGGTGTCACCCGTTTGCCTTTGACAAAATACTCATAGGTATTGTAATCAGCCCCTTTATCCTTTGTGGCGGCCCTTTCGTAGGTACCATTTCCCTGGATACCAAATAAAATATTGTCTTCGTCAAGGGCCAAGATCAACACCACGCCCCCTGCTGTAATCTTTTGCTTAGTGGGCAAATTTGTCAGGTCCGCTTCAAAAGTGAAAACCCCCTTCACCTGGTTCCCAGAGGCCTCAGATAAATTCACCTCTTGTGAAAAAGGCATGCCTTCGTAAATGCCAATCATCTCTAAAGTGTTGCCTTTATCAAGAATGGACAGCTCAAAGTCCTTCACAGAAAAATCGCTATCGTTATCAGTCACCGGACCCATTCTGGTGGAACGCTTGTAGGCATCCATATTGATTTTATAGGTCCCTGTAAAGTTGGTGCGCTGTGGCTTGATATCCGTCACGTTAATATAAAACATCGGATTTCCGTTTGCTTCGTATTCAAACATTAAAGGATCATTGATCCCAACTTCGTAGGTCCCGGCAGGCAATACAATCTCAGGCACAATTGCCCACATGCCATTGGCCACATCGTTCAGTGGCAAGCCCTGGGCTTGTTCCACATAAAGGAGTTCCCCTTTGCTGTCAAAAATCGCCACTTGACCAGGTGCCCGACCAGCCCCTTTATTCTTTGTATTAATCACAATCTCTTCTATCACAGAATCTTTTTCTAGCACAAACAGGGCTTGCTTCATAATCGGTGGCTTTTCTTGACCATCCGGTTCAGCTTCAAATTTGTCGCCAACCGTTGATTTTTCGCCCTTACTGGCATCCTTTTGTGCATCTAATTCCACTTTATATTTCTCAAAAGACGGTGCATGGATACCCTTTATAATAAATGCACCCTTTGTACCGGTTTGTCTGGTTCGCACTTGGCCACTTGGATCAGAAAGTGTCAGGGTATAGTCCCCTTTTTCAAGTTTTGCAGGCTTTGTGGTTTCAAAGCTGTAAACGGTTTCTCCTAAACTCTCCCCCACGCCATCCTTACCCGCGGCCCCTTGATCAATTGAAACCAACGTCGCAGACTGGGCTGTCATGGGAAACGGACCAAAAGTAGCCCCCGCCTTACTTTGCAGTGTAAAAGTCAGTGTTCCCGCCGCTGGCGTTTTATAGGGCACCACCACCCCAGTGACCATCATATCTTCCCGAAGTTCAAATTCCATTTGGGTAGCCCTGGCAAAAATACTTGGATCGATGGCATAAGTCCCCTCATAACCAATCAAAAGTTGGTTATTGTCGTCAAGACTCAAACGCTCAGTATACCATGGCCCATTGCTGGCGATGACTTTTTCAAAGGGTTTCACAGGTTCTTTTGTGGAAATCAGTGTGGTATTCTCTTGTAACTCTGCGCCGCTAGCCGAACCATCGGCGAACATGGGAAATGCCAGAGAAAGAACGCACAGTAAACATAGTAACAGTGCCCCAAACCGTAACGCAAATGGCCTTTGGCTAGTTTTCTTATGTCTGGATCCCTTTTGACTTTGGTCAGTTTTCTTTAAGTGTTTTTCAAATCTCATGACAAGCCACCGCCTTTCCCATAGAGGCCCAGTAGAAATTGCACAGCACCTTCTACAAATCCAGGGGCTTTGCTGAGTAATTGAACGGTCATGGTGAGGGTAAAACTAAATAAGAAGGAAACCCCAGAGGCGATGATGACGTTTCTGATGGCTGGTTTATCTCGCATTTTACCAACTTCCATGGCTGCCGCTGTCCCTACAGACATAATCCCCGTTGAAAGAAAGGCCGTGGTTAGGGTCCACTTCAAATAATAAGTTGCCAAAAGGGACATGACAGCAAAGGGAATCAAAAACAGCATGCTGTTGTCCACAGCGTGGTGGAGGGATTTCTTGCCGACCCCTTTTTTGATAGCTGGGTTAAAAAGGGTTAAAAATGTTCTCAAGAAATGTTTATAAATCCATCCGAATAAGAGGCATAACAGGATGCCAAAACCTATGTAATACGGGTTGAACCTAGTAGCTGCAGAGTTATAAACCGTGGCCCCCAGGGCAATCATGGCTATTAAGCGCCAAACACCAGCCCCGGCAATTCTTTCAGTGGCCATAATGGTCTCAACGGCCTGTATTTCTTCATCTTTTACTTGATCACTTGCCTGATTAGCTGCTTTATCAGTCATTGAATCAGTTGCTTTATCTTTAGACTTTTTCACAACAGCCTCCTTTGTTTAAAATAATATGATAATACTTTAAGCAGTGCAGTTGCCGACTGCACCAAGCAGTGCAGTTACAGACTGCACCTTTAGCAGTGCAGTTATAGATTACCAAAATATGCCCACGATAATAGGACCAGTGCTGAGAAAATGGTGGCCACTGGTACGCTGACGGCAATTTTGCCTCCTGTCATGGCCCGTACTGTAATGATCATTGGCCCGATGGCCCAAAGCACGCCGGTCACACCAAATGCTACCGCCGTGCGCCACTGGAAAAACAGTGAAAAGATCAGACCCAAAGACCCATAGATCAGTGCACCACTGTAACTTAGACAAAAGGACGCAATTGTCCACTTAAAGCCCTTGTCCGACTTGAAGGCCTTTAAGAGAACCCATGCCACCACAGCCACTGCCGGTATGACAATCAACCCATATAAGGCCCCCACACCAGCAGAAAAAAACACAAAATCCAACCCCTTTTGTCCCGTCTTCCAAAGATCTAAACCTGTCTGTAAAAAGAACAAACAAAAGGCGGCCGTACTGACAAAAATACCGAGATACCATTTGGTGCTTAGCACTGCATCCTTAAGTGCTTTAGTTGGGTTCATCATCATTGAAAAAATCGTAAAAAAATGACCTGATTTTGGTTTTAGATCAGCCTGAACTGCCACCGCTGATTCCTGAGCCCCAACTACGTCAACTGCAGAGGCCACTGCTCCTTTTTTTGTTTTCAAAATTTTTCCTCCCTCTTTAATATAGAACTTTATTTAATTATACCACTATAAAAGTCGCCAAAACAAGATTACATCGTACAGCTAGCAAAAAAGACCCCACTCGATTGTCTCTCGTGGGGTCTTTCTATTGACTCATCATTTTGACTCATCATTTTGTATGAACGTCTTACTTAAATCATCATCTCTTGTGTTTTAATCTCCAAAGCACCTGTACTTAAACTAAATGAAACGGTTCTGCTCAAGTGTCCACCCACATTATTTGCTGTAAATGGCAACTGATGATATCTTAGGATATTCGAGACTGCCCTAACATTTCTACTACCCACTTGAAAGGGGTCTTTTTCAGACCTTGACACGGCACCACCAATCAAGTGAATCAACAATTGACGGGGATGACATTGGTACTGTGACCCCAGTAAATTAAGCATCAAGGGTACAATCTCAGTTGCAAAGTAAGCGGGTTTATGCTTTTGGACACCCATATGGGCTAAGGGTTCAGGCAACGCAACGTGAGCCATTGCAGCCACTTGACTGACAGGACAATAAATCAAAACAGCAACACAAGATCCCAGGGCATAGGTTATGATTTCGTCTTCAAGGTTCTTAACAATCGCATATTCCCCTATGCCAAGGATATGTTTCACGACTTCACCAATTGTACAATGGCAGCAGACATGCCATCAAGGCTCACCTGCCTATTTGCACCGCCTATCTCGTACGCTACTTTTGGCATGCCATAGACCACACTACTAGCTTCATCTTGGGAGAGGGTTTTTGCACCCTTTCTTTTCATGGCCAGCAGTCCTTTTGCCCCATCGTATCCCATGCCGGTTAAAATCACGCCGACTGCTTTATCCTGAACCGCTTCTGCCACGGACAACATCATCACATCCACTGAAGGACAGTGTCCATTTACCCGTTCACCGCTAAAGACCTCCACTTTAAGAAGATCCCCTACTTTTCTCACCCGCATATGCTGGTCTCCTGGAGCAATAATCACTTTTCCAGGAGAAATAGTATCGTTATTTTTCGCTTCAACCACTTCAAAACCCGTTTGGTTATTCAACCGATCGGCAAACATCTTTGAAAACATTGGGGGGATATGTTGGACAATCACAATCCCTGGCAGATTGGTGGGTAGCTTTGATAGCACCTTGAAAATAGCTTCTGTGCCACCAGTGGATGCCCCAATAGCAATTAACTTAATGCCAGAAGAACTTGGCATAGCTTGATTACTACTTGGATTATTGCCACTTTGATTATAGCCACTTTGATTATAGCCACTTTGATTGTAGCCACTTTGATTGTAGCCACTTTGCCCGCCAACATTTTGCCCACTGCCCACGCGATTCCCAGGCTTTGCGGTGTCACTACCAATATTAATGACCTTCGCTTTTGAAACTTCTTTTACCTTTGAAATCATATCTCTAATAAACACCTCAAAGGCATGGGGTGATTGCATATTGGGCTTACTAATAAAATCAATTGCCCCTGCGTTCATGGCATCAAAAACCGAATTTGCCGTTGAGCTGACCACAATAATTGGTACAGGATGTTGCGGCAACAGTTGTCGAATAAACTCTATGCCATCCATCTTAGGCATATTCACATCGCAAGTAATCACATCGGGCTGAAATCTTTCGATTTTATCAATGGCATCAAATGGGTCTTCGGCTTTTGCAACTACAAGAATTGATGGGTCGATGCTAAGGCCTTTTGCAAGAACCTCTCGAAACAACAAGCTATCATCTAAAATCAACACTTTTATCCGTCTTTGCATCTTCACCCCCCTTTCAATCCTTATTTGCTTATCGACTTTGATGATTCATTTTACGATAAATGGCTGGTTTTAAGTAAGTAAAGGGGACAACCGCCCTATTCACTGACTCAGAATGTCCGATAAAGAAATAGCCCCCATCATCAAGACTATTGAACATCTTCATAATGACCTTATCCTTTGTTGGTGTGTCAAAATAGATCATCACATTGCGACAAAAAATCACATGTAGTTTTTTTCGCCAGGGAAAAACATCTTCCATCAAGTTGAACTTTCTAAAGAGCACTTCATTCTTAATGATATCAATCACAGCGTACTCGTTAGTGGCTGTTTTTTTAAAGTACTTATCTTGCCACTTTTTAGGCATGGGTTCAATTTGTTCTTTTGTATAAATCCCTCTTTTAGCCAGTGTGAGGGCTTGGTCCGAGATATCAGTGGCCAAAATTTTAATATCTCGGCCTCCTAAATCATCCTCAAAAAAGTCCCTTGTCAGCATGGCCAATGTATAGGGTTCTTCCCCGGATGAACTGGCAGCACACCAAATACGGATGTCTTTATCCCTCACATGGGTTTTGAGGTAGGGCAGAACAACGTGATAGAAATAATCAAAGTGTTCTGCTTCCCTCATAAAATACGTGTGATTGGTGCTCACTTTATTCACCAGCGTCGCCAAAGCCGTTCCACTCTTATCAGCGATTAGATATTGATAGTACTCTGTAAAGGTCTTCATCTCTAAATCAGCCAGCACTTTATGGAGTCTCCCTGTGAGCAAAGTGCTTTTCTCTTCTTTTAGATGAATCCCATATTGGTCTTCTATCAGTGCTGCGAGCTGTTTAAACTCTTTTGGCGTTATATTAATCATCTCTAATACTTCCCATAGTCCTTGTCATTCAAAATTATTTTTCTGGTTTGGGGTTCTTGAAAACTATTATTGGGCATCCCAGTGTTCCGATTGTTGATTTGTGAAGCTGAAGCCTGTTGATTTTGAAGCTGTTCAAGCATCTGGTAGATATCAGGATTGATACCGCCGTATTCACTTTGCGGCAGCATCACAGGTCTACGTCTGAGATTAAAGCGGCTGACTTGACCTTTTAATAGCTCAGCCTGGCTAGACAATTCTTCGCTGGCCGCTGCTGTTTCTTCTGAGGTTGCTGATGTTGTTTGTACGACGTCAGCGATTTGAGCAATCCCTATATTAATCTGGTCAACGCTTAGGGCTTGATCTTCTGAAGCGACTGCGATATCCCCAACTAGTGTGGAGACCCGCTGAATACTTTCAACGATTTCAGATAAGGCGTGGGCGGTTAAGTTGGCGATTTTTGTGCCGTCGGCCACTTTTGTGATAGAACCTTCAATCAGGGCTGTGGTTTCTTTGGCTGCATTGGCAGAACGGGCTGCTAAGTTACGAACTTCCTCTGCAACCACTGCAAAACCCTTACCATGATCCCCAGCCCTAGCAGCTTCAACCGCTGCATTTAAGGCAAGGATATTGGTTTGGAATGCTATTTCGTCGATGACCTTAATGATTTTAGAAATGCTGGTTGAAGAGTCGTTAATATCCGACATGGATTTTAACATATCGTTCATATGCCCATTGCCAAGACCTGCTTTTGTACGGGTGCCTTCAGTGAGAATATTAGCTTCTTTGGCATTCTCTGCATTGAGTCTTGTTTGGGCGGCAATTTGCTGAATGGACGCTGTTAACTCTTCTATGGAGCTGGCTTGCTCTGTGGCCCCTTGAGATAATGCCATGCTGGTGTCAGACACTTGCCTTGAGCCCGACGCCACCTGATCAGAGGCCGAATTGATATTGGACATCACTTCGTTTATATTTTGTGTCATGCGTAAAAATGACTGTGACAGAACGCCGATTTCATCGTGGCTCTTGATATCTAAGCTGATATCCAAGTCCCCTTCTGACATACGTGCAGAGGCTTTGACCACTGCATCGATGGGCTTTCTGATGCTTCTTTCAATAAAGACGAGTAGTACAACCGAACTGAAAAGAACCACGCAGACAACAAGGATGATTGTCGCAGTCATTAGCTGTTGAACTGCTGCCAACGCTTCACTTCTGTTGATCTCAACAACCATGCCAAGGGATGTGCCGCCGATTTCAACGACACTTAAACCACCTAAGACTGCAGTGCCACTGGCATTGACATAAGTATCCTGATAATTGAAATCCGTGTTCTTTGCCTGGATTTCTGGTGCTAAGTTTTCAACCGCATGGCTTGCTACGCTCTCTACAAATGCACCGCCCTCCTTGAACTCACCATAGAGGGGATTGGTATTCAATAGACCCTTTTCGTCGATTAGGTAGACGTCTGCCGTTTGGCCGACTAGACCGATTTCTTTTGTGAGCATCTCTTGAATGGCACCGACTGTAACGAGGGCATTGATGGTGCCGATGACTTCACCGGTACCCTGGGCCTTGACAGGTGTCGCGATGGCCACAAAATTTGTTTCAATCACTTTTGAATACATGAATTCAGAGATATTTTGAGTGCCGCTCAAGGCCGTTTGAACATAGACCCTTTCTGAAAGATCTGCACCTTCCATGGCTGTCTTCATGTTACCGCTGGCATAGATAGACTTACCTTGCAGATCCGTAATGAAGATTGCTTCTATACCGAAACGTGCGGTGAACTGCGGTATATGACTCTCTAAATTGTTATAAGCCCCTTGCCATTCTGCACTGGTAGCGCCTTTTTCTTTATAGATACTGAGACTGCGTGCCACAAGTTCTTCTTCTGCAACTGTTCCGCCTGCATTTGTCTTTTGCAGAAAGAAATCATTGAATTTTGCATTTGTGACTTGGCTGAACATGCTGATTTGATTATATGTCTGTTTTGTCAGCGCATCTTTTGATTGCAGGTAGGAAACACTTGAGAGCGCTATCATAGGAATCAGTGCCGTTATGATAAATATCAATATAAGCTTGCTTCGCATTTTCATTCTCTTAATCATTTGATACCCCTTTCTCCATTGTGTTTGTTACAACATTATCAATCTCGCGAGTGGTTCTACACCATATTTACCACCCTACTGAGAATTCAAACAAAAAAAACACCCAAAAGGGTGTTCTCTTAAACCATAAATTTAATTTTCATCATAGCATTCAATAAATAGGAAAACGAAGTAGCCAATAGCAAGACGATTTCAAAGGCCAAATAGACTCTAAAATGCAGGTTTCGTTTGGTGTGATAAATGTGTTCCCTGTGCCAAAGTTTAAACAGGATAAACGATAAAACCGAGCACCCAATCACCATGGCTGAGAGTGCAAAATCCGATCCAAACAGCCAAGGATAGATATAAGCATAATCTCTAAAGGTGATTGCCTGAAAGCCAAATACATACCATTTAATCACTGAAAAAGTACCAACATTCAAGTAAAACAACTGGGTCGCTTTTTTGTTGGGCTCAAATGGCCCATAACGCATATACAAAAAGCTAAAAATACCCAGAGCGATAAACACAAAATTATAATAACCGAACCCAAATACCAAAGAAAATGCGCCCAGATAAAAGCCGTTCCCAATCCCCATCACTGCAGAAATAAAGAGGGTCAACCAATCCACTTCTAACTTTTGCTTCCCTGCCTTTATCCAATCCGGTGACTTACCCGTGATTCGTAAATGCCCCTGTGTCCCATTCTTATCCACCCAAATCAAAACCGGTGTCTTTGCTATCGTCACATAATTATAGGTCAGAGTATATTGACGGGTCATGGTCAAACGGGTGTTTTTAACCATTTGATCCCCTTCTCGGGTAATCAAAGAAACATTTGTAATCTTTCCGCCAGCGGTTTGCGGGTACCGACTCAATCCCTCGCCACTGGGGTCCATCCGCTGTTTTGAGCCAAGGGCATAAGTTGTTTTATCCCCTGTCACAGACACCAAAACCGGGTCCAAACTGGTAGCCACATGGTAAAAGTAATCTACAGACTTATCAGCCAGGGTCTCACCATCCAGGTGCCAAACCCCCAAAATACTTGGCTCATCTGGTTTCATCCGATTATATCTTAAGGACATCAGGGTCAGTTGATTGTCACTATAAATCATATCCTTAATAAAACCATAAGCGCTCAGATCGCTATTGGTTAAGAATACTTTCTTAACCACATCCTGATGATTCAATTTCACTGCTGCAGTTCCCTTTTTTGGGGTGGTTACTTTGTATACATTGGCCCCAGATTCAGCATTAATCACAAAATATTGATTTGCTTCAGTGGTCAAGAGGTTTAAACCCCTTAGATCCATGTACCCAGAATCACTGGTAACGGCTTCGAGATTTCGATAAAGGGTCGTCTTTTGGTCGTTCCCTGCCACAACCCAAGAACCACGAGCATGGAAATGCTCAACAGCGTCACTGACCCTCTGTTTTTCACTGAGGACAAAGTCATCACTCAGTGCATAGCGGTCCAGGGTCACACGATCGCTGAGATAGAGTATGTAACCTTGATCAGTGGGTTCAAGTTGAACCAACTTAATTGCTTTTGTTGGTATCGGTAGTAAAACCTCTTGAATAACTTCGCCAAAGGACCCTATTTTAAGGACCTTGATACCTGTTTCAGTGACATAGGCATAAGCCAGTGCTTGGCCATCAGAGGCTAGGGCATCGTCTGTAAGCCGCTCATCTAGAGGGAGGTCTTTAGCCAAATCAATGGCATGGGACCACTCCTTTGAGGGCTGCTGGTATTCTGAGGCCCGTTCTGACAGTATCATTCCCCCAACAATGACCACAATGATAATGGTCATTAAAAATCGCCAAGACTGCCAATAGGGAATTTTTTTATATTTTGATTTCTGATTTTCCTTTTTCATGAGCCCCCTACTCTCTATGTATTTATGGTTCTAAGCACTATTGAATGGAAAAAAAGCGGGCTGTCAACTGTGACAACCCGCTCATGTTCAAGTAAACAACAACCACGTGATCAGTCCGATAACTGCAAATATTCCTAAAAGTACAGGAAACATCGTCATACTCAACGCGATCATCATCGCAAAAAAATCGCCTCTTTCAAATTCAGTGCCTTTTTTATCTTCGTTTAGCTCTTTCTTTTTGAGGAGGTCTTTTATTTTGTGGCGCATGATAGCCTTCTTTCTTAAATTTCTCCTGCAAAGTGACAGGCTACCGCATGACGTGGTGCCACTTCTTTTGTCGGCGGCTCTAATTCTTTACAAATGTCTTTAACATAAGGGCAACGAGTATGGAATTTGCAACCTTTTGGGGTGTTGACATTACTCGGAATTTCACCGATAATGGCTTCCATTTTCTTGATGTGTTTTGGATTTGGTACTGGAATTGCCGACAGCAAGGCCCGTGTGTAAGGATGTGATGGGTTATTGTAGATTTCTCTTTTATCAGCCATTTCAACCAAGGTTCCAAGGTACATAACGCCGATTCTGTCTGAAATATGTTTTACAACACTTAAATCGTGGGAAATAAACAGATAAGACAGGCCCATTTTTTCTTGTAAATCCATCATCAGATTTAAGACCTGTGATTGAATGGAAACGTCCAGTGCTGAAACTGGCTCATCGCACACTACAAACTCAGGGTTTAGTGCAAGTGCTCTTGCAATACCGATTCTTTGACGTTGACCACCAGAAAATTGGTGAGGGTATCTAAAGACATGGTAAGAAGAAAGTCCGCACATTTCGATGACTTCTGTTACTTTATCAAGAAGGTCCTGGCCATTTTTAGCGATACCATGGGCAACCATGGCCTCTCCCACAAGAGTTTGAACATTCATCCGTGGATTCAACGAACTATAAGGATCTTGGAAAATTAGCTGCATTTTCTTTCTAAGGCCTTTTAAGTCTTGACCTTTCAGACCTGAAATATCTTCACCATTAAAGATGATTTCCCCTTCAGTTGGCTCATATAGACGGACGATGGTACGTCCAAGGGTTGACTTGCCACAACCGGACTCCCCAACTAAACCAATGGTTTCGCCTCGAAGGACATCAAATGAAACACCGTCAACCGCTTTGACATTGGCAACTGTTTTCTCGATAAAGCCTGCTCTGATTGGGAAATATTTCTTAATATTTTTAACCTCAAGGATTTTTTCAGCCATGTTACTTTACCCCCTTTTGGTTATATAAGAAACATTTAGTCGTATGACCTGGACAAACTTCTGTATCTGTTGGTTGTTGTGTTAAGCAGATTTCCATCACATCTTTACAACGTGGTGCAAAATAGCAACCTGCAGGTAGTTCAAATGGATTTGGTACAACCCCTTCAATACTGTTAAGACGCTCTTTCTCTTCTTCCAAACTTGGAATCGACTCCAAAAGACCAACCGTATATGGGTGCTTAGGGTTATCAAATATTTCAATTGCCGAGGCAGACTCAACAATCTTACCAGCATACATGACCAAAACATGACTTGCCATTTGAGCTACAACCCCAAGGTCGTGGGTAATGAGCATAATCGCTGTATTGGTTTTCTTTTGAAGATCGTTCATCAAAGACAGAATCTGCGCTTGAATGGTAACATCTAGAGCAGTTGTTGGCTCATCAGCAATCAAGACCTTTGGATTACAAGCCAAAGCCATGGCAATCATGACCCGTTGTCTCATACCACCAGATAATTGATGGGGGTAATCCCGCACCACTTTTTCTGGTCTTGGAATACCAACAAGGGTTAGGAGGTCAACTGCTTTTGCATGGGCCTGATGCTTATTCATATTTTGATGAAGCATCAAAGATTCTCCAATTTGTTCACCAACTCTAAAAACTGGGTTTAAAGATGTCATTGGCTCTTGAAAAATCATTGAGATATCGTTACCACGGAAGGTACGCATCTTCTTATCTGAAATGCCCACAAGCTCTTCGCCATTAAACTTAATAGAACCCTTGACGATCTTGCCTGGTTTTTCAATAAGGTTCAAAATACTCATCGCTGTAATACTTTTACCACAGCCTGATTCCCCAACAATACCTAGGGTTTCACCTTCTCTTAATACAAAACTATTACCATCAACTGCTTTAACCACGCCCTTATCCGTAAAGAAATGGGTCGTGAGATCTTTAACCACTAGAATTTCTTTCATCTTCTCACCTACCTAATTTCTTTTGGGTCAAACGCGTCTCGCAAGCCTTCACCTAAAAGGTTAACACTTACAACAGTCAACATGATCATCATACCAGGTGGAATCCATAACCACTGCATAAATCTAAAGACATTCGTATTACGGGCACGTTCAACCATATTGCCCCATGTTGGCGTTGGTGGTGTAACACCAAGTCCAAGGAAAGAAAGAGCTGATTCAGAAAGAATTGCACTTGCCATACCGAGGGTTGCACTAACGATGATAAAAGCAAGTACGTTTGGCAACAAGTGTCTTACAATACGAGATGAATCCGAGATACCAAGAATCTCAGTAGCATGCATAAATTCTTGCTCTCTTAGAGATAAGATTTGTCCACGGACAATACGGGCAAGTCCAGGCCAGCTAAGAGCACCGATGAGTAGCATTACCACAAACATTTTTTGAGATGATTCAACCCTAAACATAAAGGCTGCAGAAATAGAAATAACTGTTGGTAAGAATGGGATTGAAGAAACGATCTCTGCAATACGCATGAGCAGATTATCCACTCGGCCCCCATAAAAACCCGCGATACCCCCAACTAATGAGCCGATGACAACGGACACGCCGGCAGCCATCAAGCCAACCACGATTGAAATTCGACCACCGACAAATAGTCTTAACATAACATCTCGACCTTGTTCATCGGTACCAAGCCAGTGAACTGATGATGGTGGCTTCTCCTTATTGGTCAATGAGAATTCTGAGATTTCGTAAGGCGAAAAAATCGGAATAAATATCACTGATAAGACAATCACAATAAATAATATTGCCCCTGCAACTGCGATACGATTTTTACCAAAGCGTTCCCATGCGATCATCCATGGGCCCACTGCCTTTTGTTTTGCGGCGACAGCATCTTTGCTGACGGTTTGATTCTTAGCCATGACATCCTCCTAATCATTTGGTTAAATAGTGCCACTTCTCTATTTTACGCGTACCCGTGGGTCAACAAGTGCATAGGTAATGTCTGCTAGCAAATTACCAAACAGCATCAGTGCAGCATAGAATAGGTTCGCAGCCATTAGCATTGAATAGTCTTGATCACCGATTGATTTAAAGAGTACAGCACCGATTCCAGGCCATACAAACACCGTTTCAATGATAATCGAACCACCAAATAAAGCAGGAACATAAAAACTTAATAGCGTAACAATTGGCAACAAGGCATTTCTGAAGGCATGTTTATAGATAACCACTTTTTCAGCCAAACCTTTTGAACGGGCTGTTCTGATATAATCTTGATTGATAACTTCAATAACTGAGTTACGAACATATCGGGTTAAACTCGCAAGACTTGACAAGGTCAGTACTGTTAATGGGAGGATCATATGCTTTAAAACATCGAGTACCTCTTGTCCAAAACTTTCGTAACCTTTAGCAAGCATCAGGGTGGTTCTCATACCGTTAAGCGGAAGCTTAAATGGAATAGCTATAAAATAAATCAAGATAAGTGCAAAGAAGAAGGAAGGTAGTGAAACCCCAACCAGTGAAAACACGGTCCAAAAGTTATCAAAGAATCCGTATTTTTTAACGGCAGATTTTATACCTACAGGAATTGCGATTGCAAATGCAAAAATCATAGCAAGTAGATCTAAGTAAAAAGAATTCCAAATGAATTTACCCAAAACTTCTACGACTGGCTTTTTGTACTTTATAGAATTACCAAGATCACCTGACAGTGTTCTTACTAACCATTTTCCATATTGTTCTGGAACAGATTTATCTAGTCCCAGCGTTTCTCTAATCATTTGTTGTTGCTCTGGCGTTGCTTTCGAACCAATTCCCAAATAAGCACTTACTGGATCACCCGGCATCAACTGAAGAAGTCCAAATAGGATGATTGAAATAATTAGCATAACGGGAATCAAGTTAAGCAGCCGCTTCAAAATATACATTAACATCCCTTCACCTCTTTTTAATGGCTTGACGTGATTTAATAAAGGCGGTCTTTTTACAGACCGCCTTTATCATCACGGATTTTGATTCTACAATGATTGATTACTCAGTGATTTTTGCGTCTTTAAGTGCTTTAACCCAGTTATAAAGTGAGCTTGTTTTGAAATCAACAAGTTTTGGGTTGTAAAGGTCAAAATAAGTGTTTGCATAAACTGGCATAAGAACAGCGTCGTCGCTTAAGATTTTAAGCAATTCGCCATAAACAGGTTTTGCTTTTTCCATATCAAGAATAGCTTTACCTTCGTCTAACAATCTATCAACTTCTGGATTGTTGTAACGGCTTGTGTTGTCTAGGCCTGAACCAATGTATTTTGAGTGGAACTCAGTGTAGATTGAATGTGGATCTGGTGAACCGATTGTAGTAGCAAGGAAGAACAAGCTCCACTGTTTTACGTTCTCATCTGAGTTATAGATAACATAGTCAAGAACAGTATTGAACTCAAGGTAAGCGATGTTCAACTTGATTTTAAGACCTTGGCCCCAGTCTCTTTCCCACATAGGGATAAGTGTATTGAGGATATCATGGTCAGGCATTGCAGCGATGTTCAAAGTCATAACTTCGCCATTTTTTTCTCTAAAACCAGATGCGCCGACTTTCCAACCAGCTTCATCAAGAAGTGCTTTTGCTTTATCCATGTTGAATGTGTAGTCAGTTAATTGAGCCAATACTTCTGGTGTTACAGCCCAAGATACTTGTGAAAATGGGTGGAATTGAGTTGTTGCTAAAACTTGATCTGTATCTGCATCATAGAAGTAAGACTTAACGAATTCTTCAGTGTTAAATGCATAGAACAATGCTTTTCTAACATTTTTATCAGCTGTAGGACCAAATTCGTGGTTTGTTTTAACATAGCCATAACCAGATCTGTTGTACTGGTTGATAGAGAAAGAATTAGTTCTTGCTTCAGCAATTTTCTTTGGCTCGATCATACCAGCAAGTAAATCAACGCTACCTGATGTTAATTCAACGATATCAGTTGTTTGATCAACAAACTTCAAGATGATCTCTGAAATCAGGTAACCAGGTCTTGTGAAATTAGGGTTACGCTTAAGGTAAACTAATTCTTTTTCTTTGAAAGTTTCTAACATGTAAGGGCCAGAACCAACTGGTGTAGAAGTAATCGCTTCGATTGCAGCTGTATTACCGACTACAAAATCTTTACCATAGTATGCTTTTGGCATAATAGCAAAGCCGCAGTTTTCAAAGTTTGTACGAAGTGCTTCTTTAAAGTTGAACTGAACAGTGTAATCGTCAACTGCTACAACGCCTTCAAATTTATCTGTTTCTTTTTTGAAGTAAGCGTCATAACCAAGCATATCGGCAACTGTAGAACCGTAACGACCTGTGTAAGAAGGGTCTGCAAGTAATTGGTAAGAGAACACAACGTCATTTGCAGTTAGCGGCGTACCATCAGAGAAGTTAATATCTTTCTTCATCTTGAATGTGATGGTTTTATCGTCGTTTGAATATTCCCAGCTATCTGCAACACTACCCTCGTACTCGCCATCAAAATTTCTAGCAATCAGGCTGTCAAATACTAGGTCTGCAACATAACCATCATAAGCTGATGAGTAGTATGCAGGGTTGAAGTTACCAGATGCTTCTGTGATACCAACAGTCAATGTACCTGATGGCTCAGTTTTTTCAGCTTCTGCAGCTGCGGTTGTTGTTGCTTCTGACGTTGCAGGATCTTCCTTTGCTTTTGGCGCGCAGCCAACAGCAAGAGAAAGAATCATTGCGAATGTGAGAAACAATGCTAAAGCTTTTTTCATTCTTAAATCCCCCTTTTTAAATTTGAGCTTTGTTATGTTTCCATAACGCTTATATAAACCCCCTTAGGTTCATACCACTTTTAATAATGCTTTTAATGATTATTCATACCACTTATAATAATGCTTTTAATGATTATAAGAAAATCCAAATCGAACAAATCGCAACAATACACATAACTCTGGTTAACTTCATGTTCAAGTTGGTGGGTTTTCTTCGACCGTATTTCCATGATTCAGTGACTCTTAAAAAAACGGCAGGTTTCCATACGCCTAAAAGCAGCACAAGTGACGCGATGATTTTTGCTAACATCTTGTTTACCTCTTGTAAGTTGTTTGATTGAAGTTATTATAACATTAAATTTATGTCAGATATATGACAAAACCGTTCATAATTTCGTCATATCATTTTTCTAATATGTCGAAAAAAGTGCTTCGCGGGGCGTAATAATGAAAAAACTTAGCTTTTAGAACCTTTTCAGCCCGATTTTTGTTACAATTACGAAATCTTTTCGCTGCGCTTCTACAACTCCCGTCAAATGATGTTACGAAAATGTAAAAAAATATGGACTCAGTTTGAAATAAACTGAGTCCATATTATAGGAAGAAGGACCCAAGCAGGCCTTGTACATCTTATAGGAACAAGGACCCAGCCACGGCCCCCAGAATGACTAATAACCATGTGGGCGCCTTCCAAAAGCTGACCAAAACAAATAAGACCATGCACAGCACAAAATCCCTTGTGCTGGTAATCGCCTTTATCCAAAGGGGATTATAAAGAGCCGCCAATAGTATCCCTACCACCGCTGCATTAACGCCAATTAGTGCTGACTTTACTTTGGTATTGGTCCTTAAGGCATCCCAATAAGGTAAAACACCCATTACCAGTAAAAATGACGGTGTAAACACAGCCAATAAAGACACAATAGCCCCTGGTAAGCCAGCCACCAAATAACCTAAATAAGTTGCAAAAGTAAAAAGGGGACCCGGAACCGCTTGTGTCGCACCAAAGCCTGAAAGAAATTGAGAATCTGTTAAAAGTCCTTTTGGGACAAGTTCGATTTCAAGTAGGGGTAAGATAACATGGCCGCCACCAAATACCAAGGATCCAGCTCTATAAAAAATATCGAGTAATTGAACCAGTTGATTACCAGTGAAGAAATTAACAACTGGCAAGGCGGCAAGGGCTATAAAAAAGACAAGCAAATACCAAAGTGACTTATGTTGCGAATAGTATTTTTTATAGCCAATTATCTCAAGGGCATCAGTAGACTTTTGACTCTCTTTGAATTCACTATGGGAAATCCCCGCTTCTTTTTTATGATAAATCAAATAGCCTACAAGAGCTGCCATTAACATCACGGCCACTTGGGTCAAGGCGGTTTGCCATAACAGTGTTATGGCACAAGCCACCACGGCAATGGTGGCTGTGATTTTTTCAGCCGCTAGTTTATTGCCCATAGTCAAGAGTGCATGGGCGACAATAGCCACCGCAACCACCCGCAATCCATGCAACCACCCAGCTTGTGAGACATCAACCTCTTTCACAAACATCGCAAACAAAAGCAGGACAATAGCGGAGGGCAAAGTGAAGCCAACCCATGCCACTATCGCACCCAAAATACCCCCGCGATAGGCCCCAATACCAATTCCCACCTGACTGCTGGCGGGACCAGGCAAGAACTGTGACAATGCCACCAAATCAACGAACTGCTTTTCATCTACCCATTGTTTTTTTTCAACGTACATCTTATGAAAGTAACCAATATGTGCAACAGGCCCACCAAATGAAGTGAGGCCTAAAATGGTTGCTGTTTTAAAGATCTCCCGGAGTGGTATCTGATTTTTTAATGGTTGCATTTGTTGTTTCTTTTGACCCTTAAAAACCATCATTACCTCCCCTTAAAACTCAAGCTGCGCCCACTTGCGGCTACTAAATCGCTTGTACATAATACTGCTAAAAACCACAAACGAAATGATTTCGGCATACCAAAGACCAGCTACACCTGACTTAAGCAGTACGATTGTCAAATAAGTACCCGGTATAAAAAACAGCCATAATCTCAGAGCAGTCAAGCGCATAATCACCTTTGTGTCCCCGGCCCCTCTAAGAGCTCCTGACATGGCAATATTGTAATTTAAGAGAGGCTGATTAATTGCCAAATAGAACATGATCGGAACCCCTAAAAGAATAATGGTGGTGTCCGGTGTAAATGCATTTAAAATTGGCTTTGCAAGCACTAAAAACACAATTCCCATTGCAACGCCCCATAAAATCCCCATCAGACCGGATAATTGCCCAATGGCATAGGCCTTTTCCGGGTTTTTCTCTCCAAGGGCTTTCCCAACTAAAGTAGCTGCCGCTATGGAAATACCAACCGCTGGCATAAAACTTATGGATTCAATATTAATGAGTATTCTAAATAATGCCTCAGAATCTGTCGCTAATGTTGTAATAATAATGCCAGCTATAACGAATGCCATCTGCATCAAAAATTGCTCAATGGCACCTGGCAAGGAGATGGTCCATAGTGGTTTCAGTAGATTCCGATCTAACTTAATCTGGTTGAAGCGGAGTTTTAACTGATGTTTTCCACCAAAGAAAATCCATGCAAATATTCCAAATGCTACAATCCTCGCAAGGGTAGTGGCAAGTGCAGAACCACCAATCCCCATTTCAGGAAACAACCATACCCCTTTAATCAAGATGTAATTCAAGATGATGTTGATGATATTGGCTACCGCAGTTATATACATTGGCACTTTTGTGTTCTCAACACCTCTTGAGATGGAAGCAAATGCAAAGGACATAAATTGAAATATCATCCCCGCCATCACAATATCGTAGTAGATGTATACTTGATCTCTAACGCTTTCAGTGATTTGATAGGGTGCGAAAAAAATAGGTTTGAGTAAATAAGATAAGGCCATGACAATCATGCCAATCACAAAATTAAGCCATAAATTAACGTGGGCCGTGGCAGTGGCTTTTTCCATGTTTTTCTCGCCATAACTCCTTGAAATCAAGGCAACAGCACCTGTGTTAAATGCTGTAAACACAAAAATCAAGGTAAACATAATTGAATTTGCAATACCAACTGCTGATAGTGCCTCTTTGCCCACCATCTGGCCAACCATCACTGTATCAACGACCATCAGCATCGTATTTAGGCTCATTTCAATAATCGCTGGTATGGCTATGATAATAATAACTTTAAATAATGCAAAATAATCTTTAAACCCTTTAACTGGTAAATGACTTGACATGTTGCCTCCTAAAAATTCAAAACGCATATGAGTTTGAAAATGCGTCATTAAATACTTCGACACTCAAACCAACCTCTCAATATTATAGCGTACAAACCTACTTGGTGCATAGTAATAACCCCTTTTGAGCATAAAAATAACACCTTTTAAGCATAAAAATAACACAACAAAGGATGGCGCTTCTTTGTTGTGTTATTTTTTGTTCTATTTTATATCTTTATTGATGGCAATCATGATATAGGTGGCTAAGATTCTAATCTTGTCTAAATCTCGATTACAATAGGCGTTTTCTTCATAACTTTGAACGGTCAAAACACCAATCACCTTGCCACCAATAATCATAGGCAAGTATATAAGGGATTTGGGATACTTGGTGACCCTTGTATCAGGAGAATGTTCTACCATTTTGTAGGTGGTCACATCCAAGGCGTTTTCAAGGATAGGTTTTCTTGAGAAGATACACTGAGCTGCGTAGCCCTCGTTATTGGCAACTGACAACTGAAAACTTGGCACTCGGACCCCTTCTTCAATTAGCAGCCGATAGTCCAGGGTTTTTTCAGTGCTTGAGTAGAATGCCACACCAAATACATTGGCCTTAATAATACCTTGAAGATTATCATAAATGGCTTGCAAAACCTTTTCAATGGCCATTGAGGATGTTATAACATTACCAATTCGACTTAGAATTGCTAGGTCGTTGTAGGCTGCTTCCAGTGCTCTTTCTTTGCTTTCTAATTCTTGCTTTTTCTCAGTCATTTCAATATTGCGAAGCTTGTACAGCTCCCCTTCTTTCGCTACTTTTTGCCTGTGGTTTTCGGTGGTGATTACCGTCATTTTTTGATCTATTTCGTTGGTCATAATCCTCTTATGATTGGCCAATTGTGCTTTTAAGTATTGGTTTGCCTTTTCAAAATCACCGATTGCTTCGTAGGTATTGGCCACTAGTAACTCCAATTCTCGAAGGTGATCGTGGGCATTGATTTCTGTTGCAATTTCGCTGGCAGAAACTAAGTAAGTTAGGGCTGCTTGATAGTCTCCTTGCTCTAAATAAAGCTTGCCTATTGCTATCTTGACTTCTACGATATGATACCGGGTCTCCTCTTTCTCTGCAAATTGAAGAGATTTATAAAAATGTGCCATCGCTTGATCAATCATTCGCTTTTCTTTATAGATTGTTCCAAAGGTATAGTGGCAATGATTGAGTATTGAAGCGTTAGATGCCATATTTTCTGCCATCTTCAGGGCCCTTTCTGCTGCCCCTATGGCCAGATCCAATTCGCGGGCGTCAATGTAACATTCACTAATGTTGTTTAACACCAAAACATAGGATTCTCCCATGGTTTCATCGATACACGCCTTAGCTTCTTGGTAAAGCTGAAGGGCTTCTTCAAATCGATGCAATGACGCATAATCCGAGGCCATATTATTAAGAAACATAAATTTTAAAGGTGTGTTATCTTCTAAGGTCAAGTCTATTCCATGAATTTTTATTAGATTGAGCCCCTCTTGATTTGATTTTAAAGAAGCCTCAACCAAGCCTAAATGGCCATATGTATAGCTATACACCCGCAGGGCTCTTAATTGGCCTTCAATATTACCTTGCATTAATATTAGGGGGTAATGCTCGTTTAATAATGCCAGGGCCTGATACAGGTGGTCGCTTTTTGCTAATAAGAACGCTTGGTTGATGGCATTTTCAGTTGTTACGGAATCAATCTGTTCACTTCTCATATTTTCCATCCCTTTGCCCCCTCATCATCAGTACTCGTGGTCACTTATACCCAACTTTCTCTGACTAACACGGGATATCTTCTTTAAAGAGATCAATGTTACCCATGATGATTTCCATTAATTTTAAAGAAGCCGCCGATTGATGGCGGTTCTTATGGTAAATTAAGTTTTGGGGGTAAAACCAGGACTGATCTTTCAAAAAGACCTCATTAATAAGCCCTGCTTTGATTTCATTTTTGACTGCTGAATAGGGCATCAGTGAAATCCCCAGTTCCGCTGCAACTGCCTGTTTAATTGCATCGATATTGTTAAAAGTCATGGTGATCTTAGCTGGTATCTGATTTTGTTGAATTATTTTTTCTGTGCTTTGATAAAGCTGGGATTGTTTTTCGTGGGAAATAAAGGTGTACCCCTTAAAATCACTGGGGTCAAGGTTTATTATTTCCGACAATGGACAGGTTGGTGCTACAGCAAACACTAACCGTTCTTCCATGATTTTTTGATGAAAAACCATGGCGTTGTATTCTATGGTCCCCCCATTGATTGCAAAATCCATCTTGTTTTCTGTGACTAGTCTTGCGATTTCGTTAGTATCCCCTATGTGTAGGTTTACATTAACATTAGGGTAAAGCTTTTTAAAGAGTCCTATCATCTTAGGCAAGACATAAATACCCACGGTGTTACTTCCGCCAATAATAATGTTGCCTGATATGGTATCCCTTGATTGGAGCAATACATTTTCGGCTTCTTCAAGGAGGGAAAAAATACGCTGGGAGTAGCTATATAAAAGTCTGCCGTTTTCGTTAATCACATTACGGTTACCAACCTTATCAAATAATTTAATCCCTAGGCCTTCTTCAAATTTCTTTAACTGTATGGAAAGGGCAGGCTGGGAGATATAGAGGGATTTTGCTGCTAAAGTCATATTATTGTGGGTTGCTGCGGCATTAAATATTCTTAACAAATGTAAATCCATATTGGTAGTCTCCTTTAGATTATGCGCTATTTTAACTATAGGACCATCTTAAACTAAAATAAATAACCATTTTCTTTTGATTCAACGTGTATAACCTCAGTATATACTCAATATCACGATTATATATTTGTTTTATAGTATTTGCAATGTTATATTCAAGTTAACTACGATGATATGGAGGTGTTTAATGGGTACAGTTTTAGTTATCGTCGCTTTAACAGTAGTGTGTACGGTCGTCTTTGTTAAAAACATTAAAAGTGAATTAGAATAAGGAGCCCACATGTCAATTTCTGAATCAATTGTAGTCGCGTGTCAAGTTTTTGGGTTGGGTTTTGTCATCTCACTTGGCATGGCGGTCATTATCAAAGTATCACTCAAAGTCATTCGCATATTTCTTAAAGAAGATAAGGAGTCGTCGTCATAATGGATATTCTCAATCTATTTCAGGGTATCGGCACTCTATTTGCTCAAGACCCCTCTATTGCATTCGCACGTATCGCACTGATTTTTCTTGGCATGATTCTAGTCTACCTTGGCTATAAAGAAATTCTTGAGCCATTGGTAATGATTCCAATGGGTATTGGTATGCTTGCCGTCAATGCCGGTGTTTTGTTCTTAACTGGCGATGTTATTGGTACCATCTTTGTTGATCCAATGGTTACTGATACAAATGCACTGATGAACATTCTTCAAATTGACTTTTTACAACCGATTTATACATTTATGTTTAGTAATGGACTTATAGCCGGTATTGTTTTTATGGGTATTGGTGTTATCACAGACATCGGATTTTTAATGGCTTATCCTTTTACAAGTATGTTGATTGCCATGTTTGCAGAACTTGGTACGGTTGCAGTTTTCCCAGTCGCAATTGCCATGGGTTTTTCACCAGGTGAGGCCGCTTCAGTGGCAGTTATCGGAACAGCGGATGGTCCAATGGTCCTTTATACCTCCTTGATGTTAGCAAAAGAATTATTTGTGCCAATCACCATTGTTGCTTATCTATATCTCAGTTTAACCTATGGTGGTTACCCGTATTTGATTCGTCTACTGATTCCAAAAGAACTTCGTGGAAAGCCTGTAAACGTTTCCAAAGTCCACAACATTTCTTCTCAAGAAAAAATGATCTTTGCAGTAGTAGCATGCGCTATCCTATGCATTCTCTTCCCAGTTGCTGCACCATTATTTATGTGCTTCTTCTTAGGGATCGCTATAAAAGAGTCAAAAATCACAAGGTACATTAAACTTGTTGAAGACGTCTTTTTATACGGTGCTACCCTGTTTCTTGGTCTAATGCTTGGTGTACTTTGTGAAGCTAGCACGATTCTTAATCCTAAAATCATTGGATTGCTATTGCTTGGTATGTTAGCACTTTTACTTTCAGGTATCGGTGGTATCATTGGCGGCTATGTGGTTTACTTTATTAACGGTAAAAACTTTAATCCGACAATCGGTATCGCTGGTGTCTCTTGCGTGCCAACCACTGCAAAAGTTGCACAAAAAGAAGTCAGCCGTGTGAATAAGCACGCGTTTATTCTTCAATATGCAGTTGGGGCAAATATCAGTGGTGTTATCACCTCTGCTATCCTCACAGGTATTTACGTAACTCTCTTGATGCCTAAATAACAAAACAACATTAAACTTAAAACCAGCCCTTGCTCACATGATGATGTGAACAAGCAGCTGGTTTTTTTATGCAATAAATATGCTCTAGCCTTTTTCAATAAAGACCACTTTTAAATAGTTGCCTTCTTTGTAGTGCTTGTCTGTGACAAAGTCCCTGGGGAGTGCGTGGGATTCGAGCACTGTGTAGCTGACTTTTAGCTGTTCGAAGGCCAGGGCGATAAAGCTGAGAAATTCTTTCATGTCAAAGGTACTGCAATTGGTTGAGGCTACAATGATACCCTTGTCTTCTGTGATGTTGATGGCTTCTTTTAGCAAATTGACATAGTCTTTTTCGGCGGTGAAGGTGAGTTTTTTTGATTTTGCAAAACTGGGGGGATCTAAAATCACCATGCCAAACTTTAGGGCCATTTTATTGGCGTATTTAAAGTAATCAAAGACATCGTCCACAATAATCTCTTGTGCATCAAGGTCAATGGCGTTCATGGAAAATTGTTCGATGGTTTTGGCATAGCTTCGGTTTGCAAGATCCACGCTGGTGGTTTTAACGGCCCCGCCAAGTGCTGCAAATACTGAAAAAGCCCCCGTATACGAGAAGGTGTTAAGGACAGTTCTCCCCTTGGCATATTTATCCCTAATCCGTTTTCTCACGTCCCGCTGGTCCAGAAAAATCCCGACCATAGCCCCCTCGTTAAGGTAAACCGCAAAATTTACGTCGTTTTCTTGAACAATCAAAGGAAATTCCCCTTCAATCCCCATCACAAACCCATCTTCATCAATGAACTTGCCATCGATGTCGTACCGTCTTTTTTGATAAAGTCCTTTGAAATTAGGCATTGCTTGGATCACGGGATAAACAAAATCCCTAAATTGATAAATCCCTTCGCTATACCAATTAACCAGGTAATAGCCCCCGAAATAATCAATGGTCAGGCCGCCAATGCCGTCACCTTCGCCGTTAAAAACCCGAAAAGCGGTGGTTTTAGTGCTTTTGAAAAAGATCTCCCGCTTAGCAGCCCCTTCATTTAAGCGCTTTTTAAAGAAGGCCCCATCAATAGTTTCCTTCTTTTCGTGGGTCAACACCCAGCCAATGCCCTTATTTTGCACCCCATAATAGCCCTTGGCTATAAAACGATCCTGGTTGTCGTAAAGGTTAACAATCGTCCCCTCTTTATAAAGCTCTGAGGTGTTTTCAAGGGACTGTTTAGTGATTAAAGGATAATGATTATAGTATTTTTTAATGGATTTGGTGTTTACTTTTAGTTTCATTTCACTGTTCATGAATTAAGGTCTCCAGTTTCTATCAGTTAAAATTATCAGGTGGCTAAGGGAAATCAATGCTCTTAGTTTATCACATATATGGAGAAACTCAAAAGGGAAAGTCCTCCAATTTATCTTGACAAAATATAAGCGCAGTGATATCATTATGATATCAAAATGATTTTTGCGGAATCAAGAGTAGACTAGGAGGTTTTTATGGAAAAGTCAGAAACGAAACAAGAAATTATTGAAAAACTCATCACCCCAAGAAGTGGCTTTATAATGTTATTTTTTATACTGGGTATGTATGTGGTCTCACCAATCCTATTTATATTGGCCATTATCAAGTTAGAGAGTGGCGACATGGCCACATGGCTAGGCGTCTCCATACTCACAATCACAACCCTACTGGCTTGTATCATTCTACCAATTCTCTGTGGGGGGCTTAAAATACTCAAGCCAAACGAAGCCTTAGTACTCACTCTATTTGGTAAGTACTACGGCACCATCGCTACAGAGGGCTACTTCTTTGTCAATCCCTTTTGTTCTGCTACCAATCCAACTGCGAAGCCACCTCTTTCAGCGGTTGTCTCTGGTTCTGGCGCATCTGCACAGGTAACAGCAGGTGAATCTAAAAAAATCTCCCTAAAAGCCATGACTTTGAATAATGAAAAACAAAAGGTCAACGACTTAGATGGTAACCCCATTGAAATTGGGGTTATTGTGATTTGGAAAGTGGTCAATGCCTCAAAAGCCGTATTTAACGTTGATCACTTCAAAACCTTCGTATCAACACAGTGCGACAGTGCCATTAGACACGTTGCCAGAAGCTACACTTACGACGTTTCTAAAGATGGGGATGAAAAATCACTCCGAGGTAGTTCAACAGAGATTGCCGAGGTTTTAAAAAATGAACTTCAAACTAGAACCGAGTACGCTGGCATTGAAATTCTGGAGGCTCGAATCTCACACCTTGCCTACGCCCCAGAAATCGCCGCTGCAATGCTTCAACGTCAACAAGCCTCAGCGATTATCGAAGCGAGACAAAAAATCGTTGAGGGGGCCGTGGGCATGGTTGAGATGGCCCTCAATAAACTCTCAGACAACAACATCGTTGTGCTTGACGATGAGAGAAAAGCCCAAATGGTCACTAACTTATTGGTGGTTTTATGTGCCAACAAAGATGCTCAGCCCATTGTAAACAGTGGCAGCATTTACTAACATGAGTACGCGGGACAGCAATGGTACTGCAGAAGATAAAGTAGCCGCAGAAGACACAATAGATGATAAAGCGCCAAAAGATGATAAGACCAAAAAGCAAGTGCCCCTGCGGCTTTCAACCACACTTTGGAAAGAAATCAACCAGTGGGCAGAAGATGATTTTAGATCTATCAACGGTCAAATCGAATACATTTTAAGCGAAGCGGTTAAGAAGCGAAAAGGCACACAGCAAAAATAGGGAATTAACTCTAGAGTTACGATATTTCAAACACTAGAATTACGATATTTCATTGAAAACACATGGTTTATATGGTATTATTTTTAGGGCTTGTTTAGCAAGTCCTAATTTTTTTACCAAATGGGTAAATATATTAAACATACGAGGTATGTCATGGGTCGTCAAAAGAAGAATCAACATAATGTCCGTCACAAAAGTCTTCAAAAAACACGGGAACAACTGCTCTATTTTGCTGCATTAATCATCTTTGTAATCCCCTTGATTGTGTTTTTTAAAAGTGTAGATATACCAACATCAGCGTTCTTCATTTACGGCCCTACAGAACAAGTAGCTGACTTTTTTGCCTATTATAAAGCCATGGTCCTTCAATGGGGTGCATTGATTCTCTTCATTGGTGCCCTTTGGGTTAAGTGGCAAGACCCAAATAAGACACTAAAACCAAGTCTATTTGAAGGTCTGTTACTGGCCTTTGCATCTGTGGTCATCCTGTCTGCTGTATTTTCAGATTTTAGAGACGTTGCATGGTTTGGATGGATTGAACGCTTTGAAGGCGCTACTACATGGTTAGCCTATTTGGCACTGGCCTATTCTCTTCACACACTAGTCAAAGAAAAGAAAGATGCCCATTTACTAATGGGTGCCTTTGTACTCAGCTCACTTGTCGTCTCCATTATTGGCGTTTTTCAGTATGTTGGTCTTGACTTATTTCAAAGTGATTTTGGCCGACAATTGATTTTGGGACCCTATTATGATCAGATTGCAGAAGCTTTAAAGTTTACCTTTCCAAAAGGCTTTGTCTATAGCACCTTGTATAATCCTAACTACATTGGAAGCGTCATGTCACTGGCATTCCCTTTAGCCCTTTATATGACTGTCAACTCAAAGAAGTTGCACTGGCGCATTATCATGGGCATCACACCTGTATTCCAGCTGATTACCCTGGCTGGCTCCAAATCAGCAACTGGGTTTGCTGCTGTTGGGGTCAGTGCTGTTGTCTTCCTATTGATGCTGATTTTCCAACATAATGCGACCAAAAAGACCCTGCTTATTGGCCTGAGTATGATTGCCATACTGTTGTTTGGTGTCTATCAGTTGAATCTTTTTGATACTGAATACCAAAAGATCAAGAATGCAATGAATTTTAGTGAAGTAGAATATACACCTTTTAAAGAAGTAATTTATAATCACCCAGTTTTAACGGTTGTGATAGAAGACGGCACTGAATTTAACCTCAAACCAGTGGGCTACGATTTAGAAGTTACTGATCAACAAGGCACTCTATTTGAGAGAACTGATTTAGAGGATCGATACACTTTCAATAAACAAATGAACAAGTATACCCTCTCAGTGGAAAAGATCCACGCAAACGGTCGTATCAGTGTAAACTTGCTTAATACAGAACTTCAGCAAAGTGCAACACTGTCAATTGATTTAGTTCAACCTGATCAATTTTCAAAAGGTTATCAACTCTATACAAAAGAAAAACTGGCTATCGATGTATTGCGCCTTATCCCTAGGGAGAAAGCTTTCACAAATCGTGCTTATATCTGGAACCGCGCAATCCCGCAAATTCTAAATAAACCAATAGTCGGACACGGTGCGGATACCTTTATGCTCGGCTTTCCACATTTAGATTTAATCGGTCAATCTGTCACATTGCCCGAAGGCCTAGTCGACAAACCCCATAACACTTATGTTCAAATTCTTTACAACTTTGGTTTTGTCGGTGGAGCAATATTTTTGTGTCTTCTGGGTTATACTTTCTGGCAGTGGAAACGCTCGCTGCTGATGTCTGTGCTAGTGGGATGGCTTGTAGTCGGATTTGCCAACGATAGCACCGTTTTTACCACTTATATGTTCTTTGCCATTATGGGGATAGCTTACGTATTTAAGGATGCAAAAGCAGTGCCTACTCCTGCAGTAAAAGTATAAATCAAGCAATTTGACGCTAAAAACCCCCAGTTGATCCATTGTGAGAACAATGACCGACTGGGGGTTTTTTAACGAAATTCAACATAACCGGTTTTGTGTTTTTCAACAAATTCAAATTTTTTAAGAATTTCCTCATAACTCAAATCTTTGTTTTCGCCACGCTTCAATGTACCAATGATAATTTTCTTCAATGTTTCAAAAAGAATTTTAATATCAAACATGACACTGGCATTTTTTATATAGAGCAAGTCAAATTTTATTTTATTCTCAGGACTGGTGGCGTATTTGCCAAGAACCTGTGCCAGTCCTGTCACACCTGCCTTAACAGAAAGTCGGTACTGAAAATCTGGAATATCCTTCGTAAATTGGTCGATAAAAAAAGGACGCTCCGGCCGTGGGCCAACCAAAGACATATCACCTTTAATCACATTTAACAGCTGAGGGAGTTCGTCAAGCCAAAAGGCTCTGAGAAACCTACCAAGGGTTGTGATTCTGGGGTCGTTTTCAGTTGCCCATATGGCCCCTGTGTGTTTTTCAGCATCTTTTCGCATGGACCTAAATTTATATAGTTTAAATTTTTTATTATTTAGGGTCACCCGTTCTTGCATAAAAATCACAGGCCCCCCCTCTGTCACTAAAATCAAAAGAGCAGTGAGCAGCATGATGGGTGACAAGATAAAGAGCATGGGTACTGCGATGATCAAGTCAAACAACCGCTTAATGATCATGTGCTCTCTTGATAGGTAGAGACTGCCAATTTTAAACATGGGAATATCAGTTACTTGTATAAGTGTAGAATTAAAAATTGCGATTTCAAAAGTTTTTGGAATCATGTACAAGGATTTATCAGTACTGATACAGTGGCTAATAATGCTATCTTTAATAGAACTGTCAATCCTATCAGACAAATAAATCTTATCAACTTTATCAACAAATTCTAAATATTGCTTTTGTAAATGGGGATCCACATAATAGCACAGTCTTTCTTTGTAAACCTGGGAAGACAAGATTTTTCCAACTAGCATTTCTTTGTCCTTAAGGGGGCCTACAATCATGATTTTTCGGTGTCCCTTTAGTTTTCTAATCTTCTTAATCATCATCAACTTAACCAAACTAAATGTAAGCAATTGAATGATAAAGGCAAGCAATATGATGGTTCGGGGCAGGGCAAAACCCCTGAGCATAAATGCTAGGGCCATATAGACAACACCTATTGCTGAGACACATATAAAAATGATAGACATGTTTTCAGACCTGGATTTATTGACCGTCTGGAATAGCCCCACAAACAAGAAAATAAAAACAGACACAAACATTAACCAAGGAACGGTTATCATGAAAGCCTCATAGTTGCGCGCTTCGTAGCCATTAAACAAATCAAGCATTAAGCTCACGTAATAGGATCCAAATATAATCAGCTCATATAATCCAAACTCAATGATTTTTAACAGCAATCCATCTTTTTTAAAACCTGATACACCCATGTTATATCCTCATTTGTAAGCATCGTTGTTTAAGATGCTACCTAGTATTTGTAGAATCCAATTCCAGATTTGCGTCCGAGCAATCCGCCTCTTACCATTTTTCTGAGGAGTGGATAGGCTCTATACTTGCTATCGCCAGTTTTTGTAAAGAAGACATCCATAATTGCCAAATTCACATCATTTCCAATTAGGTCTGCAAGAGCAAGTGGGCCAATCGGATGGTTAGCACCAAGTTTCATAGCTTGATCAATATCTTCTGCAGAAGCAACCCCCTCAGAAAGGATACCTACAGCTTCGTTAATCATGGGAATCAAGATCCGATTGACCACAAAACCTGGAGCTTCTTTTACTTCGATGGCTGTCTTACCCATCATTAGTGCCACTTCCTTGATTTGATTAAAGACTTCATCTGATGTGGCAATACCGCGAATGATTTCTACTAGCTTCATCATGGGGACTGGATTAAAAAAGCATCCCGATAACTTGACTTGATCTACCAGTGGCAGCGCCAATTTTCGTAATGGACAAAGAAGAGGTGTTGGTTGCTAGAATGGCATCCTTTGGACAAATCTGATCTAGTTCTTTAAAAATCGCCTTTTTCAAATTCATATTCTCAGTTGCTGCTTCGATCACAAGGCACAGTCACTGAGTGCATTTATGTCCGTAGACGGCTGAATATTACTAAGAGCTTGCGCTTTAGCTTCTTCTGTCATCACACCTTTGGCCACCAGCTTATCCAAGGCTTTTGTGATTGGAGTGTTAGCCCTTGCTAAGGCATTCTCGTCAATATCTCTCATAACAACTGTAAAACCAGATTGTGCCAACGTTTGTACAATACCCATTCCCATTGTGCCTGAACCGATAACAGCAATCTTTTTCATGAGATTTTCGCCTTGATTAACAGCAGATTTTAAATTGGGATATGATAATCTAAAACAAGTTTTAATCGTTAATAAACTGAGGCTTTTCCTTCTTTAAAAATGCGCCCATGCCTTCTTTTTGATTCTCAGTAGCAAAGCAAAGGCCAAAGTAAGTTGCCTCATTAAGGCAGCCACTTTCAATGTCCATGCTATAGCCTTCTTGAATGGCTTTCTTGGCAAGGGCCACAGCACCATGAGCATTCTTTGTGATTTTCATAGCCAGTGCCATGGCAGTTACAAGAAGAGCCTCAGGCTCTACAAGACGGTCTACAAGGCCAATACGATATGCCTCTGACCACATCATCATGGCGCCGGTATAAATCAATTCTTTAGCCCGTGAGACTCCCACAAGACGGGGTAGTCTCTGGGTACCACCAAAATCAGGAATAATCCCAAGACCAACCTCTGGTTGACCAAACTTGGCAACACTGGCAGCAATCCTAAAATCACAGCTCATGGCAAATTCAAGTCCCTCGCCAAGGGAAAACCCATTGACAACGGCAATGGTCGGTTTGGAGAGATTTTCAACTTAGAAAAACAGCCTGCCCAAGTCTTCCAAATGCTTGACCCGCCAGAGCCTCTAGTGCCGCCATCTCCGAAATTTCGGGATATCAGTACCAGCTATAAACCCCTTGCCTTCACCCATAAAAATAACAGCAAACACGCCAGCATCAGATGCTAGCTGATCTAATAGAATATCAAACTCTTTCAGAACAATAGAGTTTAACCCGAATTATTCATGGATAAGTCATAGAAATCTCATGTAGCTGTAATTGCAAT
>CAZFST010000018.1:0-87121 GCA_964522015.1 uncultured Fusibacter sp. | reverse complement strand
TTTTTGCACACACAAAAAAAGTCATATTCCTATGACTTTTTCAGTGGCCTCCCTAAAGGTACCTTTTTTCTTGTTTTTCTTATTTTTTGACCTAAATTTGTAAAAAATCGTATACAAACATTAAGTTTTATCAATGGTTTCAAAAAAATCAGTTAAATCGGTTGATTTTCAGTCCCATCTCTGCTATCATCCTAACTTGGAGTTCATGAAAATTGAAATACTTTTTTGAAATTTCAGAAATAATCTTGTCATAAAAAAAGACTCTGATATAATTATAATATTGCCATTCACAATGTAGAATTGGCAATGAAAGAGATGGAGGAATAACATGTCAAAATTTCTCGTGATTGTTGAATCGCCTGCTAAGGCAAAAACAATCGGAAAGTTTTTGGGCAGAAATTATAAAGTCAAAGCATCTGTTGGCCATGTGCGTGACTTACCAAAAAGCAAAATGGGTATTGATATTGAAGACAATTTTGAACCTCAATACATTACTATTCGCGGTAAAGGCGATATTATCAAAGAACTTAAAAGCGCTGCCAAGAAAGCGGAACGTGTTTACCTCGCAACCGACCCCGATCGCGAGGGCGAAGCAATTGCTTGGCATTTAAAGACCTTACTTCAAAAGGAAGCCACGGATTTTCAAAGAATTGCCTTTAATGCCATTACAAAAGACACGGTTAAACAGGCCCTAAAAGAGGCCAGAGACCTAGATATGTCCTTGGTGGATGCACAGCAAGCGAGAAGAGTGCTAGACCGTTTGGTTGGTTATAGTATCAGCCCTTTATTATGGCAAAAGATTCGTCGTGGTTTATCAGCGGGCCGAGTTCAATCGGTTGCAACCCGGATGATTTGCGATAGAGAAGATGAGATTTTGGCATTTATTTCTGAAGAGTACTGGTCGATCAAGTCTGGTTTTGAATACCTGAATCACAGCTTTGAAGCTCAATTTTTTGGTCAAGGGGATGGGAAACTAGAACTGAATGATAAAGCGTCTGTTGATGCTATTTTAGAGTCCATGGATGATACATTTACGGTTCTTGAAGTGATTAAAAAGACGAAGAAACGTCAAGCGTATCCGCCTTTTATCACCTCTAGCTTGCAACAAGAGGCTTCTACTAGATATGGATTTTCTACTAAAAAGACCATGATGCTTGCACAGCAGCTCTATGAAGGTGTGGCTGTTGCTGAGGGTACTGTCGGTCTGATTACCTATATGCGTACGGATTCCACCCGTATTTCACCAGAGGCCACTGCGGATTTGTTTAATTTTATTGAAACCACATATGGTTCTCAGTTTAAAGGCAAAGCTCAAACCGGTAAAGCCGCTAAAAATGCTCAGGATGCCCACGAAGCCATTCGCCCTTCTTATGTTGAAATGACACCTGATAGTGTTGTTGAGTATTTGACTAAAGATCAACATAAGTTATATCAACTGATTTGGGAACGATATGTCGCCAGCCATATGGCAGACGCTATTTTTGATCAGACAGCTGCCACCCTTGTCAATCAAGGTAATCATTTTAAAGCTAACGGTAGCGTCATGCAATTTGATGGTTTCTTGAATGTCTATAGTTTTTATAAAACGAAAGAAACGACTTTACCTGACTTGGTAGAAGGTCTAAAATTAGAAGCTTTGAATATCACCCCAGAGCAGCATTTTACACAGCCACCTGCCCGTTATACAGAGGCAGCTCTTGTAAAGGCAATGGAAGAGATGGGCATTGGACGTCCGAGTACCTATGCACCAACGATTTCTACTGTCTTAGCTAGGGGTTACGTTGAGAAGGATAAAAAATCCTTAAAACCAACTGAGCTTGGGATTCTCATCAATGATATTATGAAGAATCATTTTAAAACGATTGTAGATGTTAATTTTACAGCTAGTATGGAAGCTAAGCTTGACGCAGTTGAGTCTCAAGGCGTTCCATGGAAATCGATTATTTCTGAGTTTTACGAAACCCTTAAACCTGATCTTGAAGAGGCTCAAAAAGTCCTTGAAAAGGTTGAAATCGTAGAAGAAACAGATGAAATATGCGATGTGTGTCAAGCTAGGATGGTCATCAAATTTGGCCGGTTTGGAAAATTTCTTGCATGCAGCAGGTATCCTGAATGCGACCATACAAGACCTATCTTAAAAAAGATAGGGGTTCATTGCCCGAGCTGTGAAGAGGGTGAAATCATCGAGCGTAAAACTAAAAAGCTGAAGAATTTTTATGGCTGTTCAAAGTTTCCAGCGTGTAACTTTATGAGCTGGCACAAACCAACTGGAGAACCTTGTCCTCTTTGTAAAGAGGCATTAGTCCTATATCAAACAAAAAGCCGCCACGAAATAAGCTGTACCAACAAAGCTTGTGGCTATAAAAGAGAATTGCCGAACAGCGAAAACGCTGAGTAAGTAATCACTTAACTGAGGAGGAATCACATGGCAAGCACACTACTTGAAAAAACCCGTAGATTAAACAAGGTATTGCAAAACATTGGCGATAAGGCTGTTTCTTTTAACGATCTTGCAATTTTATTAAAAGATACACTTAACTCAAATGTTTACGTTGCAAGCAAACGGGGCAAAATGATTGGCGTCAGTTTAATTGCCGCTGAAGACAGTGCCATTATCTTTGATGAGACATTGGGTTCTGAAAGTTTCCCAGATGGTTATAACGAAAGACTTTTGTTAATTAACGATACTTTAGCTAACTTGACTGGTGAAAAATTGCTAGAGGTTTTAATGAACGAAGAGAGTAGCTTTGATAAGTTCATTACCATTGTTCCGATTTACGGAAATGGCGAAAGACTTGGAACAATGCTCCTTGCAAGACACGATGATCTTTTTACAGATGAAGATCTAGTTTTAGCTGAAATTGCAGCCACGGTTGTGAGCATGGAAATTATCCGGTCTCGTTCTGATGACTTCCAAGAAGATGCTAGAAAAAAAGCGGTTGTTCAAATGGCGATTGCAACACTGTCATATTCTGAACTTGAAGCAATCGAGCACATCCTTGCAGAATTAAATGGGGATGAAGGTTTGTTGGTTGCTAGCAAGATTGCAGATCGCGTAGGCATTACCCGTTCGGTGATTGTTAATGCCCTTCGTAAATTCGAAAGTGCTGGGGTCATTGAGTCGCGTTCATTGGGAATGAAGGGTACGCATATTCGTATTCTAAATGAAAAATTGTTGCCTGAACTACAAAAAAACAGACGATAGTGGTTTTATTTAGGACTTAGATAAGAAAACTTTTTGAAGGCACCTTGCCTTTAAGAAGTTTTTTTTTGTTTTTGGCAACATCTAGCGTAGAACCCTTCAAATCAGGCATAGATGTGGTATAATGAGATTTGAGATTAGTTTAATGGCATTTTTATAATATTTTTTGCATTTTAGAGAATCTATCTACTTGCCGATGAAGCAATTGAAGACAAGTACTTCAGGTTTTATTGTGGAATTTACGTTTATTGTGACCATTTAAGTTTTTATAAGAGATTAAAGGAGGCAACGATGCTTAATCAAGCTTTTCAGGCACTGGATACTCAAAAAAAAGCCATGGATGCCAGCTGGCTAAGGCAATCGGTTCTTTCTAACAATCTTGCCAATGTCAATACACCGGGCTTCAAGCGTCAAGATGTTGTCTTTGAAAATGTACTGGATGGTTATCTAGCGGGTAGCCGTAAATCCATCTATAAAACTCATCCAAATCATATGGATGTTATGGGTTCTGGGGCTGCACAAGTTGTGACTGAAAGTGGTTCTAGCCTTCGAATCGATGGCAATAATGTCAATGTTGATGTTGAAATGGCGGAACTCGCTAAAAATAGTATTAAATACAATGCAATGACAACAGATGTCAATAACCAAATTCGTCGTTTGAAAGCCGCTATTCGCGTTGGGAGGTAGATTATGAGCTTCTTTAAATCAATGAATGTCAGTGCTTCAGGGATGACAACCGAAAGGCTCCGAATGGATGTTATTTCCCGTAATATTGCCAATGCCAATGCCACTCGTACTGCAGCTGGTACACCTTATCGTCGGCAGGTTGCTATTGTTCGTCAAATAAATGGTAATAGCTTTGAGGACCTTCTTGCTCAAAAAGGCAGTCTATCAGGTAATGCATCTGGTAGTGGCGTGGAGGTTTCAAATGTGGTTGAGGATCAAAGCCCCTTTAAGAAGGTTTACAACCCTGGACACCCGGATGCTGACGTTGAAGGTTATGTATTAATGCCCAATGTGGATACCGTGACAGAAATGATTAATATGATTTCTGCCACGAGGGCCTATGAGGCAAATGTCACCAGTTTGAATAGTGCTAAATCCATGGCCATGAAGGCCCTTGATATAGGGAGATAATAGACGATGAATATTACCTCAGTCAATAATTTGCCGCGACTTGTTTCTAAAGATCATGTTGCTTCTTCAAATATTAAACCCATTAATTTTGGCGAAAGCTTAAACCAAGCGATTACCTCTTTGAATGAGGCTGAAAAATCAGCCCAGCAATACGAAAAAATGGTGGCCATTGGTGATGTCGATAATTTACATGATGCTATGATTGCTGCTCAAAAGGCTGAAATTGTACTTAACTATGGCTTGGAAATTCGCAATCAAGTGCTTGAGGCTTATAGAGAGCTCATGCGTATTCAATTCTGACGGAGGAAAATTAAATGGCTGAATTGATCGCGCGTTTGCGAACCCAAGTAATGGATTGGTATGGCTCTTTAGACAAGAGAATGCGTTGGGTTTTTATTGGGGGTGGTATTGCATTTATCATCATTGTAGCTCTTGCTATCATGTTGGTTACCCGGCCCAAATACGTTGTCTTAAATCGTAATTTGGATTTACAAAAGGCTGGAGAAATCACAACTAAATTAGATGAATTAGGTATTGCCTATAAAACCGAAGATAATACCAGCACCATTTTGGTAGAAGAAAAATCCATTGATAAGGCTCGGATGGATTTAACCCTGTCGGGTTTGACCTCAAGTGAAGGATTTTCGTGGGATGATGTGTGGTCACAGATTACCTTTACACAGACCACTGAAGAAAAGAATCGCATGTTCCTCCTTGCACAACAAACTGAAATTGCAGATTCGTTGCGTACGTTACAAAATGTAGAGGCTGCTTCAGTTATTTTGAACGTAAAAGCAACCAGTAGTTTTTTGAATTTAGAAGAAGATGTATCAAGCGCCTCTGTAAGGTTAACAGTTCGTGGAGGGAAAACCCTATCGGATGAGCAAGTACAGGGTATTGTAAACTATATTACAAGTGCTGTGAAAGGCTTAACAGCAGATAAAATTACCGTGATCGATCAAACTGGGGCCCAACTGAATCAAACTGGTACTGATTCAGAAGTGGGTTTTTCTAACCGCCAAGATGAGCTCAAAGTAACAGTTGAGAATCGGTTGGATAAAAATATAGCTGAATTTTTGGGCGAAATATATGGCCCAGATAATGTCTTGGTAAAGGCCAACGTGAAACTGGACTTTGATAAGGAAGTCACAAACATAGTCCAGTTCACAACACCGATTGAAGGTGCAACTGAAGGTCTATTGCGTTCTATGAATACGTTAAAAGAAAATGTAGTGAATGGTGCAGCGGGGGGAGCTGCAGGTACAGATACGAATACCGCAGAGACCCCAAATTTCCCCACTAGCACCGATGGGAATTCGGACTACACTAAATCTCAGGAAATATTAAATTATGAGTTAAATGAACTTCAAAAGACAATTACTAAAGCTGAGGGTCAAATTACGAATGTTTCTGTAGCTATCATTATAAATCAAAAAGTTTTAGTTGATGAAATACTTACAGAAGAGCACAAAACAGAGGTAATGCAACTGGTTGCAGCAGCAACTGGAGTTGCAGATACCAAAGGTGTCACGGTAGTTGCTAAAAATTTCTACGTGGAACCTGAAATCCCTCTTGGGCCAAAACCCTTTGCGATTTTCAATGTCCCAGTTTGGGTGTTTGGTGTCATACTAGGAATCGTTGCAGTGGCTGGATTAGTCACATTTATTATGATTAGACGACGGGCTTCTAGTCTCAAAGTGGCACAGGAAATCATCGAAGAACAAGAGGAATTGGAAGAAATCAATACCGAGTTCCAAGACAAATCAAGCCCCAAATATCAAATTGAGAAATTTATTGATTCAAAACCAGAAGCGGTTGCTCAACTTTTACGCTCTTGGTTGAACGAAGACTAAATAGTAATCATATAGGGGTGTGAAATGGCAAAGAAAAGCGGTATGAGTGGTAAAGAAAAGTCTGCAATTTTGTTAATTGCTCTAGGGCCAGATAAATCCGCTAAGATCTTCAGTCACTTACAAGAGGAAGAAATTGAAGAATTGACATTAGAAATTGCAAATATGCGTAAAGTCTCACCTGATGAAAAAGAAATGATACTTGAGGAGTTTTATCAAATTTGTCTTGCCCAAGAGTTCATTTCTGAGGGGGGTATTAATTACGCTAAAGAAGTACTTGAAAAGGCTATGGGATCTCAGAAAGCGCTTGAAATTATCAATAAGTTAACAGCCTCATTGCAAGTGCGACCCTTTGATTTTGTTCGTAAAGCAGATGCTTCACAACTGCTGAACTTTGTTCAAAATGAGCATCCACAAACTTTGGCTTTGATTTTATCTTATCTCAGTGCTAATCAAGCTGCTACAATTCTCGGTTCTTTACCTCAAGAAAAACAAGCTGATGTTGCTCAGCGGATTGCTCAAATGGAGGCTACATCACCTGAGGTCATTAAAGAAGTTGAACTTGTACTTGAGAGAAAGTTGTCTTCTATGGTTACGCAAGATTACTCATCTACTGGTGGGATTCAAGCCATTGTTGATATCCTTAATGCAGTTGATCGGGGTACTGAAAAATTCATTATGGAAACCCTTGAGATTCAAGAGGCTGATTTAGCTGAAGAGATTCGCAAAAGGATGTTTGTCTTTGAAGATATCACTAATTTGGATTCTGTTTCTGTTCAACGGTTTATTCGTGAGGTTGATAATAGTGAGCTTGCTGTGGCCTTAAAAGGTTCTACGGATGAAGTTAAGAGTTTAATCTTCGGTAACATGTCTAAACGGATGTCAGAAACACTGGCTGAGGATATGGAGTTTATGGGACCTGTTAGAGTACGAGATGTAGAGGAAGCGCAACAGAAAATTGTTAATATCATACGCAAGCTAGAAGAAGCTGGCGAGATTATTATTTCACGTGGTGGAGGAGATGAAATCATTGTCTAAAATCATCAAATCCTCAAGGGTTAAGATTGGTGATGAGCGTCTACTCATTCCTGCAACCATTACCATCAATCAAGATGCCTTTTTCGATTTAAAGGGTCATGGAAGCCGACACTCCGGGGAGCGAGCAAGCAGGCACTCGGGTGATGAAGACACCCATGGAGAAGATGGTACAGAAACCCACGGGTGGCAAAATGACACCCATACTATTCATGCCAATCAAATGTCACAAAGCGAGCTGGAAATTGACAGTATGATGGCTCAGGCCCAAGAAGATGTCAATTCATTATTAGCCGATGCTCAAACATCAGCCCACCGCATAGAATCTGAAGCGATTGATCAAGCAAAAGCACTTTTTGAAAAAACGAAACAAGAGGCTTACGATCAGGGGCTCAATGACGGGTTCTTAGAGGGCCAAAACAAAGCGGAGCAGCTCATTCAAGAGGCTTTAGCAATTAAAGCGGATTGGCATGAAAAAAGAGAAAATATGCTGCGGGTATTGGAAAAGGAATCAATTCAATTGGTTTTGGATAGCCTTGAAAAAATACTTGGAGAGACATACCAAACACCAGAATATGTGGAAAAGCTGATCCGTGTGGGTATGTCAAATATGGCTTATACTGAGTCGGTTGTGATTCGCGTCAGCGAAAGAGATTATAATTACGCCTTTGCACTTAAGGATAAGGTTCTGGCCATGGCAGAAAATATCGATACGTTGGAAATAAAAGCTGATTACGCCTTGAAACCTGGTCAGGTCTATATTGAAACGCAAGCTGGCGTAATCGACGTCGGCATTCAAACACAACTGGATCAAGTCAAAGAGTTGTTTGAGGCGTTATTGGTGAGTGATTAACGTGTTAGAAAAATACAGCACTGCCCTAGGGCATCTTAACCCCCTTCGATTTATGGGAAGGGTCACTAAGTTAGTAGGTTTGACCATTGAATCCAGCGGCCCCCAAGTTAAAATCGGGGAGGTTTGCACCATTTACCCGATTAACGATACCATTGGGGTTCTCAGTGAGGTGGTTGGATTCAATGGTGATAAAGTGCTGCTCATGCCCCTTGGCGATATGAAAGGGGTCGGACCAGGGTGTCGTGTTGTGGGCAGTGGTCGTGGCTTATCTTTACAGGTTGGCGATCATCTTCTCGGACGTGTTATAGATGGTGTAGGTAATCCCATTGACGGCAAAGGTCCTCTGGGATTTGGCACCCTATGGCCTGTTCATAACGAACCGCCAAATCCATTATTGCGAAGAAGAATCGTTGAGCCTCTTAGTTTAGGTGTTAAGTGCATAGACAGTATGCTTACCATTGGCATTGGCCAACGGGTAGGTATTTTTGCGGGCAGTGGCGTGGGTAAATCCACCTTGCTTGGCATGATTGCCAGAAATACCAATGCAGATATCAACGTCATTGCACTTGTGGGTGAGCGGGGCAGGGAAGTTCGTGAATTTATTGAAAATGATTTAGGGGAAGAGGGGCTAAAACGTTCGGTTCTTGTGGTGTCCACTTCCGAAAAGCCTGCCTTGGTAAGGGTGACAGCTGCTATGGTAGCGACCTCTATTGCAGAGTATTTTAGAAACGAAGGCAAAAATGTCATGCTCATGATGGACTCTTTAACGCGGTTTTCAATGGCGCAAAGAGAAATTGGCTTGGCCATTGGAGAACCGCCGGTGACCCGGGGGTATACGCCATCTGTATTTGCGACATTACCTAAATTACTGGAGCGAGCTGGTAATAGTGAAAATGGTTCTATCACTGCTCTTTACACGGTATTGGTAGATGGTGATGATATGAATGAACCCATTACGGATGCGGTTAGAGGTATCTTAGATGGACATATCGTGCTGGCCAGGAGGCTGGCTAATCAGGGGCATTTTCCGGCGATTGACATTTTGCAGAGCATCAGTCGTGTTATGCCTAACATCATTGACGAACCCCATCGGATTGCGTCCATGGCCCTCAAGGAGCTATTGGCTGTTTATGCTACTTCCGAAGATTTAATTAACATTGGCGCCTATGCAAAAGGCAGTAATCCCAAAGTGGATATGGCGATTAATAAACATGAACGGATGATGTTGTTTTTAAGACAAGGGATGCACGAAAAAGTTGACTTGCCAGATGCCATAGAATTACTTGAGGCGCTGATCGATAATTAATAAATTGGGGCCTTATTGACATTTAATGAATAGAGGCGTGTGATGGCTTTCACCTTTAGATATGAAAAAGTCCTGAAGTTTAGAGAAGACGAAGAATTTCAAAAGAAAAATCAATTAGGTGTTTGTATTGCTAAAAAAGAAGGTTTGGTAAGAGAGAAAGCTGAACTTGAATCTAAAAAAGAAGATTTTGTGATTGAAAAGTACGATCATTTTTTAAGGGGCTTGAAGGCCAGTGATTTGCAATTTTATCAAACCAATGAGGCGTGGTTCAAAGACGAATTTGAACGGCTGAGTAAAGCCATACGCGAAGCGGAGTTGGCCATTATAACAGCGAGAATTGAACTGGTTAAAGCAACTCAGGAGAAGAAGAAATTTGAAAAACTAAAGGAAAGGGCTGTGAAAGAATTTGAGGAAGCTCAAAATTATGCAGAAGCCCAATTAGTGGATCAAATTGTGACTTTCAATGCCACAAAGAATCGCCAGGGAGACTAAAATGAAACATAAAGGGAGGATAAAATGAAGAATATATTGATTGCTCTCGTCGTGTTTTTAGTAATCCCGGCGCTGGTGATTTGGGGTTTATATAGTTTTTCACCAGAATTTAAGCTAATGAGCAATGGGATTTTGTCACAGGTGCCTGGGGGAATTGGCAATTACTTTAAGAGTATCCCCACCCCGCAGGATGATGAAAAACAGTTGGTGACAATTGCTAATTACCTGATTTCACTTGATCAAAAGCAAGCGGTTGATAAGTTGAATTTGATTGAGAATGATGACCCTGCTACTTACGAGAGTGTTATCAGAAGTATGGTAAGACTTGATCCTACTAAAACCGAGAAGATTCTTGAAGAAAAACGACGTCAAAGTTTAAAACCTAATGTGGTCCAATCAACCCTTGAGCAAATAGCCCAAGAACAAATTGATGATTACAAAAAGCAAGCTGCAATTCTTCAAGAGTTATCTCTAAATGATAGGATTAAAGCTTTTCAAGAGATACTCACTAAGCGTATCGATGGCTTTGAATATATTGCTGCCTTGGCTACCTATATGACCCCAGACAAAGTGGGTGAAGTTGTGCCCTATTTAGATGCAAATTCACTGAAGGGTATTTATGCAGAAATGGACGAAACCATCTCCATGGCCATCAAATCATACTTGTCTTCACAAGATAAACTGAAAATCACCTTGTCTCACACGGCGCAAATACTAGCCGGAAAGCCAATGGATCAACTGGTTTCTCAACTGAGTTCTGTTGATGTTTATCCCTTAGAAGAGCTGGTTGCAATTTTTGAAGTCCTTGGCCCAAAAAGGTCCGGGGAGATACTGGCAAAAGTCAATGACGATGCTTATCTGACATCATTAGTAAATGGCATCAAAGAAAGTCAATTGCTACATTTGGGCGTTGATAATTTTACTGGGGATTTGTTAAAATCGTTAAACATTTATAAGTCTTATGACGATAACATCAGTGAGCTGGTTAACATATACAGCCAAGTGGATGATAAAAAGACTGCAGAGATCATTAAACGACTCTACTGGAATACAGGACAAATCAAACGCTACGCTCTTGAAAATGGTCAGGAAATTGTGATTTCAGATCAACAGTTGGCACTGGATTTGTTGCAATCTTTTCCCGCTAAGAAAATCGCTTCAGTGTTATCGTACCTTGACAACAGCATCTCAACAGAAATTTCAACAAAGCTCGCTTTACCTGACCTCTAAAAAGGAGGTTATAACACAATTATGAAAACAATAACCAATTCCGCATTACCTCAAGTAACACCGCCTCAAACTGCAAACTATCGCCGTATTTTGCAGTCAGAAACACCCCAAGATAAACCTTTTGCCCAAGTGGTTGCCCAAAGGCAAAATACAAGGCCTGGTGAAATTGAAAGGCCTATCGATATGAGAATTCGAGTGGACAGCGCTAGGGAAAACAACGTCAAAACCTTTGAAAGGCCTTATCAACAGCCTGTAAAAGAAGTTTCTGCAGCTAGGGTTAGGGAAAATAAACCGGAGACCAAACAAGAATCAGTAGCTGCCAGCAACACTGATCAAAGCGAAAAAGTGAATACACCCAAGGAAAACAGTGTTAGTGATACCAAGAGTAAGGTTCAGACTAACTCTGAGAAAAGTACTCAAAGTGAAAAGCCAATTGAAGATGTATTACAAGAAGAGCTAGTTAAGACTGCTAAGGATGAAGTGTCCGTTCAAGTGCCAGGAGCTCTTTTTTTAATACCAGAAATCAATCAAGAGCTTTCAATCACCACGGGTAATTTGGACTCTGAGATTCAAGTTGAGCTTCTAGACCAAGTTAATGGTAGTCAGGGGACTACGAGTAAGACTCCAGAGGGCCAAAACTTGGTATCAAACGAAAACTTTGAAACCCTATTGACAGAAGCTCTGGGCAAGGCTACATCTACTGAAGTGCCGCCGGCTGTTTTACCGACTGAAAGTGCCGCTGACCTAGAAAAACCTGCAGCCACGGTAGCAACAACAGTAGTGACAGCAGCAACAGCAACAACAGCGGTAGAAACGCCGAAGGTGACAGTTGTTGAACTGACTCAAGCTATAGAAGCGCAAGTTGCTAAACTCATGGAAAATCAATCGGTGTTAAAACCACAACAACAATTTGCTCAGATGCTTGAAGCTTACGGTGTCACTGAAGTTCAGGTCAATCAGTCGGTGGTCACAGAAACAGTCAATGCTGTCAAGTTAATTGATGGCGCAGTTGTTGAAGGGACACTTGATGAGTCGTTAAAAGTTGGTGGTGAGGGTGTTACTCTAGTGGCCTCAAGCCAAGAGACTTCAACTGACTCGGGACGTGGTAATCAAACTCAAGACGAGAAAGATGCCAAACACCTGGCCAGCGGAGTCAAGTCAACCTCAAACGCACCTGTTGAAAGTGCAGAACGGTTTCAGGGTTTAATGCAAATCGACAAGAGTGATTCTATTTTGAGTACTAAAGAAGTCATAAAAACACCGGTTTCTCCAGCGGCGATACTGGATCAAATCAAAGAAGCCATGGTTAAACAACCACTAAAAGTTGGCGAACATTCAGAAATGATTATTAAATTAAAGCCAGAGGAATTGGGCAAAGTAGAGCTGAAAATTGAAGTGCATAAAGATTCTGTGATCGCTAAGTTTGAAGTAGCATCTCAGATGGTCAAGGAAGTAATTGAAAGTAACCTAAGTGACTTGAAAAACAGTTTAAAAGATAAGGGTTTTGGGGATATGTCTTTTGATGTTAATGTAGCAAAAGAAAAATCCAATGGGCAGCACCAGGGTTCAGGACACTCTAAACGTGGCAGAAGATCTCCAGGGGGCATTGCTCAACTTGAAAAAATAGAAACCCAATATCAAAAGAGTCTTGTCAGTTTAATTGGCAATTCACAGTTTGAACATTACGCGTAAAGGAGGATTATATGGCAATTGATAGTGTTACTTCGACGCCAACAACAACAACCAGTAAACCAGCGTTTACGTCGGTTTTAACAAAAGACAACAAAGACTATTTAGACGCATTGGCTATTAAAGAAAAAGATAGCAATATTAAAATCAGTCAAGAGATGGGTAGAGATCAATTCTTGCATATTTTAATGACACAACTTGCAAATCAAAATCCGCTTGAGCCTTTACAAGATAAAGATTTTATTGCTCAAATGGCCCAGTTTAGCTCGGTAGAAACAATGCAAGAAATGAGCAAAACATCTACTGGTACCATGACTGAAGTACAAGCGATTAAAAAGCTTATGGAATCTACAGGAACAACAGGCACACAACAAGCTAAAGATCTAGCAGCCATGAATGCAGCTATATTGAAACAAACAGAAGCCTTAACAAAACAAACAACCGCACTTGATAAAATTAACGAAACCTTGACAGATTTGAAAAAATTGCAGATAGAGCAACTTAATTTATTGTTAAGTCAAGCGCAGGCGGCAACAGCATATGAATAAAAACGGAGGTGAATGGTATGCATCAACCCATTGATAATAGGGCCATTCTCAACCGAGTACAAAAGTCGGCAACTCAGATTTCACAAAGGGATATTTCGCAAGCACCACATAATCAACCGGTAAAATCCTTTGAAGAAATCCTACGAGACTTGCAAACCCCCAGTGAGGTGACTATCAGTAAACATGCTATGGAGCGTTTACAATCACGGTCTGTAACACTTTCTGATACCGATCTCAAACGGGTTTCTGAGGCCATGGATCAAGCTTCAAAAAAGGGAATCAAGGATGCTGTAATCGTTCTCGGTGACAATGTCTTAATTGCAAGTATCAACAATAAAACAATTATCACAGCATCAAAGAAAGATGACTTAAAAGAGCAGATTATCACTAACATCAACGGCGCGATTCTACTTTAGCTGGACCTTATGGAGGCTAATCTGTCCCTGACTGACTGACGGGACAACGCGCAACACGGGAGGTCAATACTATGATGCGTTCAATGTTTTCGGGAGTTTCAGGATTAAGAGCTCACCAAGCAAAAATGGATACAATCGGTAATAACATTGCAAATGTTAATACAGTGGGCTTTAAAGGCAATACTGTTACATTCCAAGAAGTATTCTCACAGACAATACAAGGTGCAGGGTCACCTCAGGGTGGTCTTGGTGGTACAAACCCTAGACAAATCGGTTTGGGCGTTACAGTTGGGGCCATGGATGTTAACCACGCTAAAGGCTCAACACAACGTACAGACAACCCAACGGATTTAATGATCGACGGAAATGGCTTTTTCACCGTTACCAATGATCCTAACTTACAAAATAAATTTTATACCCGTGCTGGTAACTTTTCTGTAGATAAACTTGGTTACTTGGTAACTTCAGGCGGTTTCAAAGTGTTGGGATCTGACAATCAGGCTATTAGAATTGACAAAACTTCTACTAAAACAGCAACCGCGACGGATCAAATCGAGATTAGTAGTAACATCAATTTTGCAGCGGCTGTAGACCCAGCCACCAATATCGCCTATTCTACTTCTGTAGATGTCTATGATAGTTTAGGTAACGTCCATTCGGTATCGGTGAATTTTGGTGAAAAAATACTTTTCGATGATGGTACTAATAAAGGTTCTTATAGAAATATTCAGATGACCAACCCTTCAATGGTTCCACCTACTGGGATTGGTAATTTAGCCCCAGTAGTATATGCACCAGCAATCGCAGCCAATGCCAATGCTCGTTATGCTAAATTTAATGAGCAGGGCGTTTTTCAAGGAATCTTCACCTTGGCAAATGGTGATTTGAATGCCGGCGGCTATGCTACAGGTGGCACACTGGTGCCGAATATTTCAATGACACTGGCAACTCCAGGGGCTACAAATGTTGTGATTCCCCTATATAACAACACCATTTCTCCAATCAAAAATGCCTTTGCCAATTTGACACACTATGCAGCCACCAGTGATGCGAAGGGTAAAAAAATCACAGGTAACTCATCCGGTACCCTTTCTAGCTTCAGCATTTCGCAAACCGGTGATGTGGTCGGTACCTATACCAATGGCGAGCGTCAAACACTGGGAACATTAGCCCTTGCAGATTTTGATAACCCAGTGGGTCTTCAAAAAATTGGCGCTAACATGTTTGTAGATACACCGAACTCAGGGAGTCCTCGATTTGGTATCCCTGGTAACAGTAGCTTCGGAGCCTTGGCACCTGGATCTTTAGAAATGTCCAACGTGGACTTGTCTCAACAGTTTACAGAAATGATTACAACACAACGTGGTTTCCAAGCCAACTCCCGTGTTATTACAACTACTGATGAGATGCTGCAAGAGTTAGTTAACTTGAAGCGATAAGCAATAGGTGAGTTATTAAACAAAAAGCGAAGCGTTTGTTAAAGAAGTAATTAAGAGGTATTAAATCACCCTTGGACCAATGTCCAAGGGTGATTTAAAGGGAGAAAATATGATAAAACTCAGTCGATTAAACGGCAAAGAATTTTTTGTAAATTGCGATCAATTTGAATTTATGGAATCAACTCCGGATACGGTTATTAGCTTACTTTCGGATAAGAAAATTATCGTTCGCGAAAGTATTGACGAAGTTGTCGAAAAAATAGTACAATATAGGCAGAAGACTGGTATTTTGCCTAGTTCCGGACTGATTTATAAGGATGATGTCTGACAATTGATTATTGGGATAAGTTTTCTATTCTGATCAGCCGATTTTTGTGAATCGGCTGATTCGCATAGAAGGTCAAACTAATGAGTATAGCGTGTAGCCAATACGGTATTTTTCAATAGGATGTTCAGATGCTTGGAACAAAAATAGAGCCTTATAACTTTAGAGAATACATGATGATCACTTTATGGTTTATCACTCTTGAAAACGGGGAATATAAGTCATTAGAATCAGGTGTTCCTAAAGAAGGGGGGCTCCAAAAGGAATTGTTATAACATCATTCAGTGCGGAAAAGCACTAACAAGTTGAATTGTAATTTAATAGAGGTGCCTAAATGAAAAAAATCTTAATTTTTGGTGGTATTGGTCTTGTATTGGTGATTATCGGAGTTGTCGCGGCAGTTTTTTTACTTAACCGTGAACCTGCAGTTGAGGAAGTTCATATTGTACATTTGGAATTTCCACTAGGTGAGCAATATACAAATATCACCATGGATCCAAATCAACCGACTACAAGAAAAACAGTGTTGAAATTTAACTCTGTAATTCAATATGTCGGTGAAGAAATGACTGCTATCCTTCCAGAAAAACAAACGTTGTTGATCAACGAATTCAGAAAATACTTTATGTCAAGAACTGCGGTTCAACTTGCAAATCTTGACCGTGTTCAAGAAGATCTCACTGAAATAGCCATCGAGCTTTTGGAATCTGACTCTGAAACGATCACCAATGTATTTTTTCTTGAATTCATTATTCAGTAACGAGTTGACTTAGTCGGGGGAGGTAACATTGTGTCGGATGTAATGTCTCAAAATGAGATAGATGACCTACTGAGTGCTCTAAGTGCCGGCGAAGTAGATGTTGCCGAAATGGAAGAAGAGAAAAAAGAGAAAAAAGTAAAAAAATATGACTTTAGAAGACCTGACAAGTTTGCTAAAGAGCAATTACGAACATTAGAAGTCATTCATGATAACCTTGCACGATTGATTAATAACTTTTTAAGCGGTTATTTGCGTTCGGTTGTAGAAATTGACGTTCTCTCGACTCAAAGTATGGTTTACAGTGAATTCAGTAATTCTATATCTAATCCAGCTATATTAGGAATTGTTAATTTTGCTCCTCTTGAAGGTCAAATTATTATCGATGTCTCTAACGATGTTGCTTTCGCCATGGTGGAGCGATTGTTAGGTGGACAAGGGAAAAACCCTTTACTTAAAGAATCCCGTGCTCTCACAGAGATTGAAGAGGTATTGCTTCGGAATATTTTAGTGAAGTTCATTAATCTAATGCGTGAATCCTGGGCGACCATCATTGAACTTAAGCCAAAATTAGAGCAAATTGAAACAAATTCTCAATTTGCTCAAATTGTATCTCCCAGTGAATCAATTGCACTGATCACATTTAGTTTTCGTGTTGGTGATACTGAAGGGATGATTAATGTTGTCATTCCTCATTATGTTATTGAACCAATATTACCCAATCTCTCTTCTAAGTTGTGGTTCAGCGGAAACATAAGAAAAGACAAAACACCCCAAGAAATCAGAGCGATTTCTACTAATATTGAGCAATCTTCCGTACCACTTAGAGCCATCGTGGGAAGATCAAGCATCAGTGTCAGTGAGCTGCTATCACTAAGTGTAGGTGATGTAATTGTTCTAAATGCTAAGGTAGAAGATGAACTAGAAGTATATGTAAAAGACGAATTGAAATATTATGGTAAACCGGGCATTAATAAAAACCACATGGCTATTCGTGTTACTAGAGTCAAAGAGGAAGGAGATGTGCTAGATGGTTGATATGCTTTCTCAAGAAGAAATAGACGCATTGCTCAGTGGTTCTAGCTCAGACTCCGGAGACAGTCAAGCTGATATGACTCTGTTGACAGAAGAAGAAAAGGACGCATTAGGTGAAGTTGGTAATATTAGTATGGGCACTGCGGCGACAACGTTATTCACATTACTTAGTCAAAAGGTGACCATTACCACCCCTAAAGTATCTGAAATATCTTTACAAGAACTTGTCGGTCGCTTTAACGAACCCTGTGTCACCATCAATATTCAATATAAAGTGGGTATTGAAGGTGTAAACTTGTTGATTATCAACGAAAAAGACGTTAAAATAATTACAGACTTAATGATGGGCGGAGATGGCACTAATATTGATTCTGAGTTGACGGATTTACATCTTTCTGCAATCGGTGAAGCCATGAATCAAATGATTGGTTCATCGTCTACATCTCTTTCTGAAATGATTGGCAAGAAGGTTGATATCTCGCCTCCAGAGGCGATTTATGACGACTTATCCAATCTGACAGAGGAGAGAATAGGCCTTGATCCCGCTGAAAAAGTGGTCATGATTTCTTTTCGCATGACAGTAGGTGACCTCATCGATTCTGAAATCATGCAATTAATGCCGATCGATGTTGCAAAACAATTGGTATCAAGTCTAATGGCGGGCAATCAATCCGATAATACTGCTAAGCAAGCACCTCCAAAAAAGGAGGAGCCATCACGAGCTCCAAATGTTCAACCACAACAAATGCCACAACAAATGCCACAACAAATGCCACAACAAGGATACCAACAGCCTGACTACGCAGCTCAAGGTTACCAGCAACAGGGATATCCTCAACAAGGTTACCCGCAACAAGGCTTTCCACAACAAAGTTATCCTCAGCAGCCCTATGTTGATCCAATGATGCAAAGACAACCTGTCGATGCACGAAATGTACAATTTGAGAATTTTGATGGGTCTGCTCAATTTGGTGGTATACATAGTGATATCAGTTTAATTCGCGATGTTCCATTAGAGATTACAGTTGAGCTTGGAAGAACATCAAAAAAAATAAGCGATATTTTAGATTTTGCAACAGGCAGTGTCATTGAACTTGACCGGTTGGTGGGTGAATCGCTTAATATTCTTGCCAATGGCAAGATTATTGCAAAAGGTGAAGTTGTTGTCGTAGATGAAAACTACGGTGTACGCATTACCGAAATAGTGGTTTCTCAAAATCGTTTGAATTCTAATTAACTTAAGGAGGAAACAAAATGGCAAATCGCATTTTGGTCGTTGACGATGCAGCATTTATGCGCATGATGATTAAGGATGTTTTAACAAAGAACGGGTATGAGGTAGTTGGTGAGGCTGAAAATGGCCAGAAGGCTATTGAGAAATATAAAGAGTTATTGCCTGATCTAGTCATCATGGATATCACAATGCCAGAGGTTGATGGTATTCAAGCAGTTAAAGAAATCAAAAAAAATGATCCAAGTGCAAAAATTGTAATGTGTTCTGCAATGGGACAACAAGCCATGGTTATTGAATCTATTCAAGCAGGGGCAAGAGATTTTATCGTTAAACCTTTTCAAGCAGACCGTGTCATTGAAGCGGTTAAAAAGGTAATTGGGTAGAAAGGTAACGGTGCCATGAGTATCGTCGCTTACGTCATAACGATTATTGTTGTTGTAGCCTCAGCTTTTTTTACAACCCGTTACTTATCAACCATGTATACAAAGGGTTTGAATTCTCGCCATATCAAAGTAATTGAAAAAATCAATTTAGCCGCAGATAAAAGTTTGTGGCTTATTGCATTTGGTGAGAAACATTATTTTTTATATACTGACAAATTAGGCATGACTAAACTTGATGAAGTTAATCACCTCCAGCCTCTGCCAGATAAAGAACCTTCAGAATTTATTATGCATAAAACATTAACTGAGATACCAAAAACTTTTTCTGATATTTTGGAAAAAGTTAAAAAACGGGGGTCAAATGAAAAATAAATTAATTTGGCTTCTGGTTATTTTTATGGTCTTAATTCTGACAGGGATTACTTTTGCTGATAATGGGATTGGTATACCCAATATTGAACTGAAAGTTGGATCTGGCGACTCTGGGTTAACGTCAACAGTTCAAGTTATAATTCTGTTGACAGTATTATCTTTAGCACCCTCCATTATTGTTATGACCACATGCTTTACGCGAATTATTATTATTTTATCATTTGCAAGAAAAGCTTTAGCATTACAGTCAACGCCGCCTAACCAAGTGTTAGTTGGCTTAGCGCTTTTTTTGACCTTATTTGTAATGAATCCAGTCTTTACTCAAATCTATGAAGATGCCTATTTGCCACTTTCAGAAGGTACGATTTCTCAATCAGTAGCCTTTGAGAAAGCAATGGCCCCAATGCGTACCTTTATGTTTAAACAAGTAAGATCAGAAGATTTGGCACTTTTTGTTAAATTGAGTGACGGCAAAGAAGTCAAAGCCATAGAAGATGTATCCACTCAAGCCTTGATTCCAGCTTTTATGATCAGTGAATTGAAAACAAGCTTCATTGTCGGTTTTCTACTATTCATCCCTTTTATTGTGATTGATTTGGTTGTGGCTTCAACACTGATGTCCTTGGGTATGATGATGTTGCCGCCGGTCATGATTTCACTACCGTTCAAGATATTGTTATTTATACTGATTGATGGCTGGAATCTATTAATTAAAGCCATCATTGCGGGGATTGTGGTATGAACGAAGCCATGGTCCTGGACCTATTTAGAGATGCAATATATGTCACTTTGATGACTTCGGCTCCAATGTTATTAGTGGCTTTGATTGTTGGTTTGATTATTGCCGTATTTCAGGCAACAACTCAGATACAAGAACAAACCCTTTCTTTTGTTCCTAAACTCGTCGCCATTTTATTAGTCGTTTTACTGCTAGGGCCATGGATTCTAAATACAATGGTGGATTATACACTCAATGTTTTTGAGAATCTAGTGCTGTATATAAAATAATATGTTGGGGATGCGTTGATGATACTAACCGATTCTCTAGTGATATGGCTCCTGATTTTTTCTCGTCTAGGAGCCATGCTAATTTTAATACCTTTATTTGGGGCAAGTAATGTACCTAATCAGGTGAAGGTTCTCTTTACAGGTCTGTTAGCACTTGTTTTTTTTATAACGGGTCAATATACACTTGGAATTGAAGTTAGCGATTTTGCTTCGGTTGGTATGGGTATTATTGCTGAAATAATTAATGGTCTTGCATTAGGGTTTGTGGTTGTTTTAATCATGAATGCAATTTATATAGCAGGTCATCTCATTGATATGGATATGGGGTTTGCTATGGTTAATGTTATGAGTGCCCAAGATGATTCGGAGATTCCAATCACCGCCAATCTATATTATTTAATGATGATGGTGCTGTTTATGGTCACTAATTCTCATCACAGATTAATTGAGGCGTTTAGTCGCTCTTTGGATTTTGTTCCCCTTGGGACTTTTCGTTTCAATCCAGTGCATCTCAATAGTTACTTAGCCTTAACAAAAGAAACCTTTATTATTGGTTTTCAGATTGCACTGCCTATCATTGCTACGATTCTTGTAGCAAATATGATTTTGGGTATGTTAACAAAGGCAATGCCTGGGATGAATGTTTTTGAAATTGGTATGCCATTCAAAATTCTGATAGGACTTTCTGTTTTATTAATTACTTTTCCAATTACAGTAGATATGTTCATTGTCATGATTGAACGGATGCTGACCTATTTAGAACAAGTTCTTCTCTTTATGAGGTGATCAAATGTCACTAATGAAATACCGGCTTCAGTTTTTTCAGGGCGAAAAAACTGAACAAGCGACACCCAAGAAACGAAAAGATGCTAGAGATAAGGGTCAAGTTGTTCAATCAAAAGATATCGCTTCATCAGCCATATTACTCGTTGTTTTTCTCGTGATTTCCATAGCCAAGAAGTTTATCACCGATGAACTGTTTTTCATGTATACAATGGTTATGGAAGAAATGACCACCACTAAAATAGAGTTGACCATAGGGAGTTTCATGGCTTTAAGCTATAAAGTCGGATTAAGTTTCATGAAAATCGTCCTACCAATATCTATTGCTGCCCTATTGACAGGGGTTATCATTTCCTATATGCAAGTTGGTGTCTTGTTTACAATGGAACCACTTCAGTTTAAGTTAGATAAGATCAGTATGTTTAAAGGTTTGAAACGGATGTTTTCATTGAAATCCATCGTGGAATTGGTAAAATCATTATTGAAGGCAATAGGCATTTTGGTGATTTGCTACACGTATGTTATTGGGCGACAGAATGAACTAATGGAAATGATGAATCACTCTATAGAGTATTCAGTGGCAATCTTATGGGATTTAATGATGGGTGTTGTATTCAGATCAGCTCTCTTTTTATTTGTCATTGCGATGTTAGACTATGCCTATAAAAAATGGGAAAATGATAAAGAACTCCGCATGTCTAAACAAGAAATCAAAGAAGAGTATAAGCAAATGGAAGGTGACCCTTTGATTAAATCAAAAATCAAAGAGAAACAACGTCAAATGGCCATGAGTAGAATGATGCAAGATGTGCCAAGTGCAGACGTCATTATTACAAATCCTTCACACTTTGCTGTTGCTTTACGTTATAATAGAGATGAGTCAGATGCACCAAAAGTAATTGCTAAAGGCCGTGATTTAGTCGCTCAAAATATTAAACGCCTTGCTATTGAAAATTCCGTACCTATTGTTGAAAATAAACCACTGGCAAGAGCCTTATATGCCGCTGTCGAAATTGGCGATTATATCCCGCCTGATCTTTTTGAAGCGGTTGCAGATGTATTAGCATATGTTTATCAGTTGAAGAATAGGAGATTCTAATGAAATGGACTGATATTATGGTTCCTATGGCTATCGTCGGTATTGTTCTACTGATGATTATCCCGGTTCCAGATACGGTAATCGACTTTCTCTTAAGCATTAATATAGCATTATCGCTGTTGATTCTACTGATTTCTATGTTCAATCAAGAGCCCTTGCAATTCTCTATTTTCCCATCAATGCTACTGGTCACCACCGTATTTAGATTATCTCTTAACCTATCAACCACTCGTTTAATTTTAACAAAAGGGGAGGCTGGTGGTGTAATCGATGCTTTTGGCCAATTCGTAGTTCAAGGTGATGCGATTGTAGGTTTTATACTTTTTCTCATCATAACAATAGTTCAATTTTTGGTTATTACAAAAGGTTCTGAAAGGGTTTCAGAGGTTGCGGCCCGATTTACATTGGATGCGATGCCGGGGAAACAAATGGCAATTGATGCTGACTTAAATTCTGGCGTCATCAGTGAAACCGATGCAAGACTACGCCGAACTAAGGTGCAAAAGGAATCAGATTTTTACGGCGCCATGGATGGTGCTTCAAAATTCGTAAAAGGTGATGCTATAGCTGGTATGATCATTACGGTGATTAACATTACAGCAGGATTTGTAATTGGCGCTATGCGCTTAAATTTGAGCCTACTAGAATCTCTTGAGAAATTTACGCTACTGACAATAGGCGATGGATTAGTCAATCAGATACCAGCACTGATGATATCAGTGGGGACAGGTATTGTAGTTACAAGGGCTGCTTCGGATTCAAGTCTCGCAAACGATATGATGTCGCAGTTGTTTAGAACACCAGCAGTGTTGTTTATTGTTTCAGGAGTTCTTTTTGCACTGAGTTTAACACCGCTACCAACACTACCGCTTCTAATCTTATCAATAGGCTTTCTGTATATGGGTCTAACACTTCGCAACAAACATAAAACCCAGTCACAAGCCACCGATGAAGAACAAATTCGGGAAGTCAGTGAAGGTGACGATATCAGAAGACCAGAAAATATTATACCATTGCTTCAAGTAGATCCAATTGAACTTGAATTTGGTTATGGTATTATACCCCTTGCTGATCCAAATCAAGGGGGGGACTTGTTTGATCGTTTGGTCATGATTAGAAGGCAGATTGCTTTAGAATTTGGTGTGATTGTCCCTATGATACGATTACGAGACAATATACAATTAGAGCCCAATCAGTATAATTTGAAGATTAAAGGCGCAAGTGTAGCATTTGGATCGATTTTATTTGATCATTTTTTAGCAATGAGTCCTGGACAGGTTGAGGGTGAAATTGAAGGGGTTGATACACTGGAACCTGCCTTTGGTTTACCAGCGAAGTGGATTCGCGCAGAGGATCGAGAAAGAGCAGAGATACTTGGTTACACCGTTGTGGATCCCTCTTCCATTATCTCGACACACCTAACCGAAATTATTAAGCGCCATGCTCACGAGCTTTTAACCCGTCAAGACGTTAAACAGTTAATTGAAAATGTAAAAGAAAATCATGATACCCTTGTGCAAGAATTGATACCTTCTTTGATGTCAATCGGTGATATTCAGAAGATACTAGCGAATTTATTACGAGAATTTGTTTCGGTTCGTGATTTGGTATCAATTCTCGAGACCCTTGCAGACTATGCACCTGTCACCAGAGATCCCAATGTATTGACCGAATATGTACGCCAAAATCTAAAAAGACAGATTAGTGCCATGTATATTCAAAATAAGCGTGCGAAGGTAATTACCTTAGATCAGTATGTTGAAGAAATACTGATGTCTTCCATAAAACATGGCGAGAATGGCACTTATCTTTCTCTGGAACCTAAAACCACCAATGGTATAATTAATAGTTTAGCAGTTCAAATACAGGGATTGTTAGCTATGGGCGAGCAACCTATTGTATTGACGGCACCGATTGTTCGTTTCTATTTTAAACAACTAACAGAAAGTACAATACCAGATTTAATCGTACTTTCTTATAATGAAATTGAAAGTGACATTGATATTCAATCTGTAGGGGTGGTGAGTATTGCATGAATGTAAAGCGTTACATCGCCAATGATGTTCAAGAAGCGATGCAAAAAATTCGGATGGAACTAGGTCGAGATGCTGTCATTTTGCATACCCGCAAGATAAAGCAAAAGGGACTAAAGGGATGGTTTTCAAAACCCCTTGTGGAAGTTATTGCGGCAATTGATGAACAAGATAAACCACAAAAGCAGCAAAAGCCAAGTCAAATTCAGCAATCATCGACTGATCAATACCTTAGGGAAGCAACACAAGTACTTTTAGCTGAACGGGCTAAGGAGCTAGAAAAAGCAAGGGATTTAGAAAAAGCACGGGATCTTGAAATTTTACGACAAGCCGAAAGAAAAGATGCAATAGAACAAGAGCAGCAGCGCGGTTCATTTCAATCAACAGAGACCCAAGAAATCGCGCTTCTGAAAACCCAAATGATGCAGTTAACTGAGATGATGCAGACTGTTGTACAAAGAGTAAATGCGCCATTTCAATCTCGAGAATTAACAGCACCAGAGTTGAATCAACCAATGCTAATCGCTGAAGAAAACATCGAAAATGCTATGGTGAAATTGATTAGAAACCGACTTGAAGATCAGTTGGTATTACCTGACACGATATCGAAAATTTTAGCTGTTTTAACACGCCAGTCATTATTGGGTGGTGAACAGGATAGTATCATAAGAAATGCCACCCGTGTTATTGTGAAGGATATGATTGGCTTACCCTATCGGATCGATTTGATGCATAATGCACCTCAAATTTACTTTTTTATTGGTCCTACCGGTGTTGGAAAAACGACTACTCTTGCTAAAATTGCGGCGAAACTTTCGCTAGTAGATGGAAAAAAAGTTGGTTTAGTGACCTCAGATACCTATCGAATAGCTGCCGTAGATCAGCTTAAGACATATAGCGAAATTCTCAGTATGCCTTTAGAAGTGATTTATGAGGCTTCAGAACTGCAGAGTGTTTTGCGTAAATTCCAAGATCGTGATTTCATACTGATTGACACTGCTGGTCGTAATCATAAAAGTCCTGAATTACAAGAAGATTTACAAAGTCTATTGAACTATGCACCTAATGCAGAACTTTTTTTAGTAATCAGTTTAACAACAGGTTTTCAAGATATTGAAAGTATTTTGAATTCCTATCAATTCATTTCGGATTACAAATTAATTTTCACTAAAATCGATGAAGCGGCTTCTTTTGGTAATATTTTAAACACCAGACTTTTAGCAAATAAACCAATTGCATTTCTTACAAATGGTCAAAGTGTACCTGATGATATAACCATTTCAGACGGTGATAAAATTGCAGCTCTATTAGTAGGAGAGTGATATGAAAGATCAGGCTCAAAGGCTACGAGAACTTATATCTAACGCCAAAGACACACGTCAATCAGTTGAAGATTTATCTCAACCTTCTGTGAAATCTGATGCCCGTGTGATCGCGATTTCCAGTGGAAAAGGCGGCGTCGGAAAAACGAATATCACTGTAAATCTTGGTCTAGCCCTTTCAAAGCTCAACAAACGTGTTGTAATCATTGATGCTGATTTAGGATTAGCTAATATTGATGTGATATTGGGATTAATACCAAAATACAATCTATTACATTTACTGCATCATCAGAAAACTTTAGAGGACATTACAATTCATGGACCATTAGGGTTGCGACTGATTTCCGGTGGGTCAGGTGTCATGGATTTGGTTAATTTAGCAGATGAAGATATGCAACGTTTGGTAAATAGTTTAGAGAGTCTTAATGAGACAGCAGATTATATCTTAGTCGATACTGGTGCAGGTATCAATAAATCTGTTTTATCATTTATCGACGCAGCTCAAGAAGTGATAATGGTCATTACTCCAGACCCAACAAGTATAACCGATGCATACGCAGTCATCAAAAACATTACACACGTCAATAAAAACATTCGTGTCATCATCAATAAAGCAGAGACGCATAAAGAAGGTTATGATGTGTTTCATAAAATAAACGCAGCAACACAAAGATTTTTACATTTAAACTTAGAGAGTTTAGGCATTTTATTGGAAGATCCTAGCGTCATCAAAGCTGTGAAATTACAGAAGCCGTTTCTGCTCTATGCACCTCATGCAATAGCTTCTAAAGGTATTGAGTTGATTGCTTATAATTTAGAGAATAATTGTAGTTATGTTAAGGAAATGAATCAATTCAGTGTATTCGTCAAGCGTTTATTCACATAAATGAAAATGGAGGCCGATATGTCGGGAGATTTTCTTAACACCTTAAATTTAGGTGATGAGATTTATATGGAAATCTTTATAGATCAAGAAATACAAAATCTGAAGACTGAAGTCTTAGAGTTTGTTAATGCTAATAAGATTATTGTTAGCTGTCCGATGTTCAAAGGCCGAATCATATCTTTAAATCCAGGCGAGCGCTATCGAATGTTCCATCCAGATGAAGAAAGTGGTCTCTATCAGTTTGTAGGTATGGTGGTAAGCAGAGATAAAGTTGATCAGATTGTAAGGATACATATATTACGAGTTAGTGACGTAAAGAAATCTCAAAGGCGAGAATTCTTTCGTTTGTCTTTAATTGAAGATGCGATTATTTCAATCCCAGACGGTGAAGGTGTTGAGGAATTATTTCATCAAGGGAAAATCATTAAACAGGTTGTCCCTTTGTATAAACAATTCTCAGTGATTGTAAAAGACCTCAGCGCTGGGGGGATGCGTGTACACAGTAAGAGAAATTTACAGCCCGGTGAAACGTATAGAATGAGTTTTGTTCTCGAAAACGAAAAATATGATGTAGAATGTCAAATTGTTCGTAGTTTTCTTTTAGAAGATGTGGTTGAACGCTATGATTTGGGTATAAAGTTCATAAATATTGATTTACATTTGCAGCGTAAATTAGTAGCGGTGATTTTTGAGAAACAGCGCAAACTTCTTAAAAAAGGGATGATCTGATGAAAAATGTAAAAGTGCTAGTAGTTGATGATTCTGCATTTATGAGGAAGGTATTAACAGATATCATCGCCACCGAGCCTCATATGGAGGTTGTTGGAACTGCAAAAAATGGTAAAGAAGCATTAGATATGATTCGAGATTTAAAGCCAGATGTGGTGACACTTGATATCGAAATGCCTATTATGGATGGTTTAACTGCGTTAGAGATTGCGATGAAAGAGACACCAGTACCAATTGTTATGTTGTCCAGTTTAACGAAGGAAGGCGCAGATGCGACACTAAAAGCTTTAGAACTAGGGGCAGTAGATTTTATAGCAAAGCCCTCAAGTGTGTTTAAAGTTAGTACTGATGACGTTAAACGTCAGTTACTTGAGAAAATCAATATGGCATCTAGAGTTAAATTACGACCAAAGAGACCACTTATGCCAAGTCTTCAAATACCAAAAGCACCTTCGACCTACACTGGAACCAACATGATTAAAAAAATTGTGGCAATAGGCACATCAACTGGAGGTCCTAAAGCGCTACAAGCTGTTATACCATTATTACCAAAAAACTTAGATGCACCTGTGTTAGTTGTTCAGCACATGCCAGCGGGTTTTACTAAGTCGCTTGCTGAAAGACTTAATAATTTAAGTGAAATTTCAGTTAAGGAAGCTGAGCACGGAGATTTATTGAAAGCAGGATGGTGTTATATTGCTCCAGGCGATCAACATTTAAGGGTTACAAAAGACGGAAATCAGTATAGAATAGTATTAGGATCAGATGGAACAGTGTCTGGACATAAACCTTCTTGTGATGCGATGTTTGAATCACTAGCAACTATAGGGGCACGAAACGTTATTGCGGTTATCATGACGGGAATGGGTGCTGATGGTGCTAAGGGTCTAGTAAAGATTAAAGAGAACAATAATACTGTTATTGCACAAGATGAGGAGAGTTGCGTCGTGTTTGGAATGCCGAAATCCGCAATAAAATTAAATTGCGTTGATCGTATCGTTCCACTGGATGCCATTACAGATGAGATACTGAAAGCGATGGAGGTGTAGGCATTATGGATATGAGTCAATACCTAGAGATTTTTATTGAGGAGTCAAAAGAACACTTACAACACATGAATGAAATATTGTTAGTTTTAGAGAATAACTTTGAAGATTCAGCGTTGTTGAATGAGATTTTCCGTATAGCGCATACGATTAAAGGTATGTCCGGAACCATGGGTTACACAAAGGTCGCAAGCTTAACTCACGAAATGGAAAATGTACTACATATTTGTCGTGCCAACGAATTAAAAGTTGATAGTATTATTATTGATATTTTATTTGAATGCTTTGATGGTTTAGAGGAGTATATTAATCATCTCATTAAATTTAACGAAGAAGGTGATTTAGATACAACTGATTTAGTGAATCGTCTTAAGTATATCGCCAAAAATAAAAGTACATCAGGTGTTATTGGGCAAGTTAATTCCGCTGATGTTGTTGTTCAATCAGAAAAAAAAGAATCTCAAAAGAACTCAGAATTTCATCTCAGTCTAAATGACATTTCTCAAAATATGGTAAGGCAAGCTCATGAATCATTTCATCAAGCTGTGAAAATAAAAGTTATTTTAAGTGCCAATTGCATGCTTAAAGCCGCTCGAGCTTTCATTGTGTTTAATACATTGGAGCAGTTTGGTGAGGTTCTGAAATCTTTCCCAATTGCTGAAGATATAGAGGATGAAAAATTCGATACATCATTTGAAGTGCTCTATATGACTAAACTAGATGCACAAGCCGCTCGTAAAGAATTAATGAATATTTCAGAAGTTGAAGAGGTAATTGTTGAGACTGTTGACTTAGATCACTTAGAATCAAGTCAGACCACAACATCATATTACTCTGATGATGCAATGCAAACCCAAAATGATACCCAATCTTCACCGGGTGCTATTCAAGATAGTATCGGGTTATCTGCTGATAGTGGTAATAAATCAGCTGGAAATCAGAAAGAAGCCAAGGACACTAAGGAACAAGAAAAAGGAAAAACAAGTAAAACAGTTCGTGTTGATATCGATAGACTTGATAATCTTATGAATCTGGTCAGCGAATTGATCATTATCAAGACGCGACTTGACGATCTCGACTCTAACGAATCTAAACAGAATATGTCTGAAGCGATAGAATATTTGGAAAGAATCACTACGAGTTTACACGATGCCGTTATGAAAGTTAGAATGGTACCAGTAGAACGTACCTTTAACCGGTTCCCTAGAATGGTAAGAGATCTAGCCAAAGATTTGGGTAAATCAATTAAACTGGACATGAGTGGTGAAGAAACTGAAGTTGATAGAACCGTTATTGATGAGATTGGTGATCCACTAATCCATTTGATTCGCAATTCAATCGACCACGGTATTGAAAACAAACAGACTCGTTTAGCGGCAGGAAAATCTGAAATGGGAACAGTCAGTCTTCGCGCGTATCCAGATGGTAATTCTGTTGTGATTGAAGTTGAAGATGATGGCCATGGCATTGATCCTGCTCGCATTGCAAAAAAAGCAATTTCTAAAGGTATGATAACTGCAGAACATGCAGGTTCTATGCCGGACCATGACATTATAAACTTATTGTTTTTACCTGGGTTTTCAACTGCGGAACAAATTACCGATTTGTCGGGTCGTGGTGTTGGTTTGGATGTTGTTAAAACTAAGATTGAGGCCCTGTCAGGCACGGTAGAAGTTCAGAGTGAAATGGGTAAAGGTTCAAAATTCATTATCAGATTACCACTGACATTGGCAATCATTCAAGCGTTGATGGTTAATCTTGGCACCGAAAAATATGCGTTGCCACTGAACAATATTAGAATTATAACTACCATTGAGAAAAAACAAATTAGTAAAGTTCAAAATCAAGAAGTAGTCTTATACCGCAACCAAACATTGCCGATTATTAGACTTCCAGAAATGCTTGATGTTCCTAATGCAAATAGAGATGATGAGAATTTGACAGTTGTTATTGTCAGAAAAGGGAATCAAGAAGCTGGACTAGTGGTTGACAGCTTGATTGGACAACAAGAAATCGTCATTAAGTCGCTGGGGAAATATCTTGGTGGCGTCAAGGCGATTGCAGGGGCAACGATATTAGGTAACGGTGGCGTTGCACTCATTGTGGACCCAAATCAATTGTTCTAGGAGGCGAGTATGAGTATGAATAGAGAATTTGTTATTTTCAGATTAGATGGTGAACATTATGGGCTAAATATTCATAATGTAGAAAACATTGAGAAACGTGTTGATATTACACGGGTCCCCCATGCAAAGCCTTATGTTAAAGGTCTTATCAATTTAAGAGGAATAGTTATACCTGTTGTCGATTTAAGAACGCGATTTGGGTTACCCTCGATAGATACAACTGATGAGACTCGTATTGTCATTATTAATTACCACGAACTTAAAATTGGTATCATTGTTGATTCTTCTTCAGAAACATTGCAACTTAATGAAGATGATATCGATATGGCTCCTGCGATTAAATCCGCTACAGAAGAAGATTTTGTTAAAGAAATAGGAAAACACAATAACCGTATTATTATGTTACTAGACTTGAAAAAAGTTATTGGATTAGTAGACGAGGAGTAAAAGCTTTTAATTGCTAGACAGAGACAATTATTCTGTTTAGTAGACTAGGAATATGAGGTTTAATGATGGCAGACTATTTTGACAAAGTTAATAATTCTATAATTTTAGACGTTCTAAAGGAAATTGGAAACATTGGAGCTGGTAATGCTGCAACTGCTCTTGCAAAGATGATTAATAAAAAAGTTGACATGACAGTGCCAAAAGTCAATATTATGGATTTTTCAACGGTACCAGAACTTCTAGGCGGAGAAGAATCTGAAGTCTGTGGTATTTTCTTTAAAATTGAAGGGGATATGGAGGGGACAATCATGTTTGTCCTCAGTACCGAATCTGCACATACCTTGATAAACTTATTGATGCCTGGAATGGCAAATGGGCCTTTTGATGATTTTAGTCTTTCGGCTCTGCAGGAAATAGGAAATATACTATCTGGTTCCTATATTTCATCATTATCCATGCTGACGGGTTTAAATATCCAAATTTCAATCCCTTCGCTTTCTGTTGATATGGCAGGTGCTATTTTAAGTGTTCCTGCTATACAATTCGGTCTAATTGGAGATAAAATCCTTATTATTGAAAATGATTTTATTGAAGAATTTGGTGGAAATTCTGTTCAAGGTTATTTTTTCCTAATCCCTGACGAAGACTCTTACGAAACTCTATTTAATAGTTTAGGGATAACTCTATGAGAGATCTTATTAAAGTGGGGATGGCGGACCTTAAGGTTACAAAACATCCAGGTGTCTTAACAACACTTGGATTAGGCTCCTGTGTGGGCATTTGCTTCTATGATCCACAAACAAAAGTAACGGGTATGGCACACATCATGTTGCCATCAAGTCAAGCGATACGTAATAATACAAATGCTGCAAAATTTGCCGATACTGCCATCGATTTAATGTTAGGGCAAATGATTGCACTAGGAGCAGATAAAAACCGTCTTATCTGTAAAATAGCTGGCGGTGCTCAGATGTTTTCGTTTCAAAGCAAGAACGACATGATGAAGATTGGTGAAAGAAATGCCGAAGCTGTAAAAGAAATACTTAAAATATTAAGGATTCCGTTAAGAGCAGATGATACGGGTGGCAGTTTTGGGCGGACAATTGAGTTTGATTCTTTGGACGGCTCACTTCTGATAAAAACGATTGGACATGGCACAAAACAGATATGAGGGATAAACATGCCTACTGATCTTCTATGGATAAACTTCAAAGAAAAGCATGATAAAGGCGCAAAAGATGAATTGATTATTCATTATGTTGAACTGGTTAAGATTATTGCGGGGCGCCTTTATAATGATTATAATCATCATGTTGACTACGAAGATCTGGTGAGTTATGGTATTTTGGGATTAATCGATGCAATTGAGAAATTCGATCATAAAAAGGCTGTGAAGTTTGAAACATATGCAAACTTCCGTATTCGTGGGGCGATTATTGATCAATTGCGAAATTTGGATTGGGTTCCTAGAAGTATGCGTCACAAATATAAAATTTTAGAAGCATCTATTGAATTACTTCAAATCAAACATGGTAATGATTTTACTGATGAACAACTTGCAAGCTCAATGTCTTTAACTGAAGATGAATTAAGCAAATTATTAAACGAAGTTTCTACGTTTTCAGTTGTCTCACTAGAAGAGAAATTTGAAGAGCAAGTAGGGTTTGATATCCAAGCGGATTATCACGAATTTGAACCTGAGAAAGCACTTGATATTAAAGTAACCACGCAATTGCTAAAAGAGGCGATAGATACTTTACCAGAAAAGGAACGTCTAGTAGTTAGTTTGTATTATTATAATGAATTAACCTACAAAGAAATTGCTAAAGTATTAGAAATTTCAGAATCACGGATATCGCAATTGCACACCAAGGCTATTTCTAGATTGAAAATCGCTATGGATGATTAAACAGACCATTCAATGATGGTCTTGTTGCTATGTCATAAATAAACTCGATAAAGGTGGTGTCTACGTGTCTGAGATAACAACACAAGATAAAAGCGTTTTACATGAAGATGGTTACGAAGTAAATGTCAACATTTCGAATGATTACTATCAAGCATTCATCACTCTACACGTGTTTGATGCTGAGATTACTGTGTCTAAAGATCGGTTAATGAGTGCACTCTCAAAAAAGAATGTTACATACGGCATCATTCCAGATGCCCTTGATACAATTATTAAAAATCCTAGATTTGCCGAAAATATTCTTGTAGCCAAAGGAATTCCTCATGTTAATGGACTAGATGGAGAAGTGACCTATCTTTTTGACGTTGCTATGAAAGCGCATCCTACGGTAAACGTGGATGGGACTGTCGATTTTAAAAGCATGAATTTCCTTCAACCAGCTTATAAAGATGATGTATTAGCCACAAGAACCATGCCTACAGATGGTTCTATGGGTACAACAGTGACTGGAAAAAATATTAGACCAAAGCCAGGAAAAATTAAGAATTTTAAAATTGGAAAGGGTGTTGTCCAGTCTGCAGATGGGCTGTCAATTGTAGCCGAAATAACTGGAAGCATTCAGTTTGAATCTGAAAAAATAGCAGTGATAAAGTTATTAGAAATTAATGATGATGTAGGTGTCAAAACCGGTAACATCGAATTTCAGGGTAAAATCATTGTGAATGGAAATGTCACTACCGGCTATAGCATTACTTCTGAAGATGAGATTATTATTAATGGTATTGTTGAAGGTGCAGTCATTTCAACGAAGGGGAATCTTTTTATTAATGGCGGTATTCAAGGTCATGATCAAGCTAAGTTGACTATCGGTGGCAATATCGTTTCCAAATTTATCAATAACGCAAACGTTTTCTGCTCAGGAAACATCGAATGTGATGCGATTATGCATTCTGATATTATTTGTGATGGTTCTATTCTACTACGCGGAAAAAAAGGTTTATTGGTTGGTGGTGATATTTCAGTTAGATACGATATTGAAGCAAAAATGATTGGATCTGAAATGGGGACCATGACGAAATTGCGCCTAGGTGTTGACTCCAAGGTGATGGATGCATATCAAGCATCACTGGAGGAATTGAAAGAATTAAAGGATACTATTGTAAAACTTTCTCAGGCTTCAAGACTGTTATCAAAACAATTTGAACAAACGAGAAATCCTGAAATAAAAGCAATGCTAAATAAAACAGAAGTATCAAGAACCGATTATACGAGACAAATGCAAGAATCTACAATCAAACTAAGAGAAGTTACAGAATTAATCGAAACACTTAAGGGTTCAAAAGTGAAGTCAGACGAGATTTATCCTGGTGTTAAGATTCGTATTGGAAACACTTTTTATAATGTAAAGGCAGTGACTTACCGTTCGATTATAAGACGTGAGGATTCTGATATACGCGCTTTTAGCTTTTAAGGAGGCAGCCTATGCCAATTAGACCAATAGATATGCAGGTATTATTACCTAAGGCGCTTAAACTTGACCAAGCCAAACCCGCTGTAGTTAACAGACTTGAGAATGCAATGACTGCTGTCCAAAATGAACAAGCAGCCGCTACGGAACTTAAAAAAAAGCAAGTGGCAACTTTAGAAAAAGCAAATGCAGCAACCATAAAAAAGAAGCTTGAAGCTGAAAAATATGGTCAAAAGAAGAAAAAGGAAAATCCGAAAGATGACCCAACTAAAGGCAAGCATTTGGATTTAAAAATATGATTTACTACTTAAGTATTGTAATTGGCATATTGCTAGTTTTTTTTGCTGCTTTGCGTTTATTAAAGGTGCTTAAAGAATTAAGCGTTGTTATAAGACGTTTCGAAGTACTTACAGAAGGCTCCTCATTTGCTTATCTTGAAAATCTAAGAAGTGAAATGGATGAATTGAATTATAGTTATTATGAAATTTTAGATGTTTTTTCTGAGAGGGTAGATCGAGTAGAATCTAGTATCAAGTCACTTAATAAAAACATGCCTGAGCTTATTCAACCCGTTGCACAAATTGAAAAGCCAAGCAAGGATGACCAGAATGTAACCAGTGAACGAGATCTTATTTATAGACTTTTTTCACAAGGTTTTTCAGACCAAGATATTGCTAAGATTATGAGTATTGGTATTGGCAAAGTTTCGCTTTTGAGACGACTGGATGCTAATAAAGATTCTCAAAGAAAGTAACACTATATACCATTTAAAAAGCTTGTCGTAGGACTTTTCATATGTTATACTATTTGAGTTGAATAGCGGACTTAACAAAACTTGATTTGCCTCGCTATTTCATCATAAAAACTAGCACGTGTCATAATTTACAGTCGGGTGCCGTAAGGTTCACTGTAAAGATGATTGACACGGAAGAAAACAAACTCGGAGGTGTATTATGGCAGTTGTATCAATGAAGCAATTACTTGAAGCTGGTGTTCACTTTGGTCACCAAACAAGAAGATGGAACCCAAAAATGGCGCGTTACATCTTTACAGAAAGAAATGGTATTTATATCATCGATCTTCAAAAGACAACAAAGCAAATTGATAAAGCTTATGCTTTCATCAAAGACATTGTTGCTGATGGCGGTACTGTTCTTTTTGTAGGTACAAAGAAACAAGCTCAAGAAGCAATTGAGCAAGAATCAAGACGTTGCGGTCAATTTTTCGTCAGCCAAAGATGGTTGGGTGGCATGTTGACTAACTACTCTACAATTAAAAAGAGTATTGATTTATTGTTTGAACTTGAAAGACAAGAGCTTGATGGTACTTTTGAAGCCCTTCCTAAAAAAGAAGTTATTCAATTACGTAAACAAAAAGACAGACTTGAAAAATTCTTAGGTGGTATCAAAAACATGACATCTATTCCAGATGTACTGTTTGTTGTTGACCCAAGAAAAGAAAGAATTGCTATCAAAGAAGCACAACTTTTGGGTATCCCAGTAGTATCAATCGTTGATACAAACTGCGATCCAGACGAAGTTGACTTGGTTATCCCTGGTAACGACGATGCAATCCGTGCCGTCAAATTGATTACTGGTGCTATGGCTAATGCTGTTCTTGAAGGCAAGCAAGGCGTTCAACTAGAAGATACTTCTGTTGAAGCTGTCGCTGATGAGTCACAAGAAGAAACTGTAGAAGCTTAAGCTTCTGTCGATAGAAAATACAAAGAAAAGTAAGAGTTAACTCTTACTTTTCCCTATGCTAAGGAGGATTCTCATGGCCGTAACTGCTCAAATGGTAAAAGAATTAAGAGAAATTACTAGCGCTGGTATGTTGGATTGCAAAAATGCATTGGTTGAAACTGATGGCAATTTAGATGAAGCTATCAAATTACTTCGTGAAAAAGGTCTTGCTAAAGCTGCTAAAAAAGCTGGTCGAGTTGCATCAGAAGGCGCAATTATATCTTATGTCCACGGTGGTAGAATTGGGGTTATTGTAGAAATCAACTCTGAAACTGACTTTGTTGGTAAATTAGATGAATTCCAAGAATTTGGTCGTGATGTTGCTATGCAAATCGCTGCTGCAAATCCTAAATACATTAGACGTGAAGAAGTACCGGCTGAAATCTTGGATGAAGAAAGAGAAATTCTTAGACAGCAAGCCATCAACGAAGGCAAGCCTGAAAAAATTATCGATAAAATGGTCGAAGGTCGCGTTGAAAAGTATTATAAAGAATCATGCTTGCTAGAACAGTCATTTATCAAAGATGGCGACAAGACAATTCAACAATTATTGCTCGAAAAAATCGCAAAGATTGGCGAAAATATCTCAATTAGAAGATTTACTCGATATGAACTTGGCGAAGGTATCGAAAAAGTTGAAGAAAACTTTGCAGATGAAGTAGCTAAAACGATTGCAAATAAATAAGTGATGAAGGAGCACCGTTAAGTGCTCCTTTTTTGAGAGTTTTTTTCTTCGAAAATGCGGTATAATGGAATTAAGGCATTCTAAATTGGAGGTCAGTCGTGAAAGCAATTTATAAACGTGTCGTACTGAAATTAAGTGGTGAGGCTTTAGCGGGAGAAAAAGGTTCAGGCATCGACCATTTAATGGTTAGGGATGTTGCTGGACAAATCAAGTTTTTAATTGACGAAGGTGTTGAAGTAGCAGTTGTCATTGGTGGCGGTAACTTCTGGCGGGGTAGAACTAGCGACGATATGGATCGCACAACTGCCGATTATATGGGGATGCTTGCAACTGTCATTAACTCATTGGCGATACAGGATGCTCTAGATAATTTAGCGGTACCTACCCGGGTCATGAGCGCCATCGAAATGCGTCAAATTGCAGAACCATATATTAAGCGACGGGCCAACAGACATTTAGAAAAAGGTCGAGTGGTCATCTTTGCTGCTGGGACAGGAAATCCATTTTTCTCTACAGATACAACTGCTGCTCTAAGAGCTGCAGAAATTGCTGCAGATGTTATTTTGTTGGCAAAAAAAGTGGACGGTGTTTATAGTGCGGATCCTAACATTGATCCAAATGCTGTTAAGTTTGACCGATTAACCTACAAAGATATTATCGATAAGCGTCTTGGGGTTATGGATCAAACCGCCGCAACTCTTTGTATGGAGAATAATATTCCAATTATTGTATTTGCATTAGAAGATACAGATAATATTAGACGCGTTATCCAAGGTGAAGAAATTGGTACCATTGTGAGAGGAGAGTTTTAATGCCTAATCAAGTCCAAGAGGAATTATTATCAAAAATGACAAAAACATTAAGTGTTTTGCGTGATGAGCTACAGGCTATTCGCGCTGGTCGTGCAAATCCCCATATTTTAGACAGAGTTGTAGTTTCTTACTATGGCACTGATACGGCGCTAAAAGCAATGGCAAACGTGTCTGCCCCTGAACCTCGTATGATTCAAATTCAACCATACGACGTTTCTGCTTTAAGAGACATTGAAAAAGCAATACTGCAGGCAGATTTAGGGGTTAATCCTTCTAACGACGGTAAAATAATTCGCATCATGATGCCAATTTTGACTGAAGAAAGACGTAAAGATCTTGTTAAAATGGCTAAAAAATCTGGCGAAGAGGCCAAAGTTGCTTTAAGAAATGAACGTCGTGAAGCCAATGAAAAACTTAAAAAACTCAATAAGAATAATGAATTAACAGAAGATGATCTTAAACGCTCTGAAAAAGAAGTTCAAGAGGCTACCGATGGCTTTATAAAACAGATTGATAAACTTCTTGAAGTAAAAGAAGTGGAAATTATGGAAGTATAATATGTCATCTAATGAGGTGAGACAATTTCCTAAACATGTTGCTGTTATAATGGATGGCAACGGTCGTTGGGCAAAGAGGCAGGGGTTGCCAAGACTCGCTGGTCATAAAGCCGGCGGGGAAACCTTAAGACGATTTGTACGGCATGCAGGTACTATTGGACTTGAACACCTATCTGTCTATGCCTTTTCAACTGAAAATTGGTCTAGGCCCAAAGATGAAGTTTCAGGCCTAATGAAAATTCTTGTTGAATTTTGTAAAGGTGAAGTTAAAGAACTTAAGGCATCCAATACACGGTTAAAATTTATAGGTGATATTGATCATATGCCTCCCACTCAATTAAAAGCCATTCGAAAAGCTGAAGCAGCTTTAGAGTCATGTACAGGTATGCAATTAAATATCTGTATGAATTATGGCGCTAGGCAGGAGATTGTTCACGCGATTAAGACTATTATTGAATCCGGTATCGATCAAGCTTTAATTAATGAGGATTTGGTTTCTTCATACCTCTTTACTAAAGGCATTCCAGACCCAGATTTAATCATCAGAACCAGTGGTGAAATGCGCATTAGTAATTTCTATCTCTGGCAAGCGGCTTATACTGAATTTGTATTTTTAGAAAAATATTGGCCTGATATATTACCTGAAGATTTAGATGCTAGTATTGCACAATTCACCAAACGCGAACGCCGCTTTGGTAAGCTCTGAGGTAAGATGAATGAATTCTACATTAAGAAGTCGCATTATCAGTGCAGTGGTCGGGATTGTTTTAATTCTGTCATTTTTGATTCTTAAGGGCTGGTTTGTAATTATTCCATCCTCAATACTTGCTTTGATTGGTGTGTATGAATTTCATCGCGCCTTCAAGAATATTGATTCACACCCGATGTTTATGGCGGGGCTGCTATTGACAATCATTGCAATAGCAGCGTATATCTTAGGGCCAAACTATTACACAGCCCTGGCAATGATTTCGTTGCTCTTTTTTTTCAGTTTACTAACATACTTCGTTTTTTCAAAGCACTCCATCATTGATATATTTGTAACCGTTGTCAGTGTTTTTTATGTGACGGTCCCTTTTATCTTGATAATGGCACTTTCTGATAGAAGCGATAAACTTTTGTGGTCAGTATTTACAATCGCTTTCGCAACCGATAGCTGCGCCTATTTTGTTGGTAAGCGCTTTGGTAAACATAAATTGATTGAGGTGGTGAGCCCAAATAAAACCACTGAAGGTGCAATTGGTGGTGTTTTGGGGAGTCTGTTCTCTATGGCTATCTTTAAACTCATTATTATGCCAGAGATGACTTGGATACTTGCTCTTTCTTTAGGCTTACTTGGTTCAATTGCTTCTCAAATTGGTGATTTAACAGCCTCGAAAATTAAAAGATATTGTAAGATAAAAGATTTTGGTACGGTTATACCTGGACACGGTGGGGTATTGGATCGCTTCGATTCAATTCTTTTTACAACGCCAGCTGTGTTTTTTATGGCGTGGGTTTTAACATTTGTCTAGAATTACTAAGCGCTAGCGTTAATTCGTTAGCGCTTTTGCACGCAAATAAAAGGATATGTTTAATCCTATCTTTTAAGTTCAAACAAAAGGACAATTTTAATCCTTTCTGCTATAATAAGCATAGTATTAAGGAAGGGGTGTTTATGAAACTCGCAATTATTGGTTCAACAGGTTCAATAGGAACACAGGCTTTGGATTTAGTACAGCATCAAGTAGTTGAAGTCGTTGCTTTAACCTGTGGTAGCAATGGTGATTTATTAATGTCGCAGTATCATCAGTTTAGGCCTGGGTATTTAGTAATTGAAGATTTACAGCAGTTTAACATCGTTAAAGAGACACTTAAGAACGAACCAGTCAAGGTATTATTTGGGCTGGAAGGTCTGATCCAAATGACTGAAGAGGCAGCATATGATGTCTTGTTGACATCAGTTGTGGGTGCTGTTGGCCTTCAGCCAACCATAAGCGCTGTTAAAAGAGGTAAGCGCATTGCTCTTGCCAACAAAGAGACACTGGTGGTCTACGGGGAAGAAATCATGGCTCTAGCCCGCCGGCATAAGGCTGAAATCATACCTGTAGATAGCGAACACAGCGCATTATTTCAAGCATTACAAGGGAATTCAATATCTGAGATAGAAAAAATTATTTTGACGGCTTCTGGAGGCCCGTTCTTGGGCAAGAATCGTCAGGATTTAATGGTAGTTCATAAATCAGCTGCTTTAAAACACCCTAATTGGTCAATGGGCGCAAAAATATCCATTGATTCATCAACCTTAATGAACAAGGGACTTGAAGTGATTGAAGCTCGCTGGTTATTTGATGTGACACCGGAGCAAATTGACGTTGTGGTCCATCCACAGAGTATTATTCATTCTCTAATTCAATATGTGGATGGCTCAGTGATGGCGCAAATGGGTTTACCAGACATGAAATTACCGATCCACTATGCCCTTCATTATCCCAATCGTTTACCAACTGACCTTGAGCGTATGGTACTTCCAAAACTCCATCAGTTAACTTTTTATGAACCGGACAGAAAGACATTCCCTTGTTTGGATTTAGCATATGAAGTGCTCAGGTTGGGTGGCACCGCTCCCTGCATTTTAAATGCAGCAAACGAAGAGTTAGTGGCAAGGTTTTTAAATGATGAAATTGGTTTTTATGATATTCCAAATGGCATTGAAAAAGCACTCTCAGTGATAGGGCATCAGCCCATAGGAAATTTGGAAATGCTCCTAGCAGTTGACGCAACCACGCGTCAATTTGCAAAACAGTGTCAATTTTGAGGTGAAATATGTTAGCTAATTTAAGTTCTATAGCCATAACGGCAATCAGTTTTATCGTTGTTTTTAGCGTGATTGTTTTTATTCATGAATTTGGTCATTTTATAGCAGCGCGAATGAATGGTATTTTTGTCAAAGAATTTTCAATTGGCATGGGTCCGACATTTTTAAAATGGCAGGGGAAAGAAACCCTCTATAGTCTTAAAGCATTTCCAATTGGTGGTTCTGTACAAATGGAAGGGGAAGATGAAGCATCAGATAATCCTAATAGTTTTGGTAAAAAGGCTGCTTGGCGGCGCTTTACAGTGATTATTATGGGTCCCTTAATGAATTTTGTATTAGCCCTAATCATCTTGTTCTTTCTGAGTTTATCCATGGGCTACCAAACCACAAAAATTGCTGAGTTTCTTCCTGATATGCCTGCAGCCACCAGTGGACTTGAAAAGGGTGATCAAATTATCTTTGTGAATTTAATGGCTATTGACGCCTGGAGTGATTTAACAAAGGCCATAGACCAATCGGGAAAGGAACCGCTTCGCATTCAAGTGCTTCGAAATAATGAAGTATTGGTGTTTAATGTGCCAGTGGCTTACGACAAAGAAACGGATAGAAACTTAATTGGGATTAAACCAGTGGTCGAAAAATCAGTACCAATGGCAATTAAAGCATCTGCTGATACAACGTATTATTGGTCAAAAATGATTGTTACATTTATACCAAAGTTGTTTACTGATAAAGAGGCTAGATCACAAGTTGCAGGACCTGTAGGCATTGCAAAGGTTGTAGGTGAGGCTGCTAGTCTTGGCATTAAACCTCTATTGACCTTTACTGCATTTATTTCGGTGAACTTAGGGATTATGAACCTTTTGCCTATTCCAGCCCTGGATGGTGGCCGTATTATTTTTATTGGCTACGAAATGATTTTTCGTAGAAAACCGAATCAAGAAATTGAACAACGGATGCATTATGTTGGGTTTGTACTATTGCTAACCTTGATGGCTGTCGTTGTGGTCAGTGATGTACTTAAGCTTTTTAAAGGATAACCCTATGACTAGAAAAAATACTAGAGAAGTGAAGATTGGCAATATCGGTCTCGGCGCTAATCATCCGGTGGTTATTCAATCCATGACCACTACGTTTACGGAAGATGTCCAGGGAACCGTTTCTCAAATCAAAGAACTTGAAGTGGCAGGTTGCGAAGTCGTTCGCTTTGCTGTTCCTGGTATGGAGGCGGCTCAAGCTATTTCCAAAATCAAAGCCCAAACTAAAATGCCCCTGGTGGCAGATATTCATTTTGATTATCGCCTTGCTCTGGAATCCATTGCCCAGGGCATTGATAAAGTGCGGCTAAATCCAGGTAATATTGGTAGCGATGAACGGGTAAGGGAAGTGGTACAAGCTTTAAAAAGTCGCAATATTCCAGTGCGAATCGGTGTAAACTCGGGATCACTTGAAAAACAATTTCTTGATAAATACGGCGGACCAACCCCAGAGGCCATGGTAGAAAGTGCCCTAAGACATGTTCATTTACTTGAAAAGTTTGGCTATGATCAAATTGTTATTTCACTGAAGAGCTCCCATGTACCTCAAATGGTCAGTGCTTATAGATTGCTTTCTGAGAAGGTGGCTTATCCACTGCATCTAGGCGTAACAGAAGCGGGGACGTTTTTTCAGTCGAGCATCAAATCGGCCATGGGCATCGGAGCCCTTCTCCTGGACGGGATTGGAGATACCCTTAGAGTGAGCGTGACTGGTGACCCAGTTCAAGAAATTAAAGCGGCAAAAGCCATACTAAACGCATCTGAAGTCCGTCCCATGGGAATTCAAATTATTTCTTGCCCAACCTGCGGAAGGTGTCATATTGATTTAGAGCGCATCGTGAATCAGGTTGAAGCAGCACTTGGGGACATTGACCAACCCATTACAGTGGCCATTATGGGCTGTGCGGTAAATGGGCCTGGAGAAGCCAGGGAAGCTGATATTGGCATTGCCGGCGGCAAGGGCGAAGTACTTTTATTTAGAAAAGGCCATATTATCAAGAAGATACCTGATCAATACGTCGTCCAAGAATTAAAAGAGGCAGTTTTACAGTTGATTGGAGAAAGCCATGAGCTTTGATTTAAAATCTTTTTTAGCAGAGCAAATCCAAGCTGAGATTCTTAGCGTCGCATTTGAGCAAACCAGAAATGCACTGGAGTTGGTACTTAAGACACCGCAATTGGTTTCTGTAAAAGATGAGGCTACCTTGATTTTAGGCATTAAAACAGGCTTGAATTTTGTGGAACTCATTAAGATTAATTATGATTACGCTGAGTATCTCGGAGGCTTTTCCGAGATGCTTTGTTATAGTGCGTCAAGAATTGCTAAGCTTAGTAATTATGAACCCTTGCTGCAGAATGAAAATTGGAAAATAGAAGGATCTAAGGCCACGCTGCATATAGTTTTACCCGCTCTTTACTACCAATTAACCGCCATTGAAGCTCCAAAACAACTAAGCGCTTACATTCAAAATGTGTTTAAGCAGCAGGTGACGGTTGAAATCATTGCACCGGAAGCTTCAGAAGCCATTGATGACGACGCCTTAAATAGCAGAATAAAAGATATGGTAGATGCCTCAAAAGCTGCGATGACCATCAAATCTCCAGAAGAGTCAAAGCCACCCAAGAAAATATCGTCAAAACCAGATGATCAGCGAGTGATTTTCAAGCGCCTGATTAAGAGTCAGCCAACACCCCTTAATACGGTTCTTGAAGAGGAAAGCTTTGTCAGCGTGGTGGGAGAAGTCTTTTCAATCGATTCTCGGGTTCTATCCACGGGGAAAACCATGTTGTCCTTTGCGATTTCAGACCACACCAATGCCATAAAATGCAAACTCTTTTTAGATAAAGAAGAAGCCCAAACCATACCGCCTCTCATTAAATCCGGTTCTTTCTACCATGTTGAAGGCCGGGTTCGTTACGATACCTACGAAAAAGACACCTTGCTCATGCTCCTTGCCATAAACGAGGCAGACCAACCGGTACAAAGAAAAGACACCGCTCCCCTTAAACGCATAGAACTCCACGCCCATACCACCATGAGCGCAATGGACTCAACCCTCAGTGCCAAACAATTTGTCAAACGTGCCATCAGCTGGGGCCATCCTGCCGTGGCAATTACAGACCACGGTGTGATTCAATCCTTCCCAGAAGCCATGGAAACAGCGGGCAAGAACATCAAGATCATCTATGGTGTGGAAGGTTACTTGATTGACGATAAGATTGAAGTGATTTCAAACCCAGTGGATTACCCGTTAAATGGGGCGTTTGTGGTGTTCGATATAGAAACAACAGGTTTTTCTGCAAAATATGATGGCATCACAGAAATCGGGGCAGTGAAGGTCTTAAATGGACAGATTCTTGAGCGTTATTCGACTTTTGTGAACCCAGAGAAAATTATCCCCGAAGTGGTTGTGAATCTAACGGGTATCACGCAGGAAATGGTGGCAAACGAACGTACCATTTCTGAAGTGTTGCCTGAGTTTCTGGCCTTTTGCGGTGATGCAGCAGTGGTTGCCCATAATGCAAAGTTTGATATGTCATTTATCAGAGAGAAAGCCAAGGCATCAAATCTTGTATTTGATCCCCTGGTGCTGGATACCTTAAAACTCAGTCGCATGCTATTAAAAGACATGAAGCGCCATCGTCTGAATATGGTTGCCAAGAAACTTGGCATAAAGTTAGATGGTCATCATCGGGCAGTCAACGATGCTGAAGCAACGGCGCAAATCTTCTTGAAGTTTGTTGAAATGCTTGGTGAAGAAAATGTCTTTAACGCACTAGAAATCAATGCTTATGGTGAGCGTAATCTGGACTTCAAGCATTTTGATTCCTATCATGTGATTATCTTAGTTAAAAATTATGTGGGTCTTAAACATCTCTATCAGATGATCAGTCATTCCCATCTAAAGACCTTTTATAGAAAGCCTCTCATACCCAAAAGTCTCCTGACGGAAAAGCGTGAAGGGTTAATTATTGGTAGTGCCTGCGAGGCGGGTGAGGTTTATCAAGGGATTCTCAATGGTTTGGACGATACCGAACTTCTGGATATCAGCAGTTTTTACGATTACCTTGAAATTCAGCCCATTGGTAACAATCAATTTTTGATTGAAAAAGGCTTGGTTGAAAATCAGGAAGAACTTAGACAAATCAACCGAAGAATTATACAATTGGCAAAAACCATGGAAGTTCCCTGTGTGGCCACGGCGGATGTCCATTTTATGGACCCTAAAGATGAAATTTATCGCCGGATTTTAATGGCAGGTCAAGGTTTTTCTGATGCCGGGGCACAACCACCCCTGTATTTTAAAACCACCGATGAAATGCTTGAAGAGTTTTCTTATCTTGGTAGGGACATGGCCGAGGAAGTGGTCATTCACGCTACCCACCGGATTAACGACCAAATTGAATCCATATTGCCGGTGCCAGATGGTACCTATCCCCCAGAAATTCCTGGCTCCGACGAGGAACTTAGAACCATGTGCTTTGAGAAGGCCCGTCGGATTTATGGAGACCCAATTCCTGAAATCGTTGAAAAACGACTGGCCAGAGAGTTGGATTCCATTATTGGTAACGGCTATGCCGTGATGTATATCATTGCGCAAAAGCTGGTGAAAAAGTCAATGGAAGATGGCTATTTAGTAGGTTCCCGGGGTTCTGTAGGTTCCTCTTTTGCCGCCACCATGTCCGATATCACCGAAGTTAATCCCTTGCCGCCCCATTATCACTGCCGAACCTGCTTACACTCTGAATTTGTAACCGATGGTAGTATCGCATCAGGGGCGGATTTACCGGATAAAAACTGTCCAGCCTGTGGGGCAGCCTATAAAAAAGATGGCCACGATATTCCATTTGAAACCTTCTTGGGTTTTGAAGGGGATAAGGAGCCGGATATTGACTTAAACTTTGCAGGTGTTTATCAGTCTACTTCTCACGCTTATACAGAAGAACTATTTGGCGAGGGTTATGTTTACAAAGCAGGGACTATAGGCACTGTCGCAGAGAAAACCGCTTTTGGTTTTGTCAAAAAGTACTTTGAAGAAACCCAGCAAAAAATCAACTATTATGAAGTCATTCGCTTGGCAGCTGGTTGTACTGGGGTTAAAAGAACCTCTGGACAGCATCCAGGTGGTATCATGGTTGTGCCAAATTACAAGGATGTCCACGATTTCACTCCGATTCAGTACCCAGCAAACGACTCCACCAGTGGGGTTATCACAACCCACTTTGACTACCATTCCATTAGTGGTCGTATCTTGAAACTTGATATACTGGGACACGACGTTCCGACGATCATCAAAATGCTGGAAGACCTTACTGGTGAAAACGCCATGGAGATTCCATTGGATGATCGTGAAACCCTAAAAATCTTTACTTCAGTACAATCGCTGAAAATTCAAGACAACACTTATCCCCTTAAAATTGGTTCTTTAGGGATACCTGAATTTGGTACCCGTTTTGTTAGGCAGATGCTTGATGAGACAAAACCGACCTCTTTTGCAGAGTTGGTTCAGATATCCGGTCTTTCCCATGGTACCGACGTTTGGATTAACAATGCAGCGGATCTTGTAAACGACGGCATTGTAACCCTTAAAGAAGTTATTGGTACCCGTGACGATATCATGGTTTACCTGATGTATGCTGGACTCCCCCCCAAAGATGCGTTTTTCATTATGGAAGGTGTCCGTAAGGGAAAGGGCCTTAAGCCTGAGCAAGAAGAACAAATGACTTCTTACAAAGTACCCAAGTGGTATATTGAGTCTTGTAAGAAGATTAAATACATGTTCCCTAAGGCCCACGCCGTGGCTTATGTCATGATGTCAGTCCGTATTGCCTACTTTAAAGTCCATTTTCCATTGGCTTTTTATGCCACTTTTTTCTCCATCAAAGTGGACGACTTTGATGCCCACTTGATTTCTCAAGGTTCAAATGCCATAAAAGAGCAGATGAAGGTGATTGAAGCCATCCCTAAAATGTCTACCAAGGAACAAAGTCAGTACACGGTTTTAGAGGTGGCTTCAGAAATGTATGCCAGGGGTTTTGAGTGTTTGCCTGTTTCCCTTTACGAGTCTGATGCAGAGCAGTTCAAAATATCCGGCAATAAATTACTGCCGCCTTTTAGAGCCCTTCAGGGGGTCGGTGAAAATGCTGCCAAGGCCATTGTGGAATCAAGGCAAGCCGGGGAATTTATCTCCATTAACGATTTGAGAACACGTTCTAAAGCGAATCGGTCAGTGGTGGATGCCCTAGTGGTTCACGGTTGTATGCGTGGGCTCCCAGAGGATAATCAATTAAGTTTCGACATGTTCTTCAACTAGGTAAAATTTGCATTTGGAATTGAATTGTGTTATACTATTGAGAGTTAAAGATTATGACAAAAGAGTGGGCTCGGGCCCACTCTTTGTTGTTATTATGTCCGTGAACCATGACATTTGTATAGGAGGGCCAGTATGAAGGCAAAAAAAGTAAGAGTCGTTGATTTGGTGGCTGATTTAGTGACTGCGATTAATACTCAAGAAAAATTAGATTATGAGCTCGTGGATGTGGAGTTTCTCAAAGAGGGTAAACACAGATTTTTACGGGTTTACATTGATAAAGACGGTGGTGTATCACTAGATGATTGTCAGACAATCAGCCGTGCCTTAAACGAAAAATTAGATGCTCTTGATCCGATTGAAGAAGAATATATTCTTGAGGTATCATCTCCTGGTATTGAACGTCCTCTTAAAAAGGATGAAGACTTCAAGAAATTCGTAGATAAGCTTGCGCAAATCAAACTTTATTTTCCACTTAATGGTGTGAAGATGATTGAAGGTGTTTTAAAGGGGTTTGAGAATGGCGAAGTCCTGATTGAAGACGAAAGAACTGAAACTGTTATAGCGATACCAAAAGATAAAATCGCTAGTGCCAAATTATTGTTTAGATTTTAAGAGGAGGAATAAACGTGAAACATGAATTGATCGATGCCCTAGAGCAACTTGAAAAAGAAAAAGGCATCAGTAAGGATGCTTTGATTGAAACAATTGAAGCCGCCCTGATCACAGCTTATAAAAAGAATTTCCCGGAATCATCAAATCCTCGTGTGACCATAGACCGAGACAATGGCGAAATTCGCGTATTTTCTAGAACAAAAGTAGTGGATGACTTTGAAGAGGATTTTGACGAAATTTTGTTGAAGGATGCTTTAGAAATGAATCCAGATTACCAAATCGGTGACATCATTGAAGAAGAAGTGACACCGAGAGAATTTGGCAGAATCGCAGCGCAAACTGCTAAACAAGTGGTTGTTCAGCGGATTAGAGAAGCAGAACGCAATATTATCTTTGATGAATTCTCTAATAGAGAATCAGAAATTGTAACAGGTATCGTTCAGCGGATCAATAAAGGGATTGTACATGTTAATCTTGGAAAAACTGAAGCGGTTTTGATTCCTTCAGAACAGATTCCAGGTGAACAGTACGAACCAAATGGTCGGGTCAAGACTTATATTGTTGAAGTTAAAAAGACTTCAAAAGGCCCACAAGTTGTGGTTTCAAGAACACATCCAGGTTTAGTCAAGCGCTTATTTGAGCTGGAAGTACCAGAAATTCACGATGGTATTGTGGAGATTAAAAGTATTTCTAGAGAAGCTGGCTCACGTACGAAAATTGCAGTCCATGCAGCGGATCCAAACATCGATGCAGTGGGTTCTTGTGTTGGTCAACGGGGTACACGGGTTCAAAGCGTTGTGGATGAACTTCGTGGCGAAAAAATTGATATCATCAATTGGTCAGAAGATCCTAAAATCTTTATTGCCAATGCACTTAGCCCTTCTGAAGTCATCGATGTATTTGAAAATCCAGGGGACAGAAGCGCACTAGTGGTTGTACCGGATCATCAATTGTCTTTGGCAATTGGTAAAGAAGGTCAAAACGCTAGACTAGCAGCAAAGCTCACTGGTTGGAAAATCGATATTAAGAGTCAAGCACAATTTAAAGCAATGAAAAAGACTTCTGGTGCAGAAGGCGAGGCTTGATCATGAAAGCAAAGAAAGTCCCGCTTAGAAAGTGCCTTGGATGCAACGAGCAGTTTCCCAAAAAGGAGCTAGTTCGGGTTGTCAGAAACCAAGAGGGTCAAGTAACCCTTGACTTAACTGGGAAAGCCCATGGCCGTGGCGCCTATATCTGTCATAAAAAAGCGTGTCTAGACATTGCTCTCAAGAAGAAAGGCATTCAACGTGCCCTTGAAGTGACTTTGTCTGAAGAAGTCATGAAGGCTTTAATTGAGGCGATTGACAATGAAAAATAAAGCGTTGACCTTACTTGGGTTTGCACAAAAGTCTGGCAACTTAGTGTCGGGCACTGAGCAAGTTCTCAAATCCATAGAATCAAAGAAAACCCTGGTGTGCCTCGTCGGTAAAGATGTGGCTGAGGGCACCATGAAAAAAGTTCTCGCAAAATGTCAGCATTACAAAATTCCTTGCATAGCACTTTTTACAGTTGATGAACTTTCAATTGCCATTGGCAAGGTGAATAGAACTGTATTAGGGATAACAGATAAGCATTTTGCAGACTCTGTGCTGGCACTTTCCAAAGAACCGGACAGCCAAAATCCGCAGTAGGAGGTGCATCAATTATGTCGAAGATTCGAATTTACCAGTTAGCAAAACAATTAAATGTACAAAATAAAGACCTTATTGACAAGTTACATCAAATGGGCCACGGGGCTCACACACATATGGACGGCCTGGAAGATGATTGGGTAGATAAATTGACAAAAACATTTAACGCAACACCGGTAACAAATACAGCAGCAAACACAGAAGCGCCACAAGCAACTACAACAGCGACTGCGCCAAAAGCTACAAAAGAAAAAGAGGCGCATAAGCCTCATAAAGCAAAAGAAGTGGCTGTACAAACTGAAGCAGCGACTCCAGTAGCAGCAGATAGCACAGCAACTGCACCAAAATCGGCAGAAGTGGTTAAAACCGCAGAAGCGCCAGCGGCAACAGCTGCTCCTGCATCAACAACTGCTGCGCCAATAGCTGCAGCTACAACTGCAGCGCCAGCGCCAAAGATGCAGGCTTACCATGCAGGGGGCACAACGACTTCTCATAAGCCAAGTCCTGCAAAGCCACATCAAGCTACTGGTAGCACAGGGGCTCCAAAGCCACAGGGCTCTAGCAGCGCTGGTGCCCATAAGCCACAGGGTACTGGACACACAGGTGCTCCAAAGCCACAGGGTACTGGACACACGGGTGCTCCAAAGCCACAGGGTACTGGACACACGGGTGCGCCAAGACCACAGGGTTCTGGTAACACAGGTGCGCCAAGACCCCAGGGTTCTGGTAACACAGGTGCACCAAGACCCCAGGGTTCTGGTAACACGGGTGCACCAAGACCTCAGGGTTCTGGTAACACAGGTGCGCCAAGACCTCAGGGTTCTGGTAACACAGGTGCGCCAAGACCTCAGCAGGGTGCTGGTGGGCAAAGACCATCATCTGGACCAGGTGGGCAAAGACCTGCACAAGGTGGCGGGCAACGGCCTCCAGCAAATCAAGCGGGCACAAATGCACAAAGACCTCAGGCTAATAAGTCTGGTGGCGTGCCTTTGACCATGCAAAGAACCACTAAGAAGTTTAGACAGGGCAAGAGACGTGATAAAGAAGATGAAGTGATTGAAGTCGCTGTAGAAGAGACAAAAATCTTCATCCCAGAGCGTATGACAGTTGGGGATTTTGCCATTGCCATTGACAAAACCAATAACGAAGTCATCTTGAAATTGATGAATCTTGGCATTATGGCTGCGATTAATCATTTTGTTGCTTATCCTGTTTTAGAGAAAATCGCAAATGATTTTGATATCGAAATCGAGCCAGCACCAGTGGTGGTCGATGAAGATATTCTTGAATACGATTTTGAAGATGAGTCAGTTGATCAAGTTAAACGTGCCCCAGTGGTTACGGTTATGGGTCACGTTGACCATGGTAAAACATCTTTATTGGATGCCATTCGTTCAACCAGTGTTACTGATAAAGAAGCCGGTGGTATCACACAGCATATCGGTGCTTCTGAAGTTTATATCAATGGTGAGAAAATTGTCTTCTTGGATACCCCTGGTCACGAAGCCTTCACATCACTTCGTGCACGTGGTGCCCAAGTCACTGACATTGCAATTCTAGTGGTTGCAGCAGATGACGGTGTTAAGCCGCAGACCATTGAAGCCATTGACCATGCCCGGGCTGCAAATGTTCCAATTATTATCGCCATCAACAAGATGGATAAAGTTGGCGCTAACCCAGAACGGGTTAAGCAAGAACTCAGTGAATTAGGACTTTTAGTAGAGGATTGGGGCGGTGAAATCGTATCTGTTCCAGTATCAGCACTAAAAGGTGAAAATATTGATACCCTTCTAGAGATGGTTCTTTTAGTTTCAGAAATGCTTGAACTCAAAGCCAATCCAGATAGAAATGCAGTTGGTACTGTCATTGAAGCTAACTTGGATATTCAACGTGGTGCAGTTGCCACAGTTCTTATTCAAAATGGTTCACTACAAGTGGGCGATCCATTTGTTTGTGGTACAACAGCTGGCCGTGTCCGTGCACTCTTTAGTGATAAAGGCAAGAAAATCAAAAAAGCGGGACCTTCAACGGCTGTAGAAATTATAGGTATGAGTGAAGTGGCTAAAGCCGGAGACAAGTTCTTTGTCATCGATTCTGATAAAGAAGCTAGAAAAATCGCTGAAAAAAGAGCACTTCAAGCTAAAGCTGATATCATGAACCGCGCTGAGCGTCATGTAACACTTGAAGATATCTTTGAACAGATTCAAGCTGGTAAAGTAAAAGAGCTGAATTTGATTATCAAATCTGACGTACACGGTTCGCTTGAAGCTATCAAACAATCTTTGGCTAAACTCAATACGGCAGAAGTTAAGGTTAACATTCAACATGCGAATATCGGTGCCATTACTGAATCGGATATTATGTTGGCAACAGCTTCAAATACAATCGTTATAGGCTTTAACGTTAGACCAAGTGCTATGGTTCTTTCAATGGCTAAAAACGAAGGTATTGAAATCAAAACCTACCGAATCATCTACGAGTTAATCAATGATGTGGAGTCTGCCATGAAAGGTATGCTGGACCCAGAATTCGAAGAGAAATCACTTGGCGAAGTACAAGTTCGGGCCACATTTAAGGTGCCTGGTGCTGGTACAATTGCAGGTGCTTATGTTACTTCGGGTACAGTGACTCGTAATGCAAGCGTTCGTCTATTACGTGAAGGCGTCATCATCCACGATGGTAAACTGTCATCACTTAAGCGCTTTAAGGACGACGTTAAAGAAGTTGCAAAAGGTTACGAATGTGGTATCGGCATAGAAGGTTACAATGATATTCGTGAAAATGATATTATTGAAGCGTATATCATGGTCGAAAAACCAAGAAAATAGAAAGGCGGTGATGAGATGCGTTTTGATCGCACACTCAGGATTTCAGAAGAAATCAAGAAACTCGTCAGTCAAATGTTGCAAGTAGATATTAAAGATCCTGGCATCTCTGGTCTCACCAGCATAACCCGTGTTGAGACAACCAATGATTTAAGATTTGTGAATATTTATATCAGCGTTTTAGGCGATGACGAAAAAGCTCATGAAACACTTGCAGCGCTAACCCGTGCAAAGGGTTTTATCAGAAAGGCCATAGGCAATAATATTTCTTTGAGATATACGCCTGAACCAATTTTTAAGCTGGATACGTCAATTGAACACAGTGTACGTATGTCCCAGCTCATCAATGAGGTTAAAAAGACCCATGGACCTGAGGAAACTCAACCGGATGATGGACCAGAGGAAACACATGATGATGACGATGATGGACAAGACAAGTTTAAGTAATACCCATAGCGTGGTCATACTTCCCCACACAATGCCCGATGGTGATACCATCGGGTCTTGTGTGGCCCTTTTTTTGGGGTTAAAACAACTGGGCAAAGAAGCCTATATTGTTTTGGATGACACGCTACCAAAAGATATTGCATTCTTAAATGAAAACATCCTATCCCTTGAAGCCTTTGCAGCTCTGGGTGTTGAGCCTGACACCTGCATGTCTGTGGATCTAAGCGATCTAAATCGCTTGGCGCAAAGACAATTCTTAACAGAGAACAAGGTCCTATGGAACATTGATCACCATGTGACAAACTTGGGGTTTGGGGATGTGAAGGTGGTGGATATTGAGGCGTCTTCAACCGGTGAAATCATATTTGCCCTCCTTAAGCACTGGGGTGTCCAATTAACACAGGACATGGCAGAGGCCCTATATGTAGCCATTTCTTCTGATACAGGCAGCTTTAAGTATGCCAATACAACCCCAAGAACCCACAGAATTGTTGCGGAGCTATTGGAAGTCGGCATTAGACGGGATTGGATTTCCCTTAATCTTTACCACAGCGAACCCCCTTCTAAATTAAAGCTCCATGCCATGAGTTTATCTCAGCTCCATATTTATCCGAGCGGCCATGTGGCCAGGGCCTTTGTGACCTTGGAAATGCTTGAAATGACCAATGCTCATATGACAGAATCCGATGGGCTTGTTGAACGGATTCGAGATATTGAACACATTGACACTGTACTATTAATTAAAGAAATTAGCCCCCAAGAAATTAAAATTAGTATGCGTTCGATTGGCGATGTGGATGTTTCTAAGATCGCATTAGCCTATGGCGGTGGCGGTCACAAGAATGCGGCGGGTTTTTCCCTAGCATGCACCCTTGAAGAAGCACTGACCATCATCGATGGCATTGTTGGAGATGAGAACTGATGGAAGGCTTTTTAGTCATAGACAAACCAGTTGGTATGACATCAGCTGATGTGGTCTATAAAATCAAACGACAACTACCGAAAGGTACCAAAATTGGTCACGCGGGTACCTTGGATCCCAATGTGACAGGGGTATTGCCCCTTGCTATTGGAAGGGCCACCAAGGCTTTTGCCTTTTTGGAAGATACTCAAAAAATCTATCGTGTATCCATGAAGCTAGGTGTCAGTACGGATACAGAAGATATTTGGGGCACAGTATTAGAAGAATCTGATTGCCAAACATTTGAGCCCAATGTGGTCTACAGCGCATTGGAGACCATGGTTGGGGATTATATGCAGGTGCCACCCATGTATTCGGCTAAAAAAATCGATGGCAAAAAACTTTATAGCCTTGCAAGAAAAGGTCAAGTGGTCCACCGGGAGCCTTCAAAGCTAAAAATATTTTCTCTTGATAACAGTCATTACGACCATCCTTTTATCCATTTTGATGTGAGCTGTTCTCGTGGGACCTATATACGGACTTTATGCGTGGATATCGCGAAGCGACTGGGCACCCTTGGCACCATGACAGCCCTGAGGCGTCTCAAAACAGGTGTGTTTACCCAAGAGCAAAGTAAACCCTTAGACCAACTTTTAGAATCCCCATCTTTAGCTGAGCACCTTCTGCCAGTCACTCTAATGTTTGAACATTATCCTAAAATTGTATTGGATGAAGTCCATGCAAGGTATGTTTGTCATGGGGTTAAGGTGAATTTGATGCGGTTTAATGCCTCGAAACTCTTGGTAGATGCACATTATGCTATTTATTGGGATGGAAACTTGTTGGGTATCGCTCTGGGGACTGCGGATGGTATCTACATGAAGCAGTTGTTTTGGCATATAGAGGATTTTAGGAGGCTGCCATGAAAGTGATCAAGAATTTAAATGGCAGTTTCAGACCTGGTAGGGCTACGGCCATTGCCCTGGGTACCTTTGACGGTGTACATTTAGGGCACCAACAAGTGATTCAGACCATGCTCAATACGGCTAAAGCCATGGATTATGATGCATCAGTCTTTACATTTTCAAATCTTCCCAAGTTGTTTAATCGGCTTGTTTCAAAAGAAATCCAGACCATGACAAGCGGTGCTCTTAGCAGTTCTTCTCTTGGAGGATTGGGCAGTCAAGAAGAGCGGATTTTATCTATTGACGATAAAATTGAACTCTTTGAAACGTTGGGTGTGGAAAATCTATGGATTGTGCCCTTTAATGAAGCCATTCAACAAATGCCACGGGAGCAATTTCTAACCTTCTTGTGCAGTGAACTTAAAATGGCACATTTAACGGTGGGGTATAATTTTAAATTCGGGGCTGGCGGAGCAGGGGATGTCGCTTGGCTCATGTCCGTTCATAAAAGTTATGGCTTTACTTGCCATGTGGTTGGTGCGATTTCTGATGATACAGGAGCGGTGAGTTCCACACGGATTCGCAGTCATTTGCGGGATGGAGATATCCTTGGGGCGAATGCCCTGTTAGGTCGCCACCACTGGGTCTCTGGAGTGGTGCATCCGGGTAAACAACTTGGGCGTACCATTGGATTTCCAACGGCGAATTTAAAAATCAGTCCTAATATGACCCTGATTAAATCGGGAGTGTATGTCACTGAAACCCAAGTGGGGGATGCATTTTTTTTAAGCGTCACTAATGTGGGCTATAATCCAACTTTTGAACAAGAAGAGTTTAATTTAGAGACCTATATTTTAGACTTTAATCAAACCCTTTATCATCAACGTATCAAGGTGTATTTTAGGGCGAGAATCAGAGATGAACTCAAGTTTTCAGGAATTGATGAATTAAAAGAATGGATTGAAAAAGATGTTCTAGAAACCCGTAAATACTTTGAGGTTCATCCTATTCAAAGGCACCATTCTGTGATATAATGCTTTAGTCGACTGTTGCTATGTTCTGAGACACTCCAACTCTTTACGCAGCGACAGCCTTGGGCAATTACATTTTAGGAGGCATCACATGATTACAAAAGACAAAAAAGAAGCAGTTATCAAAGAATTCGGTATTAAAGAAGGGGACACTGGTTCTCCAGAAGTTCAAGTTGCAATTCTTACAAGCAGAATCGCAGAACTTAATGAGCATTTAGGCGCTCACCACAAAGATCACCACTCAAGAAGAGGTCTTCTTAAAATGGTTGGTCACAGAAGAAACCTTTTGAACTACTTGAAATCAAAAGATATCGAAAGATACAGAGTTTTGATTGCAAAACTTGGCTTAAGAAAATAATGAAGAGCGGGCTTGTCCCGCTCTTTTATTTTTTTACCCTTTTTTGGTGTGATTCATCTTGCTAACATGGCCTTGATAGGGTATTCTAGTACTAGGTGAAAAGCGCCTATTTTTGTTGTACCATTCTAAAGACCATTGGAATTTATTGTATTTGTCCTACTTGTTGTGCTGGAGGCTAATGGCTTCAGTAGACCAAGTAGGGTAAATTCCAATGGCACGGATCCTTAGGAGGAAACATGGAACTGAAATCTCATATTTTTGAAACCCAACTGGCTGGTAGACCCCTTAAAGTTGAAATCGGTAAAGTGGCAACTTTGGCAAATGGCTCTTGTATGGTTAGTTACGGCGACACAGTTGTACTGGTTGCTGCTACTGCTTCTGCTAAGCCAAGAGAAGGCATTGACTTCTTCCCACTGAGCATTGATTTTGAAGAAAAAATGTACGCAGTTGGTAAAATCCCAGGTGGCTTTATCAAGCGTGAAGGCAGACTTTCAGAAAAAGCCACACTGACTTGCCGTTTAATTGATCGACCAATCAGACCACTTTTCCCTGATGGTTATTTCAATGAAGTTCAAGTGGTTGCTCAAGTTCTTTCAGTAGAACAAGACAATACACCTGATATCGTTGCACTTATAGGTGCTTCTATTGCCCTATCAATTTCTGATATTCCCTTTGACGGTCCTTTAGCTGGTGTTGTTGTTGGTTATAAAGATGGTGAGTATATCATCAATCCAACAGTAGCACAATCTGCAACATCAGATCTTCACTTAGTTGTAGCAGGTACTGATGATGCTATCAACATGGTTGAAGCTGGCGCTAAGATTATTTCAGAAGAAGTCATGCTTCATGCCCTTAAAACTGGTCATGCAGAAATCATGAAATTGACTGCATTTATTCGAGAAATCGTAGCAGCAGTAGGCAAAACTAAAAATGTTGTTCCAGCACTCCCAGTCAACGAAGCTTTGGATGCTGCAATCGATGCTTATGCGCCACGTATGAACGAATTGGTTCGTATCCACGATAAACACGATCGCAACCACGCTATTGATACTTTAAAAGCAGAAATGACAGAAGCCTTAACTGAAGCCTTCCCAGAAGATGCAGGCCGTTTAAAGGGTCTTCTTAAATACCTTGAGAAAAAAGTCATGCGCAAAATGATTCTTTCTGAAGGCATTCGTCCAGATGGTCGTCGTTCTGACGAAATCCGTCCAATCAATGTTCAAACTGGTATCTTGCCAAGAACTCATGGTTCTGGACTCTTTACACGTGGTATCACACAAGCCCTTACCATTACAACACTTGGCGCTCTTGGCGAATCACAACGTGTTGATGGCTTGGGTCTTGACGAAAACAAGCGTTACATCCACCATTATAATTTCCCTCCTTATTCAGTTGGTGAAACAGGCTTTATGCGTGGTCCTAACAGACGCGCTATCGGTCACGGTGCCCTTGCAGAAAGAGCACTATTACCAGTACTGCCATCGGAAGAGTCATTCCCATATGCTATCCGTTTAGTTTCTGAAATCTTAACTTGTAACGGTTCAAGCTCACAAGCGAGTATTTGTGGTTCTTCATTGTCACTGATGGACGCTGGTGTTCCAATCACGTCACCAGTTGCCGGAATTGCAATGGGTCTCATTGAAGATAAGGGTCAAATCGCTATCTTAAGTGATATCCAAGGCATGGAAGATTTCCTTGGAGACATGGACTTTAAAGTAGCTGGTACAGTTGATGGTATCACAGCTATGCAAATGGATATTAAAGTGGAAGGTCTTTCTTGGTCTGTAGTTGAATCAGCACTTGAGCAAGCTAGAGCTGGTCGTTTACACATCCTTGGAGAAATGAATAAAGTTATTTCTGAGCCTAAAACCACTATGTCTCCTTATGCACCTCGTGTGTTTAGTCTTCGTATTAACCCAGACAAAATCCGCGACGTCATTGGACCAGGCGGTAAAGTCATCAATAGAATCATCGACGAAACAGGTGTTAAAATTGATATCGACGATACAGGTCTTGTGTTGATCACTGCACCAGATGGTCCTTCAGGTGAAAAAGCCAAGGGTATCATTATGGGCATTACAAAAGAACTTGAAGTTGGCGAAGTCTTTAATGCTAAAATTTCACGAATCATGAAATTCGGCGCATTCTGCGACCTTGGTAATGGCAAAGAAGGTTTAGTGCATATTTCACACTTGACTAAAGAACGTTTGGTCAATGTAGAAGATAAATTTAATATTGGCGATGAAGTCATGGTTAAAGTCATTGAAATCGATAAGCAAGGCCGTATTAACTTGTCACGCAAAGTCTTGCTTGAAGACAAGGAATAATCACTGACGAGTAATGCTCAGTAGCGTCTAGGGATGGATATGATCTTTCGGTCATATCCATCATTTTTATAAGGAGACTTATGTTCAAGATAGACTATTTATCTAATGGTTTAAAAGTCATTACCAGTCAATTGGATAGCACCCGCTCTTTATCCATCGGTGTTTGGGTTCGAGCTGGTTCCAATGACGAACTTAAAGAAAAACTAGGTATCACCCATTTAATTGAGCACATGCTCTTCAAAGGCACAAAAAAACGATCAGCAAAGATGATTGCACATGAAATTGATGCCATCGGTGGTTCTATGAACGCCTTTACATCAAAAGATTGCACTGCCTATTATGCCAAGGTCTTAACAGAAGATGTTGATATTGCCATTGACGTGCTCTCAGATATGCTTTTAAATTCTGTATTTGATAAAAAAGAACTCAAAAAAGAAATCAAAGTTGTCAAAGAAGAAATTGCCATGTACGAAGATTCTCCTGAAGATGTGGCATACGATTTATTAGCTGAGCTCAACTATCCTGACCATCCTCTAGGTTGGGCCATCCTGGGCACCCCAGAATCCGTTTCAGGCATCACAAGACAAGACATTCTGGACTATATGTCTGATTTCTACGTCGCAGGCAACATGGTGATTTCTGTGGCTGGTAATTTGCCAGTGGATTTGATGGACAAACTGGAAGCTGTATTTGGGGTGGTTAAAGCCGGGGAACATCGGGTCGATTTACCAATGGCCAAGTTTCATGGTGGCTACAAATTTGCAGATAAAGATATCGAACAACACCACTTTGTACTGGCTTTTGAAGGCATCACCTTCGGCTCACAGGATTTTTATGCTATGTTGCTACTGTCTAATTACTTTGGTGGCACGTCTAGCTCAAAGCTCTTCCAACGTATTCGAGAGGACAATGGTTTAACCTACTCCATCTACTCCCATCCAACATGCTTTAAGCACTCTGGCAGCTTGTCCATTTATATCGGTTACCAACCTGAGAATTTAGAGGAACTGCTGCCACTGCTAATTGACGAGCTAAACAATCTTAAAAAAGGGATTGATTTAGAAATACTAAACAGTGTTAAAAGCCAATTGCGTGGTTCTTACCTTTTAGGTCTTGAAGGTAGTTCAAGTATCATGAATATGCTGGGTAAAAGATCAATTTATGATGCAACCCTTGAAACCATGGAAGATATCATGGTTAGCATCCAAAGCATTTCTTTGCCACAGGTTCAGAATTTGATCGATCATCTCTTTAAGAGTCCAGTGGCTCTCACTATGGTTGGCAAAATTGAGGAAGCTCTTGTACAAAAAACTTATCAGGCAATTGTCGAAGGTATTGGTAGTGGAGGTAACAATGAAAAAAATTAGAATTGTGAATCATTCAAAATTCGAGCTGCCTAAGTATGAAACTGTTGGCTCAGCCGGCATGGATCTGAAGGCAAATATTGAAGAAACTATTTTGGTGCAGCCATTTGAGCGCATGCTGGTGCCAACGGGGCTCTTTTTGGAAATCCCAATAGGCTACGAAGGTCAAGTCCGCGCCCGCTCTGGACTGGCTATTAAAAAAGGTATCACCCTGATTAATGCTGTCGGTACTATCGATAGTGATTATCGCGGTGAGGTCAAAGTGCCCATTGTGAATCTTTCTCAGGAAGTCTTTGAACTGAACCCAGGTGAGCGTATTGCCCAATTAGTGATTACAGAATATACACGGGCAGAATGGGAACCGGTTGATACCCTTGAAGAAACAAAAAGAGGGGCAGGGGGCTTCGGCTCAACAGGGCTATAGTTATGAAGATTAAAATTATGAAATTTGGTGGCACATCTGTCGCCACCGAAGGCTCACGTAAAATGCTGCTTGAAAAAGTAAAGCAAACTGCTTCAGAAGGGTTTAAAGTTGTTTTAGTGGTTTCTGCCATGGGGCGTTTAGGTCAACCCTATGCAACAGATACCCTGCTACAACTATTACCAGATGGCATCAAAGAAAACTCCATTGAAAGAGATTTAATGATGAGTTGTGGGGAAACCATCTCAGCGGCTTTGGTCAGTGCACTACTCAATCAAGAGGGTGTGACATGTGTGCCCCTGATGGGCTTTCAAGCAGGTATAGAAACAGATAATTTACATGGGGATGCCAATGTGGTGTCTGTTCAAACCAAAAAAATTCTCTCTTTATTTGAAACCCTGCAAGCTGTTGTTGTTACTGGCTTTCAAGGGATTTCAGAACAAGGGTTTATCACAACCCTTGGCCGTGGTGGTAGCGACTACACCGCATCTGTTTTAGGTGTTCATTTGGATGCGCAGATGATCGAGATTTACACCGATGTTGATGGTGTCATGACAGCTGATCCAAGAGTGGTTAAAGATGCAAAAGTCTTAAAACAAATTACCCATTCTGAAGTTTATCAAATGGCTGTAGATGGTGCTAAAGTTGTGGATCATAAAGCCGTTGAATTGGCCATGCGAGCCAATAAACCACTGATGATCAAAAATACCTTTTCTGAAGAAGAGGGCACAGCCATCTCTGATATTGTCTATGATCAAACCGGTGAATTTATAGAAAGTGGTTCTGTTTTTACAGCCATTACCGCTAAAAAGGATTTGGTTTTAATCAAGGCCTTCTTAAATCAAGATCAAAGGGATCTCACTGAAAAAATGATGATTGCCCTTGATCATGGCGGAATCAGCACCGATATGATCAACTTTTTCACCACTAAAAAATTATTTGTGATTCAGCAAAAGCACTTTGAAGGGGCTTGTGGCATTTTAAATGACCTTGGGATCTTATTTGAATTCACACCAGAGCTGGCTAAGGTAACTGCAGTTGGTGCCAACGTTCGGTATGTTCCTGATGTGATGAAATCCGTTATGCGGGTCTTGATGCTAGATGATATTGAAGTGTACCAAACCATCAAAACCGATTCTACTGTGGGGTGCTTAGTTTCAGCCGTGCAAGCTAACGAAGTGGTCAATGTATTGCACCGCTACTATGCGCTTTAGGCCCACACGAAAGCGCACCTTACCATTTTGTTGCGCCAAGCAAGCGCAACTTACCATTTAGTTGCGCCTTGGAAGCGCTAACAGGCGCTTTTGGTTAATCTATAATTCAGCACATAAAAAAAGGACTGCAATGTAAAATTCATTGCAGTCCTTTATATTTGAATTCGTATTGACACTAATTTTAGCATTTGTTTTGGTGTTTGTTTTAGCTGTCCTTTAGGAAGTCACTTAAGTTACTTACTTAACGCTTAATAGAACTTCCCGAATCAGCTTTGAAGCCACTGCTGTTGAAACACCAGTTGGGTCATAATCTGGTGAAAGTTCTACCAGGTCTGCACCAACGATATTTAGAGGGATGAAGTTCTGAATCGCCTCTAGCATTTCTTTGAAAGAAATACCACCTGGTTCAGGGGTACCTGTACCTGGGAAAATAGAAGGATCTAGAATATCAAGGTCGATAGTGATAAGGACTGGCTTGCCAACTAAAGAAGCCGCAATCTTATCAAGGCCCACCGTATCAAAACGTCTCATAAAGACATGTTCCCCAGATGCTGCAAAGTCAAACTCTACACGGGTACCAGAGCGAATGCCGAATTGGAAAATACGACCATCTCCTAAGATGTCGTAAATTCTACGAATAACTGTGGCGTGAGACAGTGGTTCACCCATATAGTCTTCACGGAGATCTGTGTGTGCATCAAAATGCAAAACGTGTAGATCTGGATATTTTTTGACAAGGGCTTTTGCAAGACCCAGTGTTACAAGATGCTCACCGCCAATCATGACAGGCACTTTTCCAGCACCAACCACTTGATCGCAAAATGTTTCAATATCGTTGAGTACCGTGACTTTGTTGCCAAAGGTACACTCGATATCGCCAGCATCGTGGATTGCGTAATCTGTTAAGTCCCGCTCGCTGTATGGGCTGTAAGTTTCAAGGCCATAAGAGTCCATACGAATCTTACTAGGCGCAAATCTTGATCCAGCTCTGTATGAGCTAGTGCCATCAAAAGGTGCCCCAAATAGGACGATTTCTGAGGATTCGTAATCGGCATCGCAGCCAATGAATCTATATTGATTAAACAGTTCCATTCTCAAACTTCTCCTTAACGTAGCTAGGAAGCGCAAATGCACCAACGTGGAGGTTTGTGTTGTAGTACTTTGTTTTCAGGTCGTTTTGTAACCAATTAGCAGCGTTAAAATCATTCAGTGGGTGGTGCTTTTTAGAAGCGAAGTTAAACAACCAGTAACCACCTGGGTAAGTTGGAATAACCGCTTGATAGACTTCAACAATTGGGAACATCTTGTTGAGTTTGATGTTTGAACTGATACCCACTTCGAAGAATTTCTCGTAGATTGGTGTTTCGTTTTGGTTAACTAAGATACCGTCTGCAGTTAATGCGCGGTAGCAATTGTTATAGAACTCAGTGGTGAAAAGACCTTCACCAGGACCAACTGGATCAGTTGAGTCGATTAAAATAATATCATAATGATCCACTTTATCTTCCATCCATTTTACACCATCTTCGTAATAGAGGTGAACTTTAGGATGTGTCAATGCACTTGATATAGCAGGGAAGAAGTCTTTTGCAACGTCACAAACCATTTTGTCAATTTCAACCATGTCGATGTGTTCAACGCCGGCATAACGAACCAGTTCTCTAACTGTTCCGCCGTCGCCGCCGCCTATCACAAGGACACGCTTAGGATTTGGGTGGATTGCCATGGCTGGATGAACAATCATGTCGTGATAGACAAATTCATCTTTGTCAGTAACCATTACAAGACCATCAAGTGTCATCAGATTACCGTACTCATATGTTTCTAATACGTCTACCTTTTGAAAAGGGCTTTGATCAGAAAACAAATGTTGTTTAACTCGTAAAGAAATCTTTACATCATCAGTGTGTGCTTCGCTGTACCATAAATCCATGTGGTAAGCCTCCTTGAATTTTAGATTTGGTTAAATGCCTATGTCAGCACTAATTTTCAGTAGTGCGAGCTGTTAAAAGGACTATATAAATATATCATCAATTCAGCTAATGTCAAGACTTTGAACGTTATTTTTTGACTTGAAAAATGAGCCAGTTTCCTCAGGTGGCTAATCTCGCCTCTCGGAAGTCGACTCGGGTTTCTCTGGAACCCTTTGTTTGACATTACTTTGGCTTGCCGATATACTAAATTAGTAATGCACTAATGATACACCTATAATACCCCTAATGATACACCTATAACGGCACTAATGATATGCTTATAATGAAAGGACACAATATGCTACTTTTCAGAGAAGTAAAACAAACCGACCTAGAAGCACTGGGTGAGTTTTTAGAAACCGTGGGCCAGTCGGTGGCCCAACACATGGCCTATTTACACCATAGTATGCTTTTAGAAATGGATGATTCAGTCATTGGTTTTGGAGCATATCGGTTGTTAGAAGATACCACTGTGGGAATCGTTACCATCACAATCGATGAAAATTATCGGAAGCGAGGTTTTGGGGAAGGGATGTTAAAATCCCTATTAAACACAGCAGACCTCAGGGGCATCAAAAAAGCACTGGTCCAAGATACCCTAGATTCAGATAAAGGTCTATTTTTTGAACATCTTGGATTTAATCCAATCACCTCAAATGACAATCTAGCTGAATCAATACTCAGCGCCAATGCATTTACACATATCGCCCATCTCCCGGCGTTTTTTAATACCGCCTGCAAATCAAAGAGAGCTAAAACCAATGAAAATACTGATTCTTAATGATGACGGCATTGACGCACCTGGGATTCTAACCTTGGTCGAGGTCTTAAGGGACCAACACGAGCTTTATATTGCGGCCCCAGACCAAGGGATGAGTGGCATGGGCCATGCAATTTCTTTAAAGGGTGGCATTCTAGCCAAAAAGGAAATGATACCCGGTGTGGTTGAAGCCTACCGCATCCAAGGGACGCCGGCGGACTGCGCAAAAATCGGACTGCTTTACTTCTTTAAAGACGTCGTCTTTGATGCTGTTTTATCTGGCATTAATAATGGGGGCAATATCGGTACTGAGGTGATCTACTCAGGGACCTTTGCAGCGGCCCACGAAGCCCATCGGATGGGGCAATCAGTGATTTCGCTGTCTTTGACCAATCCTAAAAGGATCAAGCATCCGGATTTTTTACCGGCAGCCCAGCATTTTGCAACACTTTTGGAGCATTTGCATCAAGATGAGCAGTACTTTTACAATATCAATTACCCGATTGGGGTGTTCTCACATCACATGCAATTAGCGACTCCGGCGGAAATTCGTTATCATGAGTTAATTCACTGCGAGGAGACCCCAGAGGGGTATAGCATCAGCTTTGATGGTTTACCTGTAGACTGGTCTAAAGACAGTAACACGGATTTTAAATGCCTTCAAAGGGGAATTGCAACCATTGTGCCCATTCGCATTGATTGGCACGATGCCAATCATGTAGGCAAACTAGAAGAAAAGATGATCAAGCACGCCATACAACAAGCAAAATAGTGACACAAAAAGGCGCTGGGCTCCCAGTGTCTTTTTGTATGCAATCATCCGCATATGGCATTATGTGCGCATTCGAAATGAATTTCTAGTTGCAAAAATATTAAAATTAGTCTTTAAAAATGAATTACAACTTGCATTTTGCCGTTTGTGTGTTATGATGTTAACAGTAACTAAACATAAAAAGTAGGTTTTGCGGCGGTCACGCTTTTTTAAAAACAATTGCTGCAAACGTTTGCTTGTTTCTATCATAAGGAGGAATTCCCTTGGCTGTCAATCGTGATGCATTAGAAGTTAAACTAAAAAGAGATTGGTGTAAAGGCTGTGGTATCTGCGTGGCATTTTGTCCAAAGCAGTGCTTGGCATTAGACGATAAAGATAAAATCTTTATGGCTAAACCTGATGACTGTATTAAATGTGGTCAATGTGAGCAGAGATGCCCAGATTTCGCCATTTTTTTAGGAGGAATAACTGAATGAGCACGAAAAAAATCAAATTGATGCAAGGTAATGAAGCATGTGTTGAAGGTGCCCTTTATGCGGGTATGAAATTCTACGCAGGCTATCCAATAACGCCGTCAACAGAAATCGCTGAAATTTCAGCGCAAAAACTGCCTTATATCGGCGGCAAATTTATTCAAATGGAAGACGAGATTGCTGGTATTGCAACGGCGATAGGCGGTTCTATAGCAGGTCTAAAATCAATGACTGCAACAAGTGGTCCTGGTTTTTCCCTTAAACTTGAAAACATTGGCTATGCAGCCATTACTGAAGTGCCACTTGTTATTGTTAACGTTCAAAGGGGTGGCCCATCAACTGGTTTGCCGACTGCACCTGCGCAAGGTGACGTGATGCAAGCCATGTGGGGAACCCACGGTGATCACCCAGTGATTGCAGTTTGCCCATCTTCTGTTATGGAAACATTTACAGAAACAGTCCGTGCATTTAACTTGGCAGAAAAATACCGTATGCCAGTCATTTTGTTAACAGACGAAGTGGTTGGTCACATGCGTGAACGTATTGAAATTCCAGAACCAGGTGAAATCGAAATCTATGACCGCCTCAGACCAGATGCCGATGAAAAGGACTACAGACCATACGGCGTTAAAGAAGGCGAAATCGTCGGTAGAATGGCTGACTTTGGCAGCGGTCACCGTTACCATATCACTGGACTTTTCCACGACGAATATGGCTTCCCATCAAATTCAACTAAGAATGCTGGGGTCATGCTTGATCACTTAATGAGCAAGATTGAAAATAACTACGATGATATCGTCACGTTTGAGCACTATTTAACTGACGATGCTGACTACATCATTCTTTCTTATGGTTCAACTGCTAGAAGTGCTAGAAATGCCGTTAACAAGTTAAGAGAAAAGGGTCACAAAGTTGGTATGTTCAGACCAATTACGATTTGGCCTTTCCCTCATAAAGAAGTAACTACTCTTGCTGCCCGGGTAAAAGGGATCATCGTTGCAGAAATGAACCTTGGACAACTTGTGTTAGAAGTAGAACGGGTTGTTAAAGGTAAAACTGAAGTTTATCATGTCGGCCGAGCCAATGGTGAAGTCGTTACGCCACTGGATATTATCAAGAAGGTCGAGGAGGTTATCTAATGGAAAACAATCAATTGGTTGAGCAGTATTTTAGAAAAGATCGTCTCCCACATATTTGGTGCCCAGGTTGTGGTCATGGTATCATCATGCATTCATTGGTTAAAGCCATTGCAGAACTTGGTTGGGATAAAGATGATGTTGTCGTTGTTTCTGGTATTGGCTGTTCTTCAAGAGCCCCTGGTTACTTGGATTTCAACACACTTCACACAACCCACGGCCGCGCGTTAGCATTTGCAACTGGTGTTAAACTGGCTAAGCCCCACCTTAAAGTCATCGTCGTTTCTGGTGATGGTGATGCTTCTGCAATTGGTGGTAACCACCTGATCCATGCAGCTAGAAGAAATATTGACATTACAACAATTGTCTTTAATAATAACATCTACGGTATGACAGGTGGCCAATACTCGCCAACCACACCAACAGATGATTTTGGCACAACGGCACCACATGGTAACATCGATACACCATTTGACATTGCCATGCTTGCAGGTGCAGCTGGTGCAACCTACACAGCCCGTACCACGGCATTCCACATGAATCAAATGACCCAAATTATCAAGAATGCCCTTGAACACAAAGGATTCTCTTTGGTAGAAGCCATTTCTGTTTGCCCAACCTACTATGGTCGCAAAAACAAAAAAGGCGATGCCCCAAAGATGATGCAGTGGTTAAAAGAGAGCTTTATCGACGTCAAAGTGGCCGATAAGCTACCTGAAGATAAAAAAGTAGGCAAAACCCTTATGGGCGAATTTAAGAATGTTCAAAAGCCTGAATACACTGAACAATACCAAAAAATTATCGAACGTTTAAGCGGGGTGAAATAGATGCCATTAACAGAAATGCGATTGACAGGTTCCGGTGGCCAGGGTTTGATTCTTGCCGGTATTATCTTTGCAGAAGGCGCTTTACTTGACGGCAACGAAGCCATCCAAAGTCAGAGTTACGGTCCTGAAGCAAGGGGCGGGGCCTCTAAGGCTGAGGTTCTTATCAGCGATTTGCCCATCGATTTTCCTAAAGTAGATAAACCAGATATTTTCTTGGCTTTGACACAACTTGCCTGCGATACTTACGGCAAGGAAATCAAAGATACGGGGATGATGATCATCGACGAAACCGTAGATATGCCAACCAATACACAGGCTAAGTACATCGTTCGAGTTCCTATTTTAAGAACCGCTTCTGAAGTCATTGGCAAACCAATTGTTGCTAATATTATTGCCATTGGTTTAATTGCAGAATTGACAAAGTGCGTCACCCGTGAGAATATTGAAAAAGCGGTTATGGCCCGTGTACCAAAAGGTACAGAAGCCCTTAATCAACGAGCATTAGAAGAAGGCTACAAATTAGCGATGGAAAGCCGAGTCTAATTAGCAGCTAAGTACGATTAGAAAATCAAGTACTAGAAGGAGTTTTAGATGAGTGAAGCCTATCGTGATTTATTAAACCGCATCCAGTTAAAGTACAAAAAAATGAGCAAGGGCCAAAAGGCCATTGCGACATACATCCAAGAGAACTATGACAAGGTTGCATTCATGACGGCTTCCCATTTAGGTAGTACTGTAGGGGTTAGCGAATCCACAGTTGTGCGATTTGCTACTGTTCTAGATTATGATGGCTACCCAAGACTCCAAAAGGCACTTCAAGAATCGATAAAAACAAAACTCACCACTGTTCAGCGGTTTGAAATGTCAAAAGACCTGGACTCCGAAGAGAATATCATTAAAAAGGTCATGAATTCAGATATTGATAATATTAGAAAAACCATTGACGAACTGGATTCCAATTTAATTCGCGAGGCTGTCAAAGTATTAAAAGGAGCGCGAAAAGTCTATATTTTAGGCATGCGCAGCTCCAAAATACTGGCAGAGTACTTTGCGTTTTATCTAAATTTTATTATGGATGATGTGCATTTGATACCATCTGGTGCAAATGACCCCTTTGATGAACTCATCAACATCAACCAAGATGATGCCTTAGTGGTTTTCTCATTTCCACGGTACTCCACAAGAACCTTTGAAGTAGTGCAGTTTGCAAAACAGCAAAAAGCCACCATTATTGGGATTACAGATAGTTTAATGTCACCCCTTGTACCCCATGTGGCCCTGGCTCTTACTGCAAAGTATAATATGACGACCTTTATTGATTCCCTCGTAGCGCCCATGAGCTTAATCAACAGCTTGATTATTGCTTTGACGGTTGGCGAACGTGATCAACTGAAACAAAAGTTTGATTTACTTGAAGAAATATGGCAAAAAAACAATATATACAGCCAAAGGTAGAGCCAAACGCTCTACCTTTTTGGTTTACATTGGGCCAGAGTAGGGTATAATGGTATGAGATTCTAAAAAGGTGGAAATTAAATGCTACAGATTTGTTTAGATGGTCCTTCGGGATCAGGGAAGAGTACTTTAGCAAAAAGAATTGCTAAAGCCCTTGATATTACCTATCTTGATACCGGTGCCATGTATAGAGCGCTGACGTATTATTGTTTGAGTCAAGGTTATGATGTTGATAATGAGCAAGCCGTGGTTGGCGCCCTCTCAAACTTTAAACTCCAAATTCAAGGTGACACCATCACCGTCAATGGGGAAGATGTCAGTACCCAAATTCGCATGGAAGTCATTAGTCAGCACGTTTCAGCAGTCTCCTCCTATGAAGAGGTGAGAACTGAAATGGTGGCTATCCAGCGCCGCATTGCGGCGAACCAAGAGATTATCATGGATGGCAGAGACATCGGCACCGTTGTATTACCAGATGCCAATTACAAATTCTTCTTAACGGCAAGTCCTGAAGAACGGGCCAAAAGAAGATTTATTGAACAACAGTTAAAGGGAATTGACGTTGCTTATCAGACCATTCTTGAAGATATGATTTTAAGAGATCATAAAGACTCAAACCGGACCATATCCCCCCTAAAAGCTGCGGATGATGCACGGATTATCGACACCACTGAATTGTCCCTAGATCAGGTAGTTGAGGTCATACTAGCCCAAGTGAAGGTGTGATATGGAAATATTTGTTGCCAAGCACAGTGGCTTTTGCTTTGGCGTTAAACGCGCCTTTGAAACGGCCATTGAAGTCACTGAAAACCCCGATTCAGAGCTTCCTATTTATACCTATGGCCCTTTGATACACAACCAAGATGTGGTTGATCATTTAGCAAAACGAGGGGCGAGTGTCATTGAAAGTTTAGAAGATGTTGAAAAGGGTACAATTATCATACGTTCCCATGGGGTAGGTCAAGCTTTTTATCAAGAGGCAAATGCCATTGGGCTTCATATTGTGGATACCACATGTGTCTTTGTTAAAAAAGTTCACAGAATTGTGAAAGAACATACGGATTTAGGGTATCGGGTCATTATTTGTGGGGATCCTGATCATCCAGAGGTAATCGGTATCAAAGGTTGGTCTGAGCAAAAAGCAGTGGTGGTAAAAAATTTAGAGGATGCCATGGCACTATCTGAATCTGATTTGCCCATTTGTTTAGTCGCCCAAACCACCCTTAATTCAAAAACATGGAAAGCACTGTTGTCATACTTTGAATCGACAAAAAAACCATTAATTGCATTTAATACAATTTGTTCGGCGACGAGACTAAGACAAGAAGAAACTACTGAATTAGCAAAAAAAGTAGACTTTATGCTAGTTATTGGTGGTAAATCAAGCTCCAATACCCAAAAACTTTATGAAATCGCAAAAAAACATGAAATAATTGCACAACATATTGAAAATGTTAGTGAAATAAATGTGAATTTAATGCGAAAATATGATAAGATAGGTATAGTTGCGGGTGCTTCTACTCCAGATTGGGTCATTAATGAAGTTATCTATAAACTAAAAAGTGAAGGCGAGGTAGTAGTAAATGGAAGACAATAACTTGATGCAAGAGATGTTGGATGGTTTTGAAAGTGGTTTTAAAGCGCCACGACGCGGCGATGTAATCGAAGGTAAAGTCGTGATGGTATCTGCTGAAGAAGTCGTCGTCAACATCGGTTACAAAGCTGATGGCATCATACCAAAAGAGGAAGTCTCTAATCAAGGTGACGTTGATCTTAAAGCAATGTTCCAAGAAGACCAAGAATTAGATGTTTACGTACTCAAAACTGACAATGGCGACGGTAACGTTCTTTTGTCAATCAAACGTTTGGTAATGGACCAAGACTTCAAAGATCTTGAGCCAGTTTACGAAAACGGTACGTTTATTCCAGTTGTCATCAAGCAAGTCGTAAAAGGTGGCGCAATCGCTTACTACAAAAATGTAAGAGGTTTTATTCCTGCGTCACACATCTCTTTGAGATTTGAAAACGACTTGACAAAATACATCGGCGAAACAGTCAATGTTAAAGTTATCGAGTATGATAAGCGCAAAAAGCGTGCTGTATTCAGCCGTAAAGAAATCCTCAAAGACGAGCAAAGCAACAAAAAAGACTCTTTCTTCTCTAAAATTGAAGCGGGTCAAGTTATTGAGGGTACAGTTAAGCGCCTAGCAAACTTCGGTGCCTTTATCGATGTCGGTGGTTTTGATGGTTTGGTTCACGTGACAGAAATCACGTATGGCCGCATCAAAAACCCGCAAGAGTACTTGAAAATCAACGAAAAAGTCAAAGTAAAAGTTCTCAGTATCGATCAAGATACAGAGAAAATCTCTTTGTCTATCAAGCAAACTAGCCCAAATCCATGGGATATTGCTTCTACAAAATATGCTATCGGTACTAAGCATATGGGTCGTGTTGTCAACACAACTGATTTTGGTGCATTTGTTGAGCTTGAGCCAGGTGTTGAAGGTCTTGTTCACATTTCACAAATTTCTGTAGATCGCATCGAAAAGCCTGCAGACGTTTTGAAAGAAAATGTTGAATACGAATTCGAAGTTCTAGAAATAGACACTGTAGACAAAAAAATCAAACTTTCTAGAAAAGCTTTGAGCGAGCCTACAGAAACACCTGAAGTAAAAGAAGAAGCTTAATCGTTATCCAATAAAAGGAGAACGCCATGCACGATTACGAAGGATTTAAACATAAAATTTTCAAAAAAACAGGCATTGATTTGTCGCTCTATAAAGAGCGACAAATGAAACGCCGTATTGATTCTTTGATTAAAAGACACGGACAAGAGACTTACGATGGTTACTATGAATTGTTGAATCGCGATAAGGCAACTTTCGACGAATTCGTCAACTATTTAACCATTAATGTCAGTGAGTTTTATCGCAATCCCAATCAGTGGGATATCCTTCGCGATGACGTTATTCCAAAGCTGTTGGAAGGCAAAAAAACACTAAAGGTGTGGAGTGCTGCTTGCTCAACAGGTGAAGAGCCCTACACCCTTGCAATGGTGTTAAGCAATCATTTTCCGCTAAAGGACATTAAAATTCTTGCTGCAGATATTGATAAAGAGGCGATTAACAAAGCCAAAAATGGTATTTATTCCGATAAAGCCGTTGTTGGCGTGCCAAAGCACTTTTTAGAAAAATATTTCACAAAAATTGGACCTGCTTTCAAAATAAACGATGAAATTAAAAATTGTGTTGAATTTAAGCAAATGAATTTATTGTCAGATGCCTATCCTACCAATTATGACCTAATTGTTTGTCGCAATGTGATGATTTACTTCACAGAAGAGGCTAAAGAGGAAATGTATCATAATTTCAATAAAGCATTGATTAAAAACGGCGTACTTTTTGTGGGCAGCACGGAACAAATTATCGTTCCGAGAAAATTCAATTTTGAAGCAATGAAGACTTTTTTCTACAAGCGAATTGATTGAATCTAGTTTAAATTATAAAAGCCACCCTAACATTATGGGGTGGCTTTTTTATGTCTTTGAGATTTTAACCGTTCAATATAATCAGTGATGGATTTATAATCAGCGTCTTCTAATCCGTCAACGTAGAAATGTTTCTTACTAAGGAGATCTTCTACGGTGACAGGGTTGTTGGAAAGGTGTAACAAGTAGTCTGTGGAGACTTTAAAATAATGGGAGACCTTTACCACAAAATCCGCATCCGGTACCCTTTTGCTATTCTCGTACCTTGAAAGGGTGGTTTTTGTGGTTTCCAAGGCGACTGCTAGTTCGTCGAGGGTCATATGTTTTTGCTGTCTTAAATGCCGTAGGCGATCGTGAAAACCGTTCATAGCTTTATCCTCTCAGTCAGTCTTTTACCATTGTAACTTAAAAAACAGATATTCGCAAGATTCTGAATCCACCTATTGAATTTTCTTTTCACTTGATGAGGCAGTCTTGGCATGATAAAATATGAAGTCAGAGCATGGGTATGCTTTGACTTTAAACACATAAACCAGACACCTCAGTTACAAGGACGGTATAGTATATGAAAAGAGCACCATCATTAGAGCCAAGTTCGGAAGTCTTAATAGAAAATCAATTATATATTCAATCTGTGCGCCAAGTGGCAGATGATTACCTCAGAAAAAACGGCAGAAAACCTAAATATGTGATTAAGACATATGGTTGCCAAATGAACGAGCACGATTCTGAAAAACTCATCGCCATGCTGATGCAAATGGGTTACGAAGAGTCTGAAGTGATTGAAACGGCACAATTGGTGATCTATAACACCTGTTGCGTTAGGGAAAACGCTGAATTTAAGGTTTACGGCAATTTGGGGGCCTTAAAGCCCATCAAGGAAAAAAACAAGGATATGATGATCGCGGTTTGCGGTTGCATGATGCAGCAACAACACGTGGTGGATAAGATTAAACAGTCATACCGTCATGTGGACTTGGTATTTGGCACTCACAACCTACACACTTTCCCAAAACTTCTCCAAAAAAGTATGGAGACCGACACCATCTTAATCGATGTGTGGGAAGCGGAGCGTGAGATTGTTGAAGGCTTGCCATCTGTCAGAAAAAAAGCCCTGAAAGCCTATGTGAATATCATGTATGGCTGCAATAATTTTTGCACTTATTGCATCGTGCCCTATACTCGGGGCAGGGAGCGTAGCCGTTTGCCAGAAGATGTCATTACAGAAATTAAGATGCTGATTGAAGACGGGGTCCAAGAAGTGACCCTCCTTGGGCAAAATGTTAACTCTTATGGCAAGGATTTGGAGACTCCCTACACCTTTACGGACCTTTTGAAGGCGGTGGATACCCTTGATGGCATTGGACGGGTGCGATTTATGACACCTCACCCCAAAGATATCTCAGATGATTTAATTGAAGCCGTGGCAACCCTTAAGAGCCTTTGCGAATACATCCATTTGCCAGTGCAAGCGGGCAGCGATAAGCTTTTAAAGGCCATGAACCGTTACTATTCAAGACAGGATTATCTTGATTTGATCAAGCGGATTAAGGTTCGCATCCCAAATGTGGCCCTGTCAACGGATATAATCATTGGTTTTCCTGGGGAGATCGAGGAAGACATTGAGGATTTAATTGGTTTAATCCAAGAAGTGCGCTTTGATTCGGCCTTCACCTATATTTATTCCCTTAGAGAAGGGACCCCAGCGGCAAAAATGGGGGACCACATTGATGAAAAACTAAAGCATGAACGGTTTGACCGCATGTTAAAAGCCCTAAATGATATTATCACAGAAAAGAATCATGCTTTAAAAGACGCCTTGGTTGAAGTCCTTGTTGAAGGGGTTTCCCGTACGGAGGGGGCCTTGATTGGGCGGTCCCGTAGCAATCATTCGGTCCATTTTGACGGGGATAAAAGCCTGATTGGGACCTATGTCAACGTTCGCATCAACGACCCTAGAAATTTCAGCTTATACGGTACAATTGAGTGAGGCTATAGATGACGCAGACAGGACCCACACAGGATCAGCAGGTAACTCAGGTTTCCCAGGTAACACAGGTAACACAGGTAACACAGGTTGCCCAGGCGCCAGTAGCTCTCACACCCATGATGGCCCAGTATCACCAGATCAAATCAGAGTATAAGGACTTTATACTCTTTTTTAGGTTAGGTGATTTTTACGAAATGTTTTTTGAAGATGCTGTGACAGCCAGCGCTGTGCTTGAAATCACCCTGACCAAACGGGCTTCTGGGGGCGGTGAAAAGGCAGCACTTTGCGGGGTACCCTACCACTCTGCAGATGGTTATATTGCAAAGCTCGTCAATAGCGGCTATAAAGTAGCCGTGTGCGAGCAAATGGAAGACCCTGCCCTTGCAAAGGGGATTGTCAAGCGGGAAGTGGTGCGGATTGTAACCCCTGGTACCGTTACAGACCCGGCCATGCTGGAAGAAAAAAGACACAACTACATCCTTTCACTGGCGGCAACTGCTCAGGGCCTTGGCATGGCATATGGGGATGTCACCACAGGCCTCCTGAGAACCACCACCTTTAAATTAGATCAAGTACCCATGTTACTGGATGAAGTGATCCGCCTGAGCCCCTCAGAGATCGTTGTGGCGGACTCTCTGCCCTTTATGGGGGAACTCAGTGGTGCCGTGGACCGGATTGCTTCAGTGATTACCAAGAAGGATGAGCGGTTCTTTTCTGAAACCGTTGCCACCTCCTTAATTAAAAGGATTTATGGGGTGCAAAACCTGGAAGGGCTAGGGCTCTATCAAAATCAAGGGAGTGTTGTGGCCACCGGTGGACTTTTAGCCTACCTTGAGGAGACTCAAAAGCAAGAACTGACGCATTTTAAACGGTTAGACGTTTATCAATACGGTCAACATATGTTGATTGACCATTTTACACGGATTAATCTGGAATTGACCCAAACCATGCGCCAAAAAGACAAAAGGGGTTCTCTCTTATGGGTTTTGGACCAAACTAAAACAGCCATGGGTGGCAGACTTTTAAAGAGCTGGATTGAAGAGCCCTTGCTTGATTTGGACCAGATTCACGGCCGTCTTGAGCTGGTGAAATTCTTTTTTGAAGAAGTCCTTGTGCGGGCAGACCTGAGACATTACTTGGAAGAAATTTACGACCTTGAAAGACTGTTGACAAAAGCTGTTTTTGGGTCATTAAATGGGCGAGACGCGGTGGCCCTGCGCAGTTCTTTGGCAGTGCTCCCCGGGATGTACTATTTATTAAGTGGTCACGAGGACCAGGCCCTGGCAGGACTGGTTTCGGGCTTTGATACCCTGGAGGATTTACAGGGGATTCTAGACAATGCTCTTTTAGATGACCAGCCTTTTTCCATACGGGAGGGCAATCTCTTTAAAGATGGCTACCACCAAGAGCTTGACGAGCTGCGCCACATTATTAGACACGGCAAAGAATGGCTCCTTGAAATCGAAGAACAGGAACGGGAAAGAACCGGAATTAGAAACCTTAAAATTGGCTTTAACAAGGTTTTTGGTTACTATGTGGAAATAAGCAAGGGGAGCATCAAAAATGCCCCGGATAATTATATTAGAAAACAGACCCTCAGCAACTGCGAACGGTATATTTTGCCTGCCCTAAAAGAAATTGAAGATAAGATTTTAGGGGCAGAAGAACGGGTCAACAAGCTGGAATATGAGCTCTTTGCCCAGATTCGTGGAGAATTAGTGGCAAATGGGGAGCGGCTTCGTCAAATGGCGGGGGTTTTGGCCCAGCTGGATGTGCTGACCAACTTTGCACAGGTCAGTGAACGCAATGGCTATACACCACCCATACTCAGTAACAGTCATGTCCTTGAAATTATAGACGGCAGACATCCAGTGGTTGAACGGATTGGGGCTGACGAGGGCTTTGTCCCAAATGATGCCCATTTGGATGGCCAGGACAATCAAATCTATATCGTGACAGGACCCAATATGGCCGGTAAATCAACCTTCCTACGTCAAGTGGCCCTGATTACCCTAATGGCGCAAATTGGTTGCTTTGTCCCTGCTAAAGAAGCCAATATTGGGATTGTGGACCGGGTCTTTACCCGTGTTGGGGCATCGGACGATCTCTTTCAGGGCCAAAGTACCTTTATGGTTGAGATGAACGAACTGGCCAATATATTAAACCACGCAACCCATAAGAGTTTGATTATCTTAGATGAAATCGGTCGGGGAACGGCCACCTATGACGGCCTTAGCATTGCGTGGTCCGTGGTTGAATATTTGTCCTCAACCATTGGGGCAAAAAGTATCTTTGCAACCCACTACCACGAGCTCACAGAGCTTGAGGGCAAGATTAAGGGCGTTAAGAACTTTTGCGTTGCCGTTAGAGAAGAAGCTGACCATATCGTATTTTTGAGAAAGATTATTAGGGGCGGGGCCAACCAGAGTTTTGGTATTCAAGTGGCCAGACTGGCAGGGGTTCCTGAGCCTGTAATTAGACGTGCAAAGGCTATTTTACTTGAACTTGAAGATAGTGACATCACACGGCAAAAGGCCATGCCAGCTGATTTTAGCGACAATGAAGAGGACTTCAATGGTGATGGGCTAGATGGGGAAACGGCTAGTGAGAACATGCTAGATCCTGAAACTCGGTTAGGGAAAGGCCCCTTGGCAGTAGGCAAACTACTGGAAACCAGAAAAAACAGGCTTCAGGCCAGTAAACCAAGTCAAGACCAGATTTCTTTTGAAGAGATTTGGCAGCAAGAGCTTGTTTCAGAACTCCATGGCCTTGATATCAGCAATATGACCCCCCTACATGCCATGACAAAGCTCAACGAACTGGTGGAGCGGACAAAGCAGAAGAAGCAATGATGAAGAAGTAAAAGCATAAAGATAAAAGATAAAAGATAAAAGATAAAAGCATAAAGACATTTAAAAGAGGTAGGGGGGTGAAGTCATGATTCGAAAGCTGGATCCTTTAATCAGTAATAAAATTGCAGCTGGGGAAGTGGTTGAAAGACCTGCAGCAGTTGTAAAGGAATTAGTTGAAAACGCCATAGATGCTGGTGCCACACAAATCTCTATAGAGATAAAAGATGCTGGTAAGGCCTTAATTCGGGTTAGCGATAATGGATCAGGTATTGCCATTGGGGAACTACCCTTGGCTTTTGAACGCCATGCCACCAGTAAAATAGAGACAGTTGAAGATATCTATTGTATTGAAACCCTTGGATTTAGAGGGGAAGCCTTGGCCAGTATTGCATCTGTTTCTAGGGTTGAATGTATTACAAAAGCCGAAACTGATGAGGCCGGAACTAGGGTATCTGTTCACGGAGGTATTTTAAGCGACCACGAACCCGTTGGCACCACACAGGGAACCACTTTTATGGTCCGTGATTTATTTTATAATACACCTGTTCGGTATAAATTTTTAAAATCCAATCAAGCGGAGCAAACAGCCATTGTTGATCTAGTCAATAAATTGGCGCTTTCCCATGTGGGGATTAGTTTTACCCTGATTGTTGAAGGCCGTGAGGCTTACCGTACCGATGGCCGTGGCAAGTTAATCAATGCCCTTTTAGCCATTTATGGGAGAAGCCTCATTGACCATTTAATACCCATTGAGAAAGCCATAGAAGGTTTTGAGATTTCAGGCTACATCTCAAAGCCTAGCTATTCACGGGGCAATCGCAATTACCAAATGCTATTTGTCAATGGTCGGTATGTAAAATCTGATGCACTACAAAAGACAATTTTCAATGCTTACAAGGGTTTAATGACCATTGGTCAATTTCCTGCGTTTGCACTGCATATCACCATGCCCTTTGATCAGGTGGATGTGAATATTCACCCATCAAAAACCGAGATTCGTTTCAAAGAGCCCCTTGCCATTGAAGGTTTCTTATTTACAACCATCAAGGCAATGCTCATGTCAGTTGATCTTGTGCCTAAGTCAAGTTTTGGCGGGGGACAAACGCCAGTGGCAAAGCAAGGGCAAGGGCAGATGCAGGGGCAAATGCAGGGACAAATTCAAGAGAAAAGAATAGAACAAGGCTCGCCACTGGACTTAACCATACACGGTGACCTTTTAGCTAAATTAGATGAGGACTTTAGACGGTCTGATGGTATTGTCTCCGATGGTTTTCAAGAGGCCATTAATAAAGCATCTAGGGAGAATGATAAAAAACAGTGGCAAGATGAACCATTGGATTACACCATACCTGGTGACATTGTTGCCAAACTAGACGAGGACTTTGGTCACAATGAAAAGCAAAGTCAATTTGAAGGTGATGGGGAAACAGAAAATCTAAGTCAAAAGACTGAGGATTTACAGGGTACACAAGGATTGCATGGTGCGCAAGAAATACAAGGTGCACAAGCAGGAAATGGTACACAAGAAACAAACGGTGCTAAAGACGCTTTGAATTTAGGGGAAGTAGACCGTTTTTTGGTTGAATTTTTTGCTAAAGAAGCCGTCAAAGAGCAGGAACTAGCCCATGAACAGATTAGTTTACCCGTGACCCAACAAGCAAAAGAAACATTATATGATAATCTGAGGATTGTTGGACAATTGTTTGCAACCTATATTATTTGTGAGCGGGGACAAAGTGCATATTTAGTGGATCAGCATGCGGCTCACGAACGGATTTTGTTTGAAGACTTTATCAGAAGTTTTAATGCCCATACGGTTGAGAGTCAAATGCTTTTAGCCCCATTTGTATACCAAGGGGACGTTGCTCATTACGCCCATCAAGAAACCGCAATGGCTTGGCTTGCACAGCTTGGTGTTATGGTGGAAAGCTTCGGGGAGCGGGAATGGGTGGTACGAGCCGTACCGATTGTTCACGGAGAGCCCCTGAGTCAAATGGCGGTGGTCTCTTTGATCGATGCCTTTGAAGAGTATAAAGAGAACGTGATGGAAGCTAGATTTGTAGAAGACGTCATTAGACAATCCTGCAAAGCCGCCATCAAAGCTAACCATGTGATGAGCCATAGGGAGATTGAGGCCCTGTTTGAGGCTTTGAAACCCCTTGAAAATCCATATACATGCCCCCATGGGAGGCCAATTATCATCGAAATGCCCGCAAAGGAAATTGAAAAGAAATTTAAACGGACATAAAATGAGGAACTTATGAAAAACATCGTCATTATTGCAGGGCCCACAGCCGTTGGCAAAACAGCGACAACGGTTTCCCTTGCAAAATACTATGATACTGAAATCATCTCTGCAGACTCCATGCAGATTTATCAGAAAATGCTTATTGGTTCTGCAAAGCCCACTTTAGAGGAACAGCAGGGCATTAAGCATCATTTGATGGACTGTGTTGATCCTTTTGTGCCCTATTCGGTTTCTGATTACCAAAAGGATGCCAAGGGCATTATTGCAGGGTTACAAGAACAAGGCCGCTTGCCCATTGTTACCGGCGGCACGGGTTTATACATCAATAGTCTGCTCTACCAAATGGATTTTACGGGTGCCAGTAGGGATGAAGCGCCGCGTTTGGCACTTCAAGCGCGGCTTGCTGCTGAAGGATTGCCAGCGCTCTACGCAGAACTGGAGCGCCTTGCCCCTGAAGCGGCTGCGCGCATGCATCCTAACAATGTTCACAAGGTGCTGCGCGGGCTGGAAATGGCCCAGGGTGGTGATGAAATCAAGAATTTCGCCACAGATCTTGTCCCCGAAACAAGTTACGACCCCATTCTAATTGTTCTGACTCGGGATCGCCAGGAGCTCTATGATCGTATTAATTTAAGAGTTGACCTAATGCTTGAAGGTGGCCTAGTAGAAGAGGTTCAGGGGCTTATGGCCCTTGGTCTGACCGCTGAACATCAATCCATGAAGGGTATTGGCTACAAAGAGGTGATTGCCCATTTAAATGGGGAGTCGACTTACCAGGAAATGGTTGAGACGTTGAAACAGAACTCCAGGCGGTATGCCAAGCGGCAGCTGACTTGGTTTAAAAGATATGCCAATGGAATTTGGATTAATTTAAGCGAAATTCCTAACCCAAATGAGCAAATAAATGCTATAATTGAAGAGATAGCTAGGCACCGTTCTTTTTAGCGTGCCATTCACGGATGCGTCGGTAACGAACAGCCGCCCAATCAACAGAGAACACACAAAACGTTCAATATTAGAGGATGTAGGAGGGGTTGTATGAAAACAAATGTCAACTTACAAGATGTATTTTTAAATCAAGTCCGAAAAGAACATGTTCAAATTACTGTGTTTCTAATCAGTGGTTATCAAATTAAAGGCCTAGTAAAAGGATTTGATCCTTATACTTTGGTCATTGATTCCGATGGGAAGCAACAAATGATTTATAAACATGCGATTTCTACCATTATTCCAAATCGTCCAGTGAGCTTTTTGAATAAAAAAGACGAAGGCGAAGAATAACAAAGCAAATTTGAAGAGTCAGTTGACAGTCCCAAACAGGCTGGATGCTGACTTTTTGGCATTTAATATGGCTTCAATATCAAAATCTTGTTACAAATTAAAATAAATATAAAATAAGAAATGAAGGATACCCATATGTTCAATGATTTACAAGCACAGACGTTACTACATGCAGGGGCAATAGAAAAAGACTTGCAAGGCATGTTTCAAAAGATTGATGAGATCAAACAGTTCAATTTTTATAAAGTTTTAGAGGCCATGCAGCACCACCAGTTGTCTGATCGTCATTTTAGTTGGATGACAGGCTATGGCTATAATGATGAAGGTCGCGAAAAAACCGAGGCCATTTATGCCCATATTTTCAAGGCAGAAGACGCCATTGTCCGGCCTCAGTTGGTAAACGGCACCCATGCTTTGACGGTTGGCCTGACTGGGATTTTACGCCCTGGGGATACCATGCTTGCCATCACAGGAGCCCCTTATGATACCTTGCTTGAGACCATCGGCCTCAATGGCCCCAATGGCTCATCTCTTATTGAAATAGGGGTTAAGTATCAAGAACTGGCTCTTAATGATACCGGTGATATTCAATTGGAAGATTTGTCTGCTATTTTATCAGGCTGTGGTGATACACCCATTAAGTTAGTTTATATCCAGCGATCAAGCGGCTATGCCTTCAGAAAATCCCTGACCATTTCGGCCATAGCCGAGGCAGTGGCCCTTGTCAAACACTTGTCCCCAGAGACTTTAGTGATGGTAGACAATTGTTATGGTGAGTTTATTGAAGAAAAAGAGCCAATTGAAGTGGGGGCAGACCTTTGTGCAGGGTCCTTGATCAAAAATCCAGGTGGCGGATTGGCCCTAACTGGTGGTTATTTAGTGGGGACTCAAAAGGTAATTGACTTATGTTCTCATAAGTTAACCACTCCAGGCATTGGAAAGGAATGTGGCCTTACTTTTGGTCAAACCAGAACGGTACTTCAAGGGTTGTTTTTAGCCCCAGAAGTGGTTGCAGGTGCTATTAAAGGCGCTATCTTTACTGCCAAACTGTTTCAAGATGCCGGTTATGATGTGAAGCCAAAATGGGATGAATCCCGAAGTGATATTATTCAGGCTGTTAAGCTTGGAAGCGAAGAAAAGGTCATCGCCTTTTGCAAAGCCATTCAGGCTGCTGCACCAGTGGATTCTCATGTGACTCCGGTTCCGTGGGCGATGCCTGGTTATACCAGCCAAGTGATTATGGCAGCAGGGGCATTTGTTCAGGGGTCATCCATTGAACTCAGCGCTGATGCTCCCATGAGAGAACCCTTTGCTGTCTTTTTCCAAGGTGGCTTGACTTACGATCATGCAAAACTTGGGGCAATGCTTGCTTTTCAAGCTTGTCAGTAGGTTGAACAAACATAATAAATCACAAAAAAATATAAAAAAACGAGTATAGGCAACCGTGCCTCTACTCGTTTTTTATGTTTTAGCTTAAATGCTTAAAGAATTTGTGCTTAAGCCTGCAAATCAATTGTACTTAAAAATACATTCACCAATTATAATTTTCTAAAAACACCTCTAACAACACCGAGGATGGTCACATGATCTGTATAAATTGGTTCTAGTGCGGAGTTTTCTGGTTGTAACCTAAAACGATTGGCCTCTTTATAGTAGGTTTTAACCGTAGCAGAGTCGTCGATCATGGCCACGACTTTATCTCCGTTATTAGCGGTACTTTGCTGTCTCACAAGGACATGGTCATTATTTAAGATACCGACCTCAATCATACTATCACCGGATACTTTTAGCATGAAATATTTGCCGTTGCTGACAAAATCAATGGGTACTGGGAAGGTGTGTTCGTATTCTTCTAGGGCGAGAATGGGTTCGCCGGCAGTGACTTTGCCGATGATAGGAATATTGGCGACCTCTTGCTTTGGAAAATCAATGACAACGGCAGCATCTCCGGTCATCTTTTTGTTGTTCGGGACAAGTCCAGAGGGGATAACCACTTCAATGGCACGGGGTTTTGTTTGATCTCGTCTTATGTAACCTTTTTTTTCAAGTCGCATCAAGTGACCGTGGACAGTAGATGTTGACTGGAGGCCAACAGCTTCACAGATTTCTCGCACGGCTGGTGGATAACCAATTCTAGCAACTTCTCTTTCTATAAAAGCCAGTATCTCGATTTGTTTATCTGTCAGTGTTGGCTGCATGGGTAACCTCTTTTCTTTTTTCTTTATTATAACACGTTCTATAAAAAAAACAAACACTTGTTCGCTATTTTCTCTTTACATAGAACGCTTGTTCGTATATAATAAAGTCAAATAGAACATGCGTTCGCATGAAAGGGGCCCAATATGAAGAAAACTCGATTTAATCACAAAAAATTTCTGACTAACTTAATAGCCGTATTCTTAGTAGCCATTTTAGCAGTTATGAGTATCTCGAGTTTAACGGGAACCCTAGTATCTGATGCTATGGAAGTTCAACAGTTTACAGAATACACAGTCATGGGGGGAGATACCCTTTGGTCAATTGCTAAAATAATCCGTCAACCATCACAAGATGTACGGGCTGTCATCCATCAAATAACAGAATTAAATCAACTAGATAGCACCACAATTCAACCTGGACAATTGTTGAAACTGCCATACGAGGAGGTTGCTGATGCAATACAATCAAATCATTAATCACATATCAGATTATGTTGAAAATGCATGTATGCAACCCACCAATTGTTTTGGGAAAGCCCTTTGGGATAATCACATTTTAGAGGTGGTTAAGTTTGCTGAAGTATTAGCACTACAAAGCGGGGCACAGCGAGATGTGGTCGTGTTGGCAGCTTTGCTCCACGATATCGCGGGGATTGTGGACCAGTCTTTATATGCCGATCATCATATTCACAGTATGGGTTTTTCAGAAGAAATACTGCATAAGCATAACTACCCACAAGAGCGAATAGAGATGGTTAAAGCTTGTATCTATACCCATCGTGGCAGCCTTAAGTTACCCCCTAAGTCCATTGAAGCTAGGTGTGTTGCTAATGCAGATGCCATGGCTCATATTTCAAAGGTCGATTCACTGTTAATCTATGCCCATAACGAAAAAGGCCTTAATGATCAACAAAGTCAGCAGTTCGTTTACGATAAAATCAATCGCAGCTGGAAAAAGATGCACACGTCTATCCGAAAACTGTTTGAAGCACACTATCAGCGGGCTCTTCTTCAACTGAAAATCGCCGCATAATATTGCTATTGGATGTCCAAATTTATCACTCAAACCAACTGTGATTTGACACAAAAAAACCAAAACACCGTGACTATTCAAAGATGATTGAATTGTTACGGTGTTTTTTTAGCAAATAGGGCCCTTATGTTTGCTTAACTATCACTTGATGCTTAATCAAGGAGTTCATAGTTTTTTAAAATATCGCGCTTGGCGTTTTTACGGTGGGCTGCATAGAGTTGGGTTGTGGTGATATTGTCATGATCCATTAGATTTTGGACATCGTATATTGAAAATCCGTATTCAATTAGGGATGAAGCGGCAGTTGCTCTGAGTTTATGGGGGCTATAACCAGAACCCTTAGCGGTTTGCATTGCAATTGCTGTATATTTCTTAACAAGATTGCGAATGGCCCGCTCAGTGATTCGAGTGTTTTGCAGGGATAAAAAGAGGGCATCTTTGTCCGCTTCACTGAGTTGTTCGGTGAGGGGCCGTTCTAGGGTAAGATAATCTGTCAAGACCTTAAGTGCGGTCTTATTAATAGGCATGATTACTTCTTTTCCCCGTTTACGAAAGATGACAAACTCTTGACGACTAAAATTAAACGAACTGACATTGAGCTGTTGCAGTTCTTTTAAACGAAGACCATATGTGGTGAAAAGGACTAGAATTGCCTTGTCTCTAAACTTTGTTTTAGTCCAAAAAGCCCGCTCTTTTTCGGTAAGGCCAATGCCTTGTTCTACAGCATCCAGCATTTGACCGACTTCTTCAATGGCCAGTCGTTTGATAGCATCTGGTTGGGGTTTTGGTAATCGAATGGGGTTAAAACCAGATGTGATATTTTCGGGGACGATTTCTTCACGGAACATGAATTTGAAAAAGACACTAATGGCCGATTTTTTTCTGGAAAGTGAGCGGTTGCGATTTTCCATAATGTAACGGGTGCCTTCTTTTTCGAGCACATAGTGGGTACAGTAGTCTCCAATAAAACGGTTGACGTCTTTTGCTCGAATTGCGCTGAGTTCAGAAGCAGTAATGTCTTTAGGTTGGTCAGCTTTTGTATGGGTTGTTGCATTGACTAAATAACGAAAGAAAAACTGCAAATCGCTTAGATAGGCAAATCGGGTATTCAGTGACACTGCAGAGCGCAGATAGATAAAGTAGTCATACATAAAGTCAGGAAATTGGGCTTCTAAAAGGGCGCACTGATCTTTGACGTGACTTTCATCCGCCACTAGGTTGTCAGGGCGGTTGGTTTTGTTATGAACTTTTGTTGTAATAGGTGCCTTAGACGTTTTAGGTGTCTCTTTTGTTGGTTTCATGTGATACCTCTCTGGTTATAGTATAACTTTATTTTAGATTGTCGTGAAGCATAATCTAAGACCCTGATGTTTAAAGAAAAAAACCAAAGGAAAAAGCCCATTTAAGGTGTGATACTGTTGCTGAAAATGGGTATAGTTAAGAAAATGTATTTATATATCGACTCTCTGTTTTTATGTTAGTGAGGTTTATTATGTCAAAAGAGGACATTAAGAATAGTTATTTTCATGAAGTTAAAAGCCGAATCTTCAGAGCAATTTTAATCATTGGGATGTTAGCCTTTGAAATTATTGCTGTCATCAATTTAATGAATCAGAGGCCTTTGGTAAACGCAATCTTACCAGGTGCAGCTGGACTTCTCCTATTTGGTATGTATCACTTATCAAAGCTGGAGCGGTTTAAGAAGCCAGTTAAACTTATTCTTTTGAGCTTTTTATGTGTAATTTACTTACCCCTAGCGTGGTTAACCTCCCCGGGTTCATTCAGTGCTATGTCTTTTTATGCAGTATTGATTTTTATTATTGGTATTGTTTTAGTTCAATCCAATTGGGAGTATTTTTTTCCATTTGTGAGTTTTATAGAGGTTATTATTCTGCTCTTTTACGAAGTAAAGCATCCTAATCAGTATCACCTGTATAGTACCATGGAAGCCAGAGCTTTTGATTTAAGTATTAATTTCACGGTGACAGCCTGTGTTATATTTGTCATTATTAAAATTATGAATCAATATTTTGACAATGAACATCATCGGCTCTTTAATGTTTCTATCACTGACCAGTTAACGGATATTTACAATCGAAGCTACTTAATGCAGTGTCTTGAAGACAATAGTATCCGTTCAAGACGGGATCAAGTGCCATACACCATTTTAATGATGGATTTAAATCATTTTAAGCAAGTCAATGATAAGTATGGTCACTCGATTGGTGATGAGGTGCTGATTGAATTTGGGAAAATACTAAAAGTTGCATCCAGACGATATGATGTGCCAGTGCGGTATGGAGGGGATGAATTCATCTTGGTTCTTTCAGGTACCGACAGAAAGCAGGCCCAGGTGGTTGAAGAGCGAATTCAGAAATTATTCGAACCATTGGCTGTCAGATTTGCAGATGTTCAACTATCTGTAGGCATCGGTATAGCCGAAAACGAAGGGTTGACCATTCAAGAGATGATAAAAATGGCTGATGACCATTTGTATAAAAGAAAGAAAGCGATGAAAAACAATGTATAACAATTGAAAAGACCTACCCGTAGACCAAGCATCGCCATGAGCGCTGCTTTTAGAGTCTTTGGGTGGGCCTTTTCAGTTTTCCTGTAATATCAATTCTAGGATGGGGAGTAATTCGCTTTCGACTGCGATTGGTTTTTTTAACAGTCCATCGATATGACAACTTCCAATGCGCTTGCGAATATCGTGTTCATGTGAATGGGCACTCAAAATGACTTTTTTAATATGTGGATGGTATTGACAAAGCCATTGTATCAAGTCGTAACCATCTTCCCCAGCCATGTGCAAGTCGGTGACCACAAGTTGAACTTTTTGAGTGTTCTCTTCTATAATTGATTTTGCTTCTTGTACCGAATTACATAATAGGTATGGCCGTTTGTAGCCCGTTAAACCCTGTCGAATAAATTCAAGAACGAATGCTTCATCATCTACAAATAAAATCATATCAGTCTCCTTGTGCTTTTATAAAATATAACCTTTCACGCGGTTGATTTGGTAACCGAGCATTTCTAGACGGGACCGTCCAAGAAATCGTTGACACGAAAATGTAACAGTGGATTCCAGGGTTAATGCATTAGTGATATAAAAAGTTAGGCTATTTTCATGAAACACTTGGTACCCCTTAGTAGCATCTTTTGGTGGGCCTACTGATACTTTAGGTACCCAAATGCGACAACAACTACTGGCAGATGCTATAGCATCCACGGTGACCTCTTTAAAACCCTTTTGTTTATGGAAATCCTGAAAACTTTCACTCAACACAATCATATGTCAGCACCTCGATTGATAGTTATGATATTGTTTAAGTATACCCACTTTTCGTCTTAAAATCACTTATAACAAATAATAGCTCGCAATTGACATTTATACACTATAACCCGAATTATTCATGTATAAGTCATAGAAATCGCATGTAGCTGTAATTGCAAT
>CAZFST010000017.1:0-88077 GCA_964522015.1 uncultured Fusibacter sp. | reverse complement strand
AATGAAAACATGAAAAGTAAAATGAAATTGCCAAATTATCAGTTAGAAAAACAGCACTCTGAGTGAGCTTTTGCAATTAGAAATCATGTTATTCCAATTTGTGCTCCGCACGGTAAGGGTTTTATACCTAAGTGAGTTAAAAGCATTTGTGCTCTGCACGGTAAGGGTTTTATACCTAAGTGAATTAAAAGCATTTGTGCTCCGCACGGTAAGGGTTTTATACCTAAGTGAAATAAAGGCATTTGTGCTCCGCACGGTAAAGGGTTTATATCTAAGCGAATTAATGATGTTTTATACTAGAGTGAATCATCTGTTTTAGCAGTCGTGTGAATCATCATCATTTGTGCTCTGCACCCATTGTTGAAATTGTGCCCTGCACCCATTGTAAAAATGTGCTCCGCAAACCACCCATCATATAACAGAGCTCTAGCAATATAAACTTTGTCACGCCCCTTGCAACAACTTGGAAGCAAGGCTCGCGCCAATCCGCTAAGGCGGCCGTTTACATTGCTAGCGCTCAAAACGTTATATGACATAGCAACCGAAATGAAAGATAAGGAAAACAAATGATAAACATAAACACATTAGAATTTGACCTTACCTTGTTGAATGAAGACAATTATAGTTTTAATTCAACTGATAATATAAGAAATTACGATTACTTATATTTTGCTGATGGCTGTGACAAAGGTAATTATATATCACGCCATGCAATTATCAACAATGTGAATTTCAAAAAAGTGCTTCTCATCGCTACTGGTGGTGGAACAGGAATTCATCAAAACTCATATCTGATTGATGAATCATTAATTCTAATTTGTGTAAGTGATAGTATTTTTTGCATTGAGTTACCTAATATGAGTTTAAAGTGGAATGTCAAAGCAGATCCAGGTACGTGTTTTGGAATTTATAAGTTTCAAAATGGATACATAGCTCATGGTGAGGAAGATATCGCTTATCTAAATGCTGAGGGTAAAATTGAATGGTCCTTTAGTGGAAGAGACATTTTTACAACTTTAGATGGGAATGATGAGTTCATAATAATGGAAGATTGTATATTGGTAACGGATTGGGAAGGATATAAGTACAGGATAGGTAAAGACGGAAAAGAAATTGATACATAAAAGATCATCGGTTGCTACGTCATATAACAGAGCTCTAGCAATATAAGCTTTGTCACGCCCCTTGCATTTGCTTGGAGGCAAGGCTCGCGCCAATCCGCTAAGGCGGCCGCTTACATTGCTAGCGCTCAAAACGTTACTCGCAAGCCACGAAAAAGAAGCAGCTAAATACAAAAAAACATAAAAAAGAAATGCAAAATCAGCGAAAGAAGAGAAAAGAAAAGAAGAAAAAGACAGACTTTTCCCATATTTAGATTCCATGCTATTGCAACTTATGAGATAATTACATAGTGGGATTTACAGTTTTTTAGTAGTTTGTCATGGCATGTAGAATATAGAAGCAAGTTAGCCTTGTTGAATTTTATTGTGCTACGCACAACAAATGCAATTTACGCTACGCGCAAAGAAATTACGCTTCGCGCTAAAGGTTAATGCGCTTCGCGCAAAATATAGCAGATCCTTGCTAAGGGAATTGTCAAGGTTGTTGCTTTGATAAACTCTGGTGTAGGATTGAAGTATCTCGTGGTCTCATTGGATTTATGATTTTAATATTCAAAACAAATTTAATGGCCAGCGTGTAACAGGGTATCCCCAATACAACTAGCTGTCACGCCCCTTGCAAATACTAGCAAGGGATCGCGCCAACCAGTTGCATCGGGTACACCCGAAACGTTATAGGCAATGGTATTTAAATTAGAAAGACAAGAAAAATTTGTGAAAGAGATGAACAAAAACAAACCAAAAAATCTTAAACAAATGTTAAATGCTCTATAGTTGCATATATTATGTATTGCAGCACTTAATATCGTATGTGATAAATTTGGGGTTTTCAACTTTGGGGGAAATTAAAATGATCAATATTTTAACCAATAGATACATGATTGATTCAGATTGGTGTTTTGAGGATTTTAAGCGTTACATTAAAAAGGACAATAGGGTTGCAATTATACCATTTTCCTTTAGAGATGAACTAATCAGTTCAAAGGAAAGTTGGAGTGTTTATTACGATAGGGATTTGGGGTTATTTTACAATGGAGTAGTGGACTCATTTTTAAGATACGGTATTCATCCTGAAAATGTAAAATGGATTAACTACTTTGAGGATTCAGTTGAGATTTCAAAAAAAATTGTTAGTGAGTCAGACATATTGTATTTTCCTGGCGGTCTCCCAGACAAGATGTTAAGCAGACTACATGAATTTGAACTTGTAGACTTAATAGAAAATCATACGGGAGTTGTTCTGGGTTATAGTGCAGGTGCAGTGATTCAGTTTAAAAGATTTCATTTAACGCCTGATAGAGATTATCCTAATTTTGGATACCATATTGGGATGAATATTATCGATAATTTTAGCATTGAGGTCCACTATACAAACACAGATTTACAAAATGAAAGTATCAAGAAAGTACTTTGTGACACTGGAAAGCCTGTATACGCAATAGAAGATGACGGTGCTCTCATAGTTGAAAATGGTATGATAACAACCGTAGGGAAGGTTCACTTCTTTGATGTGGTATAGAGTATAATTACTAAATTCGAAATTAAAGATACTCTAATTAAAAATGCAATTAATTACCACTGCCTATAACAGAGCTCTACCAATATAAACTTTGTCACGCCCCTTGCAATAACTTGGAAGCAAGGCTCGCGCCAACCCGCTAAGGCGGGACGTTTACATTGGTAGCGCTCACAACGTTATATGCCATAAAGCCTGAATCTGATGTGTTAGCAAGTGCTTATTTGTTTAAAGAATTTGTTCGTAATTGAATACTAAATACAATATGGAGAAGATATGATAATAACAAAAAGATGTATAATATCTAAATTTGAAAAAGAACATACTGATTTTTACTATAATTTGGTGACGGATAAAGAAGTTAGAAAATACTTGGGTGGAGTTCCAAGTGAGAAACACATCGAAGAAAGTATAAATAACTTTATCAATAATTCAATGAGTAAAATTTGGGTTGTGAAAGAAAAAAAATCTGAAGAATTAATTGGGTTTATCTCGATAGATAAATCAGAACAATTTCAAAAAGATGAAATCTCTTATGAGTTTTTGCCAAATTGGTGGGGGCAAGGATATGCTACAGAAACAATCACTGGAGTTATTGAATATGTGTTTAAAATAAAAAATATGCATGAGCTCATAGCAATAACACAATCTAAAAATAGAAAATCAAGAAATCTACTAGAAAAAATAGGGATGATAAGAAAAATGACTGAGATAATGTTTTATGAAGAACAAAGTATTTATCAAATATCAAAAAATCAATTCTTAATGTCTTGTGAGTAACGACTTTACAGCATATAACAATGCATATTCGCAAGGGTCCATATATGTGGTTTTATAAATATGTTGATTCGTGTCTTGGCACTCTATATACATGTTGAAGTTACGTGGACCACATCGTCTAATTTACTTTGTTACAGATAATAACTTTACTCAAAGTAAATAAATATGAACAAATTTGATGTGATGTCGGACGACGTCGCAGATACGGAACGTTAGTGCGCCAAGCTAAGCTTGGCATTACTGGTGGGGTGCAAGTCTCCACATGGCAAGGGTTAGCCACCCACCATTATCGAGTGTTGCGCCGTTACTGGTGACAGTAGGGGTGAAGCGTACACAGAGTATCTTGTAGACCATAAGGGAATCGCATCCCTGAAGCATATTCAGCCCCGTTAATGGCGCGTCTAGAAATAGACAACATGCAGATGGCCACGTGTTTAACGTCACGGAAGCCAATACAAGTAAGTCGTAAAGGCGAGACTTATGAGGGTCTGTCGGGGTCCAAGCACATGGTATGTAAGAAGAGTAATGTCAGGAACTTGGGAGACCTTAATCCCACTCAAATGAGAAGTGCAGTACAACCAAAACGAAGGCTGCATATAGGGAATAAGGAGTCGGACTTCGCCATAGTACTCAGCGGGCGGGAAAGCCGTCTACACGGGGAAGGGTGGAGCAGGAGTATGAAGCACTCAAAGGAAACAAATGCCGGACATGTCGGGCTGGAAAAACATTTGCAAACCTCACTGAGGGCACTCGAAACGAAAGCAAGAAAAGATGAGCATCATCGATTTGAAAATCTATATGTTCTACTTAATAAGTGGACACTGGCGCAATCATGGCGTGAAGTGAACAAAAGGGCAGCTCTGGGTGTTGACAAGGTAAGCGCCCATGCATTTGGTGCAAACCTCACACAGGAACTGGAAAAACTTGAAAGCGAACTTGTTAAAGGCAACTATAAAGCCAACTTGGTAAGAAGAACGCACATCCCCAAGGCAAGTGGTGGTACAAGACCTCTTGGTATCCCAACGGTCAGGGACAAGCTTCTTCAAACCACATGTAAACAGATACTTGAAGCCATCTATGAACCCAAGCTTCACGACTTTCGCTTTGGCTATCGCAGAGGCACAGGCCCCAAAGATGCCATAAAATATGTCGCCAAAGAATTAAACTTTGGCAAATATGGCTATGTCGTAGAAGCCGATATCAAAGGCTACTTTCAAAACATCAACCACACACACTTAATGGCTATGCTAGCCCACGATATCAATGACAAAGCCTTTCTAAAGCTCATTGAGAAATGGTTGAAAGCGGGCGTATTGCTTGAAGACAAGCAAGTGGAAAAGCCGCAAAGTGGCACACCCCAAGGTGGTGTCATCAGTCCGGTACTAGCCAATGTCTATCTTCACTACGTGTTGGACTTATGGTTTGAAAAAGTGGTCAAGAGACAACTAGACGGTGAAAGTATGCTCGTTGCTTACGCAGATGACTTTGTATGCGCATTCCGATTCAAATCAGATGCAGAGCGCTTCATGGAGGCCTTGCAAAGGCGATTCGCAAAGTTTGGTTTAGAACTCGCAAAAGATAAAACAAACCTAATCAAATTCACACGCTTCGAAAAAGAAGCAAGTGGAACAGTGGACTTCCTTGGTTTTAGCCTAAAGTGGCAAGCAACGAGAAGAGGTACAGATATTGTGACCCATAAAACGAGCAAGAAGCGTTTTAATACCTCGGTACAAAACATCAAGCAGTGGATAAAAGAGAACCGCAATAATCGTATGCGCAAATTGATTGACATGCTTAATGTCAAACTCAAAGGCTACTACAATTACTACGGCATAGCTGGAAATTCAGGAATGCTTTATAAGATGGAAACCATAGTCATGCGGCTACTCTATAAATGGCTCAACCGCCGAAGCCAAAGAAAAAGTTTTTCGTTGCGCGAGTTTCACAACAAACTTAATAACGAGTACCCACTACAAAAGCCCTATATAGAAGCACCAAATCGACAAATGACTTTGAACTTCAAGCTAGATGCGATAGTAGGGATATACAACTGAAGAGCCCGGTGCGGGAAATCCGCACGCCGGGATCTGAGCCAGGGGCGGTGGGTAACTGCCGGCTCTATGGTGACGCTGATAGTCATAAAAAAAGATCGCTTGCGCGATCTAAGAAAATGAAACATGAATCTCTTTGCCAAGAGCATGTGCAACTTTTGATAAGAAATCTATACTAGGATTGTAAGTACCATTTTCTAGTCTTGAAATTGCAGATTGTTTAGTTCCAACAATCTCAGCAAGTTGTTTTTGAGTTAATCCATTTTCAATACGTAATTTAATGATTTCACGTGTAATCTCATAAATAGGTTCAAGACGATTGTATTCAGTCCGTAATTCCTCATCTTGAAGCATTAATTCTTTTAACACTTTATGATTCATTGGGTTACCTCCTATTCAGGAACTCGTTTTTTCGAGAAATTGCCTTACTTATTTCCAACGGTGGTGTTTTATTGGTTTTCTTTTGGAATGCATGGAGCAAAACAAAAGTATCTCTTTCGAAATTGAAATAGAAAACTCGGTAGCTATTTGAACTAAGTTTAACTCTAAGTTCCCAGATACCATCTGAATCGACAAGCTTTTTGATATATGGCATGCCTAATGAAAGACCAAATTCTTCAAGAAGATCAATCTCTTTAAGAATTTTTGCAACATCCTTTTTAGGAAGGGATTCAAAGAAATCAAGAATCGGATTCTTTAACCCATTAGTGTAATATACAATTTTATACATTAGGGGAGCCACCTCGTAATACAATTATATAACATATAAGTGATATAGTCAAAGAAAGATCATCAGCTAACACAACTCTAGCAATATAAGCTTTGTCACGCCCCTTGCATCAACTTGGAGGCAAGGCTCGCGCCAATCTGCTTAGGCGGCCGCTTACATTGCTGGCGCTCACAACATTAAATGAAGGTATCATAGAGATGGATAACTAAGAAAAGGAAAACGAAGATTTGATAAACCTAAATAATGAGGACTCCATGGAAGAAAATTTTGTATTAACACTTGAAATTACTGATTGTGAAGAGGATGTAGATTTCATAGAGAAAGCGCTAAGGCAACAAAACAGATTTGAAGCACCAAGTACGCAGTCTAAAGAACCTGTGAAGTATAACCTTGTAATTAAGGATAGTAGAGGCGATGTAGTTGGTGGCGTGATCACAACAATCTACCGCTATTCCATGTATGTGGAAACTCTATGGATTGATGAAAAGTATCGCAAATGTGGTTATGGTGCACAACTTATGAAGCGAGCTGAGGAAACTGCTAGAGCGCATGGCTGTACCATGATGCAACTTGATACTTTTAATTATCAAGCACCTGAGTTTTATAAGAAACTTGGGTTTGTGCAATATGGGGTGCTTGAGTATAAGGAAGGTTTTGTTCGGTACTATTTGATGAAGGAGTTGTGATTCGATAGGCGAAATATAGCGGGAATGAGAACTTTGTACAAAAGTTATACAATGAAACATCATGAGGTGAGGTTATGAAATATCTAAGATTTTTGAAAACAGTAACGTTCTGGTTTGTACTATTCAGTTTAATAGCAAATCATTTCAACCGAATCGGGATAGATGACATGAACATTTTATTGTTTGCGTTTAACCCAATAATGAAGTATTTGATCTACAAAGAACCTTTTCGAGGTATGCTGATGAATGAAAGTGCTCATACATTTACAATGCTATGCTACTTAGGTAATACGGTGACCTCTGCATTTTATGGAATTATAGTTGATGGTTTAATAATGGTAGTAAAAAGAGGAATGGAAAAAGCGTGAAAAATAAAAGCGTGAAATCAAAAAAACATGAAAAATAAAAGGGCCTTCGTATAACAGAGCTCTAGCAAAATAAGCTTTGTCACGCCCCTTGCAATAACTTGGAGGCAAGGCTCGCGTTCAAAACGATAGGCGGAACTTCTGTGCAGGCTTCATAAAGTAGCAAGAATCTATTTAATATATTAGTAAGAGGGGGAGAGCAATGAACACTTATTTTAAAGTTTACATTAAATTATTTTTCGGAGCAGCCATACCATTTGGTATGATTATGGGTCTGCTATACATTACTTTATTTGGTATTAAACTAGGATTAATGAAAGGTATAATAGCAGGTAGTTTGTTTGGATTATTTATGTCTGTAATTTTGGGAACATTGCACATAATATGTACTAATAAAATACTATCTAATCATAGGGAAAATAAATATTCAGTTAAGCAAATCACTACTGTTAAGGTTAATCAAACTTATGATATTACCTATGATTATTGCATATCTAAGTTCAGTGATATTTCTAATTGGGCTATATTAACGCAAGATATTGCTAGTAATAAGATAAAGTTTAAGACTACAACTACACGGAAATCATTTGGTGAAATTATTACTGTAGAATTGATTAAAAGTAGTGATGAAATAACAGAAATAATAATAGAAAGTAAACCTAATAATTCAACTACAATAGTCGATTGTGGGAAAAACCTTGAGAACATTTTAATAGCTGAAGACTTATTTAATAGGGTCAGCAACGCCTAACAGGGCACTCGCAATACAAGCAACTGTCACGCCCCTTGCAACAACTTAGAAGCAAGGCTCGCGCCAATCCGCTAAGGCGGCCGCTTACATTGCTAGCGCTCAAAACGTTATCTAAAATTCCCCGTTGATTTAAGACAATTTAAAACAAAAATACAAATGACATAGGCTGATTTTGCGCGAAAAATTCAGTAGGATTTTGATTAAACGAACTATTATAAACAAAGCCCGAAAGGAATAACTTATGTACTTTGACCATCTAATTGGTTTAGAGAAAAGAGATGAGAGGGATGTCATCGAAATAGATGCAGTCCGTGGTATTTTAATTAAGAATAACCGGGTTCTAATGATCGAATTGATTCACGGTCAAGTGATGCTTCCTGGGGGCAGGATTGAGCCAGGTGAAACCCATGAAGAAGCTGTTAAGCGTGAGATTCTTGAAGAGACGGGGTATGGGTGTAAACGCATAAGCCCCCTTATCGGAAAAGTATTGGAGCGAAAGACTAGTTTTTATCATCAAGAAAAATTGGTTGAAATGACATCGTTCTTTTACGTCATTGAGCCTTCGGATGTGGTATTTGAACAGACTTTAGAGGCCTACGAAAAAGAGCTCGGTTACAAACCGGTCTGGATTGAACTTTCTGAGGCCATAGAAATAAATGAGATCTTTAGGAAGAAACTCCCCGACAATGATCAGTTGATTTCAAGAGATATTTATGTGCTTCCTCAAATTTCTAAGATTGGTTTTGAGGCAATGCTAAACTTGATAGAAGATTAAACTCTACAATATGTGTTAAAGGAGCTATATGGATAATATTAAATTGGTACGTTCTTCAAAAGAGTATGAGATGCAAATTCTTGATTATAAGAATGAATATTTGCAAAGTGGTGACCGGTTCCATGGAACCACTGGCTTAGATAGATTTCAAGATTTTAATGAATGGTTGTTAAAAATTGAATTGAATTCAAAAGAAGAAACTGTACGTGAAGGACGAGCGCCGTCTTACTCGTTTTAGCGCTAAGGTATAGTGATAATAAGATGATTGGAATGATTGACATACGCCATAGACTTAATGAGTCTTTACTTCAATATAGTGGACACATAGGATTTAGCGTAAGAAAGTCTGAACGACAAAAGGGATATGCCAAAGAAATGTTAAGAGTAGCTTTGGGAGTATGCAAGGAATTAAATATCAATAGAGTCCTTGTCACATGTTTTAAGGAAAACGTAGGATCTGCAAAAACGATAATTAGTAATGGTGGAATTTTGGAAAACGAAGTAGTAGAAGGTGATTACTTAACGCAGAGATATTGGATAACATTGGAGGATGAGCATCCCAATGTTAACCGTACTGGAATTTAAAGAAGTCAAAAAAATTTCGTGGGGGAATATCAGATAACAAGGCACTCAGAATAGAAGTAGCTGTCACACCCTTGCAAGAACGTGCAAGGGGTCGCACTAACTACTTCCATCGTAAGTGCTCAAAACGGTATGTGAAATTCTAAAAACTTATAAGTCATTGGAATAGCAGAAGGGTGACGGCAGATGGACTCAGGGTTGGTCAATGGGTGATGATGAAGGATTTCGTAAGCTTCAAATTTTATACGATGCGAATTTCACTATGAAAATGTTAGCGAAGTTCGGACGATTCAACAGAATTGAATTTTGAGATTATATTTCACAGAAATAGAAGCGGAAAAGAGTAATTATTCTTTCGGCATACCCGTATAATGGACATTGAGAGGATTAGTTATGGAAGATGAAAAATTCATGAAAAGAGCAATTGAACTATCTGAACTTGCTAAAAGTAAGGGTTAAGATCCATTTGGTGCTCTACTGGTTAGAAATGGTCAAATAATATTTGAGAGTTATGATGGATGTATAGAAGCATGTGATCCAACAATGCATGCCGAAAGAAGATTAATTTCAGAATTCTGTTCAATCAATAATACAATCTCATTAGAAGGTTACACGCTTTACTCGAGTACAGAACCATGTTCAATGTGCTCTGGTGCAATCCATTGGGCAAAAATAAGTAGAGTAGTTTATGGTATACCACAAGCAAGACTAAATAAAAAATCAGGTGGGAATCGTAAGCTAAGTTGTGATGTTATTTTGAACCAAGGAGCAAAAAAAATTGAAGTTAAAGGTTCTGTCTTAGAAGAAAGAGCATTTCAAATTATCGAGTCCCATGTGTTTATCCCCAAAAGTGAAAGAATATTCATAGAGGAATAAACTCATAAAATCATTAGATAATTTGAGCTGACTACACATACACATTCTTGGAGCATCTGGATCTGGGACTACAACGTTAGCGAGAGCCCTCGCAGTAAAAACAGGATATGCTCATTTTGATACTGATGATTATTTTTGGTTACCTACAAAAGTCCCGTTTACAGAAAAGCGAAATACTGAAGAACGTAAAGAATTTTTGAAGACTGATCTAATGAAAAAGAAAGAGTGGATTTTGTCAGGTTCATTATGCGGGTGGGGTGATATCTTCATTCCTGATTTTGATTTAGTAGTATATTTATCACTTCCCAAACAGATTCGAATGGGAAGATTGGTTGATAGAGAAAAGGAACGAGCAGGCAAAGAAATTGAACACAATGGGAGTTTATATCAAAAGTACTGTGAGTTCATGGACTGGGCTGGAAAGTATGACGAAGCAGGATTAGAAGTTCGAAGTAGGGCCTTGCATGCTTTGTGGATGTCAAAATTACCGTGTGAAGTTTTGAAAATTGAGGGAGATAAAAGTGTTGATGAACGAATAGAAATTGTTCTAAATTACTTTCATCAGGCAGTTTAATGAAAATATAACACTCCCTCTTACAGAGTTCTAACTATATAAGCCTTGTCACGCCCCTTGCAACAACTTGAAGGCAAAGCTCGCGCCAATCCGCTAAAGCGGCCCGCTCAAATTGCTAGTGCCCAGAGCGTTAGGTGGCATTGCGTAAAAATAAAACCATGAAATCCCAAAAAAACTGAGCAGGGATCAACTGATGAAAGAGATTAGATTTGCTGTGTTTTCTGATTTACACTACGATCATATCCATGATGGCGATAAAAGAATACAGAGTTTTGTTAGCAAAATTAGAAATGAAAAATTAGATTTTGTAATTGAATTAGGTGATTTTGCTCATCCGGTAGAAGACAATAAAGCATTGCTTATTAAGGTTAGAGAACTAGAAATACCTTTTTATCACGCTCTTGGCAATCATGACTCGGACTCATATCCAAGAAAAGTAGTTTTGGATTGTCTGGACATGAAGGAGAGCTACTATTCATTTAATCTGTTTAATACAAAATTCATAGTCTTAGATTCATGTTATATAAAAACGGATGAGGGTGAAGGATATGAAGCTTACTTTAAGAGAAACTACGATAAGACCAGTCACTGTTATCCTTACATCCCTGAGTTTCAATTAAACTGGTTGAGAAACGAGCTAAGTGAGGATTATGAGTTTTTTGTAGTTTTTCTCATCACAGTTTAGAAAATGACTTTCAGAAGAGGGGTATTTCTAATAGAGATGAAGTGCATGAGATAATCAGACAAGCAAATAAGGCAGATAAGCGTGTACTATTTTGTATGAATGGTCATGATCATGGCGAAGGTGTTTCTAAAATTGGAGAAACATACTATTACGCATTGAATTCAATGTCATATATATGGATTGGACCGCAATTTGAACATTTTAGTTATTCCGAAGAGGAACATAAGAAGTATCCATATTTAAAGGATTTAGTTTTATATGAACAAAGCTTCTTTGCCTTAGTAAGAATATGTGAAAATGGTGACTTTGAAATTCAAGGAATGAATGGTCAATATCAGAATACAACACCGTCTGAATTGGGATTAGGGGATACCTGGAATGGACGCAGCATTAAGCCCTTAGTATATTCTCTGACAGCTAAATATGACATATAGAAACCCTTTTAAATAATGATTGCGCTAGTTGAAAAGGCTTCCATACGCAACTTCACCACTAATCAAGAATGAATTAGAGGCTGAGAAAAAGTATATTCAACCTAATTTGGAGGACGTGAATGAAAGACAAGGCAGTAATTTCACTTGATGCTTATAATACTATGGCTGAATACTACTTCAGTTATGTGGATACAAAACCCAATAATGCATATTACGAAAGGCCTGCAACTATATCCCTAATGCCTGAGGTTAAGGATAAAAATGTCCTGGATGCTGGCTGTGCAGCTGGTTGGTACACAAATTGGTTAATCGAACAGGGTGCAAATGTTACAGCTATAGATTATAGCCCCAAAATGATAGAGATGACCCACAGGAGAGTTGGGGACAAAGCTAGATTGTTTGTGGGTGATTTAAATGAGCCACTTAATATATTAGTGGATGAAGAGTTCGATGTCGTATTGTCTTCGTTGACGCTTCATTACTTGGCAAGATGGGACAATGTAATGGCTGAGTTCAATAGAATTTTGAAATGCAAAGGGGTCTTGATATTTTCGGTACATCATCCATTTATGGACTTCACCGTATTTAACAGGAATAATTACTTCCAGACAGAGCTGCTTACTGATGAATGGCAGACAAGTAATGGGGTGCAGGAAGTTCAATTTTATAGAAGGCCATTAAGCGAAGTTATGGCACCTCTTTTGAAAGCTGGATTTGAAATTGAAGAATTGTTAGAACCAATGCCAACTGAAGAGTTTAGATCAGTTCATCCAAAAGGTTTTGATAGGTTAAGTAGTAAACCGCAATTTTTATTTATAAAAGCTAGAAAAAAGTAATATGATTTCTAATCGGGAATACATAAGCATTTAGTATAATAACGAAGGGGGAGATTTTCATGGGTGCAATAAGAGATTCATTAGAGTGTACAATTGATTTTAAATCAGTAAGGAATGTATTGGAGCTAGGCATTGGTAAAGGTGATTTCATGGTTACGCTTATGAATTGTTTTGATGGTGACACGGAGTTTGTAGGCATTGATATAGTTGATGAGTACATTGATTTAGCACTTGAGAGGTTCAAAGATAAGAGTAACGTCAAAGCATTGAAAATGAGTGCTGATGACCTCACATTTGAGGATAACTCATTTGATTTGGTTTGCATATCCAATACTTTGCATCACCTTGCTGATGTTGAGATAGTTCTTCAAGAAATGAAAAGAATTGTGAGGAATGATGGCCATATTTTGATCCACGAAATGATTAATGATGGACAAGATGTAAGGCAGATGGTGCATGTTGATATACATCATTTTAGTGCAGATATTGATAGAGAGAACGGGATACACCACAATTATACATATTCAACTGATGAGTTGAAGGGACTTTTAAAGGAACAGGGTTTAGTAATAACACATGACAAAAAGTATTTAGTTCAAGATGAGCAAGAAATGGGAAATCAGTATCAGACATTAGACAACATATACACAGCGTTGAAAAAAAACATCTGTAAAATAGAGAGCGTTGAGAAGAGAGAATCTTTACAAAAGGAATTGGATCATCGATTTACTAAGTACAGTGATATCGGGTTTGCATTAGCAACCGAATATATAGCGTTGGTACAGACATGAGAAATCACTTTAGGATGTGACAAGCGATAGGAGAATTCATGATAAAGGATAGTTCGACAGCATCTTGGAGCAACATTGAAATGAGCGATGAATTCATTAATATGTCACAAATCAATCCACAGAGGATACACTTCATCATGCCATTCACCTTTAAACAACTTGGTGAAGTCAGCGGTAAAGTTATACTTGATCTAGGCTGCGGAGAGGGTGGATATTCACGAGAACTAGCAAGAAAAGGCGCAAAAGTTACCGCTGTTGATTGTGCTGAAAACGCTATAAAGTATTGTGAATCTAAAGCCGATGAAGAAAAATTACAGATTACTCATCTTGTACGAAATAGTGGTGACTTATATGACGTAGCCGATGATACCTATGATATCGTTCTTGCTTCTATGATGTTGATGGATTGTGAAGACTTTGAGGGAACGATTAGAGAGATAACAAGAGTATTAAAGCCATCTGGTAAATTATTCGCTAGTGTTTGCCATCCGTGTTTTCACGCTAGTGGTGGTATTGGTAGACAAGACAAGGGAATTGATAAAAAGGTAGTTGTGTCAAACTACTACCATCCAACAGAATGGGAAGCGCCTTTATCAGGGGGGACTATAAAAGTTGTTTGGCGGCATCGAACAATTGAAGATTACATAAAAACATTTATTAAATGTGGTCTAACAATTACCGACCTAAATGAACCTGTTCCAACAGAAGAACAGGCAGCGATATCAGAAGGTATGGCTTGGATGCAGAAAATACCAATTTTTATGTTCTGGGAACTAAGAAAATAGGTTGATAATTAGAACTGTAAGAGTTTTGCTTTTCACTTGTACTATCACAAAACACATAGTCCTCACTACTGTAGCTGTGAGGACTATAGGAACTCTAACACGTTAGGAGAATCACGAATATGAAGCTATTTTTGACTGCTAAACCTAGAACGGGTAAATCTACTGCTATAAAAAAGATAGTATCTGAAATTGGTAAAGACAAATGTGTGGGTTTCATTACAGAGGAAATAAAAGAAGAGGGTAAACGAGTCGGTTTTAAAATAATTACAATGGATGGCCGAGAAGGGGTTTTAGCATCAATAACTACGATAAGTGATGTTCGATTAAGTCGTTATGGTATTGATATAAAAACATTTGAAGATCTATGCATATCAACGATAAGCAATATCGAAGACGCGAATAAAATCATCATAATTGATGAAGTTGGTCCTATTCAAATGTTCTCAGAGCGATTTAAAAAAGCCTTAATTGAAGCATTAGGGAACTCAAATGATATAATTGGGACAGTTTTTTTTGATCAGCATCCTTGGATAGATAGTTTTAAAGAAATAGAAGAAGTAAAGCTGATTAATGTCACTGTGGAGAATAGAGATGAAATCCCCAATATGATACTAACGGCGTTACGTTAAGCACATCATTTTTCCCCATGACGCCGTTTAAACAACTTTGTACGGCATACATAAGCATTTGAATGAATAATGGAGATCAACTAGAACCATCAATCACTTTTTAAGGTGTTTTGGTGGGGACATCAATGAATACCATGACGAATCGGATGTAGAGGATTAAATCATATTGTCACGGCGGTGCTGCACTATTTAGGAGGTTACATTTGCATATGGGTAAACGGTTTAGATACATTGGGGGACTGGTGGTTTTAACGTTTCTAGTATTGAACTTTTCTGCATGTGGTAGTAAAGCTGGATTAGTAAAACTAGCAGAGATAGTCGTATCAAGCGAGGCGGCTACCAGCGATATACCAGTGACAACAGCGATGACTTCTGATAACTTAGACGATTCTTCTATTGAGATTAGCCCAAGCTTTTCACCAAAATTTATGATTGGAAAATTTGGTAAACCAGACAAACAAGAAGACCTATTAGGCTGTACCCCTACTATCATGACCTATGGTGACAACGAATTTTCTTTTGTAGATGACAATTTTACCCATTCTGGTGTTCGAGATTTAAATATTGCAGGTCCACAAGGTATAAAACGTGGTGATCATATTGCTAAGGCTATACGACTATATGGCATTCCGGAGTCTATTGCATTAGCCGGAATATCTATTTCAGATTCTGATGAAGTGATTCTACAAAAAATGAAAAGTAAGATTGATCCGATGATTTATTATTCCGGCATTACCTTTGAAAACAAAGACAAATGGGCTCTTAAATTAGACCATGATCTTGAAACGGGTAGTATAGGTAGCTTTTCGATTCAAATGGATTCGAAGAAAATTCTTTGGTCTTGATTGAATCCGATGATTTTGACAAGAGTCCTGGGGCGCTTATTAAGAAATTTGGTTTGCCAAAAGGATTCATACGAACACTTTTTACTATAGGGAGAATCGGTCTGTGAAAAATCTTGTGAATTTGCAGACGTTGCAGAGACCAAGTGAACAACTGCCCTTATATCCATACCCGATGTGGCGTTTTCCGGTAAACCCTTAGATTTTAAGATTCCGCCCTTTGATCCAAAGGCAGTAGCTTCAGTTGACGATATGTATTTGTCTGGTTTGCGGCTTAGCAGCAGTAGACGTGCTGATGTCTTTGCACTGTTCGGACAGCCTATTTATGCCGTTGCTGGATTTCAAGAAGACACTTTGAAATTTCAAGACTGTACTTTCGAGAAGGGGCATGCCAAATTTCTAGATATAGTTGAATACGATGATTATTCAACTGGTAGGGCAATGAGCTTGTCTACCAAAGATCCAAGTATTATTGGTCCAAGAGGTCTACGAGTTGGTGATTCGATTGAACGGTTTTGGGATGTTTTTCCACGCAGGGCTGGTGTTGAGTTTAAAGCCATCAGCAAAAATGAAACTGTCCAGATATACTATTACGATGCGACACCTGGTGAAGGTCAAGATTATTGTGAGCTTGATTCCGATTCTAAAGAAACTTACTCTGAACGTATTAATTTTACGATTGACTGGTACATGTTCATTGGCATTGAATATGAAAAGGGGATAATCACAGAAATTGATCTTAACGCAATGTTGGATTAGCTAGTTCATAACTACAATGTACCGATATCGGAACATTGTTGATGTCGCAGGGATTGGCAGTCATTACACCCAGTTTTAAGAGCAACTCTGTTGCATGGGGAGTTTGTAAAAATACATCCCTTTATGGATGGTAACGGAAGAACCTCTAGGCTCCTTTTGAACTTTGAACTGATGAAAAATGGCTTTACGCCTATTATCATCAAGAAAGAAAACAGGGCCTGGTATTATGAGGTGTTAGACTAGGATATGCTCTCGTAGGCACTATTGGAACAAGCTTGATGTAGAAATGCGGCACTGTGTCATCGTGCGAAAGGTTGGTCTACTAAGATGAAAGAAAAATTACTTAGTAACAAGGTCACTATATTTTTTGCGTTAATAGTAGTTCTTAGCTTATTCATGTCAAAGCAAGCACCATTTTTAATTGTGAATAATCTGGTACAAACCCTTATTCAATATTCTTTTCTTGCCCTTGCGCTGATTATACCGATTAGGGCTGGGCTGGGTTTGAATTTCAGTATTGTGGTTGGAGCCATTGCAGGTCAAATTGGGATTATCATGGCAGTTAACTGGGGCGTATCGGGATTCTTTGGTTTTATCTTTGCGACATTACTAGGAACCTGTTTTGCGATTGGCTTTGGTCTTTTGGCGGGTTTGTTGATTGATAGGGCCCGTGGCCATGAGATGGTGACCTCCCTATTTATTGCTTTTTTCTCAAACGGCTTATTGCAGTTTTTTTTACTAGCACTTATGGGAACCGTGATACCTATCAAATCAGGAAAGTTACTATTAAGTGGCGGTAAAGGGATAAGTAACAGCATTGATTTAAAAGGCAGTCTTTATCAATCGGTTGACGGATTGTTTGACATGCCATTTTTCTTACTAATCATCTTGGCAGGTGGTTGTTATCTAGCTTTAAGTTGCTATCGCTTATTCAAGGGTAAGGATGGCACTAGCAAGGTGAAATCTTATCTCAGCATAGGCTCATTGGCCCTAGTTATTATAATAAGTGCGATCATCATGTATACAAACTGGCTCCCCAATAACATCAGCATCTTAAAAAACGTGAATATACCGATGATGACAACTGCACTAATTATTATGATGGTAGCACTGAGCCTATTTGTTATGGGTTCTAAGTTTGGACAAGACATCAAAGCCTCCAACGTTAGAGTCACAGCCATTGTATTTTCTACAGTAGTTGCCTCGTGGGGGCAGATAATCTATTTACAGAATACAGGGGTTTTAAGCACATACGGTTCTCATATGTCGGTCGGATTACTATCTGCAGCAGCACTCATTGTTGGCGGCGCTACAATCAAGCGGGCAACAGTGGGCCAAGCCTTTATTGGGCTATTATTGCTTCAAGGTTTCTTGATCATCTCTGTTCCTGTCATCAGTGATCTGTTTTCAGGTAATATGTCCGAAATTCTAAGAACAATTGTGATGAATGGCGTGCTTTTATATGCTTTTTTAGCCAATAAAAATGATAAGTTAGAAATTAGCGACACTAAATTATGTTGCTGATTATGAATATCGATAGTCGCAAATAAACGGGGTGAAAACTTTGAAATACGGGATGCCAACATTAATCGAGTTAGAGACATTAGAAGAAAATGTGGTCTTATGTAAAGCGTTTGGGCTAGACTTTGTTGAGATCAATATGAGTTTGCCCCAGTTTCAGATTGATAGCTTAGACGCTGATTTATTAATCAAGCTCAAAGATAAATATGGTGTCTTCTTTACCTTTCACCTAGCTGAAGACATTGATATTGGTCATTTTTACAAAAGGGTGAGACAAGCGTACTTTGAAGAAGTCGCAGCCACCCTAGAGCTAATGCAAGCAACCGATTCTGAAGTCTTAAATATGCATCTCCATAAGGGTATCCATTTTACAATGCCCAATGGCAAAATATATCTTTATGAAAAATTCAAAAGTCAGTACCTTCAAAGTATTTGTGAGTTTGTTGAGTTAGTCAAAGCTCATACCAGTGGTACAAAGATTAAGGTTTTGATTGAAAATACAGGGATCTATAATCATGGTTATATTGCTGATGTTGTTAAATGTCTGCTTCAAAATAAAAGTTTTGGATTGACTTGGGATGTTGGGCATGATTATTCTAGTCTTCATGCCGATAGTGAGATACTAGAGAATTACATAAGCAAAATTGAACATATGCATCTTCACGATGGTATTGATAAGTCTAATCATATGACCCTATATGACGGTGAAATTGACATTGATAGGCACATTGAATTTTCTAGAGCAAGGGCATTAACAGTAGTTATTGAAACTAAAACGATTGCTGCATTGAAGGAATCTGTAAAAAGATTGGTTAAAAACGGAGGTATTTATGGCTAAGGTACTTGGAAGAAGGATTCTATGATGACAAATCAAGCTATTTTAAGAATTGCCATGGAACAATCGGCAATTGACAGCCAGTGTGCTGTGGAAGATTTTTTAATTGGGACAAACACGGTGGTCATTTCCAAAGAGGCTGAAAATGCCCGCCGCTATTTGACCCTCCCTTTTATTTGTGATTTAGCCACCTATGGCAATGGTATTGTGGCATCGGTTTCCACGAATCTTGTGGCGCCAATTACTAAGTACTTGGCATCATTTAAGGGGCCACATTGTTTTGAAACCCCGAATTTAATTGTGCTACAGGATTATTTGGCACCCCTTGGCTATTCAATTTGCTTTATGGCAGAGTATTTTTTACCAGATGTCAATGGACTAAAGGAAGAGCCAATGGGTTATGAAACCCGAATTTTGACGGCGCCTGATTTTGAAGCCCTTTATCTACCTGAGTGGTCAAACGCTCTGAGTTTGCATCGGAAGCATTTAGATGTATTAGGGGTTGGTGCATATGACGGTGACAAACTCATAGGTCTTGCTGGCTGTTCTGCAGACTGTGACACCATGTGGCAAATTGGGGTTGATGTGTTACCTGCCTATCGCCACCAAGGAATTGCCAGTGGCCTAACCAGCAGGTTGGCTCTCGAAGTCTTGGAAAGAGGGAAAGTACCTTTTTATTGCTGCGCATGGTCAAATATTAGTTCTGTAAAAAATGCCATTAGAAGTGGTTTTAAGCCTGCATGGGTACAAATGACCGTAAAGCCCCGTTCTGATGTGGACAAGTTTAATGGGTTTGTTGATTTGTCTAATCATGAGTAGCTAATGGGCCATCCTTATCATACTGGGTTAGAGTATACCTTGATTTTAGACGGCCTAGTACCAATAAAACAAGAAAAATGGCAAAGGCTTTTAAAAAAAACTTTGAAATGTAAGGTCAAGTTTAAGCAAAAATATCACATTTTAGTTGGATGTGAGTAATTAATGTCGGCGAAATTGAGAAAATAACCCCCTAAAATGATAAGACTGGAGATTGTTATGTCCCTGCAACAACCTACGACACAACCTACGACACAACCTACGACACAACCTACGACACAACCTACATTACAACCTACATTACAACCTACATTACAACCTAAATCACACCATCGCAGTATCGCCCTAGACTGCCTAAAAGCCATTGCCATTATCGGCGTTCTCTTTATACACGCAAGCGCCAACGGACTTTCAAATCTGCCACTTGGCAGTCGTGGGTGGCTCTTTACCCTGGCTTGGGCTGTTATTTCACGGGCAGCAGTTCCAGTCTTTTTAATGGTCAGTGGGGCACTTTTATTAAATCCCGATAAATCATTAACCTTGAAAAAATTATTCACTAAAAATCTCGTGCGCATCTTGGTGGCTTTGTTTTTATGGGCAACCATTTATGAAGCCTGTGATATCTACATTCAAGCAGTCGGCAAAGAGGGCTTCACCATGGCCTCGGTCAAGGTTGCCATTAAAAACATACTCACTTTTGACACACATTTTCATCTTTACTACTTGCATATCACCATTCTTGTTTATCTATTTTTGCCTCTAACCCGTCTGCTGACTCAACACGGCTCTCGCGAGCAATTAAAATACGCCCTTGCCTTGTGGTTTTGCCTAGGGATTCTATATCCCTTTATACGTAAGTTTTACCCCTTAAATCTTATCCAAGGCATTCCTATCCAATACGGTCTCAATATGACATATTCCGCCATTGGTTATGGACTAATGGGCTACTATATTAACCGATTCAAACCATTTAGATTTAGCAGTTTCATCACTTTATTTATTGTGGGAACAAGCATTGTAGGGACAGGCGTCATATATACATCACTGAAAAGCGGCCACTTTAACCCCATGTTCTTAGAGGGCATGAGCCCTGGGGTTGCCATCATGGCAATAGGTGCCTTCGGCAGTGTCATCCATTTTTTTGAGCGATTTAATGGGCCCAAACCAGTTGAAACCATCATCACAACCCTTAGTACGGCGTCGTTCACCATTTTTTTAGTCCACGATCTCTTTAACATATACTTTCGTGAAACCGATTTTCTACTGACCTCTTGGTCACCGCTTATTGCTTTGCCAATCCTTGTGGGTTTGAACTTACTCCTGAGTCTTTGCGTTTATGCCCTTATCTCTCGAACCCCAGTTATCAAGGACTTTCACTAGCGAATCAGTAATCAAAAGGGTACATTCACCAAAATGTACAATTGGAAAAGTTAATTATAATGAATTGTGGTTAGTTTTAATGGTGATTTTGTTATAAAATGGAGAAGGACTATTTCCTACCTGCGCTATCAAGCGTTGGTGGGAAATTTTTGTTTGTTTGCGTTATGCGCAGTACATAGGGGGTAGCATGGAAAAAAAAGCAAAGAAAGCAAAGAAGGCAAAAAAAGAACCTGAAAAGCGGTCTATTCCGCAAAACTTACGATTTATCTATCAGCACATGATGAAATGGCATCCGGAGTCATTAGGACTTGTGATTGTCAATTCACTGGCCGTTGCACTGGCACCATTTATATGGGTGGTTGTCCCCAAATTGGTGATTGATGAATTACAGGCAGGGGCTAACATTAAGAAAATTCTCTATATACTGGCCATCACCCTTGTGATATCAGGGACTGTTCACTATGCAAAAGAGGCCTGTGTGGGATTTTATCGCATGAAGATGTCCCGTATTCGCATGCTCTTTGGCCTTGAACTCCACGATAAAGCCATGAAGCTTGAATATCAGCATGTGGAAAATTCTACGACACAAACACTCCTCAGTCGGGCCACCCGAAATACGTCCAATCCCAACTCAGGGGTTGGTGGTGTGATGAAATACTCCTTTTCAATTGTGGGATATGGCCTAGGATTCCTAGGGTATGTGGGCATATTGATCAGCTTGCATCCACTTGTCTTGGTGTATCTGCTAATCAGTGTTGTGATTATTAGTAGGTTTAAGCAAAAAAGTGACCAGTATGGCTATGACCGTGAAGATGAGGCCCGTGCTCTTTGGCGCAAGATGAATTATCTGTCTAAAACCATGACGGATTTTGAGTTTGGTAAAGACACCCGGATCTATCAACTAAAAGACATGCTGATTAAAAAAATGCAACAGCACACAGCTGGCCAAGAGACGATACGAAAGAGTATTCTGAAAAAGAGATTATCTGTCAATATTGCGGATGCGGTATTGGTGCTCCTTCGGGATGGGATGGTTTTGGGTTACATGACTTACTTGGCCCTTAATGGCAAGATGACAATTGGTAATTTCATGTTCTACGTTGTTGCAATCAGTGGCTTTGCCCAGTGGATGCAGGAATTAATGCGGGATTATACAGAACTAAAACTGGCAGCCCGCTATGTGGATGAGTATCGTGATTTTATGGATCTTGAAGATGCTTATATACCACCCAAACCTGCAGCACTGCCCATGGGCAAACAACTGGCAATTCGTTTCAACAATGTAGATTTTGCATATCCTGGAACGGATAAAACCGTGTTTAACCAACTAAACTTGACCATTCCTGCAGGACAAAAGTTGGCAGTAGTTGGGGTTAATGGGGCAGGTAAAACCAGTTTAATCAAGCTCTTGACAGGTCTTTATCGCCCGACTGCGGGTACGATTACCATAAACGACACCGACACTAAGGAAATACCCCTTACAGAACTTTACACTTTGTTTTCGATCGTCTTTCAAGAGATTAAGCCCTTTGCCACAAGCATTGCAGAAAACGTCGCCGGGGCAGAAGGGGTGGATCAAAACCGTGTATGGGACGCACTTTCCCGCGCTGGCCTTAAAGACAAGGTTCAAAGTCTTGAAAGAGGCATTGATACACCACTTCTTAAAATTATTGAGGACGACGGTCTTGAGCTATCCGGTGGCGAAAACCAAAAGCTGGCACTGGCTCGTGCACTCTATAAAGATGGTCCCATTGTGATTTTGGATGAACCCACAGCAGCACTGGACCCCATAGCCGAAAAAGACATCTACGAAAGTTTCAGTGATATGATAGATGGCCGAACGGCAATTTTTATTTCACATCGTCTCTCTAGCACCAAGTTTTGTGATCAAGTGGCCTACTTTGAAAATGGACAGATTGTGGAATATGGGACCCACGAGGCTCTTCTAAGTATGGAAGGGAAATACGCCCACATGTTCAATACCCAAGCGCAGTACTACCAGGACGATACGTCCGAAAGGAGCGCATAATGGAAAAACAAACATTTCTGCACAGTAATAGTGCCGTTATACGCTATTTCGTGAAATTGGTCCACAAATTAATGCCTCAGTATATTCCAACACTTCTTGCCCAATCGCTTTTTAAGACCATGAGACCCTTGCTTTTTATTTTGGGTCCCAAGTTGATTGTGGATGAATTGATGAACCAGCAACGGGTGCCGTATTTGATAGGGATGATTATTGGCATTGTCGTGGGTAACTTTATTCTCTCACTCTTTGAATATTGGTTAGATTTTAGAACAGAGTTTTTATCAGATAGATTTAACAATGCTTTTGAGATTCATATCTCAAAAAAGACGGCAGAGATTGATTACCAAAATATTGAGGATCCTGAGATTTTAAACTTGAAAGAGCGAGCACTATTTGCAATTCGCAATCATTGGCTGATGGGTTCTATGATCACGGCTATATCATCAGTCGTGAACGAAGGGGTCTTGGTTGTCAGTTTAGTGGCAATTATTTGGTCCTTCAGCCCCTGGGCCTTGGTGCTCATGATTGCAATTGTTTGGCTTAATAGTTTCCTCTTTAAGGGGGTTCAGAAACAGTACTATTTAGAATCCACACATATGGTTAATGGCAATCGTGCTTTTGTTTATTATATTGGTCAATCTGGGGATCTGGAAATTGCAAAGGATTTGAGACTTTATAATATGTGCGATTTGATTCTTCAAAAGATGAACCGCTTTAGCCTCAATAACTACAAGCTGTACACAAAGATCTATGGCGCAATTAGTAAGCTAAATGGCCTAATCAGTGTCAATGTCCAGGTGCAAACGGTAGCTGTATATGCGCTTTTGGCATTTAGAACCATTGGTGGTTTTGTGACAATTGGTAACTTTATGATGTATGCCGGCTCCATTGGTAAGTTTGGATCGAGCATGAACGCCTGTGTTAGCAGTATAATCGAAGCTAATCGCCTATGTAGACAGTTGGAACTATTAGTGGAATACGAAAAAATTCCAGCCTCAGTTGACCGTGGGCATTTGCCAATGTCAAAGGATATAGCATATGAAATTGCCTTCAATGATGTGTCCTTTAGGTATCCAAATGCAAAAGTTAATACCCTTGAACACATAAATGTTACCATTAAATCCGGTGAAAAAGTGTCCATTATCGGTAAAAATGGAGCGGGGAAAACAACCTTTGTTAAACTACTCACTCGCTTGTATCAACCCACAGAAGGTACCATTACCCTTAATGGCATTGATATTCAAACCCTGAAATATGAAGATTATATGTCGCAAATGGCCGCTGTCTTTCAGGATTATCGGTTGTTTGGGATAACTGTGGAAGAAAATGTAACGGGAGAAATTACCACCTCTGTCCCAGAAACCACTACTGTGAATGACAAAGTAGGGACTATTCTAAATGAAGTGGGTATGGCTGAAGATGTGGCTCAATTGGAATTTGGCATGAATACAGCACTGGATAAGGGTTACGATAAAAAGGCTACAAAATTATCTGGTGGACAAGCTCAGAAGCTTGCTATTGCCCGTGCCCTCTATAAGGATGCAAAAATTGTTATTTTAGATGAGCCAACGGCAGCCCTAGACCCCTTAGCCGAACACGATGTCTATTGCCGATTTGACGAACTTGTGAAGGGCAAAACAGCCATTTACATTTCCCATCGGTTATCCAGTTGTAGATTTTGTGATCGTATTTTGGTGTTTGATAAGGGAACGATTATTGAAATGGGTTCACACGAGACTCTCAGTGGGGACAACACAACTCTATATTCTGAAATGTTTACCGCACAGGCTCAGTATTACTCTGCTTAATGGTGAATCAAATTAGTTGAGATATAGTCGTTAAAAGTATGATGCTAGTCTCTGTTAAATTCCTGGGAGCCTTATTTGCAAAATCTGCGAATAAGGCTCTTTTCTCGTAATGCCGCTTAAACCACCTTTTGCATAATACAACAGGCAGATATGTAACGTAAATGTGTTATGATGGAAGTGACGAAATGATTGTCCTAGGAACTGTGTTTATGAGAGATTCAATGAATAAAAGAGAAATACCCTCTTCCGCCTGGGGCAGAAAAGGGTATTTTGAAAAAGCTAATCTAGAATCAGTTATTAATTCACATTAATGCTGGGTAAGCATCACTTTTAACTCGTCAATGGTTTTCATATCTAGCAAAGCTTCGGCTATGGCTTCGAGACTCTCAACGTTTTGCGCTGTAATCAAAGCTAACATGTCGTCTGATAAAGGACCAAATTTTTTAGTGAGCAGTTTCAAGACGGTTTGACAGATGCCTTTCTCTAAACCCTGTTCTAATCCTTGTTCTAAACCTTGTTCTAAACCTTGCTCTAGTCCTTGTTCCAAACCTTCTTGAATGCCCTTTTCTTTACCCTGTGCTCTTAGGATATCTGCTATGGTCATAATAACTGCACCTCCCTGTGGAAATTCGATAGCCACTTGATTAATAATATAATTGATATCGCTTTCGTCTAAGTTCTTACTAACTGAGATAAAGCTCTATAAATATCAAGGGCAATTTCCAGCTGAGTTCTTAATTTCACATCTTCAGGTGGTACGCCAGAAACATCATACAGTAAAAACTCATAATTTGGAACATACTTTTTTAGATGTTCGGATAAACCACTGTACTGTGGCATAAGGCCGCTAAGTGATTTAACAACTTCCCAGGTGTGCTTGCCATGGTAAATCACGAGGGGAATAATGATTGGAATTACTTGCGTTTTGTCTTTTCGTGTTTTAACATCCCAAATATCAACCATATACCGGAGCAATTGCAGTGCAATCAGATGAGACTTATAACTTTTATGCTCAAACAGAAAATATATATAACCTTCTTGTCCTGCAATATTCGCTTTGAATAATAAATCCGCATGGGATTCCTTAAGATTTTTATTGATAAAACTATCCTTCTGTACTGACAAGCTATTTAAATCCACAGCTAACAGCACTTCAAAGGGGAGATAGTTTTCAATAAAATTTTTCGCCACCTCTAAATTCGAAAAGGTTTCTTTAAAAAACAAATCATGGGGTTTGAACATTTAAGCTCCAATCGAAACCTCACTATCTGGTTTCATTATATCACAGCGGGGCAAAAGCTTCTAGCGTTGCGCACCGCAATGGAAGCCCTGTCATTGGTGTGATTAGCTTATCAAACTACCTCAGAATAAGCAATAGCAGCGGGTCTACAATAATGCAACCTGCATTATCGTCCATAAAATAGAGATGTTTTACTTGACATAGACTCAAAAGACATACATGGCTCAACGCGATGTAAAGACACTTAAAAGCGCGCCACGGTGCACGTCCCCCTTGCTCCTCGTGATGCCCTGGAAAAGGCATACCTTGGGGTACATAAGCATTTAGTTGAATGACGAAGATCCAATCGAATAGAAAATCATAATCACAGGGGTTGTCTCGCAGTTAGAATTCGGAAAAATTCTAGGTGTTGTGATACTTTTTTTTTAGGATTCATTTAAGCTTCATTTAGGGTTCATTTAGGGTTGCTAGTTTATAATGAAGAAATATCAATTTACAGGAGGCGAATTCTCATATGAAAAAAACAATCAGTATGTTGCTTATCTTTGCACTGACTTTTAACCTTTTATTTGCAACATCATCAACTGTTTTGACGACGCAAAACACACCTGATGAGACTGTGCAGTTTAAAGACATGGTTTCTAATGGCCATTGGTCTTACCCGGCATTAGTAAGCGCAGTGGATTCAGGAATAATGAATGGGGCATCAAATAAGATTCGACCATACGATCAAGTGACTAGAGCTGAAATGGTTGCGATGATCATAAACGCTTCTGGGCTTGGGTCTATTGGTCAAAATGCACAAGATATGAAATCCTTTCAAGGGGATTTAAGTGGCTATACGGATGTTTCTGCTACGGATTGGTTTTACAATCAGATTTCAATGGCAAAAAAAATAAAATTAATAGAAGGTGTCAATAAAACAGAAATAGCACCTAATCAAGCGGTTACAAGAGAACAGGTCTTTACAATTTTGAGTAACTTTATGTCGTTAAATACGACAGATGTAGATGCTGCTACTCTGAGTAAATTTACTGATAATGCTGCGGTGTCTTCTTGGGCAAAACCTAATGTTGCTGCAATGGTTAAAGCCGGATATATTAGTGGTTCAGGGGGATATCTGAAACCAAGTGATGGGATTACCCGCCAGGAATTTGCACAGTTAATGCATAATCTTTTTCAAAGTAATTATATAAAAGACAAAGCCAGTGCTAACGCCCTCAATCATAAAACTATAAAGAGTAATGTGATTGTATCTGCGCCAGAGGTAACCCTTTCGAATGTCAACGTTACTGGGGACTTAATCATTGCTGACGGTGTAGGCAATGGCAATGTCACACTGGATCATGTGACCATTGCTGGCAGATTGATAGTTCGTGGTGGTGGAGAGCATAGTATTTATTTGAAAGAAACATCTGCAAAGAATATCATTATCAACAAACTTTCTGATGGTGGTGTGCGCTTGCATGCAGATGATGGCTCAAAGGTTTCTTATGTAGAAATAAAGGATGGAAAAGACACTGTAATAATCGACTGTAAAGTTGAGAATCTTATAATATCAGATGATAACTTAGCTGTTGTGGTCAATCAAGCCGTTGAGAATATAAAATTGTCTGGTGACAATGTTCATATTTCTGGAACGGGCCGTATTGCGACAATCACGTTGGAGAAGGGCGTCAGTAAATTAGCCCTGGATTCGGTGAATGCTAAAGTTGTTAATCTTTCTGGAAATACTGTAAATCTAGTTAGCCAAGATGGAAAGTCGACTACCTTGCCATCTTCTTCGACGATTGCTGAGCCTAAAAGTATTGAAAAGGACGAGCCTAAAAGTGTTGAAAAGGACGAGCCTACTCCCCCGGTTGGCAGGACTCAATATACTGTTAATCTACACGCAAATGGTGGTACTGCTCCAAATTCTCTGCTTTTTAATAAAGGGGCTACTTTAGGTGATTTGCCAGTTCCTCAGAAGGAAAATGCGATTTTTATCGGTTGGTATACAGATAGTGGCTTAACTGAAAATGCAGTTTCTAAAGACACTAGAGTCACTTCAAATATGGATGTTTATGCATCCTATATTACCAGTGCGGAGATGCCTCAGACCAATGTCCAAACTGTGGCCAGTGTAATGGATGTAGCCACTAATTATACCCTTACAATCCTATCAACGAATACAAATATGTCTGCTGCTGATGTCAAAGCGGCTATCACTCTCGAAACTAAAACAGAAGATGCTACAGATTTTAAGGGTATTTCTGTAACGGGTAGTGGTGGAACTTATAGTGTTACTGGGATAGATGGCTTTTCAGCTGGCTGTTCTTATTCAATCACATTGAATAGTGACGTATTGAGTTTTCAAGGTGAAAGAGCCTCCGTTAGCACCTTTAATCTTAGTGTTATCGCAGCAGCGCCAGTTCTCAACTTAGAGCTTAATAAAACCGTTAAATTCATTCCTGTGGCGCAAATTAGCGCTGTTACCCAGAATGGCATGAAAGTTGAGAGTATCTCTGCGCCACTTTATACAATGAATGAACAAATGCCTGTTAATGATCTTAATGGAACTTTTATCTATAATGGTATTGAAAAACTGAGTATTGGTAACGTAATCGCAATCTATAAGGGCGTTGCCCCAGATATGCGGGTTGCCAATGTGGATTACTCTGATCAACCAATCAGTTATGTTACAATAACCGGTATCAATGGCACTAAAATTAGTTATGGGGATTCTGATCCATCAGATATCATTTTTACACCGGATGTATTACCTGTGAACACAAGTGATGATCTAGATGGCAGTGCTAATAATAATGCTCTGACAATAGATAAAAGCAAGATGGATTATTCTGGAGCATATTTTGCAGAAATGGGTCTTGATTCAAAGACAACTGTGGATACAGGGGACTTTATTGCATTTTATACTGGCTCCCTCCTTGAGGCCACTACACCGACTTATGGTAAAATAACCGGTGTTACACATAGTGGAACCTATTACGTCATTCAATATACAGAAGTGACACAAGATGCTATTTTTTCCAGTATGGACATGGCTTCATCATCTGATTTATCATATGAGCAGATTGAAAACAATGTCGGTGTAGAAGAAATGCAACATGAAATTCAAAAGCAAGTGGTTGAAAGTGGATTTAGTGAATCGGCTTCAGAATTTTTAATTGCCCTTGCTGAATTAGACGATGAAACTAGAGAAAAAGTTACTAAAGACCTAGGAATACAAAATTTCTCTATTGACAAACGGGCAGGTGCGCCAATTACCACTTTAGGTTCTGGTCCAAATGTAACCGTTAAAGCGAAAGTCAGTAAAAATTTAGAGCACTTTGATGGAAAAGGACTACGTTGTGAAGTGACAATTACGACAGAAATAGAGCTTGGAGATGACATGTCTCTTACTATTTCCGGAACGTTTGTAGAAGAAATCAAAGTAAAGTTGAATATTGATAGTAAAGCGTATATAGAGTGGAAGGGAATTATTCCGTATGTAGATGAATACAAGGTTTCAGCCGCCATTGACATATACAACTACACCTATTTGGGACTTGATATGGTTCTAAAATCAGAAAGCAATGAAGGTTTGTCAGATGAATTCAATGTAACTGATACCATTGAAGATTTACAAAATAAGACCAGTAAAATTGAAGCAAATGATCAGGTTCGAGAGTTCTATGAGCTATATCAAAAGATGATGGATGAGGAACACGACTATTTCGAACTCTTTAATGTCAATATAGGGGACTTCACAGGCACTATTGATCCTCTCAATATATTGGCCTATGGTTTTAGCATCGATTTTGTTGTTTCATTAGATGCAAATGTGGCATTAGGTAGCGAGTTTAGCTATGAAAAAGGAACCCGTTATAGTTTCACCATTAAAGTTTTTGACAAAAAAACTTCAAGTAAAGAAACAGTTTTAGTGGATGAGCAATACAACTTCAATGTATATGCAATGGGCGAATTAGGGGTTAGAGCGGGTATTAAACTAACTTTAAAAGTAGGCCTATTCAGTGTAAAGGTCAACTCAGTCGGTATCTCTGTTGAGGTAGGTGCGTATTGGAAAATTTGGGGTTTTGTTAGTTATCGGTTGAATCACGTGAATGATGTGACAACCACAAAGTCCAATGGCGCTTGTTATATGGAAGTGGGAGTTTATCTAACCACCGCATTTAATGCCCAGGTGGGGAATGGGAAGATCGAGTATAATAAAGAGCTTTCCTCCGATACTTGGCCTCTATGGCATGGTGGATCGCAGTTTTATATTTACGATTTTAATTACACCTTAAATAGCAATAATGATGATATCTTCTTCAAGGGTAATCAACCAACTTATACTTTACCCACTTCTGTTTTTAAGATGTCGCAGATGGACTTTAAAACAGGTGATGTTTCAACTGAAACCCAAAGTGCCAAGGACTTTAAATACACCATTAAAGATGATATCAATAAGGCGTTTACTGTAAGTAATTCAGGTGTCATCACTGTTACGCCTCCAAAAAATAGTGATATTGCAAAGGCAAGTATTGAGGTTGCTTGGAATAAAGCACCTTTATCCTTTACCTCTGTGCCAATTGCAAGAACCTTTGAATTAACATGGGATAATCTTGCCAATAGCTATGTCATTAACTTTGAGTCTAATCAGGGTAGCAATGTTGCTAATCTCAAAGGTTCTTATGATAGTTCTATTGTGTTGCCGGTGCCAACACGAGAGGGCTATGTCTTTGGCGGTTGGTATACGGATAATAGCACATTTGTAAATCCATTTACTTCAACTAAAATGCCCGCTACTAATACTAAGCTCTTTGCCAAATGGACAGCTGGAAATGCCAAGTATTTGGTAAGACATTATCAAGCAGCTATCGATGGCGGAGCAGCGGTACTTACAAATACTGAGACATTCACAGCTACAACGGGTACTAATGTAACGCCAGTCGTTAAAAATTATCCTGGCTTTATTTCTCCAGCTACCAAAATAGTAGCAGTCGCAGGGGATGGAAGTACTGTTATTGAGTATTACTATGATAGAAATGCTTATACACTTACGTTTATATTAGGCAATGGTTCAGTCGATATGGTCAGTACTCTTAAGTATGGCTTGGAAATTGTCAAACCGTCACTTTTTAGAAATGGTTATATTTTTACTGGATGGAACACCGAGGTGGCCAAAACCATGCCAGCACAAAGTATGACTTACACTGCACAGTGGTCCCTAGAGAATTATACAATAACCTACGGTCTAGAAGGTGGTAGTGTGGGTGGTAATCCAGCAACCTATAACATCAATAGCAATACCATAACTATTGCTAATCCAACTAAAGCAGGATTTACCTTTGATGGTTGGACAGGAACTGGATTATTATCACCGGCTAAAACCCTTATTATACCAAGTGGTTCAGTTGGCAATCGCTATTATACGGCAACTTGGAAACCGTCGGATGATACGAAGTACTTTGTGTATCACAAAAAAGAAGATGCAAGTGGGAACTATTCAATTCTAGAAATTGAAACACTTAAAGGAACAGCAGGAAATAATACAGTTGCACAGTTAAAAGTTTATTCGGGTTTCACTGGTGAAGCGTTTACGCAACAGCCAATCTTAGCAAACGAAACAACTACGATCGAAATAAAATATACGCGCAACAGTCATTTGTTAACTTTTAATGCGAATGGTGGCGTTGGTGGTAGTTCTACAAATGTTAAGTACGATGCAACGATTACTGCACCTGTAGTTACGCGAACTGGTTATACTTTTAGTGGTTGGGATACTCCAGTAGTAGCCAAAATGTTAAATAATGCACTAACCTACACGGCACAGTGGTTGTTAGTTAACTACTCTATTACCTACGGTCTAGATGGTGGCACCGTGGGAAGTAATCCGAATACGTACAGTATTGCTAGTAGTGATTTGACAATCGTAAATCCAACTAAGGCAGGATTCACTTTCATCGGTTGGACAGGAACAGGTTTATCAATCCCCACTAAAAATCTGATTATACCAAGTGGTTCAATAGGCAATCGCCAATATACAGCTACTTGGAAGTCTGTGGATGATACTAATTATTCCGTTATTCACAAAAGAGAAGACTTAAGTGGAAATTATACAATACTTGAAGTTGAAACACTAAAAGGCACAGCAGGAAATACCACAGTAGCTCAATCAAAAACCTATACAGGTTTTACTGGGGAAGCTTTTGCACAACAGCCTATCTTGGCAAATGAAACCACCGCAATTGAAATCCGATATACGCGCAACAGTTATTTGTTAACTTTTAATGCAAACGGAGGCGATGGTGGTACTTCTACAAATGTGAAGTACGATGCGACAATTACAGCACCTGTAGTTACGCAAACTGGTTATACTTTTAGCGGATGGAGTAACACAGTAGCTGCAACAATGCCAGATAGCGCTTTAACCTACACTGCTCAGTGGACACCAAACACTTATAATGTCGTATTTAATAAAAATGCAGCAGATGCAACGGGCAGTATGAATGATCAATCATTTATCTATGGCGTGGGTCAAACCCTAACTGTAAATGAGTATTCAAGAACTGGGTATACTTTTGCTGGTTGGAATACAGCCCTTGATGGCACAGGTACTGCCTATACAAATAGCCAAATGGTTTCTAATCTAACGGCTGTCAATCAAGCGTCAGTTGTTCTTTATGCACAGTGGACTGTTAAAACAACAACGGGTATTTTCGAAGCAAAATATAGTGCCAAGTATCAAGCCTTTGACTTTATTGTTAATTCAACGTCGATCAATGGAAACGCATTTGATGCTTCTTGGGGAACGGCTGGTTCTTCAGGTGGACACCAATTTACTAACCTTATGTTAAACAACCGCTATTTCACATTAAAAGAAACAGGAGACCCAACTAAACCATATGCACTTTATTTGTATGAAAGTGATGGTACACCAGTCATAAAGGGCATATCGTCGAATCTCTATGCAGAGTCCTTCATAGGGTTAACGACAAACGTAACACTGTCGGCTTCAACTAGAACTTCACTTCAAAGTTTATATGGGGTCGATTGGGCAAAAGGGTTAGCGATGGTTGGAAGTATCAATAGTCTTTGGAATGAAGGTATATTGTTTACTAGTTCAAATGGCTTTGGGTATTTTATCAGCGGAAAAGTGGCATACTCTACTACAGGGACCATCACTTTGACCAATAAAATTACAAATCCAACAATCGACCAGCTTAATGCAGTAACTGATTTTAAAGTAGGACCATTATTACCATAATTATGTTTATAGGACACAACTCAAGTGATAGTTCACTTGAGTTGTGTCTTATTTTTTTAATGAACTTCAACAAGCTCCTTGGAACCACTCCAAAGAACCGCCCCAAGGTCCTAGGAACTTTTGTTAAATAATGTACCTTTTATATAAGAAAGGTGGATTTTTGTCCAATATATGTTATGCTAAAAAAGACTCTAGGAGCTTTTTTCGGGTTTGCCTCGGGTTTGCTTTGGGTTAGAGATTTGGAAGGAGTATTATCATGGTTAAGCAGCAGCTACTATATGATTGTGATGGGCGACAACAAGTCCCGGGTTTGTACATCGGGGGTGAGAAGGAAATTATCCCTTCTGGAAAAGGCTTTGTTTTCATATCTGAAGCTGAGGAAAACCAAACTATTTACAGGCAAATTGAAGAAAACTGCAACGTCAGATTCTTGAAAGAGCAAAGCGTTAAAGGATTAGATTTTTATCCGGTGCCCTTAGTTTGGCTATTTGCATATGACACTTGTGGAAATTACTTTGGCACGCTAAACGGCATTGGGGGTTTAGAAAATGTTGAATACCCTGTCGTATTCATCAATAAGATTAAAGGGTCATATGGGAAGATAGCAGAAAACATGAAGGAATTCTTCTCATTGGTTAATTTTCACCCTTACTGGCGAAAAATCATAGAATGTGAGCAACAAAACATACCTTATGATCTTAAAAAGATAGAAAGAGAATATGTGGCAGAAGAACAATATTTATTAAATCAAAAGGAAATAAGTGAGACTTTAAGTCTTTCACGTGACCCAGACGCCATCAAATCACTCATTAATAGGGTTCATAGTGATTATGGTTTTTTCGTATATGCATCAAAAGAGGACGCCGAAAAAGACAATGAATTCATTGCAATTTAAGGGGAAAATTTAAAAATCAGCTACCTAGACTGGAAAGGGTACAAATAGGTTACTACACTCCAGGTTTTCCAGCAAAATACCAAACCCTACACTGGTTTGATCATGTGGTCAAGAGAGAAGGAGTAGATTATGATGGGTTTACTTAATATTGGAAGCCTTATATTGGGAGTCGTTGCATGGAGTCTTCCCCTAGCTAATTTCGTACAATACAAAAGGCATAGCACTAGAGCTTGGGATTGGGTCACGGCTTCCATTATAAGCCTCAGTGCATGTGCAATTTCCCTGTGTTTCCAACTAGTCTACAATAATCATCTTATAAAGATTTCAGATTGGACTGCTCTGTTGGACACAGCGGATACCCTAGTAGTTCTCTCAGCAACCTTGTTAATCGTAACCCTTATTTTAAATGGGATCACTTTGATAATACATCGTAAAATGCCACCAAAAAAAGGATGAGGTATATGCTATTAGATTTATTAAAAACAAGAAACAGTGTTAGGCATTTTAAGGATCAAGAGATACCAAATGAAATAGTTGACTATATTCTTGAAGCTGGAAGACTATCGCCATCAGGTGGTAATGAGCAGTCTTGGATGTTTGGTGTAATAGATGATATAGAAATCATTAAAGAGATTTCAGAAATAGCCTATAATCAAAAGTGGATCATTTCAGCAAAATTTTTAATTATTCTCTGTACAAAAATTGTACAACAAGAAGCTGGAGGTAGAGACATTCAATTAGCACGGTATCCAAAGTTTTCAGCTGAAATTAAAAGTATGGATGATGAAATATATTCGCGATTAAATTTAGAGGAGCATCAGACAAAAATTCCGGGTACACATATGGTTCTTGCAGCTTTGGAAAAAGGAATTGGATCAACATGGGTATCCTATTTCGATGTGGATAGACTTTCACAATTAATGAATTTGCCAAATGGACTTATAGCCTCTGAAATAATCGCGTTTGGATATCCACTTAAAGAACAGAAATTAGTAAGTAAGAAAAACTTAGAAAATATAGTTTTTTATAATGCTTTTGGTGTTAAGAAGCGTTTATAGAGAAGAAAAAGTCAATGGAGGGGTTAGTGAAAAAAGAAAAATGTACCTACTCATTACAGTGTGTGGGAATTCAATCAGGAGACCGGTGATATGGCTAAATACCTTAATAGGCGATTCTACTTTGAGAATTTGGGTCATGATCTTGGCAATTTTGAATTGTACCTAGCTGAGATCCATGAAGTGGCAAACTCAGGCGTAACCGATGCACTCCGAATTCGCGATTTTGTTGATCATCAAGTCATGGGTAAGGGGGATTTATGCGATTTATGCCTGACTGTAAGCAGAGAAACTGAGATTGAGAAAATTCATATGATACATAAAATATGGTGGTTACTCTTGAATGAAAATTTGAACATTTCGGATGAACTGCACATCGGTGTTTGGAAATCTCAAACAGAAATACTACGCAAGGTCCTTTGTAATCCTGAAGTGAAAAAAGTAGATGATATGGGTGAGCAGATTTTCGTTACCATTCAGATGTCTCCTGAAATAATTGACTATCTTGAAACCAATAGTTTTGGAGAATCATTGAGCCTGAATTGGTTCGATTTGGTATTGTTTAGACAGGTGGAGGGGACTTCAATACCGCTGTTTTCTTCTACGCACTTTGGAAAAGATATTTGTTTATATGGTTTGAAAAATACAGAAGTTGAAAAAGTGCTAGCATCACTGGATGGGAATTGGCTGCAGATAGATATAAACCATACATAAATAGAGGTTTCAATTTGGAAGATTAATTGAATACCTGAGAGAAATAATCGCCAGTGATAAATGGAGAGCACGATGATTGAAAAAATTGATATATACGATGACCTGGGTCAAAAGACCACACTGTCACTGTGCAAAGACAAAGTCCATAAACGAGCACTAATCCACCGGGGTGTATGCGTGTGGATCATGAATTCTAGGAACGAGCTGCTCCTTCAAACACGAAGTTGCCATGTCGTGTTGCTTAATTTTTTGGACATATCTTTTTCAGGGCATATTAAGGCAGGGGAAACATCCCTTCAAGCAGTAATTCGAGAGGGACAAGAAGAACTGGGCATCCAGGTAGAAGTGGATAAACTCAAGTACCTCTTCTCCTGCCGTGAATATGGGGGCATTGAGGGCTATTTTGAAAACGAAATAGACGATGTATTTCTTTACAGGGCAGATATTCCAATTGAAGCTTTTACCTTTTGTGACGATGAAGTCAAGGAAGTATCCTATGTGACCCTAGCTGAATTTGAAACCATGGTGCAATCAAAATCCCCCCTCTTGGTCCCATACGAAACCCACTATCAATTCCTATTAACCGCCTTAAGCAGTAGCTTATTGCGATACGAATAATTCAATATGCCCGAGGTGCCAACATGAAAATTGAGATTAAACCCTTCACAAAAGAAAAGATTGACGATGTCATTCAATTTGAGCTGAACTTGCGAAAAGAAGAGAGCATCTGGGGTTGGCCCATTGATGAAAATTATATTTCAAAGGTCACCAACAGCTTTGATTTACCCGAGTTTGACCGCTCAATTTCGCTGCTAGCCTACGTCGACGCCAAAGTGGTTGGGCGGATTGACTCAACCATGATTGCCAGTCGTTTTGATGGCTCTCTCAAAGCATATTTAGATTGGATTTGTGTCATTAAAAGTTACCGTCATTATGGTGTGGCCCAAATTATGATGGCATCTCTTAAACAGGCGTTAAGAGATTGCGGGGTTGATACCTTGATTGCCTTAATAGCATCGGATGAGCCAGCACAAAGATTCTATCGCTCACTAGAAAATTCAAAAATCAAAGACGAAGGTATTTGGATTGACATATAAGTGGATTCTCCAAAATCAATGGAAACTAATTACAGAGTGCCATAATGAAATCGTGATGTTCCAGCAACTTGTAAAAAAAATACTGGGGGAAAAGTATGCTTCCATGTACATTCATGGGTCCTTAGCCCTCGGCGATTTTGATATTCATACCAGCGACATTGATTTCATGGTGGTTGTTTCAGAGGCGCTCAGCGAAAATGACTTTGTGAACCTAGTCCTAATGCATCAGAAATTTAAAGAAAGAAGTGACCATTGGGCTGATCGGTTGGAAGGCTCATATGTAGACCTGGATTGGTTAAGTAACCACAGCCCACCCCAAACATTAAGGCCGTATTATAACGATGGTACCTTGAAACCGGCCTTGTATGGACACGAATGGACCCTGGAACTTTATATTCTCCGAGAATATGGTTTGCGGGTTGATGGGGAAGATCTAAAAGCGTTTATTCCTGAAATAAGTGAAGGGATTCTTCGAGAGGCGACTCATAAGTTACTTGAAAACTCGTGGATGCCATTGACAGAAGGGGCGTATGTATTTGAGCCACATTACAGGGCTTATGCAGTAGTGACAATGTGCAGAGCCCTATATATGATTGAGTTTGGCCGGATGGTTTCTAAAGTTGTGGCTTGGGAATGGGCTTGTAGCAGTATTGATGCGAAGTATAAGAATTTGGTGCTCAATGTGCACGGTGGAGCTACGATGACAGGTTACCAATGCGATGTATTAATTAAGGATTTGATTCGAGATGTTTATGATCGATCGTGATGAAATTGGATGGGGTGGTTTATATGGCTAGAGAGATGGTAGTTGTTCCATATGATAAGACTTGGCCGGAGATTTATGAGAAGGAGAAAGGAATTCTTCTGAATATTTTTGGTGAGATAATTCATGATATCCAACACTTTGGATCCACATCCATTGAGGGGATTAGTGCAAAACCAATCATTGATATAATGGTTGTTGTAGATGATATTTCTAAAGTGGATGCCTACAACAGTGTTATGGAAAGCAATGAATACAGTGTAAGAGGTGAAAATGGCATTGCAGAAAGACGGTATTTTGTAAAGTTAAATCCGGATCGATCAGGCAATCACACCCATCATATCCATGTTTATCAGGAGGGCAATCAACATGTAGGTGATGAGCTGATGTTTAGAGACTTTTTGCGCATCAATAATGAGGCATTTGAAGAATATGAGAAAGTAAAAGTGGAAGCGGCCATAAAATTCCGTCATAGTCCGTGGGAGTACGTGGATGCAAAATATGAGTGCGTGATGTCAATTATGGAGAAAGCGAAGGGTTATTATGCATGTTCGGTTTCGAAAATAGGATGTATCTGAGTGTATCTGGGTCGGAAGGAGCACGTCATGAAAAAATTAGGTTTTGTGGTGGGCATGGCGTTATGCGTATTGGCTTTAGTGAGTTGTTCAGTTGAGAAAGTGGAAACCTTAACGGGTTATATGGTCATTAAAGATCAGGCCTTACATTTTGATCCCGTGGAGATTGTTGAAGCAGAGAATAAGGAGCGAGTTAAGGCCCTAAATTTGGTTGATGGCGATATGCCCAATGGTTATGTCATTATTAATGAGCTGCAAGAAGTGGTGGTTTACGGATTTGCAGATCAGGTAGAATATGTATTCACCGATGTGAATCTTGATTTTGTCAAGGAATCAGAGGGTGATCGAGTTTACCAAACCACGAAGAAAGAGGAATTTTTAAAGCATATAAGTGGTTATAATCTGAATGCTATACCGCTTTTTGAGCAAAAAATCCCCTATTTCATTGAAGTGCGGGATGGTAAGGTGATTAGGGTTAAAGAAGAGTTTAAGTATACAAATTAGAAAGGATTAAATCAAAATGCAAAGAAGAACTATTCTTATGGACTTGCAAGGCACTTTAGGTGGGGATCCAATGGGTGACATTACAAGTTTTGAATTTTTCCCAAGAGCGATAAACGCTCTGAAAGCATTATCAAATCGCGACTGTCGATTAATCGTATTAACAAATCAAAGTCGCATTTCAAAAGGCTTTATAACAAATGAGATTTTTGAATTACATAAAGAAAACATCGTAACGGCAGCCAAAGCAAACGGCATAAGCCAATTAGAATTCTATTGTTGCCCTCATACCAGTGCTGAAAATTGTCAATGCAAAAAGCCCAATACAGGACTATTTGAAAATGCAAATTTGAAGGAAGCCATCAATAAGGACCATTGTTTTATGGTTGGTGATATGGGCATGTCGGATATGTTGTTAGCACACAATCTTGGCATTAGAAAAATATTGGTACTCACTGGAGTTGGTGAAGGCAGTCTAAATGAGTATCGATCTACATGGGATATGACAGAACCCGACTTTGTTGCATCTGATATTTATGAAGCGGCCATGTGGATTCTGAAGCAAGACATCCAACCCGAATAGAAACAATTCAATGATAATGATAGTAATAGCAAAAAAAGACAGGGAGCAATCGACACCCTGTCTTTTTTGTGCTTATAAAAGCAAGTTATATGATATGTTTAAAAATTCATATTAACCTTCCAAAAGTTCTTTTGCATGGGAGGTGTCCAGATGCTTCATTTCTCTAAATAAGAATATTGCTGTGAGGACGGATGCGGAGAAGTCCGCTATGGGGCCTGCGACCCATACCCCATTGATGCCAAAGAGTGGTGGCAGGATTAGGAGCATTGGTATAAGGACAATCACTTGGCGAAGCATGCTGAGAAAAATGGCTTTTGAGGCTTTGCCAGTTGCTTGAAAGTAATTGGCGCTGATGATTTGGAAGCCGATAAATGGAAGCATACATAAAAAAATGCGCATGCCGGTGACAGCGTATTTCATTAGCTCGGGGTCGTTATTGAAGATGCGGATTAAGTACACGGTAAAGAACTGTGTCAACACAAATCCAAACATACAAATGGCTGTTGCAGCGATGATGGCCAGTTTTAGAGCTTCTTTGACACGGTCGTAAGCCTTAGCGCCGTAATTAAAACCAATGATGGGCTGCGTCCCTTGGTTAAGGCCAAAGATTGGCATTAGAAAGAAGATGGCCACTGCATTGATGATGGTCATGGCACCAATGGCCAGGTCACCACCGGTGGCTTTTAGGGCTGTGTTTGAAAGGACGCTGACGATACTGGCTGCCACTTGCATTGAAAAAGGTGAGATGCCAATGGCTAAGATACCGATGACCAGTGGCTTTTGAAGTTTAAGATTTTGCCACTTAAGTTTGAGCATGCTTTTGTCGGATGTGAAGTGATAGAGGACCCAGATCATTGAGACCAGCTGTGAGAAGACGGTTGCATAGGCTGCTCCGGCTATGCCCATGTCAAAAGTGAAAATCAGAATAGGGTCTAGAATGATATTGATGACTGCCCCAATAAGCATGGTATACATGGCTATTTTAGGACTGCCCTCTGCGCGAATGATGTTGTTGATACCAAATCCAACCCCTTGAAAGATAGAACCTAAAAGGATGATGGTGATATATTGATCAGCATAATCAATGGTTGCTGCACTGGCACCAAATAGATAGAGCAGGGGTATCTTATAGATCAACCCAAGGATCATAATTGCTGTCATGATGATGACCAGAAGGGTAACTGCATTGCCTAAGACTTTTTCCGCTTCGTCTTTTTTTCCCTGTCCTAATCGCAGAGAAATATTGGTCCCTGCGCCAATGCCGACAAGCATGCCGAATCCCATCATCAATGTCATAAAGGGTAAGTTAAGCCCAATACCGGTCATGGCCAAAGGACTGACCCAACCGATGTAGATTCGATCCACTACATTGTAAAGGGCGTTGACCATCATGCCAATGATGGCTGGAATTGAAAATTTAAGGAGTAATTTGCCAATGCTTTCAGTTCTTAAAGAGTTGTTATTTTTCGTTATGTTCTTTGCCGTACAACACTGATTGTGTGTTGATGTCCAACACTGATTGGGTGTTGCCTTTCTTGGTCGTTTTATTTGTTAGTTTGGTTTTTGTGTTATGTGCATTCTCAGTCAATTTAGCCATTAGGGTTGAGAGTTGAGAGAGCTCATCTGGTGTCATATCATGGGTTAAAACAGTGGTCCACTCTGCAGAAAACTGTCTGATTTCCTGTTGAATGGCATAGGCTTTTTCGGTTAAAAAGACGTTGTTGATACGCTTGTCTTTTTCGCTGGTTTTACGGGTGACATAGCCATTGTCTTCAAGCTTTTGAATGGCTCTGGCGGTGGTGGCTTTATCCAGTTCAAGTGCCTTACTTATTTCATCTTGACTGGCGCCATTATGATCATAAAGATAGAAAATAAAGCCGTGTTGGCCACTGCCAAAGTCGTAGGCAGTCATCTTTTGATCCATAAACCACCGACTGTATCTTGAAAGGATTGCAATACTACGCCCTAAATTAAGAGGGGGATTGGAAGCTTGATTGTTATCACACATAAGTCACCTCGAAGGATAGTAGCAATAAAACGATGCAAGAGATTAGTTGTCTATGCAACTATATTACTGAAAATTAGTTGTGATGTCAACTAATTTTGAAATATGGCGGAAAGTAGAGCTTGAGAGGATTTATGCCACCAAAAGAATCTTTTGTACAAAAGCAAAGAGACAGAGCGCCACCTAGCCCTGTCTCTTTGCTAATATCTTCTAGTCTGAAAATTTTTGTATTTGCAATTACTTGAAAAGCTTTATCATTTCATTATAAAGTGCCTTAGAAATAATGACGTACCTATTGTCTTTCGCAAATTGTAAGACGGGGGTACCATCTGTTAAGGTATAGGCGTAGTAGTCATTGGCTTCGTTTGAGTACTGAAAGACTTGTTGAATCTTATAATACTCTGGAAGTGTGGTAATTGCCTTACCTTCAAATGTTGTGGATTTGACGTAGCCATCCATCAAAATTTTCTTTGCAATCCCTGGTGATTTAAGGTCAACCTTCTGGACCACCACGCCGTTTTGTCTGATTTTTTCAATGCTATAGGTGGCAATCGGGATTTTAGATGGAATCAGATCAACCAACAGTGCTAACTTTTCAGAACTTTCTCCGTAACTCTTTACAGGCGCGCCTAAAATTTCATTTGCCCAAGGGATGTCATAATATAAATTTGAAGCCTCCCCGGTAGTGGTGTAAATAGTGACATAAAAATCTTCTAGATTTTCAATGGTTGCAAACAGTAATAGAGCTGTTCGCTGCAATAGAACTTCGTCATAATCAGCATTGTCAGTGTTATCTAATAGCCATTCCAATCCCCGTTGACTGCCACTGGTATAGAGTTTAAAGCTCCGATGTTTCAGATTTTCGGGCATCACCATTAGATTCAGTAGGTTCCCAACCCCTGAATTGTCACCGACGTAGGGAGTGTGCGCCTCCCATAGGTCAGTGGGGGAAGTGATTTTTACAGGGATTTCACCGATGGGAATTTGCTCTGTGATTGGATTTGAAATCAGACCAAGTCCAATGACCACCACGGCAAGTGTGACTAAAGCAGCCGTCCAGAACCGTGGTGACTGATACGTTAGAATATTTTTGATTCTGCTTTTAGTTGGACCTTCTCCAAAAGCTAGTGGGGTTGCATTAATCATTGATTGTCCAGTCGCTAAGGATAATAAAGAGTTCGAGTAATCCGTTTTCACCTGTTTACCAAGTTGTTTTATAACGGCTTCGTCGCAAGACATTTCCATGTCTTTGCTGTAAGAGAAAAAACCAATCCAGACCAAAGGATTAAACCAGTGAAGGCAAAGGACTAAAAAAGCGATTATTTTGATCAGGGGGTCAAACCGTCTAATGTGGGTTTGCTCATGGAGCAAAATAAAGGGTATTTCTTTTTCTGTTAATGATTGTGGCAAATAAATCCTTGGTTGAATGATACCCATCACAAATGGTGTGCTAAGTGATTCTAAAACGTAGATATGATCCCCTTGATGGACCGCGTTTTTAAGCTGTTTTTTTAACTTTAAATAGGCGACTAGACTGTTAAACAATAAAATGGCCATGCCAGTTAGCCATAGGATAGTACCAAGAAACACCCCTATTTGAAGAGGATTGACACTGGCTATCGTTGTTGGTTCAATAGAGGGTAAAATAGCATTTACCAAGGTGTTCAGGGAATTAATGCCCGTATCGATGGTTGGCGCTCTGGAATAGATGATTTCAGGTACAATCGGGTTGATTCTTGTTGGGAAAAGGCTGAAAATACTTTCAAATGAGAATGGCAAAATCAAGCGGCATAACACCACAGCCCACAAGCCGTACGAAAAAATCTTAGGGGCCTTTTTTAGCACTAATCTTAAAAGAAGTACCAACACAATGACCACACTGCCATTAAAACTCATATTGAGAATCTGTAAAAATAAAAGTTCTAACACAGTTAATCCTCCTTATGTAGGCTAATCAGAGCTTCGATTTCAAGAATTTCATTTTTGCTTAACTTTTTATGGTGGGTAAATGCGGCTATAAACTGAGGCAGGGAGCCATTGAAAGATTCTTTAAGAAATTGATCCCCTTGTGCAGCGCCAAATTCATTTTTGGACATTAAGGCAGTGACCATTCCTTGACTATTTTGAAATAAGCCTCGGTCGCATAAACGTTTGAGCATGGTATAGGTTGTTGTTCGTTTCCAGTCAAATGCTTCAATACACAAGTGTACAAGGTCACGGGAATGAATTGGTTGGTGTTCCCAAATCAAATCAGCAAATCGTTGTTCCTTTTCGCCAAGTTTATAGTTAGCCATGTCAAGACTCCTTTCAGTCTAACGACATTAGACTGACTTCAGTCTATTCCTATAAGACTGAAGTGTCAAGAGGATAAAGTGGTTTTCTCACAGTCTTTCTCTGGATCACCTAAAGATCAATCCATGTCAAATTGGAAATTCAACTTTGGGAATTTGTGATACAAGTAATATAAAGGGTATAGATTAGACAGCGCTAAGGACCTTGCTCTTGTGAGTTAGTCACAAAGAGCGGGTGAATATTTTGGCACCTAAGAATAAAGGATTTTTGAAGTCTGTGGCTAATTTAACCAGTAAGACTCACGGGCAGCAAAGGGGGCTGAAGTGGAACAATTTGATGGGATGGAATTGACAATAGAAGGCTATCATCAGGGTTTAAAAAAGGGTCGGATCACCGCAGAGGGTTTAGTGAGGTACTATTTCCAACGGGTTTCGGCTTTTGACCAGGCGGGGCCAAAGATTAATGCTGTGATTTGCACAAATCCAGAGGCAATTTGTGAGGCCCAGGCCCTTGACCTGCAGTTTGAAAAAGGTGGCTTAGTGGGGCCTCTTCATGGTGTTCCGGTTATTTTAAAGGACAATATTGAAACCCAAGGCCTTGAAACCACAGCGGGAAGCTTAAGTTTAAAAGGCTATGTGCCAGAGGCCGATGGTTTTTTGGTTAAGCAGCTTCGGGCTGCGGGGGCCATTATACTTGCCAAGGCAAACCTCCATGAATTTGCAATTTGGGGGGAAACCATTAGCTCGGTTCTTGGCCAAACCCTGAATCCCTATGACCTTTCCAGGAACCCAGGTGGTTCCAGTGGGGGAACCGGGGCAGCTCTTGGGGCGAATTTTGCCCTGGTCGGTATTGGTACAGACACAGTGAATTCGATTAGATCTCCAGCGGCAGCCAACGGCCTTGTGGGTATCAGACCAACCCTTGGAATGGTTAGTAGAGCTGGTATTGTACCCTATTCTTACACCCAAGATACAGCAGGTCCCATGGCCAGAACCGTGGCAGATGCTGTGAAGGTATTAGAGGTGATTCGGGGCTTTGATGGTGACGATGGCAGCACAGCTTGGTCCATTGGACGGGTCACTGGCGCTCTTGGTGATTCACTTAAATTAGATGGCCTAAAAGCTAAGCGGATTGGGATTTTGAAGTCGTTTTTTGGCACTCAAGCGCTTCATGTGGAAACCAATGCAGCGGTAGAGCGGGCTCTAAAAGTTATGGCAAGTGAAGGGGCTCAGCTGATTCCCATTCATCATCATTTTGACGCAGAGGCCTTGGTAAATCAGGTTAGCGTCCATTTATACGAACTCAAGGACCATCTTAATTTATATTTATCTCATTTGGATGATCAGGCAGTGGGCGTTCATACTGTGGCAGATATTTTAGATAGTGGCCTTTATCACCCGGGTATCCGAGAAAATCTGATCAAGGCACAGGGGCTTTCAACGGGAGATACTGCTTATGCTCAGCGGTTAGTCTTGGCGGGAAAAGTCAGAGATCAAGTGATGCTCCTAATGGCAAACCACAATTTAGATGCACTGGTTTATCCCCATCAGAAGCAGTTAGTGTGCAAGGTGGGGGATTCTCAAAGTGAGCGTAATGGGGTGCTGGCAGCGGTGACTGGTTTTCCAGCCATTTGTGTGCCGGCTGGATTTTCGGTAGTTTTGCCAGATGCCCCCCTGGGTGTTCCCATTGGTGTGGAAATCTTGGGAAGACCCTTTAGCGAACCCATTCTCATTGAAATTGCTTATGCCTATGAACAGGCAGCGCAAATTAGAAAAATGCCTTTAAGTGTACCGGCACTTTAAATCAACTGGGAGGCCAAATGAAACACTATACAGCAATCGTTCTTGGTGGCGGTCCTAGCGGCATTAGCTGTGGGGACCATCTCAATAAACGTGGGATTGATTACTTAATCATCGAAAAAAAGGTCATGCTTCAAACATGGCGCCATGAGCGGTGGGACTCCTTTTATCTGGTGACCCCAAATTGGATGACTAATTTTCCAGGCCTTGAAGACCATATCCCCTATGACAACGGTTACATGTCAAAGGCGGAGATTCTCAATCTGCTTGAGGCCTATCTTTTAAAGATTAATCCAAACTACATTGAAAATGTTTTAGTGGAACGGGTTTATAAAGAGGGTGATCTTTACTGTTTAAAAACCAGCAGTGGGGAATTCACCTGCGATGACTTGATTATGGCTACGGGACTTTTTAACAAACCTTTTATTCCAAAAGTAAAAAATGACTTTCCCAGTGACGTGAAGCAGATTCATTCCATGGATTATACCAATGTTTCTCAACTTGCCCCAGGGAGCACTTTGGTGGTGGGCAGTGGTCGATCGGGGATTCAAATTGCACTGGAAGTCAAGCAACACTGGAACCAACAGTCCGCTCAACAGGCCAACCCAGATGTCAACCCAGCTGCCAACCCCAATGTGTATCTTGCAATTGGTAGCTTGACCCCAATCCCAACCATTTATAAAAATATTAATGGGGTCTATTGGCTCAATCAGCTATCTGGTTTTAGTAGGGGGCCAAAGATTTTACCTTACCAAAAGGGTGATTTTGAAGATGAATCCATTATGCATAAGTTTTCACAAAACTTAGCTGCTTGTCAAAAGGCCGGCGTGGTTCTAACCGGAAGATTATTGGCCGTAAGTGGTAATACCCTTAGCCTGAAAGGAAATTTGAAACAAACCCTCATGGCTGCAGATGATACCCTTAGAGCCGTTGAAAGTCGCATTGATGGCTTGATTGAGCAAAAGGCACTTTCCGTTACTGACACCATCATTCCCATGGACTTTGAACGGGTGGACCTTGAGAAGTTGCAGGATGTGACTGAGCTTGATATCAAAAAAGATGCCATTGGCAATGTGATTTGGTGTACGGGTTTTAGGTGCGATTATCAGTGGCTAGAACTGGATATTTTTAATCAAGAGGGGGAAATTCACTTAATAGACGGCGTCAGAACACAGGAAAAAGTCAGCTTTTGTGGTATGTCCCTAAAAAGCACAGATGGGAAAAAATCTTCTTTTGGCGTTGGCCTATTTGCCATATACGAGTCTGCTGAGCGGGCTGTGGCATCACTTTTTGACTGAACTGGGAGGAATACATGTTAAGTAAGTTTGATTACTACAAACCTGAAAAGCTTGACGATGCACTACTTTATTTAAGCGACCACCCAGACACAAGGATTTTGGCAGGGGGGACGGATTTAATGATTCTCTTGAGGCGCAACATGATCTCTTGCCAACATATTCTGGATATCAAGTCATTAAGTGAAACCCAGGGACTTTACCAAGTACCCGGAGAAGGGCTTTTTATTGGGGCTTCAGTGACTGTTAATCAGATTTCTGAATCCCCCTTGATAGAAAAAAGTTACACGGCCCTTAAAGAAGCTGCGGATACCTTAGCCTCTTATCAGCTTAGAAACCGAGCAACCTTGGTGGGGAACATTTGCAATGGCTCTCCAGGTGCAGACTTTGGCGCCCCACTACTGGTTTACAACGCCATGGTCCATATTGCAGGGCCCAGGGGACAGCGACAAATTCCAATTCAAGATTTTTTTGTAGGGGTCAAAAAAACAGCCCTATTGCCAGAAGAGCTCGTGATTGGTGTGATGCTCCCAGAAGTAAAAGACGGGGACAAAAGCGTTTTTTTAAAGCAGACCCGTATTAAGGGACACGACCTTGGCATTGCAGCGACAGCGGTTAGGGTGACAGGCGAAGGGCAGTTTGCCATTGCCATGACTGCAGTAGCCCCCACACCCATCCGTTTGACAACCCTTGAACACCAGTTGAACACAATGGCTAGAACCCAAGAAACAGCTCAGTGGGCCCAGGAACAAGTGGCAAATCATATTCACCCAATTTCTGATGTGCGCTCATCTGCTGAGTACCGACTGCATATTTCAGGGGTTTTAGTCAAGCGAGCCCTACTTAAAATCATCCAGACTGGAGGCCTCTAAATGTGTAATGTCCACACCCAAAAACCCTTAAAGGATTGTTTTGATTATGTGGCTTCCACTTGTGTGCCAGTGGCCATCAAGTGCCAGGTGAATGATGAGAACTACTGTAGACAGGTGGATCCCACCATGACACTTTTGCAGTTTTTGAACACAGAGCTCAAACTCTTTGGCACAAAAGAAGGTTGCGGAGAAGGGGAATGTGGTGCTTGCACCATTATTATGGACGGCAGACCAGTAAACTCTTGTTTGATTCTAGCCATAGAAGCCCATGGTTCAGTGATACAAACAGTGGAAGGCTTGGCCAAGGGTCGAGAAATTTCAATCCTTCAAAAGGCCTTTATTGAACACGATGCCCTCCAGTGTGGCTTTTGCACCCCGGGTATGTTGATGTCAGCTCGGGCGCTCTTGGATAGAGAGCCTAACCCCACAGAAGAACAGGTTAAAGAGGCCATAGCAGGGAATTTGTGCAGATGTACCGGTTATTTGCCCATCATTGCTGCGGTTTTAGATGCTGCTGATCAAGAAAGGAAGGCACCTTTCCATGGCGAATAATAAGTACCGACATGTGGGCAAACCCCACGATAGAAAAGATGCCCAAGTCAAAGTCACTGGACAAGCGATTTACACCCATGACATGGAAGTGCCGGGAATGCTCCATGCCAAGCTGCTGCTGTCCCCCTATGCTAGGGCTAAAATAGTGGCTATTGATACCACCAAAGCAATGGCTTTACCTGGTGTCAAAGTGGTACTCACCGGTCACGACTGCCCTTATCTCGTTGGACTTTATATGATTGACAAGCGCATTATTGCCAGAGGGGAGGTTCGCTATCAAGGAGAAATCGTGGCTGCAGTAGCCGCTGAGACAGAGGCCCTTGCAGAAGAAGCCATTTCCTTAATCCAAGTGACGTATGAGGAGCTTGAAGCAGTCCATACACTAGATCAAGCCCTAGAAGCAAAGATTTTGGTCCACGATGATATCAATGAATTGGAGTATATGAAAGGGGTCTTTTTCCCACAACCGGACTCTAACATTGCCAGCTGGAATAAGACCATCAAGGGTGATATCAATAAAGGTTTTGAAGAAGCAGATGTGATTATTGAAAACGAAATGTCCCTACCCGCAGTGGGTCATGTGCCAATGGAAACCCATGCGGTGATTGCCCAGGCAGATCCATACTCCAATAAGGTGAAAATTTGGACATCTGCTCAATCCCCATTTGCCGTTAGACAACTACTGGCCAAATCACTGGGGATTCCTAAAGCAGATATCAATGTGATTGTGCCATTTGTTGGTGGTGGTTTTGGGGGTAAGGCAGGGATTCATCTAGAACCTTTAGTAACCCTGCTATCAAGAAATGCCAAAGGAAAACCCGTCAAGTTAAGAGCATCACGAGAAGAAGAATTCAACTTACTCCCAACAAGAGCAGGGATGCGTGGCAAGATCAAAACAGGTGTCAAAAATGATGGCACCATCACGGCCATAGAGTTATGGTATGACTGGGATAGCGGTGCCTATGCTGACTACGGTGTCAACGTTGGTAAGTCTGCCATTTATTCTGGAGCTGGTCCCTATGAAGTCCATAATATAGCGCTTCACTCAAGAACTATTTACACCAACAAGGTGTTTAGTACGGCCTATAGGGGCTTTGGCCATTTGGAAACCCACTGGACCATCGAACGGCAAATGGACTTGATTGCACAAAAGCTAGGCATGGATCCCTTTGAACTGAGAATGAAAAATCTTTTAAGACCAGGTTCAAAGACCCTAAGCGGTGAATTGATCTATGATACTTCAGGGAGCCCCGTGGACTGCTTGGAGGCGGTTGCCAAGGAAATCGGATGGACTGGTTATCAAACAGATGAAGAAAGACAAGCCCAATTTAAGACTGGTAAAGTAAGAGGCAAAGGAATCGCAATGCTTCAAAAGGCACCGGCAATGCCAAGCTACACCTCTACAGCTGCCATAATGCAAATGGACGAAGATGGCCATGTTAAGGTGATGATTGGTGCGGTGGATATTGGTCAGGGGGCCAATACCATTATGGCTCAAATTGCTGCAGAAGTTTTGGATGTGCCCTTTGAACACGTGGAAGTTGTCTTGGAAGTTGAAACAGATAAGAGTCCCTATGATTGGAACACAGTGGCTTCTAAATATGCCTTTATGGGTGGCAACGCTGTTAAAAGAGCGGCCGGTAATATGGTCAAGCAAATGAAAGAGTTGGCTGCCCAGGTACTGAGATGCCATGTGGACGAACTGACCCACAAAGATGGCTATATTCAACATGTTCATCACCTCCATAGACGGATTCCTTACGCGAAGTTAGCTAGGGGCTATGTCTACGAAAACGGCAATGGCATTGGTGGACCACTGATTTCTTATGGGATGTACATGGCCGATGGCCTTACAAATCTTGATCCCAATACGGGGCAAGGGACACCAGCCCTGGACTGGACCTTTGGTGCCCATGGTGTGGAGATTGAGGTGGATGTTGAAACTGGCAATGTTCATATCTTAAAAATCGCATCGGCCTTTGACGTAGGTCAGATTCTAAACAAGAAGTTAGTGGAAGGCCAGATAATGGGCGGGGTGCTTCAGGGCATTAGCTCAGCTTTAGTAGAATGTTACAAGTTTAATGACAAAGGTAGACTTCTCAACAATTCCTTTACGGATAATAAGATCCTCACCGCCAATGATATTCCAGATCAAATCGTGCCAATCCTCATAGAAAACCCACAAACCGATGGGCCTTTTGGTGCCCGTGGGGTGGGAGAACACCCAATGATTTCGGTGCCATCTGTGATTGGCAATGCCTTATTCGATGCACTGGCCATTAATTTCTACAAATTGCCCCTGTCACCTGAGCAAGTGGCACTTGCTGTCGCTAAGTTACCAAGGGTTTAATGATGGCTACAAAACTTGTTCAAGATACGATTACAAACGCAAATATAGCCGCTGTGATCATCGCTGCCGGTTATTCTTCAAGGATGCACGCTTTTAAACCCTTGCTACTTATTAGGGACAAGACCTTTCTTGAAACCACGGTGGCAACTTTCACTGGGGCTGGAATCACAGACATTGTGGTGGTGGTGGGCCATCAAAGCGAGCTGCTGATACCTCTGATTGAAGTTATGCACCTTAAATGGGTGCTAAACTCCAATTACCAACTGGGTATGTTTTCTTCAGTTCAGACCGGTGCGGCCGCCATTGCTCCCACTTCTACTGCATTTTTTACCATGCCAGTGGATGTGCCCCTGGTGAAACCTGAAACAATTCAGCACCTGGTGAAGGCTTTTGATCTTCAGGAGATGGACGTACTCTATCCTTCCTTTGAGGGTAATAAGGGCCATCCGCCCCTGATTTCCGCTCATTTGATCCCTGAGCTTCTCAGTAGCAAAGATGAAGGGGGGCTTAAGGTTTTTCTCCAGCAACAGGCTAAACCCGCTTATCTCAACGTTTCAGACCCTGGCATACTGGTTGACATAGACACCCAGGAGTCATATGAACGATTGATCCAATCCATAAAGTAAACCCGAGGTTTTAAATACACCCAATGCTTCAAATGGACCCAATGTTTTGAAAATTCACCTTTAGGATGTGAGATTTATGGAAGTTACTAGACTGTCTTTGGACCTACAAACTTATCTGGATGGCAACTATCAAAAGGTTTTGACGGTTCATTCCGCGTTTCCGAGTGCTGTGAATTTGGTGGACCAAGAGGGCAATCTTGCCACTTTGTTGGTGGAGAAAAATCTCGGTGCGCCTGCTGTGGCAAGTAAAAATAACATTGGACCCATGGGGGCTCTTGTGAGGATGTCCCCTTGGGAACTTGATGGTGTTTGTGTAGGGGATGGGGTATTGATTGAGAAGGGGGGCTTGGCATTTCAAGGGCGAGATTTATTTTTAAGTCTGGAGGGGGCTTCTCTTTGGGACCCAGGGGCTGAGATAGATGGGACTGTCAATGATTTGTATGTTCAGCTGGCGCTTTTGGATGTTATTCGGGATGTGATTATCAGTGAGACCTTTGGAAAAGGGACGTTTAATAAAGGGCCCCATAATAGTGAATCAGGTTCAAATGGGATTGGGGCGCTGATTAACCAGTTCGATTTTGATGATTTAGAGGGCTGGATTTTACCTGAAAGTGGTGTTTCAGCTGATGTTGGGGTGCTAAATCCTTACTGTCAATTTATAAGAGAAACCCTGGGGAAATTATTAGAGGCGTTGATTCGCAAAGATTTTGATGGTTTTATCGGACTGCTGCCTAAGTTTGTTGGCTTTGGTCCTGGGCTTACACCTGCCACGGATGATTTTTTAGCTGGGGTTATGATTGCCATGTATTATGATGGCGCCACGGGTGGAAGGGGACTAGAAGCCACTAGAGAGAGGCTTTGGCGGATTTATCAGGGGGCCCTTGGATTGACGACTTTGGTCAGTGAAAATATGCTAAGAGCCACAGCTTTAGGGCAGGTTTCGGAGGCCCATAGGGATTTGGTGCGAGGGTTGTTTTTTAAATCCAGTGAGGGTATTGAAAAGGCGGCTGAATCAGTGGCAAAACTGGCTGAGTTGGTGGCAAAGCACGGCGCATCCTCTGGGGTTGATTTTTTGTTTGGCTTTTACTGCATGAACAAAATACGGGTGACACAATCGGTAAGGGAGACTCTGACACATGATTAAATGCGATGTGAGAAAAAACACCTATTATGATTCAGTGACCTTAATGCTGATTTCAAAAGAAATCAAAGGCGTTGAAGGGGTTAGCGAAGTTTTGGTGGGGATGGGAACTGGACTCAATAAAGAGTTGACGGCTCAGTTGAATTTGTATCATCAGGATTTAGAGGGTTTAGGGGTTAATGATTTTTTTATTGTAGCTGATGTGATCAGTGACCAAGTGATGGCTTTGGTCATAGAAAAAGTAACTACCCTTTTGACACAAAAAAAGAAACAGTCTGGCAGCGAATATCAACCGGTAAGTCTAGATGGGGCCATGGAGAAAATGCCTGAGGCGAATCTGCTTTTGGTGTCCATCGGAGGGCAATATGCTGAAGCTGAAGTCATGAATGCCCTTGATCAAAATATGCATGTGATGCTGTTTTCAGATCAGGTCTCCATAGAAGCTGAACTGCGAATGAAACAAGGGGCTGTTGAGAAAGGGCTGCTGATGATGGGTCCAGACTGTGGTACAGCCATTATTAATGGCATCCCTCTTTGTTTTGCAAATGTGGTTAGGCGAGGTCCTATTGGTGTGATTGGTGCATCAGGAACTGGAACTCAAGAGGTGACTTGCTTGATTGATCAGTTAGGCTCTGGGGTTTCCCAGGTGATAGGCACCGGTGGTAGGGATTTAAAGCTGGAAATTGGTGGGCTGATGATGATGCAAGGGTTTGAGGCCTTGATACAGGACCCTGGTACCCAGGTGATTGTGTTGATTTCAAAGCCACCAGCTAAAGAAGTGGCCCAGAAAATTCTTAGCCTGGTTAAAACCACTGATAAACCAGTGGTGGTGGACTTTATTGGCGGGGATGCTCAGATGATTAGAGCAGCTGGTGCTTACCCGTGCTTAACCCTCGAAGATGCAGCCTATAAAGCAGTGGCCCTTGCTAAGGGTGAAGAACCAGTTGATTTTACAGGATTCGGATTTTCTGAGCAGGTCCTTCATCAATTAGTTGAGAGTTCTTTTGAAAGCTTAAAACCAGATCAGGTGTATTTAAGAGGGCTTTATACCGGTGGCACTCTGGCAGATGAAGCCATGAAAATCCTTGGCAATTCAATAGGACCCATCTATTCAAATATTCCTTTAGAGCCTGAGTATCGCCTTGAAAATCTAAAACACTTAAGTGGTCATGTGGTATTGGATCTTGGTGAAGATCAATTTACTGTGGGTAGACCCCATCCCATGATCGATCCGTCAACCAGGACTGAGCGTTTAATGAGAGATGTTGATGGCAGTACGGCGGTACTTCTTTTAGATGTGGTTCTTGGCTTTGGCTCTCACCAGAATCCGGCTAAAGAAGTGGCTGATGCCATTGCTATTGTTAAAGAAAAATTGAAAAAAACAGATAAATCGCTGATTGCAGTGGCATCTATCACCGGCACAGTGGGAGATCCCCAGGGGTTTGAGCAGTCAAAAGCGGCCTTAGAGGGGGTTGGTGTGGTGGTGATGCCCTCCAATGCTCAAGCAGTGAGATTTGTAGAGTTGGTGTTGAAGCAGATTAATCAAAGGGTAATTAAAGATTAATCCGAGGGACATTAAAGATTAATCAAAGAAAATTAAAGATTAATCCAAGGATTAAGTCCACTTAAAAGGGGGGCATGATGCATCCATTAAATCAGCTTTTTTCCCAGGATCTCAAGGTCATCAATATGGGGCTTGAATCCTTCCACAAGGACTTAAAGGAACAAGGGGTTGAAACCCTTCAAATGAACTGGCGTCCAAGGGCTGGTGGCAATCAGCATATGATGGCCCACCTTGACCTAATCTATAAAGGCAGCGGTGATTTACAGGATTTAATTAACAAAGCCAATCAAAAGGCCGTTGAAAATCTTCAAAAGGCCCAGCCAACTTTGATTGGCATCGGCATTGCTGGGGATGACATCCCCAATATGGATAAAATGACGATCTTGCATGCTGGTCCTCCTATCTCTTGGGAACGGATGAGCGGCCCCTTAAAAGGCGCCATTATTGGCGGCCTGATCTACGAGGGTCTGGCAACTGACGAGGAGAGTGCCACACAGCTTGTGACCTCAGGACAAATTAAATTCGATTCCTGTCATCACCATAATGCAGTTGGGCCTATGGCTGGAGTTATTACGGCTTCCATGCCTGTTTGGATTATCAAGAATGAAGCCTTTGGCAATTATGCTTACTGTACTTTGAACGAGGGCTTAGGGAAAGTATTGAGATATGGTGCCTATAGTGAAGAAGTCATTAACCGTCTTAAGTGGATGGCTAACATTTTGGCACCTGTTTTGAAAGAAGCACTGGATTTAAGAGGTCCCATGGATTTAAAATCCATGGTGGCTCAGGTGGTTCAAATGGGGGATGAGGGACACAATCGGAACAAAGCAGGGACGTCACTTTTTATTCGGGAAATGGCACCTTACATTGTGATGACGAATTTTTCTAATCAAGAAAAGTCCGATGTACTGAAATTCATGCACTCAAATGATCACTTTTTCTTGAACCTCACCATGCCAGCAGCAAAAGCTGCTCTTGATCCAGTTGGTGGCGTTCCTTATTCGACAATTGTCTATACCATGGCCCGTAATGGGACTGACTTTGGTATTCGGGTCTCTGGAATAGCCAACAGGTGGTTTACTGCCCCAGCTGAAATGATTGACGGTCTATTCTTTCCTGGCTATTCAAAGGAGGATGCAAATCCTGATATTGGGGACTCGGTGATTACAGAGACAAGCGGCATTGGGGGATTTGCCATGGCAACGGCACCTGCTATTGTTCAATTTGTTGGAGGAACACCACAGGATGCTATCAATTACACCACCAGTATGTATGAAATTACGGAAAGTGAAAGCGAAGCTTACAAGATGCCAGCTTTGAATTTTAGAGGGACCCCCACTGGCATCGATATTAGAAAAGTCATTGAGACACAGATTTTACCAATCATCAACACGGGTATTGCCCACAAAAATGCGGGGGTAGGACAAGTTGGCGCAGGACTAGTTAGGCCACCGATGAAGTGTTTTGAGGATGCCCTTGAAGCCTTTGTACAGAAGATGGCGGAGGACGGCCAGTTGTAAAAACGCGAAACAAACTGATAAAAATAGGATCTATTATGGAGGATTATGATGATGAAATTTTGGGAAAATGTTAAGATGTTTGATCTGTCGCAAAACACCAGCCATTTGACACCACCTTGGCCAACTTACGAGCCACTTCAGGTGAAATTCTTTAAGCGTTTGTCTCCAAACGGTGCCAATGGGCAGTTGATTACAACCTCTAACCATGTAGGAACACACTTAGATGGGCCCTTGCATTTTGATACAGCTGGCAGAGACATTGCTGCCATTGAACTTGAAAAATTATGCGGACCTGCAGTGGTGGTGGATTTATCGGATATGACCGAAGATTTCTCTATCTATACGCCTCAGGACATTATGGACCGTGTGGAAGTTAAAAAAGGCGACATTCTGATTATCAATACTGGCTACCATAAATACGGTTGGGATCAGCCTGAAGCAGATGAGAGACGATATATGCTCAGACACCCAGGTCCTTCAATGGAATTTCCGGATTGGGTCAAGAAAATGGAAATCAAGTGGATTGGGGTGGACTGTGGTTCGGCTGATCACCCAATGAACACTAAAATAAGAGATTGGGAACCAGGTGAAGCAAAGGCATGCGATGCTTATCTTCAAAAGAAATATGGCAAGACCTTAGATGAAATCTACCCTTGGCCAGAGGCTTACCAAGCCATGCACGTCCATGTCTTTAAGAAACCGGACGAAATCATCCATGCAGAAAACCTAGGTGGCCGGATTGATGAAGTTTCCAATCAAAGACTGATTGTCGGTTGTTTCCCTTGGAAATTCCAAGGTGGTGAATCTGCATTTTGCAGAATCGTTGCGTTTAAAGAAGAAGTTTAACAGGGAAGAAGTTTAACAAGGAGGCTTAAATGGGTCCACTGGCGGGTTTAAAAGTGTTAGATTTGACAAGGGTACTGGCTGGACCCTATTGCACCATGCTTCTAGGTGACTTGGGCGCTGAAATCATCAAGATTGAATCTCCAGGCAAAGGGGATGATTCCAGACATTTCGGTCCCTATCAGAATGGGGAAAGCGCCTATTTTATGAGTCTTAATCGCAATAAAAAAAGTTTGACCCTAAACCTTAAACACGAAACGGGCAAAGCGATTTTTCGAAAATTAATTCTAGATGTGGATGTGGTGATCGAGAATTTCAGACCTGGCACCATGGAGAAGTTAGGGCTAGGCTATGAGGCACTTAAATTAATCAATCCCAAAATCATCTACGCCGCAGCTTCAGGCTTTGGACACACTGGTCCCTACAGCCTAAGACCAGCCTACGATGGGGTGGTTCAGGCCATGGGTGGCATTATGAGTATTACCGGGGCCAAAGACGGGGAGCCCACTCGGGTTGGTCCTTCTATTGGGGACATTTCTGCAGGCCTATTTACAGCAGTTGGGGTGCTGGCTGCGCTTAATCATAAAAACCAAACAGGCATTGGTCAAAAGGTAGATGTTGCCATGCTTGATTGTCAGGTGGCCATGCTTGAAAATGCCATTGCCCGGTATGTGGTAACAAAGGAAGTACCAAAGCCTGCAGGCAATAGACATACCTCTATTGTTCCCTTTGAACCTTTTGAGACACAGGATACAAAACTGGTGATTGCAGTTGGCAATGATGAGTTATGGAAGCGGTTTTGCGAGGTAGCAGAACTTAGCACACTTGTTGATGATCCCCGCTTTGCCACCAATCCCCAAAGAAATGCCAACTATGATATTTTAAGACCCATCATTGCTGATAAAATGAAAGAGAAGCCAGCGAAAACATGGGAATCCATTTTTAATCATGCTGGTGTACCTAATGGTCCCATTAACTACATTGATCAAGTGATGGCAGATGAACAGGTCCTTGCTCGGGAAATGATTATAGAAGTGGATCATCCCACGGCTGGAAAACTGAAAATGCCAGGAGTAGCCATTAAAATGAGTGAGACACCTGGAGCGGTAGTCAGCCCGGCACCTACTTTGGGGCAACACAACACTGAGGTTTTAAAAACATATTTAGGCTATACTGATGAAGAAATCAAATGCCTTATTGAGAAAGGTGTCTTATAGGAGGGCTTCAAATGGATGCCATGTTGATGAAGCAACTGGTGATGTGCATTGAAAAGCGGGAAGAAGTTGCACTCGTTACCGTGACCAGTAAGTTTGGAAGTGGTCCTAGGGACATGGGAAGTATGATGTTAGTGGACAGTAAGGGCAATCTGATTGCTGGTACCATTGGCGGAGGCGGGGTTGAAGAAAGGGCAAAGAAGGACGCCCAGAATTGCATCAGCGAAAATCAATCAATGGCCTGCCATTATGAGCTAACCATGAAAGATTCTGATGTCGCCCTTAAAATGGTTTGTGGTGGCACTGTTGATGTCTTTATCAAGGTTTTTAAAAATGAGAAGCAACTGATTATATTTGGAGGGGGCCATATTGGTCTTGTCCTCAGCGATTTTGCAAAAGCCCTTGATTACCAGGTGAGTCTCTATGACGTCAGAGAAGGTTATAGTAGCACAGAGCGTTTTCCAAAAGTAGATCAGCTTTATACTGGGGATCTTGATATGGCTATTGAGAAAATGAAACTATCTCCCTTGTCAAATATCGTGATTATCACCCACGGACATACCTACGACCTAGAGGTTTTAAAACGGGTGGTTGGAACGGATGCAGGGTATATCGGCATCATAGGTAGCGCCACTAAAATTAGGCATTGTTTTACAGAACTATTGAACCAAGGGGTTCCAAAATCACTATTGCAAAGGGTCCACGGACCAATTGGTTTGGACATTGGGGGGGAAACTCCGGCGGAGATTGCCCTTGGCATCCTTGCAGAAATTCAAGCGGTTCAGTTTGGAAAAAGTGGCCCATTTATGAAAGATATCAAAAAAACTTTGGACTAAATACCTTAGAACTTAAAAACTTCGGACTAAACAAACATATGAGGACGTGGTGGCTAGCTATGAAAAAAATCGAAATGAACCCAATAGAATCTGTTCTAGAAAATTTGCGCCTTCATTTTTTAGGGGGTTATCAGGAAGTGGAAAGTGTCACTCTTGAGGAAAGCTATGGCAGAACTTTGGCAGAAGCCATTATTAGCGATGAAATCATACCAGCCTTTCCAAAATCAACCGTGGATGGTTACGCAGTACGTTCTTTTACGGAGCCCTGTGTCCTCAATCTGGTTGGTAAAATTGGAATTGGCACCACCACCGACTTGGTTTTAAATGAGGGCCAATGTCTGTATGTGCCAACAGGTGCCTTTGTACCTGAGGGAGCTCAAGCCATGGTGATGATCGAGACCACATCCCAGGTGGATCCAAATCATATCAGATTTTCGGCACCAGCCCCGATGGGTGACAACATCATTAACCGAGGTGCTGATATGCAACTAGGTGATGTTGTATTACAGTCAGGAAGGGTCATCAGAGAACAGGAAATAGGAGCCCTAGCGTCCCTGGGAAAATACTGGGTACAAGTGTTAAAAAGACCTCGGGTCACCCTTCTTTCAACCGGAGACGAATTGGTTGATGGTGGCCAACTGGTAGATGGGGAAGCAGCCGCCCAACCACCACCTGTTAGCCTTGGACAAATACGTGAAGTCAACTCTTACACCCTAGGGGCCCTGTGCCGTAAAATGGGCCTTGAGGTCATTGGGCGCAAAGTGCTTTGCGATGACTATCAAATCCTATTAAAAAAGGTAGGCCAGGCCATTGAAGCTTCTGACATGGTCATTATCTCAGGTGGTAGCTCTGTAGGCGAAAAAGATTATACATATGATTTACTCAGTGAACTATGTACCCCTGGGGTTTTATCTAGTGGTATGGCCATTAAACCAGGAAAACCAACCATCATTGCTAAACACGGAAATAAGCCAGTTATTGGTCTTCCGGGACACCCGGTGTCTGCCATTGTTGTTTTTAAACTGATAGTTGGGGAAATTCTTAAAACTTGGGGTTATTCTGTTCCCATGGATCATGGGGCAAAAGCAATACTGAAAAAAACTATTTACGGGGCCCCAGGCAGAGATACTTATCAAATGGTGACGTTAATAAAAGAAGAAGGGAGACTTTTAGCGACGCCAACATCGGGTAAATCGGGTATGATTACGTTGCTGACTAATTCAAATGGGTATGTAGTCATCCCTAAAGAAATCCAGAAAATCGAGGGTGGCCAGGAGGTGACTGGATACTATTTTGAGTGATTTTAAATTTCTGAACAAAAGGTAAGCCCACAGTTCTAATTGTTTTCGTGCTTATAATATGGTAAAGTAAAAATTATGCTGATTATCGAAAAACAGAAGACAAGAGGGACGAAAATGAAAGTATTAGAAAAAAAATGGGTTAGCTATTCCTTGATTGCGCTAGCAATCATCATCACAATAGTGGTAGTGGCTTATGGTATAACAACCCAACTCTACAAACCTTTCGTGACAGAAAGAACAGTGGAAGAAAAACCACTAATTAAAGTAGATGAATCTAAAGAGTCCAAACCAGTTACTTTTGAAGCTGAGACTCTTAATATCCTGTTAATGGGGACCGATAAAAGCGGTTTAAGAACCGACACAATGATGGTCATCCATTACAATCAAAAAACTAAGACTACCTCCCTGTTTTCTATTCCAAGGGATTATAGAATCGAAGTTTCCGATGAACTTAAAGAATTGATTCACTATAGATCAGATCATATGAAGTTGACTGAGATGCATTCTTATGGGAAAGCTGCAGACTACAGTAGCCCTGCTTCTTTGACAACCCAAGTGGCAGAAGAACTGATGAATATTAAAATTGACCATTTTGTTTTAATCAACATTGCTGGTTTTAAAAAGGTGGTTGATTCTGTGGGTGGGGTTGAGGTTAATGTACCTCAAAACTTGGAATACCATGATCCCTCACAGGATCTTCATATTAGCTTGAAAGCGGGTTTGCAAACCCTAGATGGTGAGATGGCAGAACAATTTGTTAGATTCCGTCAAAGTAATTCACATAAGGGTTACGGCGATTTTGGCCGTATGGAAATGCAACAGTATTTCTTAACAGCATTTGTTAAAAAATTGTTTTCTGCCAATAGCATCTTTAATATGACTCAAATCTACGCTTCTCTAACTGAATTTGTCACAACTGATGCCACACTTGAAGATGCCATCAGTATTTTGAATACCGCTAAAGACGCTGATTTAAAGCGTGTCTATGCCCATACGCTACCAAGTGTCAGTGAAACAATCAATGGTGGTTCATATCAAATACCACCGTCTACAGAGGAACTGATTGCGTTTGTACAGGATACAATTGAATCAGACAAAACACCCCTTGAAGATTCTAAGCAAATCCCTATTAAGATTCTCAATGGAACCAGTAAAAAGGATTTAACAGAAAGTACAAAAGAGATGCTGACCTTGGCTGGCTATACAATCACCGATGCTGTTAAATATAGTGGCGCAAGGACAATGAGAACAAGAATTGTTGTGCCTCGGGAAGGCCTTGGACACGATTTAAAAGCCTACTTTGAGTTTTCTGAGGTGATTGTGGATCCAACTCAATTTAAAGAAGAGGACCCTGAAATGATTCTGGTGATACTGGGATCGATTCAGCCTTGATTTTGTGTATTCTGTTTAAAATAATCCGGTAGGTCCAGTGTTGTTTCTTTGACAAACTCTGTTGGCGTATAAGCAGTGTAGCGCTTAAAGACAACAGCAAAGTAGCTACTTGTTGTAAAGCCATAGTTCATGGCCACTTCAGTGACGGTGTGCCCCATCAGTAACCCTTTCTTTGCCTGTTCAATTTTGAGCTGATTAATGTAGTTTCTAGGGGCCGTACCCACCTGTGCTTTAAATTTTTGCTTCAGTTGTGATACAGATAAATTTGCGATTTCAGCAAGTGCATCCAGTGATATTTCTTGATGGATTTCTTGGTCTATATAGGCGAAGACCCTTTTAATATCATCGGGCACTTGCTTTTTATTTTCTTCAACCCGCATGAACATCTCGTAAATAAGATGGGTAATCTGGTTGGCCACTAAAAAGGGACTGGCAGTTTCGTTTAAATCCTGTGAAAGATGCTTAGCGATTTGCAAAGAAACCTTACTGAGTGAAAAAACCTTGCTACCCACAGTAAGTTCTAAACGGTTTTGTATATCTAGAGACGCAACTTCATTTAAAAAGAGTAAGTTTTTCTCTTTTACACTTAGTTGAAACCAAAGAATATGACCCTTTGACATTGGCGAGTTATTGGTACCGTGTATTTGTCCAGGTGGTGTGATAAAGAGTTGTCCACTGGCAACTGGGTAATCCTCGTGATCAACAGTAAAGTTAAAAGAGCCCTCTAAAACCACTGTAAATTCGTAGCAGTCACTATGGAAGTGATCTGGTAAGGGGGCGATGGCAGTGGTCATATGGTGTCTACCGACCATATGAATGCCGGGTATAGTGAGCTCATTTGGGGTGAGGACCCTACGTTCCTCTGAAAAATACGGTTTATCTTGCCATTGAATTGCATTGCTTATCACAGTCACGGTGCCTCCCTAAACTATTAATTTTGTACGGCGTACTGATGTTGTTGCAGTACTAATGTAATAATGTTTATAATAAATCAGGTGAAATGTCAAGCCAAAGACCATAAAATCATAAGAGGTGATGACTTTGAAAAGATCAGAAATCAACGGTGTGATAAAAGAACTAGAAGCCACAATGATTGGACAAGGACTATATGTGCCCCCATTTTGCAATTGGACCCCAGAAGATTGGTTAACAAAGGGTTCTGAGTACGACGAAATCAGAGATAATCGATTAGGATGGGATATTACCGATTACGGTCTAAACCAATTTTCTAAGGTTGGCCTGGCGCTCATTACCACGAGAAATGGAAACCAACACAATGATTTATACAAGAAATCCTATGCCGAAAAAATACTCTACTTAAGAGAAGGCCAACATTCGCCCATGCACTTTCATCGATACAAAATGGAAGATATCATCAATCGGGGCGGGGGGACAGTTGTGATTCATGTCTACAATGCCGATGCCAACGATGAGCTGTGCACTTCAGATGTAGTAGTCAATCAAGATGGCAGAACCTTCACTGTGAAAGCAGGGACAGCCATTGAACTCACCCCTGGAGAAAGCATCACCCTTTATCCTAGACAATACCACGATTTTGATGTCAAACAGGGAACAGGCAATGTCCTAATTGGGGAAGTCTCCATGTGCAACGACGATGAAACGGATAATGTCTTTCAAGAAGCGGTGGGCAGATTCCCAGCTATAGAAGAGGATGAACCACCCTATCGATTATTATGTAATGAGTATCCAGGGTCTGGAGGTAAAAAGGGATGATAGATGTCACAGCAATGGGAGAACTGCTAATCGATTTTACAGAGTCGGGTACCAGCCAAGGGGGGCAAAGACTTTTTGAACAAAATCCAGGTGGTGCACCGGCTAATTTTTTAACGGCCCTAAGCCGTTTGGGGGCAAAGACTGCTTTTATCGGAAAAGTAGGGGATGACCTCCATGGCCATTTTCTAAAAGAAGTACTTCAAAAAGAGGGCATTGACTGTAAGGGTTTGATAATAGATACAGAGGCATTTACAACCCTGGCCTTTGTAGCATTGGCACCAACTGGTGAAAGGCATTTTTCGTTTGCCAGAAAACCTGGTGCTGATACATTGCTAAAACCATCGGAAGTGGATGAAACGATGATTCGTGGTTCAAAGGTTTTTCACTTTGGCTCACTCTCTTTGACAGATGAACCCTCAAGAAGCTCTGTTTGGAAAGCCCTTGAAGTAGCACGGGCTTCAAATGTAACCGTATCTTACGATCCTAATTACAGACCTCTTCTATGGGAAAGTGAAGCCACTGCAGTGACTCAAATGAAATCAGTGCTTCATATGGTCGATTTGATGAAAGTTTCAGATGAAGAAGCCATTCTTTTGACTGGGCATAAAAACTTTGAAGAAGCTGCAAAAGCACTCTTGGCACTGGGACCTAAAGTGGTTGTCATCACAAAGGGAGAAGCTGGTGCCCAACTTTTCACAGTTGATCTAAGTGTTGATGTTCATGGCTTTAAATCTGAGTGCATTGATACCACTGGAGCAGGGGATTGTTTCTGGGGCAATTTTATATATCAGTTTATTCAATGTGATAAATCAATTAAGGACATCAGCGCTGAAGAGTTTACCGGATTTTTAGCCTATGCCAACGGCGCAGCGAGCCTTTGCGTTGAGCAAAGAGGCGGCATTCCAGCTATGCCCGTGCTGGAAGCGATTCAGAAGCGGTTAGGTCGGATAGGTTAAATCAGTTTTAGATTATACGAGCCTTGTCAAAGAGATGGGTACACCTAGAAGGAGGCATGATGAAAGCTGAAACCATACTACAACACTTGTCAGAGGATAGGGATGGCCACCATGGCGCTGTGGTGCCACCAATTTACCAAAATTCACTCTTTACTTTTAAGGATGTTGCTGCCATTGATGATGCTTTTTCAAATATTCATGACAGTTACATCTACGCAAGGGGCAATAACCCAACGGTTGTTTCTGTAGAAGAAAAATTAGCAGCCCTTGAAGGTGGTGACAAGGCTAAGCTCTTTACTTCAGGGATGGCAGCAATATCAGCAAGTTTGATGCACTGCTTAGACTCAGGAGATCATGTGATTTGTGTTGATAGCGCCTATGGACCAACCCAACGGTTTATTCAAACTTATTTAGGACCGAAATTCAAGGTCCAATATACTTTTGTGTCGGGGTCGGTAGCTTCCATTGAAGCTGCCATTTTACCAAATACAAAGGTTATCTATTTAGAAAGTCCTTCCAGTGGCATTTTTGCTGTCCAAGATTTAGGGGCGGTTGCAACTCTGGCAAAGGGTCATGGGATTACCACCATGATCGATAACACATGGGCAACCCCTATATTTCAAAATCCACTGGCCCACGGCATAGATGTGGTGATTCATTCAGTGAGTAAATACATCAGTGGTCACAGTGATGTGGTTGCTGGGGTTGTGATAAGTACCAAGGCTTTCATTGATAGCTTATTCGAAAAGGAATTTCTACTGATTGGTGGTAAGGTGGCACCCTTTGAGGCGTGGCTTATTTTAAGGGGCATGCGGACACTACCGGTGCGGATTCGCCAACACAGTGAAAGTGCACAAAGGGTCATGGCCTATTTAAGGACACAACCCAAAGTATCACAGGTCCTTTATCCAGGATATGAAAGCCAAGATGCCGCTGAGATTGTTGCAAAACAAATGGGGGGCGGCACAGGACTTTTCAGTTTTCAGATGGAGGGGACTTACGAGCAGGTGGTGCAATGGATCAACGCTCTTAAGGTGTTTGAAATCGGCATCAGTTGGGGTGGCTTTGAAAGCCTGGTATATGCCCCAATCATCAGTTTGTCTAAAGAAATGAGCCCGGAGCGTTTGGCAGCCTCAGGGATCCATCCAGGTATTATCCGTTTGTCCATTGGCTTAGAAAATGTTGAGGATTTAATTGAGGACATGGAACAAGCCTTTTCACAGGTCTTTCAAGAAGGACAATAATGATGACACCATCCAGAAAAATTGGATGGTGTTTTTTTGCCTTTAACTTGAAATATAGTAAAGTGCAATGGTGTGGTAAAATAGAATTAACCGACATGGTTGGCAGTTGACGGTAAAATCGACTGCATCACACAGACCATATGACAAAGGAGACCAATATGACACCTAAAAAATATTCACCTAAATGGATTGGCATTCTAGCAGGATATACTGCCATTGTTTTTGGCACCTTATATGTTGCACAGAACATACTTAAAACGGAAATAACAACTAAATCTATCATTGCATTCTTAATTATTGCTGTAGGGTCTGGATTAATTGCAACTCTTGGTGGTTTTCTCGGAGCAAAAAAATACTTTGTAACTTGCACCTTAGGCATCTTAGCTGGCTTGATTTACATGCTTTACATTGCACTTTTCAACGTCAGCCCCGGTTGGGGTGATCTAACTAGTATGATTAGTTATTTTGTTTTTGCAACCGCTGGAGTGATTCTCGGTGTGGTAATTGAACTGGTTATGGTTATTTTAAAGAAGAGGAAATAGGTTATTTATAGCAATAAAAAACCACCCTTTGGAAGAGCATTCCGAAGGGTGGTTTTGTTTAGAAACGATAATAGATGAATGGGTTAAAGCCTTCACCAGCAAGAATGACAATAGCGATTAAACCGATGGCAAATACAAGAGTGTATTCAATGTGGATGCGCCAAGTCCCTTTTTTTGAGTCATCTATCACTGGGAAAATCTTAGTGAAGATTGGGGTAGCGGCCAGTAAGGCAAGGGGCAAAAATGGCAAGGCATAGAATAATGATTTGTATTGGATTACAAATGTTGTCCAATTAATTGGGTGATAGATAAACATCCTCAGGGCAGTTTGCCAAAGTTGGCTTAAATCTTCAATTCTAAAGAGTAGCCACCCAATCATGATAAAAAACACGGCATAGAAATGCTGGAATACCTGTGGTGTTTTCTTTAAAAATTTACCCCAAAGGTATTTTTCCATCATTAGTAAAACAAAATAATAAAGTCCCCATAGTACATAATTCCAAGCCGCGCCGTGCCAAATACCAGTTGCTAACCAAACAATCAAAAGGTTGAAGAGCATTCTTGGTGCACTGCATCGATTACCACCAAGTGGGATGTAAACATAGTCTCTAAACCAAGTGCTCAGTGAAATATGCCATCGTCTCCAAAAATCCGTGATGCTCTTTGAAATATAAGGATAATTAAAGTTTTCAAGGAAATTGAAACCAAACATTTTACCCAGTCCGATTGCCATATCACTATAACCTGAAAAATCGAAGTAGATTTGGAGTGAATAGGCAACAATGGCTAGCCATAAAATGATACTGCTATGTTCAGTGACATTGCTCCCATAGATTTCGTTGGCGATAAAGCCCATTGGATTAGCCAGAATTACTTTTTTCCCAAGACCTACAAAAAAACGTTGAATCCCTTGTGCAAATAATGGAAAGTTTTCTTGGCGATGATCTAGTTCGTACTCAACATCAGAATACCGTACGATTGGTCCTGCCACTAATTGAGGAAAAAGGGTTACATAGGTAGCAAAGGCGATAAGATCTTTTTTTGCAGCTACCTTTTTATTAAATACATCGATGGTATATGACATGGTTTGAAAGGTGTAAAAACTAATGCCGATCGGTAATGGCAATTGATGGGCCATTAGTTTTAAGTCAAATAATAGATTCAAGTTTTCAAGCAAGAAACCATAATACTTAAAAAATCCAAGAAGACCAAGATTAATAATCATGGCAAAGGCTAAGTGGTAATTGGCCAGATGCTTCTTGGGTCCATTATGGGTTTTCTCAATCAGAAGTGAAAAAGCATAGTTGAATAATGTGGAGAATATCATTAGAACCACATAGATTGGCTCACCCCAGGCGTAAAACAGAAGGGAAGACAAGAGCAATATGATATTCCGTGTACCCCGTCCTGGAACAATATAATAAATCGCAAGTAAAATCGGTAGAAAAGCAAATAGAAAAACATAACTACTAAAAACCATGATAAACCTCGTCCTCTACATCTTCACAAGGAAGACGTCATTAGCATAAAAGTGGAGATAGCCCATAAAGAGCACATCAGTGATAGGGTTTTCTTGTACAAAGTCTGAAAAGTCAAATGGTTTGCCCATGTCCTTCTCGTAATGACGTAAATCAACAAAGTAAGTGGATTCGTAGTGATTAGCTATGAGAGGCTTGATCGGATTAGAAAAACTTTCATTAAAGACAAGCAGGGTTTTACCTTTCACAGCAGGGTTGTTATTATTGTAACGGACCATACCAAAGTCCTTGCCGTAGCATTCGCTATAATGATTTAAACCCTTTTGATCGGTGACTTTACCGCTAAGATACAGGTCCCTCTGACCATAGGTGGTTACTTTGGGATCTCTTGAATTATTGATGATGACATTCAACCCTTTTTGGGGGATGACAATTTGTCCGAATTTATCGGTATTATTAAAGTCAGAAATTTCTCGGCCCTTAGAACCAACGTATTTCAAAGGCTCATTTTGTACAATTTTAAGTTGATTAAGGGGCTTTTGACCCAGTAATGCGATAATGCCTTGATACCCTTTGAGCTGACCACTTGGATTCCAGTGATGATCGGTTTTGTAAAAATTTCCAGTGTAATCTGAAATTGTTTTGATAGGAAGGGCATTGCGGAGGACGGCAGCGTTGAGGCCCTTTGCTAATCCGTTATAGATCCCATGATTATTTTCCCCAGTGGTTGTATTGAGATCCACTTCGGTTTCTATATAGTAACTATGAAATTTGAGTTTTGGGTAAGCTGTTACAAGTTCATTGATGTTATCAACCTTGTGCTGGATGACATCCTTTCGTGACTCGGATGGCACGTAGTCGTACAGCAAATGTTGTGAGGGTAAAAGGCGTAAAAAGTTGTTGATTTCTGGAATGGTTTTAATGTTGCCAAGCTGTGATGACTCTAGACCCTCAGCCACTGATTGATACCCAACGGTAGTGGCGGTGATCGGATTTACCTGTTTGATTTGTTGTTTGGGGCGTAGGGCAACTATTTGATTGGAAGCACTTACAGCCATACGTTTAAAGGCGTTATATTTTGCTTTCATTTCACCTGCAAAGGGCACTTGATCCTTTAAAGCGATTTCAAGGGTCTGCTGGTATGAAGCATCAAGAAAAACCTCAGTACTGAAGGTTGGTAGCTTTTTTAGATCACGGTTCTCTTCTATGGATCGTTCCTGTTGTCCAAAAATCGCGAGTGAAAGTCCTGGTATAAACAGGAGCAATAAAAAGAACATAACAAATGGGTGATGGTGTTTGATTTTCACGGTTCTCTCCTTGTAAATATGATGACAATGTAAATAAATGTATTGAACATAGCTTCATCAATTATACCCTATTTGGATTGAAACACCTAGTGAAACTTGTGGTTATTTTATTAATGACAACTTCGTGACCTTTTCATAGCATTTACATTACTTAGGGAATGGATTGGACGTAATTGCTTTCCGGCTCAGAATATGGTAATATTTAAATAGCTGTCCTACGTAAGAACACCTTCTCGTTTTTTCATCGATTTTTTCTAGCAATCATTCTAGTCTTTTTAAGGAGCCCAAATGAAAATATTAATCAACCATCAAACACGCCTAAACCAATTTATTGACGACTATCATGTATTGAACAAAGCATTTGTATGGGATTTACAACTGATTAAACAGTTTGGTGCCCTGGTATTATCAAAGCCTCACACTAGACTAGATGCAGAAGACATCAAGGAGATGCGTAGCTACATCAAACATCAGACCTCATCATTCTCCTATTTTAGGGGCATGAACGAGTTAATGCTTGCCATCTTGGTTTACAATCAACCCAATAGCCATGGTGTCTTTGACCTAACCACCCAGTATTACGATAAACTTAAAGCCGCGGGTTTTAAAAGTGGGCCGTATTTGCCAATGGCAGCCCTGAATTTAGCCAGTTATTTGGGAGAGCAGACCATAGAATCACTTATGTCCAGAATGTCTGATTTCTATCATGGGATGAAGGCCAATCACTTTTGGCTCACTGGTCAAGACGATTACGTCTTTGCAGCGTTATTGGCGCAGTCGAGTTTACCAGTGGATGCCTCTTTAAAACACATGGAAATGTTCTATGGAGATCTTGCAGATGCAGGTTTTTATAAAGGAAATCCCCTACAAAGCCTTACCCATGTATTAACACTTGGGGAAGAGTCATATACCACTAAACTTGAGAAAACAGTTCGTTTAAATCAATATTTAATTAAAAAGGGCTATAAACTTAGCAGTTACCACATGCCAATTATGGGGGTTTTAGTACTGATTTCAGATACCCCAGAAGATTTAGTGGATCAAGCCATTGATATTGAAAGAGCTCTCACTAAAGAAAAGGGTTTTGGTGGTTTCTCAATGGAAAAGAAGACGCGATTTGTGTTGTCAGCCATGCTGATTGCTCAAAACGTAGTAGAAAATCAGGTTAATCAAGAATCTAGTTTAAGCGCAGCAGTACTTGCCAACAGCATTCAATCCATCATTATTGCACAACAAGTTGCCATGACAGCCATGATTGTAGCCGCTTCTTCAAGCGCTGCTGCCAGTAGCTAAGCTTAGAACTTTCTATATCAAATACAATTTTAGAACATAAAAAACACCACCGTCGTCCAATTGATGTAAGCTCTCCATGAGAGGCACTTATCCAATTGGACGACGGTGGTGTTTATTTTTTTAGGAAATAGTTTTGTTTCATTTGGATTTGTACTGTTTTTGGTAAGTTCTTGCGAAGGGTGAGTTTGCGTCCATCAGGCTCGCATGGATTCAGTGTTAGGAGGGCTCCTGCCACCAGGTCTTTGAGCAAGTGATAGGGCAAACTGGCAGCCATTTCGTCTTCGCCCCACTTGGCAAAATACCGGGTACCAGAACACAAAGTGGACAGGGTGATGCTATCAGTTTGGATAGGCAGGGCCGTTGATTCAAAGCAAATACCACACATGCCAGACATTTTCATTTGTGTGGCAAACCCATAATGGGCACTATAGCTTTGTATGATGCGCATCAGGGTGTAAGGCTTGCCAATCATGATCACAACGTCAGGTTCCACATCCTCTGGAAAAGCATCCAGGGAGCCTATTAAAACCCCAGTGGCAGGTTTAAGAGGCTCGATGCCATTATAAATCATTTTGGCCACTTTTTCGTCCACATAGGTTTGACAACCAAACCAGCCATTAATATTTTCTTCAGGACTACCAAAGTGATCAGAGGGGGCAAGGCCTAATACCCAACCGGCAGTCTCACAGGCAAATTGGGTAAAATCAAGTTTAAAAGCCCTGCCTTCGCTGGCTTTTTTAACTAGCCAGCAGTAATAGGCCTTGTGTTTTACCCTTTCAAAATCAAGGGTCTCATATAATAAAATGTCGCTTTCCGAACCAAATAGGCGTTTGATACCCACCGGCTGGCGACTAAGATGCAAAAGGGATTTCAAATGGGTAATCATGACTGGGTCCGTTTCTTTTATCAATGCAGAGATTTGACATGCAAATCGTCATGGCAGTATGGCTTTGTGACATTTTAAGTGCATGCCTAGTTTATCACGGCTTTGTCCATAAGCCAAGCCAAAGCGGCCAAGGCCGGTCTGGCATTTCCGAACTCCTGCCAGCCAAAGCGGCCAAGGCCAGTCTGGACTTTCACGACCCCGTCAGCCAAAGCGGCCAAGGCCAGTCTGGACTTTCCGAACTCCTGCCAGCCAAAGCGGCCAAGGCCACTCTGGCATTTCCGAACCTGCCTGCATGGAGCACTTGCCAGCGGTCGTCTAAAATCGTATAATAGTAGGGCTTGAGATTAAATGCACTGGCGTAACCTTTAAAGGAGTTATCATGGCAAAAGTCATTATTGCAGAGAAACCATCTGTTGCAAAAAATATAGCAGAAGCCATTGGGGCTAGCAAACGGGGGGATGGTTACTACGAAGGTGGTGGGGCCTATGTCACCTGGGCTTTTGGTCACTTGCTAGAATTATTTGATGCCAAAGAATACGATGAAAAAATGACGGGCTGGCGTATGGACAATTTTCCATTCATCCCAGAGCCATTTCAATATAAGGTTAAGACCGATCAATATGACCGTACCAAAACCGACAGTGGCGCCCAAAAACAGCTGGATACCATTGCTAGCCTTATTGCCAGAGACGACGTCAATGGGGTTATTTCCGCCTGCGACTTTGACCGAGAGGGTCAAATTATCGGGGATATTATACTGGATTTTTTACATGTCACAAAGCCCATCAAACGGCTGCTACTCAATGAATGGACCCCAACAGAGGTTAAAGCTGGCCTCACAAAGTTGGTGGACAACCAGACCATGTCACCCTTAAAAGATGCGGGCATCAGCCGCCAATGGGCAGATTGGTTGATTGGCATTAATCTTACCTCTGTGGCAACCCTTAAATATCAGCGGGGCTCCGGAAAAGCGCTGAACATAGGCCGCGTGCTAATGCCAACCTTAAAGATTATCTATGACCGGGATATGGAAATCGAACAATTTGTACCAGAAGAATACCACCGGTTACTTTTCACTTTAAAAAATCAAGCCAATCAAGGCTTTGAGGCTGTTTATATCGAGAACGAAGTGGAGCGCTTTGAAAATAAGGCCCACCTTGAAGGCGTCCAGGCTTTAGTCACTAAGGGCAAGGGCACTGTTGAGAGCGTTCAAAAGGAAATTAAACGGGAATATCCCCCAAGTCTTTTTAATTTATCTGGTTTACAGGGTCACATTACCAGTAAGAACAAGGGATGGACTTCTGATCGGGTGTTAAAGGTGGCTCAAAGTCTCTACGAGAAAAAGATGATCACGTATCCGAGAACGGCCAGTTTAGCCCTTGAAGAATCTCTGATTCCAAAGGCTAAGAAGGTACTTTCGGTGCACCAACAGGGTTTACCCTATGCTGCTGAAATCCAGTTTCATACCCAAAAGCGCGTGTTTGATAATAGTAAGGTAGAGAGCCATAGTGCCATCATGCCAACCTATATGGTGCCGGGGCAATTGTCTGCGGAAGAGCGGATTGTGTACGAGGCGGTCAAGAATCGTTTTATCATGCAGTTTATGCCCATTGCTGAACACGAAGAAACCACGGTGATTACAAGGCTTCATGGTTTGGATGGCACGGACTATGAAAGTGGTCGGGCTGTTTCAAAGGGTCGGGTGCAATTGGTTGAGGGCTGGCGTAAGGTTGAGGCCGTTAAGACAAAAGAAAAGTCCCTGCCTCAAATTGAAAAAGATGAGCCAGTGACAGTGGATAAATTAAAGCTAGAAACCAAGGGGACCCAACCCCCAAAACGACATACTGAAAAGACCCTTTTGCGGGTGATGGAAACCTGTGGGCGAAAGCTTAAAAATGCCAAGAAAAAAGGGGCAGGGGCCAGTGACACCTCTGATTCTGGGGATTCTGATTCCGATGACAGTGATGATCATGGGGGCGATGGTGGTGACGACGAGGCCGGTTCTGGTGGGGAGGCGGTGATTGAGGTTGAAGGTATTGACGTTGATCACGTTGAGTCACAAGAGGACAAAGATGAAATTCAAGCCATTTTAAGCGGCTTTAGTATTGGCACACCGGCAACCCGGGCGGAGACCATCACCAAGCTCATCAGGGTTGGTTATGTGGCCCAAAAGGGCAAGCAACTGCTATGTACCCCAATGGGTAAAAAGATGGTTGAAACCTTCCCTGTAAAGGCTCTTTTTGACTTAGAATATACCGGTAGATTGGAAAAAAACCTGTCGGATATTGCCAAGGGCGACATGCTGAAAGGGGACTTTATGACAGCCATCATTGGTTTTACCAATGATGCGGTTGAGAAGATCAAAGGGGATGCCTTCCATGTGATTCAAGAACTAAAAAGCGATCGGGTATCCAATCGGGAGGTTTTGGGCAAGTGTCCTACCTGTGGTTCAGATGTGGTTGAGAGCGAGAAGGCCTACGGTTGTTCTAACTATAAAGGGGGCTGCCGCTTCAGTATTTGGAAGGATGACAAGTTCTTAGAATCCTTAAAAGTGAAGGCGACTAAGGGGACCATCGTGAAACTCCTTGAAAAAGGCCAGGTATGCAGCAATCAGTTTGTCAATAAAAAGGGTGAGACCTTTGCCGCTTGTCTGAGTTACCAAAAGAAGCCGGACTCGATTTATTACCAGTGGGTGATGACTTTTCCTAGTTGAGTTCCATACTAAAACTCAAAATAAAATCAAAATAAAATAAAATAAAATAAAATCAAAATAAAATGCCTATTCTTCGACCTATCATCGCATTCGCGCTGATTTTTACGGTCTTGAATAGGCATTTTATTTTGTTGCAATTTAGTAATCTACTTTTGAAGGCACCATTGGATTCTATCTTTGAAACCCAACTTTGAAATTCTACGGTGACCATTTTAAAGGGATTTTAAACAGTTAGGATTAACTACTGATGTCACGGCGGTTATAAAAGTAATAGGTAGCAAAAGTACAAAGGGCTGTTAGGGCCAGTGCCAGGATAACATAACCGACTTCCAGTTGATGATCAAACATCATATCCCTTGCACTGAAATACCGAAATGGGGTTAATGCTGTCAAGAAATCAACATCCTTATTGAGATCAATCAGCACTTTCAGTGAAAAGGTTGAGAGTATCAATGCTGTACCAATGCCAGTACCTACTTTTGAACGGTTAAAAAGTCCTGCCAGAAGGAGGCCGATACCTAAAAACAGTAGTTGGAATAAGAATAAGCCTATGCACACGAAGGCAATATCCGTATAAATCGGTTCCCCTGTGACATAGGGGGCAGTTGCAAAGACTGAAACAAGAAAGGTTACTAAATTCAGTACAAGGATATTGATAAAGGCTGCTATGATTTTCCAGGTGATAATATAGGACCGTGTGATGGGCTTAACTAAGAGGAAGTCCGCTGTTTTATCCCGTTCTTCTTTTGAAATAATCAGAGTACCAAGCATGGCACTATGAACGGCAGCGATTAGCATAAAGTACAAAAAGAAAATGCTATAAAACCCGGATAGTGAGGTTAAGTCATCAATTAAATCAACCCCAAATACTTTGAGCATCATAGGGGGCATACTTGCAAAAATCTCATTGACAGCATCCCCAGTTTTGGCAAAGGCGCTGTATTTCATAATGCCTGCGAAAACCATAAATGCCATACTGCCAGACCAAATCAGCAGTGATTTGAAGTTTGCTTTCAGTTCGTGTTTTAAAATTGTCATGATAGCCTCCCTCTACACTGCATGAACATCTTTTTTGTTGTAAATGATGTAACTAATCAGAGTCAATCCTATAAAAATGCTTAAATCAAGTAATAGATAAGTCAGGTTGAAACTCCGATTTAGCCATAAATCGGAGCCTTTAAAGTAAGAAAAAGGGGTCAGATAGGTTAAGTTTTTATCCAGTAGGGATTGATTAATGAGTTCGATGATAAAGAATAGAAACACAACACCTAAAGTAATTGGGGAGACGTTTTTAATTCGTTTGAGCAGCACTGAAAGTAAGGCGCCAACCCCCACAAAGAATAATTGAATCAATAAAATTGACAAAGTCAACAGCATTAATAACTCTGTACTGACATCATCCTTTAGAAAGAGAGAGACTTCACTGAAACACACGACAAACACAATCACATTTTGGAGTACCAAAGTTAAGAGAACGGCCACCAATTTACCCGTCACAATTTGAGTCCGAGTAATGGGCTTGGTCAGTAGAAAGTCGGCTGTTTTTGAGCGGCCCTCTTCAGACAGGGCGCTGACCCCCAGTTTCATGCCGAATACTGCGCCAATTAATACGACGTAGTTAAATAAGAAGGTGATGTAACCATTAACATCAGATAGGTTGATATCTGAAAAGCCAAAGGCTGCTTTGAATTCTGGGGGAAAGTTTTTTAAGACTGTATCAAGAAGGGCGGCACTACCTTTAAAGGTATCAAAGAACATTAAAAAAATCGAGAAGAGCATCAACATGCCGAGTGTAAATCCGATGGTGGCTGTTCTTGCCATACGCATCTCCAGTTTTACAATGTTCATGTTAGGCCTCCTTGCTATAGTAATGCATAAAGATCTCTTCTAAATCAGGCTCTTCAATAATGGCATTGGTTAAGTCGGACTGAGCAATTACCTTAACTAAGTCATTAATATCACCTTTGTATAGACAGGAAACTTCCAGCCCGTTGACAAATAAATTACTGATGCCTGGGAGGGTTCTTAGGGACTCATTGATTTGGGTCTTAAAGGTCAGGTGAATATTTTTATAAGTGGTATTGCGCATGGTGGCTATGTCTTCTATCCGAATGATACGGCCTTCTTTAATGATGGCTACCCGAGTACATAGCTTTTGGACTTCTGAGAGAATATGTGAAGACATTAGGACTGTGGCGCCCCTCTTATTTTCTTCTAGAATAAGATCAAAGAATTTTTGCTGCATAAGGGGGTCTAATCCGCTGGTGGGTTCATCCAGGATGATGAGCTTAGGTTTATGTAATAGTCCTTGAACGATGCCAACTTTCTTCTTGTTACCATAACTTAGATCGTCAATTTTGCGGGTGAGGTCTAAATCCATAATATCTGCCAAGTATTTGATTCGTGTCATATCCGTTGGACCGTAAAAAGAGGCTGAATATTTGAGAAGATCCATGACTTTCATATTGTCATAATAGAAGACTTCTGAGGGGAGGTAGCCTATATCCTGTCGAATGATATGCCCTTCTTTGATACAGTCTTTACCAAAAATCGTGGCTGTTCCTGTGGTTGGGTAAATAAGACCTAAAAGTGTTCTAATGGTAGTGGATTTTCCTGCCCCATTTGGTCCGATAAAGCCAAAGATTTCCCCTTGACCAACACTGAAACTCACGTCGATAATGCCCCTGGCTTTGCCATAGTATTTGGTGAGGTTTTGAATATCGATAATCGTATTAACGGCCATAAAATAACCCCTTTCGCTAATTAAAGAATGATAAGTACTTAACTGGTTTATACCACACCATCAGCTGTTTAAACGGTAAAAGATGATTCTGTTGTGATAGAAATTGGCCCATAAATCTTCTGTAAAAAAGATGACTTATGGGCCAATTGTTGATGAGTGATTAGAACTAGTCTTGAAACATGAACTGTAAAATTTTAAAGGTATCTTTTAAAGTTGTGATGGGTGGCGCTCAAAGAAGTCATATTGTGGTGGAATGGCTTCAAATTCATGGCTTAGTGGGTTAGTCATATGGACTGCGATTGGTTCGAAGATAAATGACCAATCCCATAGATTTTCATTTAAGCAAAGTCGATTTCTAAGGGCTTCTGCACTGGCTGGTACAATTGGGTGCAAAAGAGTAGTGATGCACTTAACCGCATAGAAGGTATCTGCAAGGATTTGAAGTCTTAATTCTTGGTTTTCATCAGTATCAGCTTGTTTCATATGTTTAGCCCAATACTTGCTGACAAAGCGAATCAGTTCGTCCAAGGTATAGATGACTTTATGAAATTCATGCTGAGCCATGCGATCTTCATAATCCAAAATGCCTTTTGAAATAACTTTGAGCATTTCTTCGGACACTTCATTAGTAGGGATCCGTGAATCAGCATACTTTTGTGCTGTGTAGAAGCATGAACGGCAAATGCGGTTGAAGACGTTTGTCAGAAGATTACCATCTTTTAAGACAACATCTTGCTCCTCCGCAGGGGCTGCTGGATTAAAGGGTTTAGGGTTAAAGCTGACGCTGCGTTTTGAAAGCCCAAGGCTTAAAAAGTGCATTCTCAGCTGGTCGCTGGTGTAGAAATTGAGGAGTTCATCCGCCATAGGTGGCTTGATATCACCAGAGCTGCTGGCTTTTGTGTCGAGGAAAAGCAAGTGGCAATTGGCAATTAGAGTAGGGTAGTTTACCGCTGTGATTTCTTCAGTGGTATGGGCATCGCAATAGGCCATGAGCATGGCCATTTCAGCGATACCATAGAAGTAAATATTGTCTTCACCGATAAACTGAAATAGTTTTGCTGAGTCATTGAGCATCCAAGATTGCCAATTTTGATCCAGGTGGGGGTTAGAAGCGAGATGGGTTTTAACAAAACTAATGGGTGCCCAAAGGGATTCTGGCCATACCCAGAACGTTAGGTCTTCCATACCCTCTGTATTTGGAACTGGTACACCCCAATCAATGTTGCCAGAAAGTCTAAATGGCACCAGTGTTTTACCGCTACGGTACCTAATACTGGCCCCGTCAAGTACTTCCCTTGCTGCGTCTCTTTGATCTAAAGATTCAAATTCATAGGTGACAGAAGGTTTTTTAGGCTCATCGATCAATAGACTATGCTCAAATGTGAGTTCTGAATCCATAAGCTTTTGAAATTCTTTTCTGGTGATATGAATTGCTGGTGCCTTAAGGAATTCTTCTAAGGTGTGGAGGAAGTTGTCTCTCACACGGGAAGCTTTCATTTTTAGGCCCATGGTTGCCAAGGCATCACGGTAACTTGGTAGGTCGAAGTACCAGTTCTCAACCATTTTTAAGCTAGGGGTTGTACCGGATAGGGTGCTAATAGGGTCTATTAGCTCGCTAGGCATGTATTGATGGCCAAGGCTGCATTCATCGGCATAGCCTTTGTCTGACTGACAACCTTCAAAGGGACACTTACCAGTGACTTGACGACCATTTAGATATGTTTCGCTCTCAGTGTCATAAAATTGAGGTGATGCAAATTTTTTGAGGGTTCCTTTAGCCATTAAGATCTGGAAAACTTCTTTGGATACTTCCGCATGAACATCGGCGCTTTTGCCAAGGGCTGATGCACCATAGAGGCTAGGGGCAACTTCGTATGAGGCTAATATATTGGACTGTAGCTTGTGATAATGGTTGACATAGTCTGTTAGAGCAATTGTCTCACCTGTTTCATCCGTTTCTTTTTTGTGGCTAGCTACAATAGGTGAGCCATAGCAGTCAGTACCTGAAACAAATAAGACATTGTCTTTGCCAATACGATCCTTTAGAAAGCGGGTAAAGGTATCTGCTTGAATAAAGACACCGCCGATATGACCGAAGTGCAAAGATTTATTGCCATAGGGCATGCCAGCTGTGATGACTGCTTTTTCTGGAAACGTTGGACGAGGCTTTTGATAGTTTTTCATGTGGGATCTCCTTTTATTAAACAAAAAATCAAAAACCCCCACAGTGAAAACTGTAGGGGCGAAAAATCGCGGTACCACCCTTTTTTTAGGCTGTCTTGCTAAGGTGCGCTTTGCAAGTACAATCATACTCAGGTTCTATAACGTGAACAGACGTCGTATCATCACATGAAACCATTATATAGCTAGTTTCAGGATCCGAAACGCAGCTCAGAGGCTTGGTTCACCGGTTTGCTAATGCGTCCTTTCACCAATTGGACACTCTCTATAATCAGCTTGCAGGTTACTCTTCTCGTCATTGCCTTTTGTGATGGGTTTTCGTTTAGTATAGTCATTTTTTTTGTGGGTGTCAACTATTTTGAGAATACAATGGTAAAGCTTTATTTGGAAAGCACAATGGTAAAACAGGTACCTTTATTTGGTAGTGATTCAGCCGTGATTTTACCTCCAATCATATGACGGACTTGGTTGTAGACAAGACTTAAACCTAAACCCGTATTGTTTCGATTGCGCCTGAGTGTAAAAAAAGGTTCAAAAATATGTTGTAAGGTTTCTTGATCCATGCCAACACCATCGTCAGTGATGGTAATGCGATGGGTATCGGCATGTTCTTCGTGAATGATGGTAATGGTGCCTTTTCGGGTATTATGAAAGCCATGCATAAAGGCATTTCTGATAATTTCGCCAAAAATCGATTGTAGTATTTTGGGAGAAGTTACCAAAGTGACTTCTGAATCAATATGAAGAATGTATTGAATTTCAGGCTGTCGATAAAACTCATTCATTAGCACCGTTGAATTTGTCAGCGGCTTATACCATGGATTATCGATGGCAGCATTAACGATGGCCAATAAATTAACGCGGGATTGGGGTTCTGTGGTCATTTCGGTTGTGTTTTGCTTAAAGAAGTCGATCAGTTGTATGGCTAGGGTAAGATTACGGGTAATCAGAGCCAATGCATCACTTAGATCGTCCATATCAATTTGCTCATTTGTCCCGGTTGTCATTTCAACCAACTGATTCAGATAACTTACAGCTGTAAAGGCATTACCAATAGGCGTGTTCATTTCGTGTGAGATGCCTAGGAGTAATTGACTAAGAGCTGTATTTTTCTGGGTTTCAACCAATTCCTTTTGCACGATTTCTAAATTTGTCATGGCCTCTTTTAAAGCTCGGGTTCTTGTTTCTACCAGTGATTCTAGATGAGCATTGAGATGAAGTACTTCTCGTTGGGCAAAAAGTCTATCTTCAATACTTCGCCAGGTCACAAATATTAAGGTTTGATTGCCAGAACGGATGGGAGTTAGAACAATTTCCACGTTGATTTCTGAACCGTCTTTTTTTAGGTGGACCCATTCGAAACGATGGGAGCCTTTTTCTAATGCTAAAGCAATCATGGCCTCAGATTTTTCTTGCGAAGTTCGACCGTCAGGTTGGTATTCAGGGGATATCATGGAGGGGTGAACTTGAAAGAGTTCTTCTTCTTTACTATAACCCAACATGTTAAGGGTTGTTTGGTTCACATCTATAAATTGGTTACCTTCAATAATTAAAAAAGCATCTGCAGAATTTTCAAACAAATCCTTATAGGTCTGAATGGCACTTTGACTTTCTTTCTCTGCTTTGCGTAAATCTGTGATGTCTTTACCTTCGGCGAGAAGATAAGTTAAGGTATTACTTGCATCAAAAATGGGACTGAGAGTGAAGTGAAAATAATGGATCATTCCAGACACATGAATATGCTCAACGTATAAATTACCTTGCTGTCCAGTCTCTATGACTTCATTGATTGTGCGCTTAAGTTTTGATTGTAAAATAGGGTCGTGATTCCACCATTCAGTATCCCAAAAAAGTCGACCCTCAATAGCCTCAGACGTCTTACCTATAAAGCTTAATGCCGTTTGGTTTGCAAAAATAATCACGCCATCTACAGCGACGATACCCATAAATTGATTACTATGGTTAAAAAAAAGTTTAAAATCATCTGGGGTAAATTGATTGCTATTCATAGGAACCTCTCACGGCATAAAATTGGCGTGTTGTATTATTGATAATCTTTTACCCATTGATCATTACTTTTAAGCATACATTTTTCAGGGGTCATCCATTCTGTTGTTATCTGGGTGCCAATAGGGGTATGAAGATACTAGGCGCCCGTACAGGCATTTAACAGCAAGCATAATAGGGATAAATGGACATGTTCAAATCCGTGGGTTTAACTCAAAAGTTTCTAGCCATATTTGTTATCATTAGCCTACTACAAGGCTTCTTGATAGCGCGTGTTACTTGGGCACCATTTGAAGAACGGATAAAACAACATGTATTCACTGAGAATCTAGAAATGGCTTCAAGGATTGCCAATGATATCGAGCGCATGTTTACAGAGAAAATTAATATCATGTCAATCATGGTTGAAAATGAAGCCATAAAATCCATGGATGAAAAACGTCAGCAAGGGGTGCTTGCATCCATGGCAAACAATATGAACGAAGTGCAATTGGCGGTTCTCTCAGATACTTTGGGGCAACAAATAGCGAGATGGGATCTAAAGCCTGCTGATTCTACCATCAATTATTCTGACCGCGTCTATTTTAAGCAAGTTATGTCGACTGGAGAGATTGTCATTTCAGATGTACTAAGAGCCAGGAGTACGAACAAATTAGGTGTCGTTGTAGCGATGCCAGTAAAATCAGACAAAGGTAACATCATTGCTGTTTTGATTGTGAACATTGAACTGGAAAAGTTGATTGAGACCATTGTGGCTACAGGGATAGGAACCTCTGAACGTTCCTATGTGGTGAATAACAAGCAAGAAATAGTGATCAGCCCCGAAAGAGGCTTGATGGAACAACCAATCAAAACCAATGACATTTTGCCTATTGTGGCTGTTGCCGCCGGTAAATCAGGTTCTATAGAATATATCGACGAGGGTAAGCGGATCTTGTCTAGTTATGTACCTGTTACCAGTGCCCAGTGGGGTGTTGTGGTTGAACAAAGTTATTTCCATGCCACTGCTGGCATTGCTGCTATCAGACAAAACGCTACGCTGATTGTTGTTTTGTTAGCCTTGCTTTCAGCTGCCATTGGGAGTTTCATGGCAATTGGAATCGTCCATCCCATTAAAAGAATCACAGAAGCCAGTAGCCGTCTTGCAGGTGGCGATATGTCTGTAAGGCTCCTCAGTGGGCCCTCTGGGGAACTGGGCTTACTCATTGCCAGTTTTAATCAAATGGCCACTCAATTGTCACGACGACAAGATGAATTGGAAGAAATGGTGACTCAAAGAACCCATGAACTGAGTTGCCTCAATGAAGAATTGGAACGTATTGCCACTATCGATGGCTTGACAGGGTTAGCTAATAGACGTTATTTAGATTCTGTGCTTCTTAAAGAGTGGAAGCGAGCGCTGCGTGATGGGACTGTGATTTCTATTATGATGATTGATGTTGATTATTTCAAAGCCTACAATGATTATTTCGGTCATCAAGTGGGGGATGATGCTCTTAAATCAATTGCCAGGGGAATGGAGCAAGCTGTATTTCACTCCACAGATTTGGTTGCCCGATATGGGGGTGAAGAATTTATGTTTGTTTTACCTGGAACAGATATTGAAGGTGCATTGACCGTTGCAAGACGTTTGGAGACGCTGATATTTGAAGCGAATATTTCCCATCCAACTTCTAAAGTATCTGGCCGCTTAACCGTCAGTATTGGGATTGCGTCATGTGTACCTAATCTTGAGGACTCCCTAGAAGGGTTTATTATTTCATCGGATAAAGCCCTTTATAAAGCTAAAACTCAGGGTAGAAATAAGATTATGTATTGATATTTTGGGTCATTGCAAAAGGAGCTGTCGCAAATCTAGAAATTTAGATTTACAACAACTCCTTTTTATTTTGATTACTTGTAAGTAACGGATGTACCTACTTACTTCAGCGGGATGGTCACATCCACATTGAGATTTGGTAGGAGTGTCGTCGGTTTGTCAAATGAGATCTCAACGGGTATCATGGTCTCACCGCCTACTTGCTCAGCTTTGGCGCTGATAAAAGTAATCTTACCTGCTAGTTTAGCACTTTGGTCCATAAGAGGCACGATGGTGACCTCTTGGCCCACTTTAATATCGCGGAGGTATTCTTCTGATACATTTGCTTTTACAACAATATCTTTAGCATCATAGAGCTCAATGAGGGATGCCTGGGGTGCAAGGTATAGGCCATTTTGTATGCCAACAGTTGCCACTACTGCTTGGTCAAGTGTTGAGATCACTTGCTCGCCAACAAAGTTAGGACTATTTAAGAAATCAGTGATGGTATCTCTTTGTTGTTTGGCTTTAGCGAGTTCAAGTGATAAGGCACTTGTGCTCTGTTTACCTGTTTGCAGTGCCCCTTTAATGGCAAGTTCAGCATCAGAAATATCGCGATTTGTCACTGCAAGGGTATTGGCAGCCTCATCTAAAATAGACTTTGAGATAGCATTGGCATCAAAAAGTGCCTTTTGCGTGTCATAGTTTTTTTGATCTTTTATTTGGTTGGCTTTAGCAGCATTTAGACGCTGCTGGGCTTGTTGATAGGCTGTATTGCCAGCGCCAAGCTGTTGTTCCAGTTGCTTGATCTGAAGATTTAAAATCCCAACTTCGTCCTTAAAAGAACTGAGGTCGATATCTGCAATGACATCTCCTTTTTTTATGGTGTTACCAGGTTTCATATGCATGACATTGACTTTAAAACCTTGCTTAAAGGTCAGGTGGGATGAGGTGGCTGGTGCTACTTTACCATAGATTTCAATACTGGCTACAGCTGGGGTTTCGACGGCTTTGGTAGTGGTTGGTTCTGTACCTTCAGCCTGAGCACTGCAGGCCATTAAACTTAAACTAAGTGCTGCAATGGTCAGGGTAAGAGCGATTTTTTTCATGTTGGTCTCCTTGATTAATTGAGTAATTTGATATGTTAAGCAGTTTGTTCTACTTGTATCACTGGGTAATTGTGATCGACGATTTCGCCGTCCCTTACCATAATCACCCGGTCACTATAAGCCGCAGCTTCCATGGCATGGGTTACCTGTACAATGGTTTTGCCTTGTTCTTGATTGATACGCTTAAAGAGTTGCATAATTTCAGTACCGGTTTTTGAATCTAGATTACCGATGGGTTCGTCGGCTAGGATGATTTCTGGCTCGTTAATCAAGGCTCTTGCGATGGCAACCCGTTGCTGTTGACCGCCGGATAGTTCCCGGGGAGTGTGCTTTTTCTTATCGGAGAGACCAACGATTTCTAAAATTTCTTTCAAACGCTTTTCATAGGTTTTAATCCGTTTACCATCTAAAAGAATTGGTAGCATGATATTATCAACGACGCTAAGGTTTGGAATCAGGTTATAAAACTGAAAGACAAATCCGATATCACGTCGGCGCATAATACTTTCGTCTTTATCTTTCATCACAGAAATCGCTTTGTTTTGAATCAAGACCTCGCCACTGGTGGGTTTATCAAGGCCACCAATTAAATAGAGAAGGGTGCTTTTTCCAGACCCTGAGGGTCCCATAATGCTGACAAATTCACCCTGAGACACTGTTAAGTGAATATTTTTAAGAATCTCAACGGAGGTCTTTCCCATGGGAAAACTCTTGTGTAATTGATTCACAGTAATAATGGACATATTATACCTCGTTTTCTATTCAAATTTGATGGCCTGTACAATGCTGAGTTTAGATGTTTTGATAGCGGGTAATATATTTGAAACCATTGAAATTAGACCGCCTGCAACAAAACCGGTTATAAAGATTGGCGGAGAGTAATAAAGTTTCACTGGCAAGTCAATTAGGTTGAGTAAAACCCCAATTTGTGCCACAAGGAGTACTGCTCCGGCGACAGCAAGTGTACCGCCGATTAAACCACTAATGAGCGCCTCCACCGTAAGCATCCCAACTGTTTGCTTACGCGACATGCCCACGGACTTCATGACAGCTATGGCACGCTGACGAGACAAGAGACTCACCACAAAATTATTTAAGATACCAAAGATCCCAATCACCATGGCAACCCCTGAGAATCCTTGAAGTAGGTTGAAAATCATGGCATTTGACTGTTGGTTTTGCAGTTCCATTTCAGCCATGGTTTGCGCGTAGACCGATTGGTGTTTGAAACGTTTTTCCAAGGCCGCTTTTGTGGCATCTGGGGTAACGGATTTGATCATAATATCGGAGTAGTTGGTTAAGCTACCGTCCCGCTTGATAAAACTGCCAGTGGCTAAGGCAAAACTGCCATTGTTCATCAAGGTGTCAACTAAACCCACCACCTGATAGTCCCGTGTCACATTTGGTGAGAATTTCAGAGGGATTGTATCCCCAAGCTGAACCCCAAGCTTCTTTTGAAGGATGGTGCTAAGGATGATGCTACGGGTTTTACCAATTGAATCCTTGAGTAAGGTGGGATCTGAAACAATGGGTAATTTCCAGTAATCAAAATAGTCCATATTTTCAATACCTGTAATGCCTGAAATTTTAACATTTTTGCCTGGGACTTCAATACCGTACACCCCATAAGTTCCATATGCATCTTCAACACCCCTAATCCCTTTAACGGTTTGAATGGTTTGTCTGCTCATATTTTCGGTGGAAAAGCTGACCTGATACTTGGCATCTTTATAGAACTTGAGTACGTCAATACCCACTGAATAACTGATGGTGTTGATGAGCAATATCCCTGCTATCCCAAGGGTTAAAAGTGAAATATTGTTGAGGATGCTATTGTTGCCCCGGATGTTTTTAACAGCAAGAACCCCAATATTACCAAATACGAATGGTATGACTTTTTCAATGATGCTAACGGCAAAGTTTGTGAAAAACGGTGCCAGTAGTACCAAAGATACGCAGAGCATAATGGTGGAAAGTCCTGAGAGGGGAACCCCGATAGCACCTTTAATTACAAAGGGCATGGTCATTGAGGTTACCATTAACACGAGGGCGATTAACAACTGGCTAAGGCGATTTTCTTTTGCCTTTTGAATGGAGCCAAGGACAATATCCCTAACAGAGATCTTGCTGACCTGAAGGATTGGAATCAGGGCACTCAAGACAGAAAGCACCACTGCAAATGCCCCGGAGAAGATGAAGTATGGCATGGCAACTGTTGTGTTTGCTGGGGTACCGGTATCGCCCATCATCCCCTGGGCCATCATGGTGCCCATGAGATTAAGGATAATTTGTCCTAGCCATAAGCCAAGAATCGCACCAATAATGCCGTAGATCACACTTTCTATGAGTAAGATGATATCGGTGGTGCGTTTTGTGGCGCCGATGCTTCTAAAGGTACCGAGAACAGGGAGTTTTTCTGCTACAATAACTTTAAAGGCCGTATAGATGATGAAAACTGAAGTGGCAAGAACCAGAAGTAGCATAAATAAGAAAGGGATAATAATATTGTTGAGCATTTGACTGATGTCATCCCAGGGAACCGGTTCTTCAACCTTTGATCGGCCGTAATGGGTTTTTAGAATTTTTATGGCATCGGGGACTAGCACACCATCTGCCGATTTTGCTAAAATAAACATGTACTTATCTTGCATATCAAAGATTTGTTGTAAAGCAGCGGTTGGCATCACCGAAAATCCCGTGGCGCCCTCCATGGAAAGTGCCCCTTCAGCAAGCCCAAGTCCTGTGATACGGACCTTTTGTTTGTTGCCGTTAATGGTTAAGTCAATGGTGTCTCCTAATTGCCAACCATTTTGATCCGCAATTTTTTGTGAGAGGTAAATGGATTTACCAATAAAGGGTTCATCCAAGGTGCTGGTGAGCTTTACAACCCCAAGCTTTTGAAGATCCTCTGTTTCGTAGCCCCGAATCGACAATTTTTTAGCGGGAGCTTTAGGATCGGTTTTGTATGTAGCGCTTGCTTCGATGGAGCCAATCTGGTAGTCAAACAGTTTGGCATCATCACCAAGTGGTTTAAGGCGAATCGTATCGCTGGCAGAATCCTTTGATGCCGTTATCAGAAGATTTGCAGTGCCCAGATATTTCTTGATCATCTCTGTAAAGGTGTTGGTGATACTGTCCTTTAGGGCCAAAGAAGCAAATGTCAGAGCCACTGACAATGAAATGGCCAAGATGATTAGAAACGTTCGCATCTTTTTTTCTTTGATACTTTTTAGTGTGTATTTTAAGATTATACCCATGCCAATCCGCCTCTCTTTAAGCTTATACTGATGTCAAAAACACCATAACACAAACATAAATGCACTCACAATAGGGTTAGCGGAGTTCTAATGGGGCTCTAATCAAACTCTAATGCTCAGATTTTTACTGATTAAGGAGGTAATAAATGTCATTGATTAAACGAATCACCCCACTTGAGTTCCATTGGCCAACATTAGATCCTTTTCTGTTTTGCGCCCATCACCAAGATTTTTACCCAGAAGGCAATGCCGATCAAGGCCCCAAAGAGTCCCTGGAAGCCCGTCATTTAGGTCATGATTTTGATTTGTTAAACCCTTGGAAAATGTACCACGGGTATAGGGTGCCTGGTTTTCCAGTCCATCCCCACCGGGGTTTTGAAACCGTCACCATTGTACTAGAAGGGTTAGTTGATCACTTTGATTCAGGGGGTGGTTCGGGACGCTATGGGGGTGGTGATGTTCAGTGGATGACGGCTGGCGCAGGGCTCCAGCATGCAGAGATGTTTCCACTGGTAAACCAAGACAAGCCAAATCCCCTCCATTTATTTCAAGTATGGCTGAACCTGCCAGCAAAAGATAAGTTTGTACAACCTTTTTACAAGATGCTATGGAATGAAACCATCCCCAAGGTTGAAGTGGCCCACACAGACGGCACCTGTTCCCAAGTGACAGTGGTTGCTGGGGCATATCAAGGGGTTAAAGCCCCTAGCCCGGCCCCAGATTCTTGGGCAGCTAAGGCTGAGAATCATGTTGAAATATTGATTATGCGCATTGCAAAAGGCCAAGAAATCACCTTGCCCCTTTTATCTGAGACCGCTAATCGGTGCCTTTACTTTTATCAAGGGGATGGGCTGGGGATTAGCGACGTGCCGGGTAAAGGACAAGGGCAAAGACCAGAACAGGGACAAGCGGGAGCCAGCGGGGAAATGCAAAGCACCCTGTTAAAAGTGGCCCACATGGCCGTGTTACCACCTGTAGACCTGATCTTGAAGGCTGAAGGGGAAGAAGCCTTTGTGTTTTTATTAGCAGCAGAACCCATTGGAGAGCCTGTTGCGCAATATGGACCTTTTGTGATGAATACCAAAGCAGAAATTCAACAGGCCTACAGTGACTACGAAAAAACACACTTTGGGGGTTGGCCATGGTCAAAGACTGATCCAGTGTTTGAACAAACTCAAGGGCGTATAGCGAAGTACAGTGATGGCAACATTTCAAATCCACCAATTTGAGAACACGCAAGGGGGCACTTATCCCCTGATGACCTGACTAGGAGTACATCAGACCTGAATCTTGTATTAGAAAACAGCAGAGAAGAAAAAAGTTTTAGATACTTTTCTTTCTCTGCTGTTGTTTATTTTTTGAGTTTCATGCATTTTTTTTGCTTGTTTTTCGATTTCGGTTGAAATAAAACCTTGAAAAGGCTATGCTTATTCTATAGTAATAACGACTATCAATTAAGAAAGTTGTGAGGAGAAACATATGACTGATTTTATAACTAAAAAAAGTGATCAGGCTCTGGAGGCTTACGCCCTAAAACCTGATTTTATCATCCCTGGCAAGAAGACCCCCACCTCTTAGCCTTCCTTGCTCACGTA
>CAZFST010000016.1:0-89208 GCA_964522015.1 uncultured Fusibacter sp. | reverse complement strand
AAACTGAATTTATAGGCGCGTTCCATGTACAATACCTCCTCAAAACACGAACATGTGTTCTGGTTTTATTGTACCACTTTCCCGTCAATATGACTAGTGATTTGCTCAAAAAAACGCCTCTCTAGAGGCGCAGGCAATTCATCTCCCACCTTCACACTCACTACGTGAGCAAGGAAGGCTAGGAGGTGGGGGGTTCTTGCCAGGGATGATAAATTTTACATATTAATCAGTCGATGAAAAGGTTTTCCTACATATGTTGTGAAATTGTAAACAAATTTAAGTTCGTAGTTAAGCTATTTATCCCATATTACCGATTGGTTTTCCAACTTCGACGTTGAACTCTTGATCATTTGATTACCACCCGCCCTTGACAGTCGCCTTATTTAATCGTAAAATAGGTTTAATTGTATCGTGTAAGAGGAGTACTAAAAGTGAAGGGCTTTCTAGAGAGTCGGTGGATGGTGTAAACCGATAAGCAAATAACTTTGAACTCGCCTCGTATATGGGTGGTTTCCGTTATCAAACCAAAGAGTGGATTTTGCAAACTGCAAAGTCAATTAGGGTGGTACCACGTGAGAGCGTCCCTAAACCTGATGCGTTAGCATCCGGGCGGGCCTTTTTTATTTTTTTGCTGTAAGTTTGGTGCACTTCGCACCAAGTTTGGTGTACTTAGTAGTAAGTTTGTCTACCTGGTACCAAGTTGTTTCACTCACACCATGTCAATTTCAATTTGCACTTAACCACATAAGGAGGCATATAGATGAAACCCTATCAACATTTAGAGGTAGAAGCCAAATGGCAAGACATTTGGGAGAAAAATGAACAGTTTAAAGCAGAGGGCAGCGACAGCAAAAAGAAGAAGCTATACCTTTTGGTTGAATTCCCATACCCATCAGGCAAGGGTCTTCACGTAGGTCACCCCCGTCCTTACACCGCCCTTGACGTGGTAGCGAGAAAACGTCGTTTTGAAGGCTACAACGTTCTCTATCCAATGGGTTGGGACGCATTTGGTCTTCCAACAGAAAACTACGCCATCCAAAACAAAATCCATCCACGGGTAGCTACAGACGAAAACATCAGAAACTTCAAAAGACAGCTTAAATCAGTGGGTTTCTCCTTTGACTGGTCAAAAGAGATCGATACCACAGATCCAAATTACTACAAATGGACCCAGTACATTTTCCTTAAATTCTTCGAAAAAGGCCTAGCCTATAAAGACACCCTTTCTATCAACTGGTGCCCAGCTTGTAAAGTTGGTCTTGCCAACGAAGAAGTGGTCAACGGCGGCTGCGAACGTTGCGGTGGCCACGTTGTTAAAAAAGAGAAAGAGCAGTGGATGCTTAGAATCACAGCATACGCTGAAAAACTCATTAAAGACCTTGACCTTGTGGATTATATCACCCGGGCTAAAATCCAACAAAAGAACTGGATTGGCCGCTCAGAAGGTGCTACTATTCACTTCCACGTGGCTGGAAAAGACGAAACCCTTGAAGTTTTCACAACCCGACCAGATACCATCTACGGCGCAACTTACATGGTTATTGCCCCTGAGCACCCCTTGGTTCAAACTTACCACGACCAAATTACAAACATCGCTGAGGTCCACGATTACCAAGAAAACGCCAGCAAAAAATCGGATTTTGAAAGAACAGAGCTTGTCAAAGACAAAACCGGCGTAGAACTTCAAGGCCTTCGCGCCATCAACCCAGTCAGTGGCAAAGAAATTCCAATTTGGATTTCAGACTACGTCATGATGGGTTACGGTTCTGGCGCAATAATGGCGGTTCCAGCCCACGATACAAGGGACTACGAATTTGCCCAAACATTTGGCTTAGACATCCTTGAAGTCATTTCCGGTGGCGACATCACTAAAGAAGCCTACACAGGGGACGGCGTTTTGGTCAACTCCGAGCTCATCAACGGCCTAAATGTTGAAGACGCAAAAGCCAAAATGATCGCATTCTTAAATGAAAAAGGCCTTGGAGAATCAAAAGTCAATTATAAATTACGGGATTGGGTATTTTCTCGTCAGCGTTATTGGGGTGAGCCAATTCCAATTGTTCATTGTCCTTCTTGTGGTATGGTGCCAGTGCCTTTTGAGCAGTTGCCACTGACACTGCCAGAGGTTGAAAGCTATGAACCAACTGAGAACGGCGAATCACCACTGGCTCTAATCCATGAATTTGTCAATACCACTTGCCCAACTTGCGGTGGGGCTGCAAAAAGAGAAACAGATACAATGCCTCAGTGGGCTGGGTCGTCGTGGTATTTCTTGAGATACACCGACCCTACTAACCAAGAGGCCTTTGCTAGTAAAGAAGCCCTAGAGTACTGGTTGCCAGTTGACTGGTACAATGGCGGTATGGAACATACCACCCTTCACTTGTTGTATTCACGTTTCTGGCACAAGTTCCTATACGATTGCGGGGCAGTCCCAACGGTAGAGCCTTATACGAAACGTACTTCTCACGGCATGATCATGGGGGAAAACAACGAGAAAATGTCTAAATCCCGTGGCAACGTGGTCAATCCAGACGATATTATTACAGAATTCGGTGCTGATACCCTAAGAACCTATGAAATGTTCGTTGGTGACTTTGAAAAATCAGTGTCTTGGTCACAAAACGGTGTAAAAGGCTGCCGTCGATTCTTAGATAGAGTCTGGAAACTTCAAGAAATCCTTGTGGATGGAGATACATTCCAGCCAGAACTCAATTCGCCAATCCACCGCACTATTAAAAAAGTCACAGAAGATTTTGAACGGATGAAGTTCAATACAGCCATTGCAGCCATGATGGCCCTAATCAATGACATCACAGCACACGGTAGCATCAACAAGGCTGAGTACAAAGCCCTTCTTCAAATTTTAAATCCTGTAGCGCCTCATATCACTGAAGAGCTATGGGAGACCATGGGTTATCCAGCAACCATGCACGAAACCCCATGGCCAACCTTTGACCCATCAGCCCTTGAAGAATCAGTGGTTGAAGTGGCTGTTCAATTTAATGGCAAGCTTAAGGGTGTTGTCAATATGCCTAAGGATTGTTCAAATGACGAGGCTCAAGCCATTGCCCTTGCAGATGAGAAAATCAGCTATGCCCTTGAAGGTAAAAATGTGGTTAAAGTCATTGTTATTGCTAATAAAATTGTCAATATCGTGGTGAAGTAAACGTGGCCGATAGAAAGGGCATAACTGTGAGCGAACGAACGGAAATTCCAGAGCAGTCAGCGATTCACCCTATATTAGCAAGATTTATCCCATTGGTCAGCGGCATAGCCGCTACCTTTGGGAGCAATACCGAGGTGGTGCTTCATGATTTTAGCATTCTACCAAATTCCATTGTTGCCATTGCCAATGGCCATGTGACTGGAAGAAGTGTGGGCAGTCCCATTACTGAATTTAGTTTAAAGTATGTTAAAAAAGGTGAAACAGATCAAGATATCATCAACTACACTGGCAAGAGTTTTGATGGTAAGGTGCTGAAATCCTCAACGTTCTTTATTAAGGATGATGATGGGGTAACCATCGGTTGCTACTGCCTCAACATCGATTTGACAGAGCTTTATTCTGCAAGAAAAGTGTTGGATGATATCATGCGCATTGAAGAAGATAATAAGCGGGCAGAAGATATCAGCACCAACCGAGTCAACGATGTTCTCAATGATATTGTTCAAAAGACCATTAACTTTGCTGGTAAACCAGTGGCGTATATGAGCAAAGAAGAGAAAGTCCAGATTGTGAAGCAACTGGATGGTCAAGGGGCCTTCCTGATTAAGGGTGCCATTGACTTTGTCGCAACAGTACTATGTGTTTCCCGTTATACCATCTACAATTACCTAGACGAAATTCGCGCAGAAAAAGGCCAACCTGAATAGGAGAAAAAACATGTCACTTAAAGTTATTCATACTGAAAACGCACCAAAAGCAGTGGGTCCTTACTCACAAGCTATCCAAGCTGGCAACATGGTATTTGTATCTGGTCAGATTCCCCTTGACCCAGCCACTGGCGTAAGAGTTGAAGGTGGCATTGAAGCTGAAACACGTCAGTGTCTTTTAAATGCGCAAGCGATTTTAGCTGAAGCGGGCTTGACGTTTAATGATGTTGCAAAGACTACCGTATTACTTGATAACATGGGTGATTTTGCAGCTATGAACGGGGTCTACGCTAGTTTCTTCACAGACCATAAACCTGCAAGAGCAGCTTTTGAAGTGGCTAAGTTACCACTTGGTGTTTTAGTAGAAATCGAAATGGTGGCCTACAAAGGCTAGTCAGTTAAAATGGCACAAGACCTGTCGTGATGCAATTAAAAAAAGGTGAAGCACCGGAACGCTAAATACTGCGTTTCAGTGCTTCACCTTTTTTATGACACTCAAACCTTAGATTTGTTTATTTGATCTGCCTTACTTGGTGATCTGTTTTTTAGCTTTTACTTTACCATTTTGCTTTGATGGTTTGCTGTTTTTAGGAACTTCTATGGTTTCGGTTTGAATAGTTTCCCTGATCGCCTTGAGTTTAGCTGCTCTTTGGCGGCTTTTCTCATTGCGGTTTCTCGTGGTGACCAGCCAACGCCAGATTATGAAAGCAAGCAGTACTTTGCCAACGACAATCCCAATATCAAAAGGTGATTCCAATTTTGATTTAGCAGTGAGCTTTTGTGTGAGATTGCCCAGTAAACTAGCTGATGTAACATCTCGTTCTGCCAATAATTCTGTAGTGGCAAGCACTTCAGTGCCTTTAACATATTTCACTGTGCCTAGCACCATCCCACGCTTGATGGGTGTTTTGGGCAGTGTCATCAGTTCAATGACCTGTTCAATGCCCTTTGCCCCATCCCCTTGGGCAGCGATGGTTCGGGTTAGTGTGGCTTTTGCAACAAGGTTTAAACCTGCATTTTCAGCATTGGGGACTTTAATATTGGTGACGATTTCACCCTCGCTGATAAATCGGGTGGCTTTAAAATCAGTACTGCCATAGTCCAGAAGGGTTTTAGAATCTGAGTAAACAACATTATCGACACCAGCGCCAAGTACCACGCTGATTAAGCGAGATGCCCCAGCTTTTTTTGTACTGATTAGACAATTATTAGCCTCAGTGGTATAGCCGGTTTTCATGCCATCGATTGTGGGGTCAAAAATAGGGATTTTTTTGCCTCTGTAAGTCATATTAACCCCAGCATTCCTTACAAAAAGATTGCTGGTCCTTATATAATCTCGGGCTTCTGTTTTTTTATTAGTGGGTGGCAGGGTGTATTTAGGTGTGGCCACAATTGATCTGAATGTAGGGTTTTTCATGGCTTCTGCGGCTATTAGGGCCAGATCTTTTGCAGTGGAGACATGCTTTGGGCTGTGTAAGCCGTGAGGATTTGTAAAGTTTGAGTTTTTTGCTCCCAAGGCTTTTGCCCGTTCTGTCATGACTTTTGCAAAGGCCTCTATGGAACCCGAGTGATGGATGGCCAATAGTGCCGCTGCATCATTTGCGGATTCAATCAGCATAGCATTCAGTAATTGTTCAACAGTGAAAATTTCACCGTGATCGATGGCAATGCTCGAGCCACCAGGATTTTTAAAATCATTAGGGGTAGTGACTTGGTCGGTTAGTTTAGCATTCTCTAGAATGATGAGGGCTGTCAAAACCTTAGTGGTACTGGCTGGAAACATGGGGGTATCCCCATTTTTTTGAAAGAGAAATTGTCCAGTTTCAACTTCGTAAAGAGCGGCACCAGAACTGTTGATCACTGGCTCTGCAGCAAAAGCCAGTGTGGATATCGTCAAGCATAAAAAAAGGCCAAGGGCCATCAGTTTTCGCATATTAAACTCCTGAATATGAATAGGTTACATTAAACTAATATGAAGATTCCCATATTTACTATAAAGATTATAGCACATAACTTGGGCTGTGGAACAGAAAGTATTGAAGATTTCTATACAGAAAGTATTGCAAAAACAGACAAGTGTGCAAGTTGCACACTTGTCATCACCAGCACAAAAAAATGGCTACAACCGTGTTATACTAAGGGTAGTGAAATAATTGGAGGTGGGGATGGGACGATTTTTATATGAAGTAGGGGTCATTGTCATCATCCTGATTGGTCTAGCCATTTTTAAGTGGTTTGATGGGGGGATGGTTGCGGCAGGTGAAGGGTTAAAGGATCCTACTGTTCAACCACAGGCACAAACCTTTATAGAGGTGCCAATGACCACCTTTTCTGAAAAAACAATAGCAGTGACTACCGAAACCCCCGCTGCATCGGGTACCACCACTTTGAGTATTACAGCTACCAATACAAAAGCTGAAGAAAGTGTGGGACTTGTCGATGTCAATACGGCAAATCAGGAAGAACTGATGACTCTAAATGGTATTGGCGAAGTGATTGCAACTCGGATTATTGACTACCGTCAACAGCACGGTCTCTTCACTTGTGCACAAGATTTACTTGAAGTTAAGGGCATTGGTGAAAAAAAACTTGAAAAAATACGAGAATCACTGGTTTTTCCTTAGGAAATATCCGATTGTGCCTGTTGGTGCTATTGAATTTTAAGACAAAAAACGATAAGATATACTATAGTAATAATCGTGAGACTTGCCGATATGGCCTAAATAAAAAATTTGAGGTGAATTATGTCTAAGAAACTCTTGGTTGTAGACGACGAACCAGTGTTGTTGAAAGGCTTAAAGTACAGCCTAGAACAAGAAAACTACATCATCGACACCGCTGTGGATGGTGAAGAAGCACTAACAAAAGCATTAGAAAACACGTACGACTTAATTGTACTTGATTTGATGCTTCCCAAAATGGATGGCTTAGAAGTTTGTCGGAAAGTCCGAGAAGCATCCATGGTACCAATTATCATCTTGACGGCAAAAGGCGATGATTCGTCTAAGGTATTAGGCCTTGAGTATGGGGCTGACGATTACTTAACAAAACCCTTTAATATCCTAGAACTAAAGGCCCGGATTAAAGCGATTATGCGCCGTGTTCAAGTGGGTGATAAATTGTCCACTACCAGCGTCCTGAAAGTAGATGAATTCACCATCAACACCATGGGCAGAAAAGTCTCTCTCAGTGGTAGAGAAATCAATTTAACGGCAAAAGAATTTGATTTGCTACTCTTATTAGCAGTCAATAAGGGTAAAGTTTATTCAAGAGAAGAATTATTGGAAATCATATGGGGCTACGAGTACTTTGGCGATGTTCGTACAGTGGACGTCCACATTCGCCGACTCAGAGAAAAAATTGAAACCAACTCTTCACAGCCAGAATTCATTCTGACTAAGTGGGGCGTCGGCTACTATTTCAAGCATGAATAAAATATTTTTTAGCATTAGGTGGAAGCTTGTTTCCACCTATTTGTTATTAGTGCTTATTTCACTCTTGCTCATCAATGCATTTATCAACGCCTCATTGATTAAATACTTGATGGACGAGAAGCAAAATAACCTATTAAGCCAAGGAACAATTGTTTCGGATCAAATTGCGACGTCATTTTTTGCCAATGGCAACAGCCAATCCTTCCGTTATATGGAGACCCTTATTAAAGGGTTAAGCATCCGCCTAGATACCCGGGTGATGTTAATGGATCGTTCGGCCACTGTAATCATTGATTCCTACGATGATTATGCAGGGAAAAAAATGAATAAGATTGTAGAAGTGGATAATGCGCTTAAAGGCATTTCTTCTTCACAGGCCTATCAATTTGCCAATGTCGGCAAGGTTATTTATGCGGGCATACCTGTTTATAGTGGTGGTGATGTGATAGGCTGTTTCTTGATGTCTTCATCTCCTGATGATATTTTCAAACGGATTGATGAGATTGCAAAGAGTTTCTTTAAATTGTCCCTAGGTGTGCTTCTGATTACTGCAGTGGTTAGTGCTATTTTTGCTGACATTGTTGCAATGCCAATTTTGAATCTGACCAATTTAGTGAAAGAAGTCTCCACCCAAAATAGAAATGCCAGGGCGGTCATAACAAGTCGGGATGAGTTAGGTGATTTATCTTTAGCTTTTAATGAGATGATTGGTAAGCTTTATAAAGTGGATGAGATGCGTAAACAGTTTGTTTCCAATGTCTCACATGAGTTGCGCACACCTATCGCTTCAATGAAAATAATCGCCGAGACCTTGATGCATTCAAAACCAGACAACCTTGAAATTTATGATGATTTTATGCAGGATATGAACTCCGAGTTAGATCGCCTCAATCAAATCATCCAGACGCTTTTAAATCTGGTTAACTTAGAAAAAGAAGGACTTGAGCTAGAATATCAGCAGACCATCGTCAACCATTTGATTGCTAAGACCATTGGCATTATGGAACCCTTAGCACACAAAAAAGGTGTTTCTATTATTATGTTACCCTATCATAACGTCTTTTGTCTAATGGATGCCCCAAAAATAAGACAGTGTTTGATTAATGTTATTGGGAATGCCATCAATTATACCCCGGCCGGTGGATCAATTGCCGTAGGGGTAGAAGAAATAAAAGGCGAAGTTAGAATGCGCATTAAAGATACGGGTATTGGGATACCCGAAGGGGATTTACCCCTTATTTTCGAGCGGTTTTATCGAGTGGATTCTGCTAGGGCCAGGGATACCGGAGGTTCTGGTCTTGGTCTTAGCATTGCATTTCAAATTGTTTCGTTACATCAGGGGCGGATTGATGTTACTAGCGAAGTCGGGGTTGGTACCTGTTTTGACATAGTGATTCCTAAAGTTAGGCAGTTGTAGAGAGGAGCGATACTAGTGATAAAAAGTCGTATTAGATTTGTAGCCATTATCGCGATGATGCTCATACTGGTTTTATTTACAATTACCCGTGTCAATACCGTGACCTATTTGAATGAGTCCAATGGCATTTCACCAAAACCATCAACCTATAAGTTTGAAAGCAAGATTTATTATATGAACAACAATTCCATGTTAGAGTCTGAATCTAGAACATTGACCATTTATAACAATGATTTGGTCGGCTCCGTGATCAGGGAAATTACGGCACTTCCAAAGACCATGTCCTTAAGGCCTGTCATAACAAGTGATGTAAAAATTCTCGATGCTGAAATTATCAATCAAAAGCTATATATTAATTTTAGTCGGGATATTTTAGATTCAACCTTATGGCAAATTAATTACTATGATGTGATTTTTTATGCAATTGTTAATTCGTTAACGGAACTTGATACCATAGAAAGGGTTCAAATAAAAATAGAAGGCAGAGATATTAACGCCTATATCAAGTCTGATAAAATTTATGCTGAATTTACCTACAACGATACCCTTAATTTTAACAAACCAGCATCTTCTAGGGAAGTGGTTGAAACATTCTTAAATTACATCATGCTTGAAAGATACGATCTGGCTTATAATATGACCAACCTCAATGGCAAATTGGATATGGCAAAAAGTGACTTTGAAACCGTTATGAAAAGTTACAGGCAAAACAAGTTATCTTATGTCATCACCAACTCCTTTGTTAACGACGAAGATGGTTATTGGATTGTGGTTAATTACGAATACTATGACAGTGTTCGTAATGTACAATACGATGGTGGTTCCGAAGAATGGGAGTTAACTAAAGACGAGCTTGGCAATTACCATATTGTATGGCCAAGACCTTCTAAATAGTGGATGATGCCACTTGAATTGAAAGGTAGGAAAAGAATGACGAGTCAAGAGAAGTTATGGGAAGCCTTAGATGATGTCTTGGTTGCAATATCTACGCAAACAGCCCTGGTTGAGAGCGCTTATAAAGCCTTTAATATTGAAGTTGATAAGTTTTTAGGACAAATTGATCCGACTGTTTTTAACGAATGGTTTTTGCACCATTATGCTGATATTAAAAATATGTCAAAAGAATTGATGCCCGTCAGTGACGTTTACCTCGAAGCTATTTCAAGAGCCCATTTTAGTGTTTACAGTGTTTGGGTCAATAAAAAATACGTTATTTTTGAGGATATTTTCACTAAAAGGCAGTTTCACATACACGAAAATGATTTCGATGGAACCGTGGATAAAGAGTCCCTTTATTTAACTCGTATTTACGATGTTAGGGGGAGTTATGCAGTGAGTATGACCTATGAGCAAATGCCCAAGAGTGCCCAGACCATCTTGGTGAAAGAAGTGATGCAACAGTACCAGAAGGCTAAAGATAATGGGACCTATACCATCGAAGGCTTTTTGCGTGAAACGCCCTTGCTTCTCAATTGGGCCATGAAGATGATCGATAGCCTTGCTATTGTCGCGCCAGAAGAAGAATTTGTGGTCTACGAACTCACCTGCAGAATTGATGATACAAAGGCATTTCATAAGTTTTGTGAAAGACCCTGGGTTAGCCAATCTGTTTTGGAAGGGGTTTTCACATACGCAAATGCTGATATCGATGAGGTGGATTTTGTGATTGAAGGTAAAAGGGTTATTTTTGAGTGCCCCCACGAATCAGTTGCAGAGCTCTTAAAAGAGCGGATTGAAAATAGTGATTGGGGTATTATTCCACTTTCCGTTGCTGTTGTCGAAATGGCAGATTTACTTTCAAATGAATCTTAATTTAGAGGTGTTTATAGGCCGCGTTGTACCTTGTTTAACAGAGGACATCCGTTCGATTTTGTCTTATGACACCGAAATAGAAATAGGTCACCGTGAAAAAACTGGGGCTTACTATACCCCAGTACCCATGGCGATAGAGATGGCTCTGGATAGTATTTCACTTTTCTTAAAACAAAATAGCAACATTGAAAAGGATTCTTTGATTGAGTCCTTTTTCAACTTCCAGATGTCTTTGGATCAGGCTCAGCAGTGGCTTGATAGGATAAGTCGTGCCAATTGGTTGGATATGGCTTCAGGCACCGGTGTCTTTGCATTTTGTCATTTGAAAGTTTTGCAAACCCTAGCGATAGCCTACGGAATTGATGTAACGCCTATTCTTCAAGTGGCCAGTGGAAATATGATGGTTTCTGATGTTAATCCCCAGGCCATGGCTAAGCTTAAAGAGTTGATGTCCCTGTCCTTTGGAAATCAACTACCGCTGAAGGTTGCTATTGGCAACACCCTGACGCAGCTTTACCTCCAACCTTCATTTCAGAAGGTCATGGACAGTGGTGGATTTGATATCATTATCGGTAATCCCCCCTATCTTGGCGAAAGGGGTAATAAAGCTTTGTTTCAAACCCTTAGACAGGCCAGTTATTTGGCGCCCTACTACGAGGGCAAAATGGATCTCTTCTACTTTTTTTTGCGTCTAGGGATCAAGTGGTTAGGGCCGAGAGGGGTTTTAACCCAAATTACCACTCATTACTTCACAACGGCAGATGGGGCAAAAAATCTCCGTAAACAGATGCAAGAAGAGACTGATATTTTGGTTTTGCAACCACTGAATACTTCGACGCTATTTAAAGACGTAAAATCCTTGTGCTTTCTGTCATTTACCCTATGCCGTCGTGGACCAGTAGAGACCCATTGGGAATTTGCAAGTGCAAACAATGGCAGTGGTGATGTTAATGGAGAAATTCGGCTCATGGAAGTTGCTAAACCTGTTGTTAGACCAACCATACGCCTCCGTCGGGATGGGGTTGAGGAAATGATCCCACAAGAGGCTCTTTATGACGATTATGGACATATGAGACTCACTGACAATTCAGAATGGGCACTGATCCTCAATCAATTTGAAGCTGGTTGCTCTGAGACACTCCACCAAATTTTAGAAATTAATCAAGGGGTGGTTTCAGGGGCTGATCGTTTAAGGGAAAGTCATAGAGAACTCTTGAAGGAAGCACCCATTGACATTGCCGAGGATGAAACATTTCAAGGGCCAATTTTCGTATTTGAACCAAGTGAGTTGCCCCAGGATGCACCAAAAGCAATTTTCAAACCCTTTGTTAAGAATAGCCACATTAAACCTTTCCAAGTTACAAAAGAAGGCTTTAAATGGCTTTTGTACACTGATAGCAGTTGCTTTTTAGATTTTCCTCAGTGGTTGGGTCATCTTGAAAGATTTCGTCCAGTTCTATCCTTGAGAAGAGAGGTTCAAAAGGGTCTTAAAGCCTGGTATCAACTTCAATGGGGTAGAAATCAAGCCATTTTTGAAAGGCCTAAAATCCTTGTGCCCCAACGGGCTAAGAAGAATCAATTTGCCTTTTGGGAGGAGCCCCTTTATGGTAGCGCTGATGTCTACTTTTTAGGCAGTAATACCCTTGATGTCTCAGATTTAAAGGCGTATACCGCTTATTTAAATAGTGCCTTTGTGTATTTATGGCTCTTTCATTATGGTAAACGAAAAGGTGATTTACTGGAACTTTATGCGTCACCCCTGGGGAAAATCCCTGTTCCGCAATTCACAGCAAGTGATATGAATTGCCTTAATCACTGGTATCAAGCTTGCTATGAATTCCACAACTCACCTAAAGAACAGAATCAAAATAATGCCATTAATTCGACTTTTGAGGTGATGCCAGTCATTGAAAATCCGGAATGGGGTTTGCACTGTTATCTGTGTGAATTTTTCGGTTTTGACCAGGGGGCCAGGGACAGACTTTGGGCTTTTCATCACCAAGAAAATTAAGTTTATAAGTCATATAATTGGGATTTTTAATGCATTCTTAATCATGTGTTCTCTTGAATCTTTTCTAATTAATGGTACAATGTAATTTGAGCCACAACGGATTATAGGCGCATAAGTGGTTTGTATTAGTTCTAGGGGAGGTACGATTTGAAATATCATTTCACAGATGAACAATTGGAAATTCAGCCAATTGAATGGAATAAATACAGTGGAAAATCAGCATTGCAATACGCCGTTGGGGCGCTATTGTATATGCCGGCAACTTATACAAAAATTGCGAAGAAAATTATAAATTTAGATCTTCCCAATGTAAAATCCTTAGTACTATGTCTTGAGGATTCCATTGGTGATGATATGGTGGAAAAAGCTGAGAATGATGTAATTATCACACTGGAAACGATTCATAAGGCAGTGATGCAAAATGAGATTTCTATTAATGAGCTGCCACTTATTTTTATACGGGTAAGAACACCTCAGCAAATTACAATGTTAGGTAATCGGATGGGGGAATCAGTCAGTGTGTTAACGGGTTTTGTGATTCCTAAAGTGGATAAAGATAACGTGCAAGACTATGTTGATGCCTTCAAAATTGCTTTGGAATCATCACTATGTAAGCATATTTACCTGATGCCAGTTCTTGAAAGTCGGGGTATCATGTACCGTCAAACCAGACGTGAACACCTGCATGTTATTGACGAAGCCTTAAAAGCGGTTTCTGATCACGTGCTTAATATCAGAGTGGGCGGCTCAGATTTTTCTCATATTTATGCCATCAGAAGAAGTGTATCGGATACAATCTGGGAAATCGGCGTAGTTGCTGATTGTCTTTCAGATATCATCAATTATTTCGGGCGAAATTATGTGGTTTCTGCTGCGGTTTGGGAATATTATGGTACGGAAACTTGCACTCTTTGGCTTGAGGGTATCAAGCGCGAAATGCGTCTTGATAAGCTCAATGGCTTTATTGGTAAAACAGCCATTCACCCAAAGCAACTACCTGTCATTCAAGCCGCTTTAGTTGTCTCATATGAAGAATACCGGGATGCAACCAATATTTTAGGTATGTCTGAGGGCGTTACAAGCGTTCAAACAGGCTATGGTAATAATAAAATGAACGAAGTCAAGACCCATATCAATTGGGCTAAACGGATTATGGGCTTGGCAGAAATATTTGGGGTACGAAAAAATTCAGCGAATGAAGAGGTTGCCTTTAATGAGAGTATGGTTTAATCATTTTTTTAGTACTGCATGGAATATTATTGATCTTGTCCGGGATAACCCTGAGCAGATGTCATTTTACATCATTGGATCAAACGATAAAGATTATTGTGTTTATCAGGAAAATTGCGATGAATTTTATGTTGAGCCAGTTATTGAAGATGAAAACGACTATGTTGACTGGTGTCTTGAGTTCTGCAAAGCTCATGAAGTCGCCATTTTTATCCCTCGTAGGGGGAGTCGTGGCATTTCAGAGCGACTGAGTGAATTTGAAGCCCTAGGCGTCGCCGTGATGGTTTCAAAAGATACTAAACTGTTAAGGCAGTTAGGGGACAAGATTGAAACAGCTGTTCTATTTGAACAAATGTCTGACTATTGTCACATTGCTCCAATGGCAGTGGCAAATGACATTGCCTCATTTGACTTAGCATTCCAAAAGCTAAGGGCGGAAAACCCTGAAGAACGGATTATCTTTAAGTACGTCCGAGGAGAAGGTGGCTTAAGCTTTCGGGTAATAGACGATCAGCCTTATAGTCTTGATGATCTTGTCAAAGGCCACGGGGCAAGAATGGCCCTTGAAGATGCCCGTAAAATGTTTTCAACAGTTGAAACCTTTGATGATTTGATGTTGATGCCCTACCTTGATGGTACGGAGGTCAGTATCGATTGCTTAATGACTTCTGCAGGTTTTATTGCAGTCCCAAGATTTAAATATCAAGGTCGTGTTACTCAGGTTTCAAATGATCCTAAGTTTGTGGCTTTGGCCACTCGATTTCAAGAATTAACGGGTCTGACCATGCCCTTCAATTTACAAGTTAGGCACCACCGGGATGAAATTTATCTTTTAGAGGTCAATGCCCGAATGAGCGGAGGGGTTCATAAATCCTGCTTATCTGGTGTGAATATTCCTTATTTGGCCATTAGAGAGCTACTTGGATTGCCAATTACACTACCTGAGACTTTAAAAGAAGTTCTTGTTTCTCATATTGAGACATTGGTGGTGCTACCATGTACAAATTAACGGATTTTATCAATATAACAGAAAATCTCTCTGCCAATCCAGACATCCTAGATGCCATTGCTATTTGCAAGCGAAAAGGTAATGCTAAACGGGACTTTCTATTTGTCAATCGTCATCAAGGGAAGCATATCCCCGTATCACCTAAGGTCATATTTACCATGTACAGCGAACTGGCAGACCTTGCTAATCAGACTTTTTTTGGAGAAAAGATAGCCCTTGTTGGCTTTGCAGAAACCGCCACCGCCATTGGACATTACATGGCAAGCACCATGCCAGGCTGCGTCTATGCCATTCGGACCACAAGGGAAATTCACCCCGAGATTCAACCCCTGATCGAATTTAGAGAAGAACACAGTCATGCCCCCGCTCAATTGGTCTATGGGGACTTGAACTTGCTATTGGCCTGTGATCGCATCGTCTTTGTCGAGGATGAAATCACTACAGGTAACACCATTCTCAATTTTATTGAAGCCTTCAACAAATTTAAAAGCGACTTTAATTATGGTGTCATCTCAATCTTGAATTGGCAGTCCCCAGAGGATGCACTTAGATTCAAAACTAGAGGTATTCCAACTGTTTGCTTACTACGGGGGCAGGTGAAATCTTATCAAGTTCAGTTACCAGTTGTGTCTGTTAACGAATTTGAAGTTGGTTTACCTGATGGCTTGATCCATAAGGATTCCATGGGAGCTCAGACTTTTGTGGCGCCTGTAATTGCGAGGGAAACCATCGGTACTGCCGTAATGAGGGCAATGGGAAGTGAATTTGAAAGTTTTTTAAAGCCATGGGCAGAACCAAAAAATAAAAGTATCCTCGTGCTTGGTACAGAAGAATTTATGATGATACCAATGCTGATTGCTGATTATTTTGAGCAGTATGAAGGGGTAGACGCTTTATTTCACGCCACCACAAGAAGTCCAATTACACCTTGTTTGTCCCATGCAGAGTACGCTGCCACCTGTGTCAATCCTCTGACCAGTCCCTATGGTGACAGGGAGACTTACATTTATAATCTCAAGAAGTATGATAAAGTGATTGTGGTGACAGAGGGAAATGATGCCACTGGCCTATTTAAAACGACTGTCATTGAAGCCCTTAAAAGCCATGGCAATACGGATATAAGTTTCATCAAATTAATCGATACACAATGCTAGGGGGATTAGATTGACTTTAGTCAAAACCAGTTTTTCTGCTAATGATGTAACAGTCTTATTGAAAGACTTAAGTGGTCATATGACAGAAACAGATACACTCGAACGGGAAAAGATGATTCAAGGGGGCACCCATTATTCTGAAATGTTACCCAAAGAATATACCCCATCTCCAAAATATCAACAAGTTTATAACGACGCTTTACTGAGCTTGTCTGAAGAGACAGCTTGTGCTGTTGCAAGGCTGTGCGAGAAACTTTTTCAGCGCCATGGCAATCAAATGGTTGTCGTCTCCCTTGCCCGCGCAGGCACCCCCATTGGTGTGTTGGTGAAGCGGTACTTTAAAGATGTTTATCAAATTGAGATACCCCATTATTCGGTTTCTATTATTCGCGGAAAGGGTATAGATATCAATGCACTTAAGACCATCATCCACGCCCACGGCACCGGCGGCATTCAATTTTTAGACGGATGGGTCGGAAAAGGTGCCATTAACAATGAACTAGACGCAGATATCAAACGGGTCAAGCTCATTGATAAAGAGTTTGTCGGCCTTTCAAGTGCCTTGGCCGTTCTCTCTGACCCTGCCTATATCACGGATTTATGTGGAACCCATCAAGACTTTCTGATCCCCAGCGCCTGTTTAAATGCCACGGTTAGCGGCCTATTCAGCCGGACTATACACCGTAGCGATTTAATTGGTTCCCATGATTATCATGGGGCTGTCTATTATGGTGATTTAGAAAGTTCAGATCAATCTCTTCAATTTATCAATAGCGTCCAGGGATTCTTTGGATCGGATTTGAAACCATTTAAGGCTTCTGAAATACTTGAAACAGTCGAAAGAAACAATGGTATCAAAGAAGTCACCGAAATTGCTGCTCACTTCAACATGAAGGACATCAACTGGGTCAAACCTGGGGTAGGTGAAACCACCCGTGTTCTGCTAAGAAGATTACCTTGGAAGGTTCTTGTGAATTTTGAAACTGCTAATCCCAAGTATATTAAGCACATTTTGCAGTTGTGTGAAGAAAAAGGGGTGGAAGCTATTCATTATCCCCTTAAAACATATAGCGTTTGTGGCTTAATCAAAAACGTTGCTGATGTGTAGGCGTTACCTCTATTTTAATGGTTACTACAAAGGTAAATAGAAGATGGAGAACTGATGAAAAAGATTCTGTTTGCAACCGATTTGGATCGAACGATGATCTATTCAGCAAAGTTTTTGAACGACCATGTTCGTAGCTTTGTCGCCTGTGTTGAAAGTGACGGGACCAAAGAAATATCGTTTATGCTGTCAGAAGCTATAGAAATGAGAACATTGCTTAGCAAATTGCTATATTTTGTTCCAGTAACAACCCGTGCTAAACATTTATACGACCGTGTTCATCTGTTTCAAGATTCCCCCTTTGCAATCATAGAAAATGGGGCTACAATCCTCCACTTTGGCAAGACGTTAGGGGTTTGGGAAACACAAATTCAAAGCTATTTAAAATCGGGTGACTTCCACTCTAAACTAGAGGCTATGACGCAATTGCTTATATCTTCTGAACTGACTCTACCTGATACTGTTCAGTGGATTGGAGATAAGTTCATCATGTGTAAAACGGATTTTACCCAGGAAATGGATCAGTATCTTTTGGCGGTCCTGGATCACGATAGTTTCAATTTCACAATTCAAGGCAAGAAAGTCTATATCATACCAAAGGAAATTACAAAAGAAAATGCATTGCGTTTTTTAGAAAATTATTTAGACACGAACTACACCATCGCAGCCGGTGACGGTAAATTGGATTATGGCATGTTAATCCATGGCGATGTGGGGTTTTTACCTGGTGATGCCTCTTTGCTAGAAGAATCAGATATTCATCAACAAAATGGGGTGACGGTTTCAAAGTACAAAAGTTTTCACTCAACCCTAGATATATTGCAACAAGTTCATAAATTAGCACATACTTTGTTAACAGATTAGACATAATATTTTTGTAAATTAAAATTAGCTGCTATATCAATTAATACAATTAACAAAATGTGGTATCGCAGTGGGTTTTTAACTTGCTTTGATATAAGGAAATGTAGCATTGGTTAAATGGGAGGGTCAAATGGAGAAGTACGGTTTAAGTAGTCAGCAAGTAACAGAGAGTAGGGCTAAGTACGGCGATAATGCACTTGCAATGGAGCCGCAGGAGTCGCTATTTAGTAAATTACTCAATGGCTTTAAAGACAAAATGATTCTAATTCTTATGTTTGCATTGGCGGTTAATGTGGTGTTCACCATTTTAGGCCGTGCAGAATGGTATGAGTCATTGAGTATCGCCATGGCGATCTTAATCGCCAATTTTGTGTCTGTATATTCAGAGCATAAAAACGAAGGAAAATTCCAGGAATTACAAGAACAATCGGCAAGAATTTTATGTAAAGTTTATAGAGATGACGAACTCATTGAAGTCTATATCGATACCCTTGTTGTGGGTGATGCCATCGTACTTCAACCAGGTGATAAAGTTCCAGCCGATGGTGTTCTCATTCATGGTCATATCAAAGTAGATCAGGCATCCCTAAATGGGGAATCAGATGAAGTGTCAAAAACTGTGGTAGGCAACAATACCATAGCTGATGCAAGAGATCTTCTAAGCCCTTACCGTGTTTTTAGAGGTACTGTTGTTTGTTCTGGCGAAGCGATTATGACCCTCACAGAAGTTGGTGTCAAGACCATTTATGGTGAACTAACACAAGAAATGCAAGAAGCTCAACGCGATACCCCACTTAAAATCAAATTAGGGGAGTTGGCTGATAAAATATCCATGTTTGGTTATATTGGCGGTACAGTGATTGCAATCGCCTTTGCTGGTGTAGAACTTTATGCTGATCCTGCCCTATTTGGTGATGTTATTGGTCTCTTAAATCTCGCTGTCAATGCACTGATTCTTGCGGTAATCATTATCGTAATGGCGGTTCCAGAAGGTCTGCCAATGATGATTGCACTGGTGCTGGCCATGAATATGCGCAAGATGATGGACGATAATGTACTGGTTCGAAAAATTAACGGTATTGAAACAGCTGGTGGTATTAATATTTTATTTTCTGATAAAACGGGTACCATAACAGAAGGTAGATTATCAGTTGTTGCACTGGTAGATGGCGAATTGAACACTTATAAAAACATTGGCGAAACGGGGGATTTTATTACCTCGCATATCGTTCACGGTATTGCCACAAATAATAGTTCAACAGTTTCAAATGTGTGTAAACAGGTAGATGAAAAAGGGGTTTGCGTCGAGTTGGCTGATGCAGATACTCAGGCTGTGGGTGGTAATAGCACGGATAGAGCACTACTGAGCTTTGTTATTCATTCAGCGGTTCATGATATGATCGATAAAGCCAGTGTCATCGATTTTGAGCCTTTTGACTCGGTTAAAAAATGTTCTAGCATCGTGATGGAATCAGAAGGACAGAAAAAGCAATTTATCAAAGGTGCTCCAGAGGCGCTATTGCTAAGATGTACCAGTTATGTCGATACAAATGGAAATCTGAAACCAATTGATAAAGTTGCCATTGAAGCCTACATGCTTGGACAAGCCCATAAAGCTATGCGTATGATTGCTGTTGCAGTTAAAAACAACTTGTCTGACTCAGATGATGACTTATCTTTAATCTGCATACTCAGTATTCGAGACAACGTGAGAACAGAAGTAAAGGCTGCCATACAAGAGGTTAAAAATGCTGGGGTTCAAGTTGTCATGGTTACCGGCGATAGAAAAGAAACGGCTGTTGCCATTTCAAAAGATGCTGGTCTCATTACTTCGGATGATGATGTCACTTTAACCTCGCAAGAACTTGGTGCCCTAAGTGATGACGAACTCAAGGCAATTCTACCTAGAATTCGTGTAGTTGCTCGGGCCCTACCACTTGATAAATCAAGACTTGTAAGAATAGCGCAAGAACTTGAATTGGTTGTTGGTATGACAGGAGATGGCGTAAATGATGCGCCAGCACTGAAAAAAGCGGACGTCGGTTTTGCAATGGGTTCTGGTACAGATGTTGCCAAAGAAGCTGGTGATATCGTCATTTTGGATGATAACTTCTTGTCAATTGAGAAAGCAATTCTCTATGGTAGAACAATCTTTAAATCCATTCGTAAGTTTATCATTTTCCAGTTGACAGTCAATGTCGCAGCTGTGGCCATCAGCTTCCTAGGACCACTACTCGGTGTTCACGAACCACTGACCATTATTCAAATTCTGTGGATCAACCTGATTATGGATACACTTGCAGCCCTTGCATTTGGTGGTGAAGCTCCTCTTGCTAGATACATGCAAGAAAAGCCGATTTCAAGAAAAGAAAACATCGTAACCCCATCGATGTTCCAAAGTATTTTAACGGCAGCTGCTGTGATTGTAGCAGGTTGTTTGACCATTTTATTCTTTAAACCTCTTCAGGACATCATCGCAGCGCCTAATCACGATTATTTAATGACTTTCTTGTTTACATTCTTTGTTTTGGGTATAACTCTAAATGGCTTTAATGCCCGGACTGAATCCACTAATTTATTTGAACACATGAATAAGAACAAAAGATTTTTACGGGTTCTCCTAATCATCTTTATTGTTCAAATAGGGGTTGTTGAGTTTGGTGGTGTGGTACTAAGAACGGTACCATTATCCATTAGTTCATGGTTACTGGTCACGGCCATGGCGTTCTTGGTAATTCCAGTAGATATGATACGGAAGTTGATTGTTAAATCAGTTTAAGTGTATTTGATTTCTTTATTTTATTAAGTAGGGTGTGGTTTTCTAAAAATCCCCACCCATAAGATACTTAAAATTGGTTCAAGTGGCAAAGATAGCTTTGTCACTTGAACCAAAACATATTAGTGTTTTGTACAGCAAAACACAAGTCGTGTTTTGTACGGCAAAACACAAATCGTGTTTTGTACGGCAAAACACATTAAAAGGAGGAATATTACAATATGGCAGGTATCAATTTAACTAAAGGGCAAAAGGTAGATTTAACAAAAGGCAATGCCAATCTAAAAAAAATTCGAATTGGCTTAGGATGGGACACAAACCGTTACACAGGTGGTTCGACTTTTGACCTTGATGCATCGGCATTCTTGCTAAATGCAAACACAAAATGCGTTGGTTCTGAAGATTTTATATTTTTTAATAATCTCGTAGGCAGAAACAGTGGCGTTGTACATACTGGCGATAATTTAACTGGGGAAGGTGAAGGTGACGACGAAGTCATCATGGTTGAGTTTGATAAAATCCCTTCAGATATCGAAAAAATCGCTATAACGGTGACAATCTATCAAGCCCTTGAGAAAAAGCAAAATTTCGGTCAAGTTTCTAATGCTTATATCCGCTGCGTAGATGATGCTACTGGTGCAGAACTTGTAAGATATGATTTGGGTGAAGACTATTCAACAGAAACTGGCCTTTTATTTGCAGAAGTTTATAAGGCAGGTTCAGAATGGAAGTTTAGCGCAGTGGGTTCTGGCTATAAAGAAGGCTTAGAAGGCTTTTGTACACAGTATGGACTGAGCATCGGTTAGTTAAATGACTCGGTCTGATCTTACACCGTCGAGTTTTGACAGTAAGGAGGACAAAATGAATTCAAAGGGCAGTTATGAAATATTATACCAAGATGCATTTCCCATTATCAAATATCGTTTGAAGCAAGGGGAAACCATTAAGGCTGAGTCCGATGCCATGATTACCATGACATCTGCCATTGATGTAGAAGGCAGTATGGAAGGTGGGGTTTTAAAAGGATTGACTCGTATGTTAGCTGGTGAAAGTTTCTTCTTTCAAAAGCTAACGGCTAAAAGGGGTGATGGGGAGGTCCTGTTAGGTCACGCATCTCCTGGTGGCATCATCGATGTGGAATTAGATGGATCATATAAGCTGAAAGTCCAAAAGGATGGTTTTCTAGCAGCCACTGAAGGTGTTACCGTTGATACAAAGATGCAGAATTTGGTTCAGGGTATGTTTTCTGGTGAAGGCTTCTTTACACTGAGTGTTGGCGGAGTGGGAACCGTATTTTTAAGTAGTTATGGTGCAATTCATGCCATCAATTTAGAAGACGGCGAAGAAATAACTGTTGATAATGGGCATTTAGTAGCATGGACAGACTATATGCAATATAAGATTGACAAGGCTTCTGGGGGCTGGTTATCGAGTTTTGCATCCGGAGAAATGTTGGTTTGTAAGTTTAAAGGTCCTGGCATTGTTCTGATTCAGACACGTAATCCTAAGAGTTTTAAAAATTGGCTTCAAAAGCTCGGTTTAGCAAGTGCTAATCAAAACCGATAATCACTTGATTATCGAATGGATAATCAAGTAATTATCGAATTGATAATCAAAATACTTAACTACTACTAAAATGGAGGTATTACAATGGGCGTAAGTTTAGCAAAAGGACAAAAAGTTGACTTAACAAAAACTAATCCTGGTATTACTCAAGTTGTTGCTGGCCTAGGTTGGGACGTCAATAAATACGATGGACAAAAAGATTTTGACTTGGATGCCATGGTTTTCTTATTAGATGAGAACGGTAAATGCAAACAAGAAAAAGACTTTATCTTTTATGGTAATAAGACGACTACAGGTGTGGAGCACACTGGTGATAATAGAACAGGTGCTGGCGAAGGGGACGATGAACAAATCAAAATTGACCTAGCAAGTGTTGATGCCAATGTTGCAAAAATTGATTTTGTTATCAACATTCACGAAGCAAAAGAAAGAAATCAAAACTTTGGTCAAGTTTCAAATGCTTTCATCAGAATTTTCAACCCATTAACAAACGAAGAATTAATTCGTTTTGACTTAGGCGAAGACTACTCAACAGAAGGTGCTGTTATTTGCGGCCAGTTATATAGAAATGCTGGAGAATGGAAATTCAGCGCAATTGGTTCTGGTTTCAATGATGGTCTGCCAGCACTTTGCGCTAACTACGGCATTGATGCAAACTAAGAAAAAAACGGAGGTTTTTCATGGGTATTAATTTAACAAAAGGTGCAAAAATTAATTTGACAAAGGATTTTCCAGGACTTTCTGAAATGCATATTGGTCTTGGTTGGGATATTGCAAAACCAAAAGGTTTAAGTGGTTTGTTTGGTGGTGGCGGTGCGAATTTTGATTTAGATGCATCTGTCGTGGTATTGGATGAAGCAGACGCTGGCCTAGAACTTATCTATTTTGGTAAAACAAAAGGCTCAGGCATTTTGCACCATGGCGATAATTTAACCGGGGCAGGCGAAGGTGATGACGAAGTCATTGACGTAACACTGACTCAACTCCATACGCAAGCAGCGAAACTGAGATTTGTGGTCAATATCTATGATGCAGACAAACGGAAGCAAAAATTTGGTCAAGTTGAAAATGCATTTATCAGAGTCGTGGATAAACGCAATAATCAAGAAGTATGCCGCTACAATCTCAATAAAGATTTCCCAGAGGCAACAGGTATGTTTATAGGTGAAATTTATAAGCATAACGGCGAGTGGAAATTTGCTGCTTTAGAAGAGGGCTTCACAGGTGGTCTTCAGACGGTTGGTCAGCGTTACAGAATCAAAGGCTAAAGAAAAAAAGCTGAATAACAGCTAATGAGGTATTGGTGTAAATAAGAATAAACAAAAGACCACTGGCGACTTGTCAGTGGTCTTTTATTGTATCGATACAAAGATTGAAATCCAAATGAGTATCTTGTTTACAGTGACGGCACCTGTTAAAATCATAAAAAGATAGTGGTAGTGCGCCTTCGGTTGGTGCTAATCAGATTTACCACACACAAGGAGGGCATATGTCAACAAAGAAACTAGTTATTGGAGGCTTATTAGCGGCAATGGTATTTGTTGCAACTTATCTTGGTGCTCCTGTTGGGACCGGCTACATTCATGCTGGTGACGCAGTTATCAATGTGGGAGCTGTTCTTTTAGGTCCAGTGGCGGCTTTAGCATCAGGACTTGGATCCCTATTAGCTGATATTAGCAAAGGGTATGCCAGTTATGCAATACCAACATTTATCATCAAGGCCTTGGATTCATTAGTCGTAATGTTTGTCTTTGCAGTGTTAACAAAAGCCTTTGAAAAACGGTTGTCAGTAGCCCTGAGATTTATCATCGCAGCTACTACAGGAAGTCTTGTAATGATTTCAGGTTATTTTATCGCTGACTATTTCTTGTACCGAGAAGGTCTTATCCTTAATCTACCCTTCAATGTCTTGCAAGCGGTTGTTGGTGTTGCTCTTGGTGCTGTTTTATACTTGGCAATTTCTAAAACCAATATGGCAAAAAGCTTATAGTTATCATCACTACAAACCTGTTAAAGTTGCTATAATACCATAGATAAAATCTTTAACCTTAAACCTCAAACCCATGCCATCTAACAGCTGTTAGAATATCATCGGCTTTTGAGGTTTTTGTCATGTTTAATCAATTTCGTGGTAAAATAGAGTTAGTGAAGTCTAAACGTGTAAAAGGGGTTCCGATGGCGTTTAATTTTTCTACAGGGGATACAATCGAGCTCCATATCAAAATAGGCCCAGAACAACAAATATTTCGAACACTCCTTGACCATGTGGTATCCGAAAAGCAATTTGCAATTTATACGCCATTGGCCCAAGGCAAAGTGGTGTTATTAGCAGGTGATCAACGGTTTGAAGTGGTGTTTTTTCAGTTGGATCCAAGTACTAACAAATATGATTTGTATTCATTTAATGCAACACTGAAAACCCGAGTGAATCGTGACAATGTTGCCATGTGGATTATTGAGCGAACAACAGAATTCAAGAAAAAACAACGCCGTGACTTTTTTAGACTTAGCTTTGTTCAAGAAATGTTTATAGAACTTGAACAAGAACCAGAAAAGAAAATTCAAGTTTTAAGTCGGGATATCAGTGCTAGTGGCCTCAGATGTGTGGTCACAAAAAAAATACCCAGTGGTGCCATTGTTATCTGCCATCTGAATTTAGTACCAAGTCATCCAATGGTCATTAGGGCCAGGGTTGTGGTTTGCCAGTTGATGACAGACAGCTCCATGAAGTATGACCTGCGGGTTACTTTTATTGGTGTTTCTAAAGCACTAGAAGCCGAATTGGTAACACAAATTAATCATTTACAAGGGAAATACCTTAAGCGGGTTGCAGACGAAGGTGTAAACGAGCGTATGGAAGAGGGCATGGCGCAATTGGACTCACAAAAGATCAAAAAGAATATTAGTGATCAGAAGTATGGCACTCTATTAGGTTATTGGATGAATCTCCAATGGTTGTTGATTTTTGTATTGATTGCATTGTATGGTTCGGCAAGACCTGTAGAAGAATATCCCCTTGATCGTTTTTTTAATATATTAATACGCGGTGGTTGGAAGAGTGATAACTTGGTTTTCAATGTTTGGCTTTCGTTTGCAATTCTTATCGTTTCACTAACCGGTCTAATTGCCGATCGAACCCGTTACTTAGGAAGAAAGCAAGTGAAACTGTCTTTTGTTATTGGTTTTTTTATTAGCGTTCTCTCCTTGATGATTCTAACAACTTTGCATGCCATAGGTTTTACTGGTCTTTGACTTCTAGGAATCGAGGTATTTATGAGTAAACTGCTTATTTGGGATTTAGATGGTACATTGATACACTGCTATGGTAGCGGTAGAGAATCATTAGAAAAAGCTTATATGGATTTATACGGTATTGAAAATGCACTTGCTGGGATTCAAATGGCTGGAACTTTGGATTTAGTAACGGTCTTAGAAATCAATGAAAGGCATCAAATTAAGCACTTCAATCTTGATAGTTTTTTTAAACATTATAGTGAGTTATTAACACAAAGCATCAAAACAGGTAAAGGGATTGCTATTTTGGGTGGTATCGACGTCGTTCTGGAGACCCTTCAACAACCGGGTCTTTATCATGTGATTGGAACTGGCAATTGTCGTGCAGGTGCCAACGTCAAATTAAGCCTTTCGGGATTAATGCATTATTTTGAAGAAGGGGCTTATGGAGACGAGGTGAAATCCCGATTTGAGTTGCTGTCCTTAGCCAAAAACCGTGCAGAAACTGCTTTTAAGCTTAAGTTTTCAGCATCGGATGTTATGGTTATTGGAGATACACCACTGGATATTGAAGCCGCTAAACAGAATGAATTTGTTGCAGTCGCCACCACCACAGGTTATTATGATGAGAGAGCATTAGAGGCATATCATCCTGATTTTATGATCGACCATTTTAGTGAATTATTAGGCATACTAGAAAATCAATGGCCGAAAGGGTATTGGAAATAATAACGAGGTGATTTTATGAACAACATTCGTGAATGGAAAGCGATGCTCATACCCTACGAACAAGCAGTAGAAGAATTAAAGGTGAAGCTAAAATCTCTCCGAAACGAGTATAGAGACCTAAATGAATATTCCCCAATTGAATTTATAACAGGTCGAGTGAAGCGGATTTCGTCAATTATTGAAAAAGCAAGGCGACGGGATATTCCAATGGATCAGGTTGAAGACATGATGGAGGATATCGCGGGTCTAAGAATTATGTGCCAGTTCAATGACGATATTTATCGAGTGGTCGATCTGATCCGCCAAAGAGATGGCACGGACCTTAAAATTGTCTATGAAAAAGACTATGTTGAACATGTTAAGGATTCCGGATATAGAAGTTACCATGTGATTATTCGCTACCCAGTTCAAACAGCCTATGGACAAAAGGATGTCCTGGTAGAACTTCAAATTCGTACACTGGCAATGAACTTTTGGGCAACCATCGAGCATTCATTGAATTATAAATATAAGTCCAATATTCCTGTGGAAATCCGTGAAAGACTAAAGAGCTCTGCTCGAGCCGCCGCTGCACTGGATGACGAGATGGAAGAAATTAGAAATGAAATCATTAAAGCTCAGCTTTTATTCGAGTTCAAATCCAATCTCGTGTCCGATATTACCTCAAATATACGGGTCTTGATGGTGGCGGGTAGAAAAGATGAAGCCATGACTTTTCAACTTAAATTTGAACAATTATGGGAAAATGGTACCGTTGAAGAACTAGAAGACTTATTGATTAATATCAAGAGTGTCTTGCCGCGGTATCAACTCTTTAAACAGTCAGAAAATCAATAGCATAAGAAAATTTTGGTGGGTGAATGGGATTATATATAATTGGTGATTTACACCTTAGTTTTAGCACTAACAAACCAATGGATGTATTTGGTGCTAAGTGGCGGCAACATCATGTCCGCTTGAAAGACAATTGGTTAGCCACCATAAAGGATAATGATACGGTTATTATCGCCGGTGATATTTCTTGGGCTATCGATTTGAAAGAAGCTTTTGTGGATTTAGAATGGATTGATGCACTACCTGGTAAAAAAATATTACTCCGTGGTAATCATGATTATTGGTGGAGTACACTAAAAAAAATGAAAGGTCATTTCAAAAGCATTGATTTTTTACAAAACAATTCTTTTGTTGTAGATCAAGTAGCGATAGTCGGTACAAGAGGATGGAATGTCCCCTTGTCGGCTGAGAGCAATGAACAGGATATCAAAGTATTTGAAAGGGAATGTCAACGGTTAGCACTATCCTTGGCGACTGCCCCAGAAGGTTTACCCAAAGTTGCAATCTTACACTTTCCACCATTCGATGAAAAGGGTAGAAAGTCAAAGCTGAATACAATCCTTGAAGATAGCCATGTAAAGCATGTTTACTTTGGTCATATTCATTCTCACCATCATCTTGTGAATCAAGGGGCCATAGATGGTGTTTGGTATCAACTGATATCAGGGGATTACATTGATTTTATGCCAGCCTTAATACCCATCCCCTTACCGCCACCTGAACAGATGATAGCACCTGAAGTTCAATTGCATGGTGTAATTGACAGTGAAGCTGATATGGACAGTGAAGCTGATGTGGATAGTGAAGTTGATATTGACAGTGAAGGAGTAATGATGCATGCCACAATTAACGATTAGAGGTATTCCATCTGAAGTGGTTTCAGGTGTCAGTGCTATACTGGTACCACGACTTGCAACAATCATTTCCAATTCTGCTGAGGGTAGTACACAACTGACTGTAGATGATTTTACAGTTGACGTATTAGAGACAAAATCTTTTGTGAATGGACATTTGGTAACCACTTTTCCATTTATTCAAGTGGGTTGGTTTAAGCGGTCCCAGGCGATTCAAGACGCTGTCGCTGGCGAAATTAATTGTAGTTTTAAAAGTGCGGGTATCTCGCAACTAGAAATTGTTTTTATAACTTTTGAAAAAGAATGTTATTATGCTGATGGTGAGCGTTATTAGAGATAGGAAGACTATGATACAGATAGATTTTGAGCACTACAAAAAAATGCGCTGCGACTTAATTGATGCCCTTGAGCGCGGGGAACGGGACAAAAAATCATTTATCGATGCCAATACAGAAATGTATATTCACTTGGAGCTTAAAGAGCCTAGAGCCATTGTATCTGCTTTGGATGGTCTTTTTTATTACCAGTACTACAATACGTTGGCAAAGCATCACCAGATGCGATTTCGCGACCTTAAGTACAAAGACCCTTTTGTGGCTGTCGACCATCGCAAGCTGTCAGAGAAACTCTATGCCATTAAAGAAAATATTACCTATCGCTTACTAGGCGCTATCGATTATCAAGGTTTAGAAGCTTATTACGTGAAATCCGATTCAAAGCAACTCAATCGCAAACTCATTGAAATTGTACTGGTAAACGAAGAAAAAGCCATTCTCCATTCGCTGGATGATAGAATCATTAAGAGTTTAAAAGCTAAAGGGCTACTGTCATCTGAGCAGAGACCATCGCTGATTGATAGTTATATCAACAAACGCTACTACCAAGTTTAATCATAGTACTTGTAGGGTATCTATCCGTAAAAAGAGACTGGGAGGATTTATATGATCATGCCAAGTATTCAAAGAGAGCGGCAACTATAGGATGACGACAAAACGATACGACGCTGTGATATTTGATCTGGATGGGACATTGGTGGATTCCATGTGGATCTGGAAATCCATTGATGAAACCTATTTGCTCAAACATGGTTATGCCCTGCCAGATGATTTACAAAAGGAAATAGAGGGCATGTCCACCACTGAAACAGCCCTTTATTTTAAGGCAAGATTCAATATTCAAGATGACGTTGATGTCATCAAAGCAGAATGGATCAGTATGGCCTTTGATTATTACGAAAATAGAATTCCACTGAAAACCGGGGCAGAAGAATTTTTAAAGTGTCTTGTGAACAGTGGTGTCAAAATCGGCATTGGAACCTCAAATTTTAGAGATCTTACTGAAGTTGTTTTAAAGACCCATGGGGTGGCCCATTTTGTCCATAGTATTCGGACCTCCTGTGAAGTTCCCCGGGGCAAACCCTATCCAGACGTTTTTTTACAGGTGGCACTGGATCTTGGTGTCAGTCCAGACAAGTGTTTAGTCTTTGAAGATACACATGCGGGGGTGTTGGCTGCAAAAGCTGCTGGTATGGATGTGATTGCCGTGGCTGATGCTATCTCAGAACCCTATAAGCATGAAATATTAGAAGATGCGATGATGATGATCGAGAATTTTAATGAACTCTCGCTCATGTTTAGTTGCTAAAGCGTAGTTATTGGCAAATCAAACGACTGCCACTGATGAGGAGAGATGATTTTGAAAAACTTGCAACATCAAATAGAGGCATTAGAGAATTTGTGTTTTGCAGAGAAAGTGCAACATCTCAACCGTTTAAAAGCAGAGCACGGGGATGTAATCTATCAACTTTACAGAGCCGTGATTCAGCAACAAGCCACAGAAGAATGGCGAAATTTAGCGGATATTTATCCCCGACATACCATTGAAGAATTGGTTGATATCCAGTGGGAACACATCAGTCGTTCCAGTGGTTATGAATTTGAGGCTACTCCTACGGATAATGGTATTCAAATCCATTGCACTAAATGTCCCTTGTCCGAAATGGCTCATGCCATTGATGCTGTAGACTGGGCCACCATTCAGTATTGTGAAAGAAGTCAGGCCACAGTGGCGGCATTCAGTGATGAAATTGGATTTTCAAGAACAAAAACCCTGATGCAAGGGGACGATCACTGCAACCATTGTTATTTTAAAAAATGATATTCATTTAAAATGTGACGGGCTGTAAGATGTAACAATCAAATTGTATTCAAGGGATTAGGCCAAAAGCCTAGTCTTTTTTATTGTCATCTCTAGATAACACTTAGCTAGGTATGTTCAAATTTAATTAACCTTTTCAACTGATAGGTCACCGTGGTACAATAGATGGACTAAAGTTCAGAGAGAGTAGGTTTTTGAAATGAGAAAGAATGACGTATTGATTGGCCAAGTAACACAAATGGTGTATCCAAGCCAAGGAATTGTGGTTCATGGCAATCATCAAATCGCAATCAAAGGGGCATTACCAGGACAAACCCTGGAATTTCGCCTGTCTAAAAATAAAAGCAACGCAAAAGAAGGCAAGGTTCTAGAAGTTCTTGAACGGGCTCCCTACGAGGTGCCCTCCTTTTGTGAGCACTTTGGGAATTGCGGTGGGTGTGCCCGTCAAACAGTGCCCTATGCTGTCCAATTGGATTTGAAAAACACCGCCGTCCAAGGCTTATTCAACAATGCAGGTATTGACTTGGCCCTAGAGGCCATTTTGCCAAGCCCCAAAACATACGAATACAGAAACAAGATGGAATACAGCTTTGGAAATGAAGAAAAGGGCGGTATCATCAATCTTGGGATGCATAAAAAGGGTCGTTTTTACGACGTGGTCAGCATACCACAGTGTCACCTGATTGATAGTGACTATCGCCAAATCATATCAGCCCTTGAAAGCCTTGCAAGACAAGAAGGCTGGGATCAGTTTAACCGCAACAAGGGAGAGGGTCAGCTCAGACATACAGTGGTGAGAAAAGGCCATCAAACCGGCGAAATCTTGGTGGGCATCTCCACCACATCAGACCCGCTGTTTAACGAAACCCTAGTGACACAAACCCTACTAGCCCTCCCTCTGGAAGGCAGCATTGTAGGTATTATGCGCTTGGTCAACGACGGCGTTGGCGATGTGGTCAAACCAAACCCAGAAGACCACATGCTCTTTGGACGGGACTATTTTTATGAGCAGCTCTTTGACCTTAAGTTTAAAGTGTCGTTTTTCTCCTTCTTCCAAACTAACACTCTTGGGGCTCAAGTCCTCTACCAAAAGGCCCTTAGCTACATGGGAGATGTGAACGGCAAAACCGTGTTTGACCTTTTTAGCGGCACTGGGACCATCGCACAAATCGTCGCCGAAAAAGCAAAAAAAGTGGTGGGCGTCGAAATCATCGCTGACGCCGTAGAAGCCGCAAAAATAAATGCCAAAGAAAACGGACTGGATAACTGTGAATTTATAGCAGGTGATGTATTTGCAGTGCTTAGCCAACTGGAAGAAACCCCAGATGCCATTATTGTGGATCCACCCCGGTCGGGAATGATGCCCAAGGCCGTTGAAAAAATCGCATCCTATGGCGTACCAGAGATTCTTTATATCTCGTGCAACCCAAAGACCATGGTGGAAAATTTAGTGCAGTTCCAAACCCTTGGTTATCAGCCCGTAAGAGGCACACTGGTGGATCTATATCCACATACGGACCACGTGGAGTGCGTGGTTCTACTGACACGTCAGGAGCTCTAATGGCTATCCAGTTACAAACCATGCAGCAAGAATTGATTGCCCTCTTTAAACCAGAGGGATTCACCCTAGAATTAGAACCCCAAAAAGACAAGAAAACGTCGATTTCAGAGGCCCAGTATGTCCTGCAATCCGATTTATTTAGCAGATACAGAAAAAACGCCAGCGAGATGCTGTTTCATTTAGCTTTTATAGAAAGTGTTACCAGATTTCATGACTCAATGGCCTTTTTAAAATTAGTCGGTAAGTGTTACCTTCGGGATCTAGCGCGGACCGCGGATATAGCCCAGTTAAGAGAACAAATAGAGGTGAAGCCCTCAGAGGCCTCCCTGGAAAAAATCCTGTCACAAATACCCTTTGGACCAGGGAGCGATGCCCTAAACGAGCAGTGGCTAATTCACTGCTACGGCCAATTGACAGGGGTTTTTGCCCTGCAAATAGCTGCCTTTGAAGGCACTGTAGAAGAATTTTTAGAAAGCCATAACGCCAAGGTCAATATCGTTGGCCGGGTCTTCTTTCACTTGGTGGAAAGCCAATCGGATGTCCACCCCTTCGCCTTCTTGGCCACCTACAGTCAAGGCAAAGCGCAGCACATCCCCCTCAAAAATGCCCTGCTAGAATTCCAAAATCAGCAGGAACAGCTCCTCAAGCTTCTGAGTACCGTCAGTAAAGCCGCCGGACACAGTCGCCTGATCTCGGAGCTGGTTGAAAGCGGCGAACTCTTCAGCCCCCTTAAGTTCACCGCCAAAGAAGCCTACACCTTCTTGCAAGAAATCCCCATTTACGAAGACTGCGGTATCCTATGCCGTATGCCCGACTGGTGGAAGCAAAAGCGCCAACAATTTAAGGTGTCCGTACAGGTGGGAGACAAAGAGCCCTCAAAAGTGGGGATGGAAGCCTTGCTTTCCTTTGATGCATCCCTTCACCTTGGGGATGAAGAGATTTCAGCAGAAGAAGTCCGGGCCATTTTGACGGCTTCAAACGGCCTAACCCTAATCAAAGGGAAATGGGTAGCCGTGGACCAAGAAAAACTGGCGGCCACCCTGGAAGCCTACGATAAAGCAAAAGCCCTGGCCAATGCCGGTCGCTATACCCTGGCAGAAGCCATGCGCCTGCAACTCACCGCCAAACAGCGCTTCAGCGCCCATTCAGATGATGTCACTATTGAGGTGACCCACGGTGAATGGCTAAGAACCGTGCGCCAACAGCTCCTCAATCCCCAAGAAATAGAGGCCATCAGCGCTGGTGACCACTTTAAAGCCACCCTGAGAGCCTATCAGCAAAAGGGGCTCCAGTGGCTCTATACCATGAAAGCACTGGGCTTTGGCGCTTGCCTTGCCGACGACATGGGTCTTGGTAAAACGGTCCAGGTCATTGCCCTTTTAGAACAAATGCGGGCAAGTGCTGATGCCAGTACCCAGAAAACCCTCTTGGTTTTGCCAGCCTCCCTCATGGGTAATTGGCAACGGGAGATTCAAAAGTTTGCGCCAAAACTTCAGTTTCAACTGTTGTATTCCACAAAAGATGTTCCCTTTTTTTCAGCCCCTGGTGAGGGGGCGACTGAGGCCACCTTATATATCACCACCTATGGGATGATCGTCAGAAGTGAAATCCTGAAGCTAGAAGACTGGGACCTAGTCATACTAGATGAAGCACAGGCCATAAAAAATCCTGGAACTAAGCAAACCAAGGCTGTTAAACAGCTTCGGGCAGGGGCGAAGATTGCCCTAACCGGTACTCCGGTGGAAAATAGTCTGTCGGACTTATGGTCCCTGTTTGACTTTTTAAACAGCGGGCTTTTGGGAACACCAAAAGAGTTCCAAACCCTGAGCAAGCAGCTTAGAGATGGAGAATTGCCTTACGCAAAGCTCCGAGAAGTGGTCAATCCATTTATTTTGAGACGGCTTAAAACCGATAAGACCGTCATTGATACATTGCCAGAAAAACTGGAAATGAAAGCCTACACAACCCTGACTAAAAAGCAGGTTGTCCTTTATAAATCCCTGGTGAAAGAGCTAGAAGAGAAGCTGGATAGCGCCGAGGGCATTAGTCGTAAGGGATTGGTATTGGCTAGTTTAATGAAGTTTAAGCAGATTTGTAACCACCCTGATCAGTACCTTGGGCAAGGGGACTACCACCACGAACACAGCGGTAAATTTGAGCGTCTCACGGAAATTTGTGAGACCATCTACGAAAAACGGGAACGGGTTTTGGTCTTTACCCAGTTTAGGGAAATGGTTCAACCCATCGCAGATTTTCTAGCGCAACTCTTTAACCGAAAGGGTTTGGTTCTCCATGGGGGCACGCCGGTCAAACAGCGACCGGATCTTGTGGAAGCCTTTAACGGAGAAGACTACGTGCCGTATATGGTCTTGTCCCTAAAAGCAGGTGGCGTGGGACTTAACTTGACCGGAGCAAACCACGTGATTCACTTTGACCGCTGGTGGAATCCGGCTGTTGAAAATCAAGCCACAGATAGGGCCTACCGAATTGGCCAGTCTAAAGATGTAATGGTCCATAAGTTTATCACCATGGGGACCATTGAAGAAAAAATCGATGCCATGATAGAAGCCAAGAGTCAACTCTCTGGAGAGTTGATTTCAAATACCGGTGAAGCATGGATTACAGAATTAGATAATAAAGAGTTGCTGCAGCTATTTAAATTGTCTTAAGGAGACTGAAGATGGGACGTTATTTTAACGATGACCACATGCCATACGTGACGTTTGTCAAAAAACGAGAAATGGCACAAAAAGAAGTCGCCGCTTTGACTAAAAAAGGCATTATACTTGAGCCTGTCATCATTGAGGGCACAAAAATAGCCCAGACTTGGTGGGCCTTGGCTTGGAATAAAAATTTAGAGGCCTATGCAGACTACAAAAGTCGCATTACCAGGGGCAGGGCCTATTTGAAAAACGACTCCGTATTGGATCTAAAAATCGAAAAGGGACTGGTTAAGGCCTTGGTACAAGGCAGTAGCCAGAAGCCCTATAAGATTGAAATTCAAATTGACCCCTTATCAGAAGAAAAATGGGCTAGGCTATTGGGGGTTTGTGAACATCAGATTGGTAGCCTGACAGACCTAGTAGAAGGGCGCTTTCCAAAAGAACTGGAAGCCCTCTTTACTGTCAAGGGGGAAGGCCTTTTTCCCTCCAACAAGGAAATTCATTTTGCCTGCACTTGTCCTGACTGGGCAGATCTTTGCAAGCATGTGGCAGCGGTACTTTATGGCATCGGGGCCAGGTTTGATCAGGACCCCTTGTTATTTTTTAAGCTGAGGGACATTGATTTTGAAGTCCTTCTGGAGAAAAGCATTGCCCAAAAGATGCAAAATCTCTTGGAAAATGCGGATAAAAAAAGCCCCAGGGTCATTGACGACTCTGAGGTTTCGGCTTTGTTCGGAATTTAGGTAGGGTGAATTCGGCAACCAGCATGCCAGTGATCACAAGGGCTGCCCCAAATAGGGCCTTTGCCGATAGGATTTCGCCAATCATAAAATAGGCGAAAATCGCAGCAAATACGGGCTCCCCTGTGTAGATCAGGGCTGTGTGGGTGGCGGTAGTATACTGCTGGGCCACAGATTGAACAATAAATGCCCCAGCGGTGCACACCACTGCCAGAATGGTCAGGTTGAGCCAAAGCCCTGTCCCTGTAGGGATAATGGGCTTTTCGGTTAAAAACGTTGTGAGGGTGCTTAAAACGCCCACAACCCCTATTTGAATCACCCCTAGTAAGATAGAATCAACTTTCTTAGTGACTTCTCCGATCCAAATAATATGCATGGCAAAGGCAAAGGTACTTAAGAAGGTGAGAAAGTCACCACACCCAGGCCACTGACCAAGGTTTCTTTTGTAAGGGATGCAAATCGCTTGTAAAAAATCAGACTGGCAATGGTAAAGGCCAGTAAAAAACGGACGGCCAAGAAATTATAAGTGGCCAGGTCCCCAAGGGCGTTTTTGGTTAAGATAAACGAAGAGCCCCAGCCGATGGTAATCAGCAAAAGGGCCATATCCGCTTTCAATTGTTTGGTCAGTTTCATCTTTGTCCTCATGGTTTGATTGCCGTCAGCGTTTGCTGATCTTATTTAGCTTGGTTTTGTAAAAAGCGATAGATGAGGTAGGGTACATAGTGGGAAACCCGTAAGTCCAAGAGCCCACACTTTTTCATTAAGCCCTTATGAAGCTCCTCGTTAACTTTTAGGGTAATGGGTTTAGGATTCAAATGGGCATCTTCTGGGAAGAAGCTCTTGGTATCAACGGTTTGATTATCCATTGACAAAAGGACGTTGATTTTTCGCTTGATGGTGATTTCCTCTGCAACACAGATATCTTTAAAGGTGTTGTAGTAGGTTTCGTTAATGTTGAATTTAATAACTTTCATATAATCCTCCGATTTCGTATACATAAATGTATTATAACACGGATGAGCAGGGTTAAGGCGTTTTTATCATCAGTATATAGGGGGTCAATTTATGCCAGTGATTATACCGAATCATTTACCCGCGGCATCGGTTCTTGCCAGCGAGAATATTTTCACCATGACACAAAGTCGGGCACATCATCAAGATATTAGACCCCTCAGGATTGGCATCTTGAATTTGATGCCGACTAAAGAAGTCACAGAGACCCAACTTTTAAGAGTGCTTGGCAATACCCCCTTACAAACAGAAATCGTTTTGATACAACTGGATTATCATCAGTCAAAGAACACGTCTTCTGATTATCTGCAAAAGTTTTACGTGCCCTTTTCACAGGTCAAAGATCAAAATTTTGACGGCCTGATTATCACAGGGGCACCCATTGAGAATCTTGAATTTGAGGCAGTCACTTACTGGGACCAGCTCAGTGAAATTTTTGATTGGAGCACCCATCATGGTTTTGCTGTATTTCATATTTGCTGGGGGGCCCAGGCGGGTCTTTATAAAAAATACAATATTAAAAAGTATCCCCTAGCGCAGAAGTGTTTTGGGGTTTTTGAGCATAAGGCCCTAGTGCAAAATGCAAAACTCCTAAGAGGGTTTGACGATGCCTTCTGGATTCCCCAGTCCCGTCATACGGAAATTCGCCTGGAAGATGTCTTGGCTGTTGATGCCCTTGAAGTTCTGGCCTATTCTGAAGAATCCGGAGTGGGCATTATCGTTTCAAAAGATGGTCGGGAAGTTTATGCAACCGGTCATTCAGAATACGACGCCATGACCCTGGCCAGTGAATACTTTAGAGATGTTAACAAGGGATTAGCCATTGAAAAACCCAAGCATTACTTTCCACAGGATGATGCTGAACAAGGGCCTATTGTTAAATGGCGGAGCCATGGAAATCTCCTGTTTTCAAACTGGCTTAATTACTATGTCTATCAAGAGACACCCTTTAATCTTGAAAAAGCGCATTTATGAAAAAAAGTGATAAAAAACTATTTATAAAACTCAATTCATGATATTCATGTGTTTAGTCAAAAGTCCATTGGGTATAACGATAATGGTTATCAAGCAAAGGTAATTAATTTCGATTCCAAAGGAGACTAAACATGTCTTACACTCATCGAACATTGGAAGCCACAAAGAAACGCAATGCCAACGAACCAGAATTTTTGCAAGCCGTAGAAGAAGTTTTTGAATCCCTGGTGCCTGTTTTAGAAAGACACCCTGAGTACGAGGCAGAAAGCATTTTAGAGCGGCTAGTAGAGCCTGAAAGACAAATTACCTTTAGAGTTCCTTGGCTAGATGATCAAGGCAAGACACAGGTCAATAGAGGTTTCCGGATTCAATTCAACGGTGCAATCGGTCCTTACAAGGGTGGTTTGCGTTTTCACCCCTCGGTTTATAGCGGTATTGTGAAATTTTTAGGCTTTGAGCAGATTTTTAAAAACGCTTTAACAGGTCTGCCTATCGGTGGTGGCAAGGGCGGTTCCGATTTTGATCCAAAAGGTAAGTCGGATAAGGAAATTATGCGGTTTTGCCAGAGTTTTATGGAAGAGCTTCAGCGCCATATCGGCCCAGACTTAGATGTTCCTGCAGGGGATATTGGCGTCGGCGGTAGGGAAATCGGGTACTTGTACGGGCAATACCGCCGGGCCCGAGGGAGCTTTGAAAATGGGGTTATCACCGGTAAGGGGGTTCACTACGGGGGCTCACTGGGGCGCACTGAAGCAACGGGTTATGGGTTATTGTACTTTGTAGAAGCCATGCTCCTTCATAACGGCAAATATATTAAAGATAAAATTATCACCGTGACTGGTTCTGGTAACGTGGCGCTTTATGCCATAGAAAAAGCACAGCAACTGGGTGCTAAAGTGGTCACGGCCTCTGATTCACAGGGGTGGATCTACGATCCAAATGGTATAGACATCCAGTCTCTTAAGCAATTAAAAGAAGTGGAACGCAGGCGGATTAGCGATTACGTCCTTGATCATCCCCAGGCAAAATTTACGATGGGTCGTGGTGTCTGGCAAGTGCCTTGCGATATTGCACTGCCCTGCGCAACTCAAAATGACATAGAACTAGAAGATGCAAAGGCCCTGGTGGCAAACGGTGTTATCGCCATTGGCGAAGGGGCCAATATGCCAAGTACCAACGAAGCCTTAAAGTATCTCCTTGAGCAAGGCATTTACGTTGCCCCTGCAAAAGCCGCTAATGCAGGAGGTGTCGCAACTTCAGCCCTGGAAATGTCGCAAAATGCCATGAAACTGGTTTGGACCTTTGATGAGGTGGACCATAAGCTTAAAGAGATTATGCAGAATATCCATAAAGCCTCAGCACAGGCATCACAGGAATATGGATTCGGTTATAATCTGGTGGCAGGTGCCAACATTGCTGGCTTCTTAAGGGTCACTAAAGCCATGATGTCCCAAGGGGATTATTAGTATTAATCATAATTATAATAATAGATTATAGGAAAGGACGTCTCTTAGGAGACGTCCTTTTGATATTTTCTGAGGTTGATAAGTCCCGAGTTTTGTCTGTTTAATAACTTACTACAAGTTGCTTTTAATGATGACGGCTATAGTGTATAATGTTGTGGCGTGTGTTAATTTAAATACGCCACTGGTAAATCACATAAGCCCAAATAGGGGTATTTTTCTTATAGGAGTTGTTGAACATGCAAAATTTTCCTAAAAAAAGGATGCCAATCACTAAAAGGATCATCATCTTGCCTCTTGTTGCTGTTTTAGTTGGCATTTTAGGCCTAGCGGCCAGTGCGTCAATGACATTGGAGGCCAGCCTTAAAGAACAAATGAAGGTCAACGCCATCAATCTTGCGCAAAGTGTTTCCGCACGGACACTGGATAACGAGCAGGCACTCAAAACCATTGACGGTGGTCTTAAAGAAAAAATCGCCATGGTGGGGTGGACAATCACCCATCAAAAGGAAGCCATTTCAAATGAAAATTTAAGAACCATCGCTTCAAATCTTGGGGTAGGGGAAACCAACTGGTTTAATCAAAAGGGCGAAATTATCTTTTCAACCATCGATACGTATCAAGGTTGGCAGGCGCCATCCTATCATCCTGTACGTCGTTTTATGGCCTTAAAAACAGACCTTTACCTTGAAGACATAAGAAAGGATACAGAGTCTGACACCTACAATCGATATGGTTATTACCGCATTCCATCGGGGGAATTTGTACAAATAGGGATTCCTGCCGATGCGGTTCACGAACTGACAAAGCGATTTAGTTATCAAACCCTTCTCAGTGATATCATCAAAAACGAAGGGGTTGTTTTTGCCGCTATTTTAGATGAAAATCTTAAAATGACCCGGCGAGCAGATACGGATTCTGAAGCCTTTGGCACCATTGAATCCGGTGCCTTGTTAGATCAAGTGGCAGTTAATAGGCTTCAAAATGGCATCGTCCATTCCAGCGTAACACCAAGTGGGGACGTTTTTGTCGTCTATGTTCCATTAATGGGTTCTAAGGGGCTAAACACTGTCTTTAGCTTGGCCTTTTCCATGGAGAGTGTTAACACTGCCGTTAAGCAGAACAGTTTGCGGATTGTGGCCATAGGCCTCTTGCTATTGGCCATTATAGCCATTCTGCTAGACTATATTCAAAAGAACAGCATTATCAAGCCCATTATGGCCCTTCAAAATGACCTAGGCGCCATTTCAATCGAATCTGACATCCGTTACCGACTGCCTTCAGATAGTTCCGATGCCTTTGATGGTCCACGGCAAACGGTTAATCACGTTTTGGAACTGACTCAAGCTTATTTTGAGCATATGGTTGAAAATCAAGAAGAATTGACAGCGGCCAACGAAGAACTGGAAGCCACCATTGGCCAGTTGACAGCCGGTGAAGAAGAATTGCGGGCACAATATGATGAGATACAAGAATTTGCAGAGAAAGTAGAAAATCTGAAACATCGCTATGCCATTGCCATCGAGGCCACAGAAAGTTTTATCTGGGAATATCGTAACCAAGATCAAACCATCTCTTTTTCCAATAATTTTTCTGATATTATCGGGGGTGTGGTGGATCATCAAGCCATAGAAGACCTCATGTCTCGGGGAGTACACCCAGAGGATCAAGCCCTGCTAAGAGAAGCGATTCAAAGCGAAAACGTCCATCTTCAATTACGATTTAAAGATCTTTCTGGTCAGTGGCGTTGGTATTTAATGCGGGGACGGGTGGTTAAAATCAGACCGAGCCAAGAACCCATCTTAACCGGTGTTATGTTAGATATCACCACCCATAAAGAACAAGAACTCTATATTCAGTATTTGGCAGACCACGACCCCCTAACTGGTTTATATAGTCGCAGAAAATTTGAGCAAATGGTGCATGGGGATTTAGAGACCCATCAAGAAGGCGCTGTTCTTTTGATGGACGTTGATAATTTCAAGAATATCAATGACAGCCTTGGTCACGTCTATGGTGATAAAGTGCTCCAGCATATCTCCAATTTATTAAAAGAACATCTGTGTGATCATGGTCATGTCTTTAGATTTGGCGGGGATGAATTTTTAATTCAATTGACAGGGGAAACCGATTTAAATAATATTACCCATTGTCTTTCTGAGATTGTGGATGCCTTTAAAAACCACTGCGTGATTGACGGCACCGAGCAGCTGATTACCATTAGTACTGGGATTGCCAGGTATCCAGTGGATGCTACCACGGTTGAAGAATTATTAATCAAAGCAGATGTGGCCATGTACAGTGCCAAGCAATCAGGAAAGAATCAGTACCGCGCCTTTAGCCAGGATATGACCCTGGCCCTAAGCGCTAAATTGAAAATAGAGCAAATCCTCAGGCAGACACTGAATACCAATGGATTTATGCTTTACTACCAGCCAGTAGTGTTTTCAGATTCCTCTGAAATTGCCTATTTTGAAGCATTAATTCGCATGAAAGACCTAAGCCTATCCCCTGTAGAGTTTATCTCAATCGCTGAGGACACGGGATTGATTCTTGAAATTGGCAGGTGGGTGATTACAGAAGCCATTTCACAAATGCGCTTTTGGTTAGATGCAGGGGTTTGTGTGAAACCCATCGCCATCAATATCTCCCCTAGACAAATGTACGATCCTTATTTGGTGACCTTTATCGCATCCCAACTGAGAGTCTACGATGTTGATGCCAGCCTCATAGAAGTTGAAATCACTGAGAATATTTTGGTTGAAAATCGGGAAGAAAACTTAAGAGTCCTATACGACCTTAAAGCATTGGGGATCAAAATTGCTCTGGATGACTTTGGAACAGGTTACTCTTCACTAAACTATTTAACCTTCATCCCAGTAGATAAGATCAAACTAGATAAGAGTTTAAAAGATAAGTTTATTGGACTTGAAAGTATTCAAGTAATGGATAGTCTGATTGGATTAGCCCATGGTTTACAACTGAAGGTTGTGGCCGAGGGGGTAGAAGAAGTGGCCGAAGTTAACCGACTTAAACGGGGTGGTTGCGACTTTTTACAAGGTTACCTATTTAGTAAGCCCCTTCCTGCTCAAAAGATTCAGGTGCTCTTGCGAGAGGGATTGACCTTACCCCATAGGGAGACAGAAAACAAAGAAACAATTGAAATCCAAAAGGTTGAAACTCAAGAAGTCGGTTAGAATCAAAAGACCCCCCGCAGTCCATGTGACAAACAAATGGACTGCAGGGGGTCTTTCTGTAAATCACATATTTTTCAGTGCTTGATATTGGGAAATAGAGAAACAAACAAGGCCAGCCCAAATCATTGAAAATGCCACTAAGTCTTTGGTATCAAAGGCTTCATTGAAGATGAAAATCCCTAGCACTAAGGAGATGCTAGGGGAAATGTATTGCAAAAATCCAAGGACATTCAAGGGGAGACGCTTGGTGCTTTCAGCATACATTAAGAGCGGCGTCGCCGTCGCGATGCCACTGACTCCGATTAAAATCCAAAAGTAGCCAGGTAATCTTCCCGTGATCCCTTGACCGCTAGATTCCTGAGTGATGAGAAAACCCAAAGCTGGCAAACTGATAACAAGTGTCTCAAAACTTAATCCCATAATTGAATCTAAAGATGAGAGTTTTTTGAGAAGGCCATAAGTGGCAAAGGAAAATGCCAAAACCAAGGCTATCCAAGGGACTTGACCATAGGCCAGTGTCTTATATAGAACGCCCACAGTGGCTAAGAGAATACCTACGGCTTGAAGTCTTGTAATGGTTTCTTTAAAAAATAGAGACCCAAAGATGGTCAACACCAGGGGGTTGATAAAGTAGCCTAAACTAGCCTCGATTACGTAGCCGCTATTGACACTCCAGATATAAACCAGCCAGTTAATGCTAATAAAAACAGCCGGCCCCAACACCTTGAGCCACATTTTCGGTTGCTGAATCAGCTTGATAAAGGCAGTTAATTGTCGACTGAAAAGAAGCAATACCATCATAAAAACCAGGGACCATACCACTCGATGAGAAAAAATTTGGTAGGGACTTAGGGCTTTAACGAGTTTCCAATAGAGCGGTAAAAGTCCCCAAAGGACAAATGCCCCTGCCCCATAGATGAGGCCAATTAAGCGAGTTTTGCGATTTGAATGCTTAGGGTTCATTAAATGTCCTTTCTCCTTTAGGCCGACGCTACACTGATTATAACCGACAAGCCCTTGATCTGCAAACCTGACCTAAACATAAAATTATTTTGTCTGTTAAAAGGAAATTTATTAGGGTAAACTAATAAAAGACGCATTAAAAAGAGCATTGTACATCAAGGGGGCACTTAATGGAACGTACGATTTTACTTGTGGATGACTCGGCAGTTGACCGTGGTGTCATCGCAATGATTTTAAAAAAGAACATGCCCGCTTTGCGAATTATCGAAACCTCCAATGGTTTGGATACCAAATCCCTTGTGATATCTCAGTTTGTGGATGTTTGCATCATCGATTTAAAAATGCCGCAGATTGATGGCTTCAGTATCCTATTGGATCTTAAATCCGATGTACGGACTGTGGATACTCCTGTCATTGTTTGCTCGGGTTTAATGAGTACCGAAGTCCTTGAACGGGTCCTGAATCTAGGGGCCTACGACTATTTTTCCAAGCCCTTAAGCGATGAGGCGATGAAAGTCTCTTTGCCACTTAAAGTGAAAAATGCCATTGAAGCTGCCCATAGAACCAGGAACATTGCAAACCTTAGCAAAACGGATCCTTTAACGGGGCTCTTCAACCGCCATTTTTTTAAAACAAATGGACCAGAGTTTATACAGAGTATCCAAATGACCTGCGGACTCTTGATGATTGATATTAATGGCCTGAAGGTTGTCAATGATGCTTTTGGCAGTGAAACAGGAGATGAATTTTTAAAAACTGCTGCTAAGATCATCTCAACCCATCAGCCTAAAAAGGCCTTAACAGCCCGGTGGGGGGGAGATGAATTTGTGGTTTTGATGGCCGATGTGAGCCGTAAGCAGGTAGAAGATATGGCCTCTATCATTAAAAGGACCTTTGAGGCGGTCATGATCAACGATATCAATTTGAACCTCGCTTGTGGGTATGATTTATTTGATGGTCACATTGCAATTGCTAATCCTCCTGCAGCCTCTTCCTCCCGGCTAATTCAGAGTTCAATAGTGGGTGCTGGAACGTTAGCCAGTCCCTATGACTATTTTTCCGATGAAGGTTTGCCAAAGGAAAAAGAGAAACCCCTGTTGCCACAACTCTTAATCAATGCAGAAGATGCACTGATACGAGATAAAGTGTTAAAGGGTGAAAGTGTAAGAAGTGTCATGCTGGGTTCGATTCTCAATACCCTTCACGAGAAAAATCCTCGGGAAGAAGCTCACTCTAGAAGGGTCAGCGATGCTTGCGAACAGTTTGGTATCGCTTTGAATCTAGATACTAAAGAAGTACAGATGCTGAAGGTCATGGGCTTGGTTCATGATATCGGCAAGATTGCCATTGAAGAATCCATCTTAAGTAAACCAGGCCATCTATCTCACGATGAATGGATCTCTCTTAAACGGCACCCGGAAATTGGGTATCGATTGTTGTCATCTGCACCGGAAATGATGTTTTATGCCGATGCCGTCCTGTGTCATCACGAACGGATTGATGGACTGGGGTATCCCAGTGGTATCACTGGGATTCATATTCCATACCACGCTAAAATCCTCAGTATCATTGATGCCTTTGATGCCATGACCTGTGAGAGAACCTATCGCTCCAGCATGACGATAAAGGCAGCTGCAAAAGAGCTTAGCCGTTGCTCAGGGACTCAATTTGACCCGCATTTGATTACTGTATTTGTGCGGGATGTGTTACAGCTAAGAGAGGAAGACTTGATATGACTAAAGGTAAACAAGTATTTGTCCCTATCGTTTTAATCCTGTTCATTTCCCTTTTCGTCGCCTGTAGTCCAAAAGAGCCCATTAAAATCGGGGTTATTGGAACGATGACAGGTCCCAACTCTGATTTATCGGTTTCTGGTCGCAGGGGGGTTGAACTGGCTGTGGCACAAATCAATGAAAACGGCGGCATCAACGGTCGTCTGGTGGATTTGGTCCAAAAAGATGATCAAAATGATACGGCTGTCGGACTTGAGCAGCAAAAAAGCTTTATCAAAGAGGACATCCATTTTGTCATTGGTCATTTTACCAGTGGCATGACAATGGGGGTTATGGATTACGTTAATCAGCAAGACATGTTACTATTAGGCCCTACCATCAGTGCTGATAGCCTTTCTAAACAAAAAGACCATTTTATACGGTTTATTGCCTCTACCCAAGAGCAAGCCACGATTTTGACGGACTACGCCAAAACTGCAAACTATAAATCCATGTGGATTGTATTTGATGAGCGCAACAAGGGTTTTACAGACCAACTGGTCATAAATTTCCAAACTCAATTTTTAGAGAAGACTGGGATTGCAGTTAGTGCTATGGCATATAATCCAGCAGATGATAAAAGCGTTACAAAAGCCATAGAAGCATTTAAAACCATGGATCCGGAAGGGGTCTTTGTCATTGCCAGTTCCCAGGACTGTGCTCAGATGGTGAAGCAATTAAAAACCATTGATGCAGAGACTGAGTTTTTGGGACCATTATGGGCCAACACCACTGAACTCGTTAAGAAGGGTGGCGAATTTGTTGACGGTATGGTGCTAGTGGGGGCCATGGATGCTTCAAAAGAGACACCAGAGTTTACGGCATTTGATCAGTCCTTTAGAAAACGGTATGGACAAGCGCCTACATTTGCATCTGTTTATGCTTTTGAAACCATGATGACATTAAAGGACGGTATGACCCAGTCCAAAAGCACAAAGCCACAAGTCGTCCTAGAGAAAATACTAGAAATTGGAACCTACAATGGTTTGCAAGATGAGTTCACCATTGATGCTTATGGAGATAACACCCGCACGTACCTCTTATTTAAGGTGGATCAAGGCATTGTCAGAAAGGTTGAGTAATATGGGGCGAACCAAAAGTTTAAAGTGGCAACTCTTGATTGGCAACACATTGATTTTTAATGTGTTGCTCCTATTTTTCGGTCTTTATATTTATTGGTTCAGCTATCAGTCCTTACAGTTGCAGATAGAAAAGGATCTGGTTCATATTACAGACACCATGAGGGAAAAATTTGATAATGCCTTAGATATGCCAGTCCTGATGCTAAAAGAACTTCAGACCTATTACAAAGTTCTGCCAACCCCTGAAAATAGACAGGAGACCAGTGCCACTAAAGCGGTCTTGGACTCAACTTTAAACACCATGATTGCCCTGTTTCCTTTAATTGAAGACATCAAAGTCATTAACCAAAAGGCTGAAATTGAGGGGGTCTATCCAGAGCAAAAGTCTCTCATAGGTCAAAGTGTAATCTACGAAGACTATTATATTAACCGTCCAATCAATGACGACGTTCAGTGGTCAGGGGTTTATAAGCATGCAAATACGGGCATACCAACAATCACCTTCTCCGCCCTCTGTGGTGAGGTGTTAATTGTTGTAGATCTAGATGTTACGGCCTTTAACTTACTTTTTGAGAAAGACAACTTTGATGCAGTTCTCTCTTTAGCTCTTCTAGATCAATATGGTAACTATCTTTACGATGACGATGGTTCCAAAACAGGTCAAAATCAACGATATGATGACTTTGACTTACTTAAAAAACATGATCACACCACTCTTAAAATGTATATTTCCCCCTCTAATCCCAAAACACTTGTGACGATGATCCCAATCGGCAAGCCCAATGAATGGCATTTAGTGATTTCTCAAAATAGGCAATTGCTTTATGCACCTTTAACTGGCTTAACACGGGTCTTAATGGGGGCAATGGTTCTAATTTCAATCGGTTCAATCCTGTTTTTGTACCTTAACTTAAAAAGAGCCGTTGGGGATATCAATGGTTTAATACAAAGCACATTAGAATTAGCACAGGGCAATTACTATTTGGTATTGCCAGAAAGTCGCTTTACAGAACTCCGAGAACTGACAGATCATTTTGCAATGATGGCTAATCAAGTAGAGGCCCGAGAAGAAGAAATACATGCCTTGAATGAAGAATTAGAGGCCATGGTAGAAGAACTAGAGTTGAACAACCAAGCTCTTGAGGAAGGGGCAAGAATTGCTCAGGATGCTACCTTGTCTAAGACCCAATTTTTGGCCAATATGAGTCATGAAATCAGAACACCTATGAACGGCATGATGGGTATGATGACGCTGCTAGAGATGACCATGTTAGACCATAGCCAGAAGACCTATTTAAAAACCATGCATGGTTCAGCAGAGTCCTTGTTGGTTATTTTAAATGATATACTGGACTTTTCAAAAATAGAAGCTGGAAAAGTGGCCATTAGCTCAGTGTCATTTAATCTTAGACGATTGATTGAAGATCTTGAAGTTCTATTTAAAGCAAGTGCACAACATAAGAATTTAGCTTTGACAGTCAAGTGGGCCACTGATTTGCCAACCTATTATGTTGGCGATAGCAATCGCTTAAGACAAGTTCTCGCCAATATTATTGGTAATGCCATTAAATTCACAAGTCAAGGAACTGTTAATATATCAGTTGACGGTGACCCTAGGGTAACCCCCCTGGGCGAGACTCAGGTTACCCTCTCCTTTGTTGTGAGCGATACGGGTATTGGTATCAGTGAGGCAGATCAACTAAACCTATTTGAGCGGTTTACACAAGGAAATCAAAAGGTGTCATCGTCGACAGCGATTCAATCTGCCAATAAAGGCACTGGATTAGGTCTGGCCATATCTCAAATGCTACTTGATTTAATGGGTGGCCATATCAGACTTGAAAGCACCCTTGGCAAAGGGAGTGTGTTCACGGCAGTCATAACACTTCCCGTCGCACAATTGTCTGCTGAGGCTATCGAAGCAGATCTCAACCCTATTCAGGTGACAGCAACAAGTACAAAATTAGCAGAAGCCCTTAAAGGGTTGGAAATTCTAGTGGTGGAAGATGATCCAACCAGTGCATTTTTACTCAACAAATACCTAGGAAAATTTGGGGCAACTCTAAACTTGGTAGGAGACGGGCAGCAAGCCGTTGATGCCATTCATCAACACCAATATGACGCCGTTTTAATGGATGTGAATATGCCGGTGATGGATGGGCTTACAGCTGTTAAACTCATACGAGGCAATAATTTTAAAGACAGAAGAGGCGCAGCGCTCCCTGTGGTTGCAATGACAGCCTATGCCATGGAGTCAGACGTTGAAAGGTGTATGGCAGCAGGCATGAGTGATTATCTAAGCAAGCCCATTAACCTTGAAGCCCTCTTTGAGAAAATGAAATCAATTGCTGAAGGTTTACAAGAGCACAGCCCTAATGGCAGCGCCACCTACCTAGAAATCTTTAACGATTTTAGGAAGGCTTCAGATTTGGATGATGAAGTTTGCCACTTTCTTTTAAAAACATATATAGAGCAAGTCAAACTCTTGCTGATTGACCTGCGAAGAGCTATGGATACCAATTCCCAAGACGAGATTTCTAATCTGCTACATCGTTTAAAAGGGACATCTGGAAACGTTCGTGCCAATCGCATTATGACCATGGCCCTGGTTGCAGAAAATGCCAATCGGGCCAATGAAAAAGACGTTCTCGTATCACAAATCGACCAGGTGGAAGCCCTTATCAGTAGTCTTCAAGAAGCCATTGAACCATCTGTATCAGGTTAAATCAGACAAAACGTCTATAGCACTTGTTTTGTGGTGGGTTTTGGGCGATAATTAGAAAGGTAAATACCAACTAGATGTAAATAACCGGAAAAAACTCAAGAGTCTAATATTTAAGAGGCTAACAATGACCATCAATTCAAAGCATCACAAAGCCCTGTCACAAGCCCTCCATGAGGCGCTTACAACCTATAAGCCCACCCTGTGGCTAAACCCCTTGATTGCTCAACATTCTAAAACAGTCCTGTTTGACCCCGATGAAAGCCTTTTAAGGAAGGTCCAGATGGGTGAACGTGTAGATCAAGCGGAGTCCCGTCTTCAACGGTTTCGCCCATTTCTTGCCCAAGCATTTGAAGACACCCGGTCTCAAAACGGCCTGATAGAATCCCCAATCCTTTCAATTAATAAGATGAAAGACTGGCTGTGTGATTCCTTCAACGTCTCTATAGATGGTGAACTATGGTTAAAAGCTGACCACGCCCTACCGATTTCAGGTAGCATTAAAGCTCGGGGTGGCATCCACGAGGTGTTAAAATACGCAGAGGACATCTTGATTCAGCAGGGACTGATGCCAGTGGACTTTGACGGTTATGATTACCTGACTTTTCTTGATCCAACTGTTCAAAGTTTACTGTCAGGGTATCGCATTGTCGTGGGGTCTACGGGCAACCTCGGTCTGAGCATTGGCATTATCAGCGCAAAACTTGGATTTAACGTGGAAGTTCATATGTCCTCGGATGCCAAACCGTGGAAAATGGCGCTTTTGAAAGAGAAAGGCGCAAAAGTAGTGGCCCATCAAGGGGATTATAGCCAAGCGGTTTCGGCAGCCCGGCGCTTAGCCACCCTAGATCCGAACACCTACTTTGTTGACGATGAACACTCAGAGCATCTCTTTGCTGGTTATGCAGTGGGGGGCCGTCGCTTAAAGGCCCAGTTAGAGGCTCAGGGTATTGAGATTTCAGCAAAAAGACCGCTTTATGTCTATTTGCCCTGTGGGGTAGGCGGTGGTCCAGGTGGGGTGACATTTGGACTTAAAGAAGTGTTTGGCAGTAACGTTCACTGTTATTTTGTAGAACCCACCCATGCACCCTGCATGCTCCTAAGCCTGGCCACAGGCCTTGGAAGTGATATAAGCGTAGAGGATATCGGCCTTGATTTAAAAACTGAAGCCGATGGGTTAGCAGTGGGCCGGTCATCACAGTTAGTAGCAGACTATATGGAAACACTGCTTGAAGGTGTGGCTACCGTTTCAGACGAATTACTTTTTATGTATTTAAAAGGCTTAGTGGATACCGAAAACATCTGGCTAGAACCTTCAGCTTTAGCTGGATTTGAAGGTTTGATCGCCCTTGCTAGAAATGCAGTAACAAGAAATGTTAAAGTAGTTGAAAGTAGTACTGTATCTCCAGTCCATGTTATATGGGCCACTGGGGGCGGTATGGTACCACAAATGGTTAAGCAGGCGTATTACGAATATGGGTCTCAAGTGACTCAACAAAAATTAGGAGATTGAACATGAGAAAATTTGCTCAAGAGTTTAGAACATTTGCAACTAGAGGTAACGTATTTGATTTAGCAGTGGGCATTATCATTGGTGGTGCATTTGGTAAAATCGTGACATCCTTTGTCAATGATCTATTTATGCCACTAATCAGTTTGGTATTGGGGAAATTGAACCTAGCACAACTCAAAATCGTTCTCGCTGTAGCCAGTGGGGATAAGCCTGAACTGGCTATTTCATATGGTAATTTTATTCAGACTTTTATTGATTTTGTAGCAATCGCTTTTGTGGTCTTTATCATGATTAAAGGGATTAACAGCTTAAAGAAAAAAGAAGAAGAAAAGCCAGCAGCACCAGTTGAACCATCTAATCAAGAAAAATTATTGGTCGAAATTCGCGACTTGCTAAAAGCAAATCAGAAATAGGCGCCCATGAAAACTAAACAACCAAAAGCTAAAAAACCTAAAACAAAACAGTCAAAATCAATTGGTAAACCAAAGCGATTTACCGCCCCAAGACCAGCGGTTGAAGGGGAGAAAGCCATTGATGGCATGGGTTTAGGTGAAGTGAATAGCCCAGGACCTAAAAAAGCGCCACTTGCCACCAAGGCTGGTTCTACCCCAGTTAAAACCGGTTCTAGCCCTGCTAAAACAGGCTCAGGTCCTGCTAAAACAGGCTATAAAGGCAAAAAGCAACCAGCCTTAAAGTCAGGGACTCAGATGCTGCCAAAGGGCTCAGTAATCTTAAACTGTGAAACCATGACTCCTGAGGGCAAGGGCGTTGTTAACTGGCAGGGTCAAAGCTTACAAGTATCTGGAGTATTGCCTGGTGAACGAGCGGCAGCTAATGTTGTCCGTAAAAAGTTTTCAACAGATGTTCGGGTCACTGCCATTGAGAATCCTTCGCCAAACCGGGTAAAACCACCATGTCCCTATGCGGGGACCTGTGGTGGCTGCCAATTGCAGCATATGTCTTTAACAGCCCAATACCAATTCAAATTTGATCAGGTCAAATACTTGATGTTACCATTTGGTGAAACCCAGCCAATTATTACCATGGAGCAGCCCTTAAGATATCGCAACAAGAGTCACACCACATTTTCACAGGGGCCCAGAGGGCAACTCCAGGCAGGGATTTACGCAGAGAATTCCCACGCCGTTGTTCCCGTGGAAGCGTGCCTAGTGCAAACCACCACCGCAGATGCCATTATAAAGACCATCAAGGTGCTATTACCCTCGTTCAAACTTCAACCCTATGATGAAGACAGCGGCATGGGACACCTGAGACATGTTTTAATAAAAACGGGTTTTGAAAGTAAACAGGTCATGGTGGTCTTAGTGGTCTCAACCCATCAATTACCCTCCAAGAATAATTTGGTCAAGGCGCTTTTGCAAGCGCACCCAGAGATTACAACCATTGTGATGAATGTGAATCCCAATAAAACAAGCATGGTTCTTGGGCCCAACGAGGTGGTTTTACACGGTAAAGGGACGATTGAGGAGACTTTATGTGGTCTTAAATTTAGAATATCCCCTAAGTCGTTTTTCCAAATCAATCCGATTCAGACTGCAAAATTATATGATGCAGCCATTGAAATGGCAGGGTTTTTGTGGACGGATACCGTTGTTGATGCTTATTGCGGTATTGGGACAATCGGTATGCTTGCAGCAAAACACGTAAAAACCGTGATTGGCCTTGAGCTCAATAAGGATGCTGTCGCAGATGCACAGGAAAACGCAAAAGTGAATGGGATCAAGAATATTCGATTTGTCCAAGCCGATGCAGGTGCCCATCTTCTGAAGATGGCAGAAGCCAACGAGACTGTTGATGTATTATTGATGGACCCGCCCCGCAGTGGCAGCGACGGCGCCTTTTTAGAGGCGGTTGCAACCATTGCACCTAAGAAAATCGTTTATATCTCTTGCAACCCACAAACTCAGGCCAGGGATGTGAAGATCTTGGTGGAGAAGGGTTACACAGTGGAACGGATTCAACCGGTTGATATGTTTCCTTTTACTTTTCATGTTGAAAGCATTGTTAAATTAGTTAAAAATTAGAATTGAACAAGTGAATTCAACTCTTTTAATCCTTGAATCATGATATGATTCAAGGATTTGTTTTATACCGGTATCGGAACAATGTTTACAATGTGCCGATACCGGTATATTATGTTATTGAGGTGATTTTTATGAAATATATGAGTATATCTGAGGCAAGCAACAAGTGGCAAATTAGTGCCCGAAGAATACGTGTGCTTTGTTCAGAGGAGCGAATCGAGGGTGCTGTAAAATTCGGTCGAAATTGGTCAATTCCATATGATGCAGCCAAACCAGCCGATGCCAGAGTAAGCTATAGAAAATCATATATAGGCATTATGTATGATTTTAGCGGAATAGAAGAGATGAAAGAAATAATTGATAAGCATAGACCGTTCACAAAGCGATTAGCAGATTCGCTGCACGAAAAGCTAATTATTGAATGGACATATAATAGTAATGCTATCGAAGGGAATACTTTAACTTTATCAGAAACAAAAGTTGTTCTAGAGGGAATAACGATTGGTGGTAAAAGCGTTATAGAACATTTGGAGGCAATCAACCATAAAGAAGCAATTCTATTCTTGGAAGAAATAATCAGTCATAATGAACCTTTATCTGAATGGAATATAAAAAATATTCATGCCATTATTCTTAAAGAGATCGACAATCAGAATGCGGGTAGGTACAGGATGGAAAACGTAGTGGTTGGTGGTGCTATTCATATTCCGCCCAAGCACTATGAAATCAGTGCACTTATGCAGAAGCTAATTATGGAGTATAAAGAAGAATGGCAGTTATATCACCCGATTGTTAGAGCGACACTTTTACATGGTGAATTTGTAAAAATCCACCCTTTTATTGACGGAAACGGAAGAACATCAAGACTGCTTTTGAACTTTGAATTAATGAAAAATGGATATCCCCCTATTATCATCAAGAAAGAAAACAGAGCGCAGTATTATAATGTGTTGGATCATGCTCATACCACCATGGATTATCAACCATTTCTTGAGTTTGTTGCTAAGTTAGTGGTTGAATCTGAACAGTTGTGGTTGTCATTGGTTGAATAGAAAATACCTTGATGTAAAAATACAGATTAATTTTCCGCCAAGGCACCAATAGGTGTAAACGACATCATTTTTGTCTACTCAAGGCATGTGAAGTGCGTAATAGGACTACGTCGGAAAGAATCCTTGTAATATATGAATTTGCAATGTCTACGAGGTTTTATGACTTTTCGCAATGCGAGTGTGTAGCTAAGTCTATACAAAATGTGGAATGACAATATTAGTGGCTCAGTTGTGAAAATCGACTGGGTCATTTTCTTTATAAATAACCGAAAAGAATCAGATGTAATTGTACATTAATGCTGTTAAATGCTTCGGAATAAAGCGTGAATGTTCAAATGTTAGAAATAACAGATATTCAGTTGGATTTCGTGGCGGTCTTAAGAAAAATGCATATAAAAATGATATTCGAAACAAAATGTATCGATTATTAATATTGCTTTCGATTTTTCCGCATTTATGATATCATAATAGTATTCAGGAGGTAATCAAATGGAAAAGTCGATTATTAGAATACAACAAATAGATTTAGTTAACTTTAAGAATATTGAAAATGGTACTATTACATTTCCAAGCTATGCTAAGGAAGAGTTTTTTAATGGGAAATCAGAAATTATTGGTCTTTATGGACAAAATGGATCAGGTAAGACTGCACTCGTAGATGCGATGTGGATTCTTAAAAATGCGCTGATGGGCAAACAATTGCCAGACAATGCAGCTGACTATATATTACAAACATCGGCATCATCAGAATTAGACTTTGTTTTTTATATTGAAAAGGATGGGTTCAAAGCCCTTGTTTTTTACGAAATTCAGCTGAGTAAGGTTGGGGACAATCGTGTTCAAATTACAAAAGAAAAATTATCATATAAAAAATATGAAAATCAAGAGTGGAAGGCAAAGAGTGCCATCATTGATTATAATTCAGATGATAAGGATGCAATTTTTAAACCGAGTAGCAAATTCAAACTTTTAGTATCAGGTAATTCAAGTAATCACCTTGATATAGGCGTTTCAAAAAAACTATCCGAAAAGAATGTCACTTCTTTCATTTTTAGTATTGAAACTGAAGAAGTTTTAAGAAGGAGTAAGGCATTTGAAGAATATACTCAAATCATTCTAGCGCTTAAATACTATGCAAGCATAAATCTTTTCATTTTCCAGAATAATCATGCGGGTATGATTAACTTGAATTTATTTATACCGCTTTCCTTTAGGCTGAATGAAGGTAAAAACTTTACTCAAGGAGATATGGGAATTGGTCTTCTTGAGCCATCGGTAATTCCTGTGAAAGCTTATGAAGTTGTCACCAAGCTTATTAAACAGATGAATATTGTTTTAGGGACTATAATACCTGGCCTCCAGATAGATATCAAAAATTATGGAGATCAGTTAAAAGAGGATGGTTTGAAAGGCGTTCGAATTGAGCTTGTTTCTGTTCGAGGGGCTGTGGCCATACCGCTAAGATATGAATCTGAAGGTATTAAAAAAATCATTTCGATATTAAGCACATTGATTACAATGTTTAATAACCCATCTGTTTGCTTAGTAGTAGATGAATTAGACGCGGGGATTTTTGAGTATTTATTAGGTGAGATTCTACAAATCATAAGTGACAGTGGAAAAGGTCAGCTGATCTTCACCTCGCATAATTTAAGACCATTAGAAATGCTCGATACAAATTCGCTGGTGTTTACAACGACTAATCCTAAGAATCGCTACATTAGATTTGTGAACATTAAAAGCAATAACAATTTGAGAAATCTATACTTTAGAAGTATTAATTTAGGTGGCCAGAAAGAAAATATTTATGAAGAGACAAATAGTTTCGAGATTAGTCATGCTTTCAAAGTTGCTGGGAGGGTGATTGATGAAAACTAAAAAAATCGTACTGTTCATTGTGGAAGGTGTTACAGATCAAACTTCTTTGGCGCTCATTCTATCAAAAATAATTCAAAATGAAAGTGTTAAATTTCATATCGTAAATGGTGATATCACTTCTGATAAAGTTACAACATCAGCTAATGCGATCACCAAAGTAAATGATCAGATAAAATCGTTTTTGGAAAGAAATCCGTATTTTAAAAAGAGCGATATACAAAACGTGGTGCATTTGATTGATACGGATGGTGCTTTTATTTCAGATGATAAAATTGTAAAAGATGATGTAGATGGCTACGTTTACACGCTGGAGAGTATAATCGCAAAGTCAGTGGAATCTGTTAAGGAACGTAACCGAAGAAAAAGCAGTGTTGTCAATCGGTTGTCTATGTGCCCTGAAATAGCAAAGATTGAATATTCTATGTACTATTTTTCTTGTAATTTAGAACACGTCCTTCATAACATAATGAATTTGGATGACAGAGAAAAAATGAACTATGCCGATCTGTTTTCTAATACATTTTGCGGAAGAGAAAAAGAGTTTATAGAGTTTATTTCAAAGCGTGACTATGCTGTTAACGGGTCGTTTAAAGAAACATGGGAGTTTATCAAAATAGAAGAGAATTCATTGAAGCGGTTCTCTAATTTTCATTTATTTTTTAAAGCCTAAAATTGAGTACTTTTAAGATGAAGATTTGGTTCGGAGTTTTGTAATAGGTCGATTAATATGTTATAGATTCCTTTTAAACCCAATCATCTCCATCTAATGTTTGATAAAGCACCATAAGGGTATATATACATTGCTGATTATAATTCTCAGCTTTGTTTCTAATATAGCTTTAAAAGGAGGTTTTATGGGGTTTTTAAGATGGCTCGGAGGTATTGTTGTATTCTTTTGGTTGATGGGTCTTTTATTTAAGGTTGGCGGCGGGCTAATTAATATACTGTTGGTTGTTGCAGCAATCGTATTTATTGTGGATTACTTAAAAGGGAAAGTTAAGTAAATACAAAGTAATACTGGAGCTATTGCAAATCTAAGACTTAGTCTTGATGTGCAGTAGCTTCTTTACTTATCATTGGACTCAAAAAAGGGGCAGAGGAAAAGTAGTGGTTGTCCACGCCTTATAGCATTTCGAGTATGAAATTCAATGATTATGGCATATCAAATTCTCTCGTTAAAAAATAACTCAAAAATCCAATGAAAATCATGACGATCCCTGCGGAGATCATCCAATTACTAACGCCGATAATTTCTGATACAGGGCCGGCAATGAACATGCCAACAGGTGCCGCGAAACTCATGACGCTAGTGACAAGGGAAATAACTTTCCCAAGGTTTTCGGAAGGTACTGATCTTTGAAGATAGGCTGTAAATGGTATATTGAATCCCATGCCTGTTGAGCCCATCACGAATACGGCAATACAAAACACCCAGAATAATTGTGTCGTTAAAATGCCACCAATCAATGCACATAGGCCGAGCAAACCTGAAGAAATGGAGATCATTAAGAATTGTCGTTTGAGGCCGCCGGTCATGCCGATGACCATTGCGGCAATCAGCATACCAGATGAGAACAAGGTTTGAACGACGCCATTGTGCCAGGGGGTCCCATTAAAATAGACTTTAACCATCAGTGGGAGCAGTGTCCCCAGTGGTACAAAAATGATTGTTGTTATGAGCATCGGAATTTTCACAAGTGACAATGTAATAATGGCAATCGTTGCACCCGCAACATCAATAAGCATAGCGTAGGGGAGTGACATCAGAGTCATAATCATTGCGCCAAGCATGGGACCAATCATTGAACAAGCAGAGCTAATCATTTGTCCGAAGCCACCGGCTTTAGTAAGATCAGAGGAAGGGACAACTTGAGGAATGAGAGCTTGCATAGCAGGTTTATGAAAGGTATCTCCTAAAGCCCTGATGAATAAAACGAAGTAGACAAATTCAATTGATTGAATGCCAAGTGAAAATAAAATAGCCAGAAATAGACTTGACACTGCAATAATCCCATCTGAAAGGATGATGATTTTTTTTCGATCAAAGCGGTCAATCCAAACACCGGCGAATGGTCCAATAATAGCCTGTGGTAATAAACCGACCACGCTTGCAATGGTTAAAGCCATGGCTGAGTCCGTTGTTATTGTTATCCACCAGATAATTGAAAATTGGACAGCGCTGGAACTCAAGAGAGACAAGGCTTGACCAGCATAAATTGTAAAAAAAGGTTTTCTCCAATTTGAGTTTGTAATCATCTGCCTACCCCTAAAGACAAGTTGCTATTAATTTTGCACAAGCTTTCGCACCATTTTCAGTAGCAATGTTGTTGCCAAGGACTTTTGCATTTTTTATAACCTCATCTTGCAGAGCAAATTCGATGGCAGAAGATAACTTGTCAGCAGTTAGATGCTTTCGATAAATAGGCGCTGATCCTACACCTAAATCATAGGCTCTGTGTGCCCAAGCAAATTGGTCGTTAGAAAACGGAATAATGATACTTGGTACACCAGCTTTAAAACCAGCGGCGGTAGTGCCAGCGCCACCATGATGACAAACGACGGAAACACGGTCAAATAACCAGCTATGTGGGATGCTATTAATTGCAAGAAGATGTTCAGGAAGGTTGTCAATAGCACCCATTCCGCATATTATGCCTCTCTTGCCCGATTTGCCAAGCGCAGCTGTGATGATACTGACAGTTTCATCTTTATGTTTGAGATCAAAAACACTGCCAAAACCAATGTAAATAGGCTTTTCGCCAGAGTCCAAGAAATTAGATAGTTCTTCCGATGGATTATAGTCAATTGATTCCTCTACAAACCAATAACCAGTTTGATGGATATTTTCATTCCAGTCCTTTGGCCGTGAAAATACAAAATTGCTACATGAGATAATGGCTGGATGAGTTTTGTCGATCTTTTCAAATGGACTACCAAAATCTTCTGGGAGTTTACCATATTCCTTTTTAAAAAGTGCAATAATACCGGTTTTTCCAGCCATCCAAAGCATGCCTTGCAATAATTTATAGCTGAGAGCTTTGGGCATTTTTGTTTTGCCATATGCAATGAGTGAAGCAAATTCCTTGGTTTTGTGCATGGGGAATGGCGCCGCTAAGATTGATGGGATCCCCTGCTTTATCCCAGCAAAATACCCAACTGAACAACCCGGGTGATAAATAATCATCTCGCTACCTTTACAGGCAAGAAACATCTCTTCCGTTAAGCCGATTACATATTTCTTCATTTTATTGAAGGTTAATAACATTTTCAAAGGACTGTCAGATGATTGAGCCTCTTGAAGCAATTTAGGATCAATATCAATCGACTGATAATCAGCTGATAAAGCATAAAAATCAATGCCATAGCCTTTTATGAAATCTTCAAAACTTTTTCCGCCTACAATTTGAACTTTTTTATCCAGCTTCTTTAGCTCTTGAGCAAGTGCAATATAGGGTTGAAAATCGCCACGGGAACCCGAACAAAGTATTGTAATCATAAATATGCCTCCTTGATAAATCCAACATCGTGTTGTATGATTTGATTATAAAATTTAAACAGGATATAATCAACCAACAATCGGCTTATTACTGTCGGATTTTAAGTGAGAAGGTGAATATGACTATGAATATGAAAGTGAACAAAAGAAAAGAGATGACATCGCAAACAAAACAAAATCTAATCGATGCATTTTGGATATTATATTGTGAAACGAGAATTGAAAAAATCACAGTAAAAGACATTACAACTAAAGCAGGGTACAATCGTGGAACCTTCTATGAGTATTTTAAAGATGTATATGACGTCTTGGAGTATATTGAGAGCTCTTTGATGCCAACACTGGATGAACTGCCACCTATTTTAATAGGATCAGAAATACGAGGCATGCCAATGAACACCTTTTTAGAACTCTATGAAAAAAACAACAAATACTATTCTGTTTTACTTGGAGATAATGGCGATCCTGCTTTTGCAAGCAAGCTGAAAAACTCTATAAAACCTTTAATAATGCAAGAATTCGCCAATGAGCCTGAATATGTCAGACAAAATTTAGGGTATATTTTAGAATATACACTATCGGCGATGATAGGCATAATGAGTTATTGGTTTAGACAAGAGAATAGGCTTTCAAATGATAAATTACATGATTTGATCAATAATTTGATGGAGCATGGTGTCATGAAACAACTGCCAAAGAATTTTACGTAATACTTGAAAACCCCTTATTATGTCAATCGTTTGACTGTCAGAATTGTGTCAGTCGCATAGCAGCGCTACAATTATCAGAAGGATCATATCAGTAATGCAACTAGCTGATGAAGATTGAGAAATTCTAAAATCGGTGATATACTAGACCAGTAAGAATTTGTTCATTCGGAGGCTATTCAATGACCACAGAAAACACATTTTGCTTAGAGATTCAAAACAATATCGCAGTTGTCAAATTCACAAGGTCAAAGGTTCTAAATGCATTAAATTCCGGTGTGCTTAAAGATCTCGACGGTCTTATAGATCAACTTGCCGCCGATGCCAACGTCTACGCTGCTATTTTTATAGGAGAAGGCAAGGGTTTCATCGCCGGTGCTGACATTTCTGAAATGGTTGCACTGGATGCTGAAGGGGGCCAAACATTTGGTCAACTAGGACAGGCAGTTTTTTCAAAGTTAGAAAAACTATCAAAGCCAACTATTTCAGCTGTCAATGGTTTCGCATTAGGTGGTGGTCTTGAATTTGCCATGAGTTGTGATTTCCGTATTGGGGCCACCGTAGCAAAATTTGGGCAACCAGAAGTGGGTCTTGGCATCATACCTGGTTTTGGTGGCACACAGAGGCTGCCGCGGCTTGTTGGCGTAGCAAGAGCAAAAGCGTTAATCTATTCTGGAGACATCATCGGCGCTGACGAGGCCTATAGAATTGGTTTGGTGGACAGCGTAGAAACACCGGAAAATCTTCTTGAAGCCGCAATGACACTGGCCCTTAAAGTAACAAAACATGCCCACGGAGCAGTGGCCATGGCTAAAAAGGCCATACAAGAAGGTTTTGATATGGACATGGAAAACGCTTGCCTACTTGAAGCAACCTACTTTGGAAAATGTTTTGCCACTGAGAATCAAAAAGAAGGCATGGGAGCATTTCTTAAAAAAGAAAAGCCACAGTTTATAAATGATTAAAATTCAAGGAGAAAATCAAATGAATAAGATTGCAGTGATAGGTTCAGGTACAATGGGAATGGGAATTGTTCAGACATTGGCCCAGTCTGGTTTTAAAGTTGTGATGCGAGACATTGATGAAAACGCCTTGGTGCGGGCTACTGCTGCCATTACAAAGGGCTACGATAAACTGGTCTCAAAAGGTGTGATGAGCGAAGAAGCCAAAACTCAAGCACTTAGTAACATACAACCATCAACTGATATCAATGCCCTCAGTGATTGCGACCTTGTGATTGAAGCCGCTACTGAAAACATGAATCTAAAAAAAGCAATCTTCAAAGAACTAGACCAAGTTTGTTCAAAAGAAACGATTTTGGCAACTAACACATCTTCCTTATCTATTACTGAAATTGGGGCTGCCACTGGCAGATCAAGTCAAGTCATCGGCATGCACTTCTTTAATCCAGTTCCGATGATGAAGCTGGTTGAAATCATCAGGGGTATTGCCACATCAGATGATGTATTTTCTAAAATAAAAGAAGTGGCAGAAGCCATGGGCAAGACTGCCATTGAAGTTAAAGAAGCCCCAGGCTTTGTTGTCAATCGTATTCTTATTCCTATGATCAATGAAGCCATTGGCATTCTTTCTGAAGGCGTTGCCTCGGCAGAAGATATAGACCAAGCCATGAAACTGGGTGCCAATCACCCCATTGGCCCCCTTGCCCTCGCAGATTTGATTGGTAACGATGTGAATTTGGCAATCATGGACGTCCTCTTTACAGAAACAGGGGATAGCAAGTACCGAGCACACCCACTCCTTAGAAAAATGGTCCGTGGTGGCTTACTTGGTCGTAAAACAGGTCAGGGCTTTTATAAATACTAAAACAATGAATTATATACAAAATATGGTATAAAAATATTAGTGGCTCAGTTGTGAAAATCGACTGAGTCATTTGTTTTATAAAGATTTACATTTATGCTTTCTTAGAATACAATAAGAGCATAAATGTAAAAGGACGGTGAATGTATGGACTATAGAATGAAATTGGAACAACTAATAACTGAGAATAACGGACTCGTTCTGACAAAGATGGCTAATCGAGTAGGTATTCCGAGGCAGTATCTATCTCTCTTTACCAAAGAGGGAAAATTAGAACGCGTAGCTCAAGGTGTTTATTTAACATTGGAAGCGTTTGAAGATGAGATGTATTGTTTGCAGGCAAGAAATACCCGTGTTGTCTTTTCACATGAGACTGCATTATTTCTTCATGAATTGACGGATAGAGATCCAATTCACTATACAGTTACAATTCCTGCTGGATATAATGGAACAAACCTCCGCGAAGTTGGTACTAAAGTTTTTTCAGTGAAAAAAGAGTTATACAGGCTGGGACTAATCGAAAGTAAAACACCGTTTGGACGTATAATCAAAACCTATGATTTGGAAAGAACTATCTGTGATATTGTACGGAGCCGAAATCAAGTAGATGTTGGTATTATGACAGATGCTTTAAAAAAATACTCAAAGAGAAGTGATAAGAGCATTTCAAAACTGATGACATATGGTGAATTTTTTGGAATCACGAAGTTATTAAAGCGATATTTGGAGGTGTTAATTTGAAGAGTGCCACTCAATTAAAAGCACAAATTCGAAATTTATCTAAAAAGAATAATATCAATCCTCAAATTTTAATGAGAAATTACATGTTGGAGCGCTTGTTAGAGCGGATTTCTCAATCAAATTTCAAAGATAATTTTATACTTAAAGGTGGCATGTTAGTAGCAGCTATGGTAGGTGTGGATCTAAGAGCAACAATTGACATGGACACAACAATTATAGGACTGCCACTTGAGAGAGAAAGAATAGCTACCATTTTTCAAGAAATAATTCAGATTGATATTTTTGATAATATTTCGATGACACTTAAAGGTATTGAAGAAATTCGTGAAGAAGCGGAATATCCTGGGCTGAGAGTTACGTTAGAGGCGAGTATGGGAACTGCTAAAATTCCGTTAAAAGTAGATATAACAACTGGAGATAGAATTACGCCCAAAGAAATAATCTATTCATATAAGCTGATGATTGAGAATCGAACGATTGATGTGTTTGCATACAATCTTGAAACAGTTTTAGCAGAAAAGTTAGAAACGATTATTACAAGAGGTGTAGTTAATACAAGAATGAGGGATTTTTACGATTTGTTTATACTAATTAATGTGTTTGCAGATCATTTTAGTTATTCACTTTTAAAAGAAGCTGTTATAATGACCTCAGAACGGAGAGGAACTACTGAAGAACTTAAAAAAGCAGTTGCTGTTTTTGACCAGATTGAAAATGATAACGATATGGCTGTTTTATGGATGCGGTATCAGAATTCGTTCAGTTATGCTAAGGATATAGAATGGATAAGTATTATTCCGGTTGTCAGAAAATTATGGGGATTGATGAATCTACTGGTAGGAACGCGAGTAACTTTTAAATGAGAGGATTTACGATTCTAACATTTATCGCTCAGATTATATTGTTGGTAAGTATATCAGCATGGCTACCGTGGTTGAGAAATCACAAAATCGGCGATATACTAGACCAGTAAGAATTTGTTCATTCGGAGGCTATTCAATGACCACAGAAAACACATTTTGCTTAGAGATCAACTTGCCGCCGATGCTGACATTTCCGAAATGGTAGCACTGGATGCTGAAGGGGGCCAAACATTTGGTCAACTAGGACAGGCAGTTTTTTCAAAGTTAGAAAAACTATCAAAGCCAACTATTTCAGCTGTCAATGGTTTCGCATTAGGTGGTGGTCTTGAATTTGCCATGAGTTGTGATTTCCGTATTGGGGCCACCGTAGCAAAATTTGGGCAACCAGAAGTGGGTCTTGGCATCATACCTGGTTTTGGTGGCACACAGAGGCTGCCGCGGCTTGTTGGCGTAGCAAGAGCAAAAGCGTTAATCTATTCTGGAGACATCATCGGCGCTGACGAGGCCTATAGAATTGGTTTGGTGGACAGCGTAGAAACACCGGAAAATCTTCTTGAAGCCGCAATGACACTGGCCCTTAAAGTAACAAAACATGCCCACGGAGCAGTGGCCATGGCTAAAAAGGCCATACAAGAAGGTTTTGATATGGACATGGAAAACGCTTGCCTACTTGAAGCAACCTACTTTGGAAAATGTTTTGCCACTGAGAATCAAAAAGAAGGCATGGGAGCATTTCTTAAAAAAGAAAAGCCACAGTTTATAAATGATTAAAATTCAAGGAGAAAATCAAATGAATAAGATTGCAGTGATAGGTTCAGGTACAATGGGAATGGGAATTGTTCAGACATTGGCCCAGTCTGGTTTTAAAGTTGTGATGCGAGACATTGATGAAAACGCCTTGGTGCGGGCTACTGCTGCCATTACAAAGGGCTACGATAAACTGGTCTCAAAAGGTGTGATGAGCGAAGAAGCCAAAACTCAAGCACTTAGTAACATACAACCATCAACTGATATCAATGCCCTCAGTGATTGCGACCTTGTGATTGAAGCCGCTACTGAAAACATGAATCTAAAAAAAGCAATCTTCAAAGAACTAGACCAAGTTTGTTCAAAAGAAACGATTTTGGCAACTAACACATCTTCCTTATCTATTACTGAAATTGGGGCTGCCACTGGCAGATCAAGTCAAGTCATCGGCATGCACTTCTTTAATCCAGTTCCGATGATGAAGCTGGTTGAAATCATCAGGGGTATTGCCACATCAGATGATGTATTTTCTAAAATAAAAGAAGTGGCAGAAGCCATGGGCAAGACTGCCATTGAAGTTAAAGAAGCCCCAGGCTTTGTTGTCAATCGTATTCTTATTCCTATGATCAATGAAGCCATTGGCATTCTTTCTGAAGGCGTTGCCTCGGCAGAAGATATAGACCAAGCCATGAAACTGGGTGCCAATCACCCCATTGGCCCCCTTGCCCTCGCAGATTTGATTGGTAACGATGTGAATTTGGCAATCATGGACGTCCTCTTTACAGAAACAGGGGATAGCAAGTACCGAGCACACCCACTCCTTAGAAAAATGGTCCGAGGTGGCTTACTTGGTCGCAAAACAGGCCAGGGCTTTTATAAATACTAAAAATGGACACGGTGGTAGCCTTTATTAAGGCTACCACCGATTTTTTTACCAATTTAACAATTAGATGACTTTATTGATAAAAGGTTTGTCAACCCATATGATTAGGGTTATACTACTCTAGTGGACTTTTACTAATGTATTGTCTTTCACATTATGGACTGTTAATCAGGCGATAGACAATCCTTTTCAACGATTGAACAAATTAGAACTGGGGACAAAATCATGGCAAAAAGAATAAGACAGATTGGCCTTTTAATAGCTGATATACTTGCAATCCATTTATCGTTCTTAGTTGCATTTTATATACGATTTGATCAGAGCGCTTTTTATTCTCAGGAGTCTATAGATTATTTTCAAATATATTTGAAGATTGCTATCACTGTTACCTTGATTAAGATAGTCATTTTTTATCTAATGAAAATGTACAATTCTTTATGGCGTTATGCCTCGGTGGAAGAATTGGTTCAAATTGTGTTTTCATCATTGTTTGCCACCACTGCATTTATGGGTTACATGCTCATAGTGGATATGCAGCTTCCAAGAAGTATCTATGTACTTACTTTTGTCTTTGATACATTGCTAATAGGCGGTGTTCGTTTGAGTTATAGAATTATCCGTGTTTATAAAGAGCGGCATCAACGCAGTGGTAAAACACAGCAAAGAGTTTTAGTGATTGGTGCTGGCCGTGCCGGTGCCACAATTATTAAAGAACTTAAAAATCACGTGAATCTTAATAGTGTCCCCGTAGCAGTCATTGACGATGATTTAAGTAAAATAGGTAGTGACATCAATGGTGTTCTTGTTGTTGGTACACGTTTAAGTATTCGCGAAGTAGTTCTCCGTGAAGCCATCAATCAAATTATCATTGCAATCCCATCAGCCAGTAAGAGTACAATTCAAGAAATCATAAAGGAAACTTCGGGTTGCGACTGTGATTTAAAAATTGTACCAGGTATCTATGAGCTCATCGATGGCAAATTAGATATCTCTTCTATTCGCAATGTTGAAATTACTGACCTTTTGGGTCGAGATGAAATAAAATTAAATACAGATGCAATGGAAGCCTATGTGAATGGCAAGACAATCCTTGTCACCGGCGGTGGTGGCTCCATTGGCTCAGAACTATGCCGTCAGATTGCTCGTTTTAACCCTGATCTATTGGTTGTTTTGGATATTTATGAAAACGGCGTTTTTTCATTAGAACACGAATTAAAGAAAACTTATCCTAACTTGAAAATGAATATTGTGATTGCATCGGTGCGTGATGCGGCCCGATTAGATGAAGTGTTAAATAGGTATAGACCCTTTGTAGTGTTCCATGCGGCTGCACATAAACATGTACCACTAATGGAAGCTAATCCAACTGAAGCAATAAAGAATAATATTTTTGGCACCTACAATTTAATTCAAGCTGCCAAAAAACATAGTGTTGATCGCTTTGTACTAATTAGCACAGATAAAGCTGTAAATCCAACAAATGTAATGGGAGCTACAAAGCGCATTGCAGAAATGCTCATTCAATCTCAGCACGCTTGTATGACTACAAAGTTTGTGGCAGTTCGCTTTGGCAATGTTCTCGGTTCCAATGGATCAGTGATACCAATATTTAAAAAGCAAATAGAAGAAGGGGGACCAATTACGGTAACACACCCAGACATAGAGCGTTACTTCATGACAATTCCAGAAGCTGCAAGACTTGTAATCCAAGCTAGTTCATTTGCAGGCAACTCAGAAATATTTGTATTAGATATGGGCGAACCAGTGAAAATCGTTCAACTTGCAGAGAATATTATAAGGCTATCTGGACTTAAACCCTATGAAGATATTCAGATTCAATTTACGGGACTAAGACCAGGAGAGAAGATGTTTGAAGAACTTATATTGAATGAAGAACACGCGGTAAGAACAGCCTACGAGAAGATTTTTATTGAGAAACTTGAACTAATTGATTTGGAATATGCATCAGAAATGCTTGAGGATTTTCAGAAGGCACTTGAATGCGATGAAGTAGAAGTAAGAAAAACACTTAAGCGCTTTATACCTACCTACGAATTTGAATGTAAAATTTAAATATAAAATAACATGAAAATGAGGGCATTAAAATGGATCAACACTCTACAGAACAACAAATTAGTTTTAAAGAACTTATTAAATACCTAATCACATATTGGAAAATTGTTATTGGCTTTCCCTTAGTGTTTGGGATAGTTGCATTTGTTTTTTTATGGTTTCTCGTTAACCCAACCTACGAAGCACGACTTGAAGGAATCATTAGTATCCCAGAATCCGTAGAGACTCAGTATGGTTCTTATGCCTTTTCTGAAAATACAGTGAAAGATATTCTTGCATATGTTGTTTCTGACCGAGTAATGGAAAAGTGGGTTCAAACTACTGTGGGGGATGCCATGGTGGAAGAATCATCCATAGAAGTGGCTGTAAAAAAAGTATCAGTGAAGATGGATGAGGAGTCAAACCAATTTACAATTAAACTTAAGGCAAATTCACCGGCCTTGGCCAAGGAGCAATTGAAAGTTTTATCGAATGTTTTTATCGAAGAAGTAAATTTAAGATACAAGAAAATGGCTCTCGGCTTTTTTTACGCACAATTAAACAATTCGATTCTGCTAGCAGAGAATGAAAAAGAAGTTATAGAAAAACAGTTAGTTGGTTTAGAAAAAATAATTGAGACCCTAGAACCCGCTATTTCTCTGAAGCGACTTATGCTTTCTAATCCTGTTTATGCAGCTCAGGTTGCTAACGAAAGAGGAATTCCTCAAGCTTTGTTAACAGAGGAAATGATGCTTGAAGAGGTAATTAATCCGAACTATCAGGCTTTAGAAATGCAGATTATTGATATCAAAAAAAGAATTGCTGTCATCGAAGTTGAAAACGAAATTAACAAAAGACATTTAAATGACATTAAGTATGAAGATGAAGCTATAACTAAGCTTCTTCTAGGTGATTCAAGTGTGAAAATAAATAACCGTTTTTTAAATGTTATGAGCAGCAGAATGATTATGAAGGATACTGTGAGTGTCAATAACTCCCCTATTGCTCCAAGGAAATCACTTTCTTTAGCTGTTGCATTAGTGGTAGGCTTAATGGTGGGCGTATTTATCACATTCCTTATCGCATATTGGAAAGCTGATGATAAGAATTAAGATATCCTACTGTAAAACAATAAACCCAGAACCTTTTGTTAGATAAGATGATTAAATGAAGAACGAAAGGTTAGCTCATGCGTAAACAGAACTTTTGGATTATACAGGTAACTGTCATTCTGATGATTATTAAGGGGACAGGTTTTTTTCGAGATATATTAGTCTCTAAAGTATATGGAATTGATTCGTTTTCTGATGGCTTTTATGTTGGATTATCTTTGGTGCTTACTCTTTACGCTCTGATTGGTAAAGCAATCACGTTAAATCTCATTTCAAGACTTAAAGGCAATGAAGAGGATTACAGCGTCTTAAAGCAATTTATTGTGCCAGCAACTAGTATAGCCATTGTTATTTGTGGTATGTATTTTTTTTACCCCAATTGGTTAATTAACCTACTTTATGTCGGTAGTGGGATAGAGATAAAAGCTTTTACAGATATGGCTGTGCTGGCTTTGCCTATGGTCCCAACCCTGTATTCACTGATGGCTTTTCATCAAATAAGGGAAAGGTTTTTTCATACACACATAAATGGTCTTGTTTTTAATTTAGCCATTATTTTTTTTTCAATGCTGAGCAATAAATCACTTTTACCTTGGAGTTTATTGATAGCAATGTTACTGCAAACACTTTGGCTTCTTTGGGATTTCGATTTTTATTGCCTTTGGCATTCATCTTTAAAAGGGCAGAAAGAAGGATATAGTTTTGAGATATTACTTATCGGTCTCGCGCTTTCTTTTGAACAATTAAATCTCTTTATTGATCGTCGTTTTATTAGCGCCTATAGCGAGGGTTATGCGACTATTGTTGATTTAGGTAGCAAATTTAGTTTTCTTTTTCTTGGAATCTTTGTTTTGGCCATAACAACTGTGAGTTATCCAAAATTAGTGAAAATACATCAACTTAAAGATCGAAATGGTGTTAATAAAATTATCCTAAAGCAACTTGTAGTTATGTTAATATTAAGTAGCGTAGCCACTATCGGGGTTTTTATTTTTGGTGAGTGGGTACTTAAGCTTTTGTTTGGAAAGAGCAGTACTCAGCTAGAGTTCCTAGTTTTTTCGTTAAAGATGTATGGTGTTTTACTTATACCACTCTCATTACGGGAAGTATTAATGCGCTTTTTCATTTTGGAAAGACAAATATTTTGGTTAGCTTTTATCAGTGTGCTTTGTCTTGGTCTGAATGGATTGTTAAGCCATATTTCTAATAGCCCAAAAGAAATACTATATGCTACTGTAATTAGTGTGATATCCAATTCTCTGATTACAGGTTTTTATTATATTTATTATCAAAAAAGGAGTGCGTAATGAAAGCGTTTAAACAAATCTTGTATATGTGTTTAATTCCCTTAATGCTAGTGACTAAAGTAATTGAATATCCCTATGCTTTCAACTTCTCTCCGGCGGATTTTTTGATGTTAATATTAGGGCCGCTTATATTAATTGATTTTGTTAAAGATGTCCAGTGGCGCAAGGTTATAGTAAAAAACCATATTGTAAAAGTTTTCTTTTTCCTTGTCATAATTAGAATTTTCAGTTCTTTTGCTTCTTTTTTCATAGACGTCGAAAAATTATCAATATTCGGAATGATTTTTGCTAACCTTAAATTTCTCGTAAGTTTTGCTTATTTTCTGGCAGGTTTAAAAGTGATTGAAATTTTAGGAGCAAAGCGTTTCTTAGTTGTTTCGTATCTTGCTTCATACTTATTTTTAGTGATTGGTTTATTGGGAATATTCGTCTTTCGATTTGAGTGGGTAGGACTTAATCGCATGGTTTCACTTGCCAACGACCCGAATGTGGCGGGGATGGTCTGCTTATTCGGAGCGATTTTTGGTGTTGCGCTCTTTGAAATCAATAATAATGTCTATGTCAAGAGTGCGCTTTTAATAAGTTTTCTTCCGTTTGTATTTGGAATTATATTGACAGGTTCGAGGACGTGTTTCATCGTAGTGATTATGCTTGCTCTTTTCTATTTATTTGAAATGCGCAAAATGCCTAAGAAAGCATTGGTACTGTTGAGTTTTAGCATTATCCTGATAGTAGCGACGCTTTTTGTTGAGGTGGAAATATTAGGTTCAAAGCATATTGACGCCCTTGTCTATCGCGCTTATTATGATACTGAAAGGGCCAGTGATTATCGGAATGTTTTGAGTCGTGTGGCTACTGAGATGGGCAATGATTATTGGCTCAGCGGTGTTGGAACAGGCCAGTATCCAGTCAATTCAGAAAAATACTTCCGCATGTTTAACGAAGAGACTGGAACCACAGAACTAGTAACACACAATACGTTTTTATCATTTTATGCAGAAAACGGTTTGCTTGGTTTCGTCTTATATTTTCTAATATTGGGTTTGTTCATTAAAAATTACAAAGTTCGTTATGCTCGAATGTATGTATTGGTAGTAGTTGTAATGTCTTTGTTCTTCAATATTGAAAACATTAGGTGCGTATGGTTTTTTTTGGGTTCGTGGATGATGTTATCATCTTCAATTAATCATTATGAAAAAGATTTGAATTTCAAATGGAGGCATATTGTTACTGCATTCCTTGTTATCGTTTTATTGAGCTTAAATTTTTCGCCTCGTATTGTTGTACCGTTTGTATTGAAAGGACAGTCTTTATCAGTAGATGTTAAAGATGAACTGGAAATATATATTGAATTTCGTAATACTGAACAAAGTGTCGTGCAAATTGATATAGTAGGACCAACGAGCAAAAAAATAAGGATCAATAATAGTTCAGGCTATTACTATGAAAAACTTAAGCTGAGTTCGGGTAAGTATTCTATCAATCTGGAACCGTTTAGTGACGAAATAATCATCAATTATATGCAGATAGGAAGCACTAATCAATTCTGCGTTCAACAGAATATACTTAAACCAGATAAGCTATGCCTTCAAAAACCTACTCAAAACGTCAAGTTGAGTTTGTTGAAGATAGGCCAAACGAATTTTGAAACAAATCAACCTATTGTTACAGTTCATGATGTATATGGTGATATTGTGAAAGGTGTGAATTTTGGGGATGATTTCGTATTGATTTCTACGAACTTAGAAAAAAAATCGGAGGATACTTACCAGTACTCTGTGCGCTTATTGAAAAAGAATTACGTGGATTATGAGCCAATACTGTATTTTTACGGATTGAAATCATCATATAATGAAGCGAATAAGATTGAGGATTTAGCAATCGATTTTCCATATGACCCATCACTCAGTACCTTAGACCTAGGTGATGAAGTCTTGATTTCTCGAGAGTTAGTCACGAACGGTGACTCATATCTGATTGGATTTGAAATTTTCTATTGGGATAAGCAGACTGAAAATAAGACTTATCTTACTCCAGGACGATTATTACATGGGTTTATAAAATGAGAATTATGGTACTTTTTGGATCGGAACAATTTGGCGGCTCTTTTGTCATAGCAGAGAAGGTTGCAAATAAGCTCAGAGAAGAAGGTCATGACGTCTTGTTAGTATTAAGAGATTCATTAATGGCAGAAGAGTATCGGAAGTTTGGATATTTAGTTCATGTAGTAGATACAATGAGACGTAATTTGGACTTAGTTAATGATGTGAGAACAATTCATACGTTAAGGAATATTTATCTTGATGGTCACTATGACATAATTCACTCGCATACTTCAAAGGGTGGATTTTACTCTAGAATTTTAAAAATGATATGTCCAAGAATTCGCGTCCTGCATACAGTACACGGTTTCTATTTTCCTCAGAAGAAGATATTCAAATTTATTTTTCTTAGCGTTGAAAAATTCTTATACAATAAATGTGATGGTATTACGTTTGTCAATTCTGAAGACTTAAAGTTAGCATCTACGTGGAAATCACATAAATGCGCAATGTTGATATATAATGGAGTTGTAGTCAATGATTGTGAAATCAGGCGGACTCAAAACGATGTTTTTAAGATTGTTATTAATGCACGCCTAGTATGGGAAAAAGGTTTTAAAGAAGTATGTTATCTCGTGCAAAAGATGGTCCGCCACCCAATACAGTTTCACATAATGGGAGATGGACCGGATAAAAATGAAATTTTATCTTATTTAGAGAAATCCCCTAATGTCATCTATCATGGCTTTGTTAAGGACGTAAAGTCAATTTTGCAAGAGTGCGACTTGAATTTATTACCTTCATATAGAGAAGGCTTATCTCTATCAATACTTGAGTCAATGGCATTAGGTTTACCTACCGTTGCCTATAACATTCGCGGGAATAGAGAGCTAGTCAAAAATAATGTTACTGGGTTGTTAGTCACTTTTGGAGACTACAATGCATTAGAAGAAGCAATACTTAAGTATTTCAAGAATAACGAATTAAGATTGTCTCATGGTAAAGAAGCAAAAAATACAGCTAGACAAGAATTTAACATTAATGTTATGCTCGATTCATATGTAAACCTTATACTTCAAATTTGCAAGTCGTAAATCGTTTTATAGAAGCAAAAAAAGACTATTTATTTGGAAAATCAAAATAAATATATTTAATCTTAGGAGGCATTTATGATTGAAAATAGGAAAGTGAGTTTTTCACCACCAGATATTTCGGAAATTGAGATTAACGAAGTTATTGATACACTTAAATCAGGTTGGATTACAACCGGACCTAAAACAAAACGTTTTGAGCAGCTTTTGGCTGATTTCTGTAACACAAAAAGAGTTGCGACTTTGAACTCTGCCACTGCTGCAATGGAACTAACTCTCAGACTGCTCGGTGTTGGACCAGGAGACGAAGTAATCACTTGTGCATATACTTATTCTGCTTCTGCCAGTGTGATAACCCATGTGGGAGCGAAAGTTGTTTTAGTTGATTCAGGTGTCGATTCATTTCATATTAACTACGATGCTATTGCAGATGCTATCACGGAAAAGACTAAAGTAATAATTCCAGTAGATATTGGCGGTGTCATGTGTGATTATGATGAAATCTTTAATATTGTGGAAGCAAAGAAAGATTTGTTTAATCCAACAAATGCGTTGCAAAAAAAAATTGGAAGAGTTATTGTCTTAGCTGACGCTGCACACTCCCTTGGCGCCTCATATAAAGGAATGATGAGCGGTAAAGTTGCCGATTTTACATCATTCTCATTTCATGCAGTAAAGAATCTCACTACTGGTGAGGGGGGGGCTGTTACTTGGAAACCAATTGATGGTGTAGATGATGAAGAAATCTATAAACAATATATGGTTCTCTCTCTTCATGGACAATCAAAGGATGCTCTTGCTAAAACACAAATTGGAGCATGGGAATACGATATAATAGCACCAAATTATAAGTGTAATATGACGGATATTATGTCTTCCATAGGAATAGGGCAATTAAGCAGATATCCTGGTCTTCTTATGAAACGTTTAGAAATTGTTTCTAAGTATGATGATATGCTCAATGAGTGTGACATAACTTCATTAAAGCATATAGATGAAAGTCAAAGATCGTGTGCTCACCTTTATATGATAAGATTAAACGGTCAGGATGAAAAAACTAGAAATGAAGTGATTCGAAAGATGGCAGAAATGGGTGTATCAACCAATGTTCATTATAAACCCCTTCCGCTGCATAGTGCTTATCGCAATTTAGGATTTGACATTGCGGATTTTCCCAATTCATTGGCTATGTATAAAAATGAGATAACCCTTCCACTACATACATTATTAACAGATTCAGATGTCGAATTTGTTGTAAAAGCACTAAAAAAAGCGCTTGGTCATGAGGTAAAGTGAGGTGGAATTGTGTATCGATACTATCTAAAAAGAACCATGGATTTTATTATATCTTTAGTTGCATTGCCGATGTTCCTAATAATTTTAATTGTCGTTGGTCCAACAATATACTTTTCAGACAAGGGGTCTATTTTCTATAATGCGGATAGACTGGGGAAAGATGGCTTTGTATTTAAAATGTACAAATTTAGAACGATGAGAATGAACGCCCCAGATATTCGAAATTCAGATGGTTCGACATATAATTCTGATGTGGATCCACGTTTAACTAGAATTGGTAACTTTCTTAGAAAAACAAGTTTGGATGAAGTACCACAATTTCTTAATGTGCTAAAAGGGGATATGAGTTTGATTGGGCCTAGACCTGATTTACCTGAACATTTGTCGTTGTATGAAGGTAATGAAGTAAGAAAACTATCTGTTAGACCAGGTTTAACAGGGTATAATCAAGCTTTATACAGGAACACCATTCCATGGAAAGAACGTATTCAGAACGATATATATTACATTGATAACATGACATTTATCTTAGACTTAAAAATAATAGTTATGACTATATTTACTGTTGTTGGCCAAAATAAGGTGTATATTCAAAATAGGGAAGAACACGATGAAAACTAAGATAGTTAAAAACGAGAAGTTTGAGTGCAAGTATTTAGATTGGGATTCTAACTATTTTAATCTGGAGTGTTGTCGTGTTAGTTTGTTTGCCGACATTGTAGATGACGAACAAGATGCTATTATTGAGTATTGTAAAGATTTTAATTTCACTACTATTTCAAATATTAATAATTCATCCAATAATAATTTGTGGTTAGGCAGACGAACCAATTCATTTCTTACTGATGTGAATATTCAGTTTTTCAGAAAAGTTAGGCCTGATGTAGCTGAAATGCACCCAAATATTCGACTGATAAGCGGTTTACCATACAATGCTGAAATCTTAAACATTTCAAAAAAATGTTATAATTTTTCAAGGTTTTTTAACGATGAATTTCTACCCCAGCCCCAGGCTCAAAACATATATCATAAATGGACCATGAGTGCTTTTGATAATGAGAACAAGCACTTTGTAGTTTATGAAAAAGATGAAAAAGTCTGTGGTTATATACTTTTTTCTATTCAACACAACTGCAGTGTAATTGAACTGATTGGAGTTGATGGAGATTATCAAGGTATGGGAGTTGGTAGAGTTTTAATTCAAGCTCTTGAGTCCTATTCGATGGCCACAGGGATTGAGAAAATTCAAGTAGGAACGCAAGTAGAGAATAAGCAAGCAATGAATTTTTATTACTCTGTAGGCTTTAGTTATTTAGGTTGCAATAGCATATATCATTTGTGGAAGTGAACAATGGAGAGGATATAATGAAAATACTGTATATTGCCACTTCCTTTCCCACTCATGAAAAAGGAGCAACCATATATACTGATTTAGCTGAAGCACTATTTGAGGCTGGGCATAGTATTACTGTTGCAGTAGCAGAACAGCCCAAAATTCTATCTAAAACACAGTTGAAACTAGAGCGTGGCTTCGAAGTGCTAAGAGTTGTAACTGGTAACTTTTATGATGTGGGACTGTTTGAAAAAGGAATTACAATGCTCATAATGCCCTTCTTGATGAGACAGTGTGTTTTGAACATTTTCAAGGACAGAGAGTTTGACTTTATTCTTTTTGAATCACCACCAGTGACAAACACGATATTAGTGTCATGGTTAAAAAAAAAGTTTGAATGTCCTGCATATTTGATGTTGAAGGATATTTTTCCTCAAAATGCAGTTGATATTGACATTATGAAAAAGAACAGCCTTATATTTCACTTCTTTAGACACATGGAGAAAAAGCTTTACAGAACTGCTGATATAATTGGCTGCATGTCAGATGCGAATAAACACTATATACTTAGAGAAAATCAATTTATAGATAATAAGAAAGTAGAGATTTTTCCTAATACAAAAAAAATCACCGAGAATTATATATTCAAAGGAAACGAAATGAGAAGGTTGTATAATATACCAGATGAAGCCTGTTTGTTTATTTTTGGTGGGAATATGGGAAAACCTCAATTCGTCGAATTGTTAGTGTATGCAATAAATGAGTGTAAGGATGATAAAGATATATTCTTCGCATTTGTTGGAAGAGGAACTGAGCGTTACAAGTTAGAGGCGGTAATTGAGAATAGTAAAATTCCCAATGCAATTGTTATAGAGAATTTGCCGAGAGATAAGTATGAGACATTCACTGCGGAGTGTGATGTAGGTCTTATCGTCCTCGATCCTAGGTTCACAATACCAAATTATCCATCTAGAATTCTCTCCTATCTAGAATACGGTATCCCTGTTTTAGCAGCGACTGATAGAATATCTGACTTAAGAGAATTATTGGAACAGGCCCAATGTGGTCACTGGGTCTGTTCCGATGATAAGGACAGTTTTGTAGATCATGTAAGACGCTTTGCAGATGATAAATTTCGATTTAAAATGGGCTGCAACGGTAGACAATATCTAGAAAAACACCTTACAATAGATTTGTGTGTTCAAAAACTAGAAAAACATTTTACTTAAAGAAGAGGTTGAATATGTTCAAGAATAAAACATTGCTTATTACAGGTGGTACGGGTTCTTTTGGAAATGCAGTTATGAGCAGATTCTTAGATACGGATATTAAGGAAATAAGAATTTTTTCTCGTGACGAAAAGAAGCAAGATGATATGCGTAAGTTATATAGCAATGATAAGTTAAAATTTTACATTGGCGATGTAAGAGACTTAGCAAGTGTTAAAAATGCTATGCACGGCGTAGATTATATCTTTCATGCTGCTGCATTAAAACAAGTCCCATCGTGTGAATTTTTCCCACTAGAAGCCGTAAAAACCAATATAATTGGCACGGATAATGTGTTAACTGCTGCTATTGAATCAGGTGTTAAGAAGGTAATTTGTCTTTCGACAGATAAAGCTGCTTATCCAATTAATGCTATGGGCATTTCAAAAGCAATGATGGAAAAAGTTTTTGTAGCAAAATCTAAGACCATTGAGCCTGAAAAAACTCTAATTTGTGGAACTCGTTATGGTAATGTAATGGCATCTCGTGGGTCTGTGATACCACTATTCATTGATCAAATTAAAGAAGGTAAACCAATTACGATCACGGATCCCAATATGACAAGATTCTTAATGAGTTTAGAAGATGCTGTTGAATTGGTTGTTTTTGCATTTCACAATGCAAAATCAGGAGATATCATGGTTCAAAAATCTCCCGCAGCTACTATTCTCGATTTAGCAACGTCCATTAAAGAACTTTTTAATGCAAATAATGAAATTAAAGTTATTGGAACGAGACATGGTGAGAAACTCTACGAGACACTGCTTACAAGAGAAGAACACTTTATTGCGCGTGATCATGGTGACTACTATTGTGTTGGCGCAGATACGCGGGACTTGAACTACGATAAGTTTTTTGTTGAGGGGGATAGAAAACTCACATCTGAAATTGAGTATAACTCCCATAACACAACAATCCTTTCAGTTGAAGAAATCAAAGAGAAGCTACTGACGCTTAGCCTAGTTAAAGAAGAGTTGCAAAGGTGGTCAGGAAAATGAAGATTTTAATCACCGGAGCTAAGGGGTTTATTGGGAAAAATATTGTAGCTGAATTAAATCGGTTTGAAGAGTTCTCAATAATGGAGTATGACTTTCAATCCACAGAAAGTGAACTTAAAGACTATTGTCTTAATGCGGACATAATTATTCACTTGGCAGGTGTTAACAGACCACAAAATGAAGAAGATTTTTTTGCAGTTAATGTGACACTCACTCAAAAGATTGTTGAAATTATTATGGAGAATAATTTGAAGACTCCAATAGTCTTTACATCTTCAATACAGGTGGCGAGGGATAACAATTATGGCAAGAGTAAGTTAGAATGTGAAAATGTGTTGAAGCACTACGCCGAAATATCAAAAGTACCAGTACAAGTGTTAAGACTGCCTAATGTGTTTGGTAAATGGAGTAGACCTAATTACAATAGTGTGGTTGCAACATTTTGTCATAATATTGCCCGGGACAATGAAATCCGAATCGATAATCCAGATGTAGAAGTAACATTAATTCATGTGGATACTGTTGTAAAAGAGGTCTGCGAGTTATTGCGAACTATAACAGATAACGAGCCGAGATTGAGTGTAAAGGATGCTTTTAAAACTTATACCATTACTTTAAGAGATTTATCTGAGTTACTAATTTCTTTTAAATCTACACGGGAGTCTTTGTGGATTCCTAATGTCTCAGATGAATTTGTTAAAAAGCTCTACAGCACTTTTGTTACGTATTTACCTATTGAGAAACTTTCTTACAAACTAACAACTCATAAAGACCACCGTGGTTCTTTTTCGGAAATTCTGAAAAGCAAGACTTTTGGTCAGGTTTCAGTAAATATTTCAAAACCTAATGTGTTAAAAGGAAACCACTGGCATACGAGCAAACACGAAAAATTTTGTGTAATTAGTGGGAAAGGCGTCATTAGACTCAAATCTTTGGTTGAGGACAATATCATTGAGGTTTATGTTGATTCAGATGAGATGACCATTGTCGATATTCCATCAGGTTATGTCCATAACATTGAATGTCTTGGACAAGAGGATATGATTACACTTATGTGGATTAATGAAGTTTATCAATCCGACACTGCGGATACTCATTATATGGAGATGTAAATGAAGAAAATTAAAATCATGACAATAATCGGAACTCGTCCTGAGATTATCAGACTCTCGTCTGTAATGAAGAAATTGGAAGAGTCGGAGAGTGTTGAGCACATATTAGTTCATACAGGTCAAAACTATGATTATGAACTTAATCAAGTTTTTTTTGATGACTTAATGTTAAAGAAACCAGATTTTTTCTTGGATGCGGCCAATGGGAATGCTGTTGAGACCATAGGAAATATCCTTATTAAGGTCGATAGTGTATTGAAAACTTGTCAACCTGATGCAGTACTTATATTAGGTGATACTAATAGCTGTTTATCTGCAATAGCGGCAAAGAGAAGACAAATCCCTATTTTCCACATGGAAGCAGGCAACAGATGTTATGATCAAAGAGTTCCTGAAGAAACCAATAGAAAGATTGTCGATCATGTTGCCGACATCAATTTGACTTATAGTGATATTGCTAGGGAGTATTTGTTAAGAGAAGGACTCCCGGCTGATCGTGTTATAAAGACAGGAAGTCCTATGTTTGAGGTCTTATCATCAAACCGTAAAAGCATAGAGAATTCTAGTGTTCTGGAAAAACTATCTCTGAAGAAGGGCAAATACTTTGTTGTTTCAGCGCATAGAGAAGAGAACATCAACTCAGACAACTTTTTGGAGTTAGTCAATACGCTCAACTCAATTGCAGAGCATTATCAAATGCCTGTAATTGTAAGCACACATCCCCGCACTAAAATTATGATTGAAGAAAAAGGCATAGTTTTTAATCCCCTTGTTCAGACCTTAAAACCATTGGGATTGTTTGATTACCTTAAGTTACAAATGAATTCTAAAGCTGTATTAAGTGATAGTGGAACAATCAGTGAAGAAGCATCAATTCTTGAGTTTAAAGCATTAAATATTAGGGATGCACATGAGCGACCTGAGGCAATGGAAGAAGCATCTGTAATGATGGTAGGCACAAAATTTGAGCGTATCATGCAAGGTCTAATAATATTGGAGAGCCAACGCCCTGAAACACTGAGAAAAGTATATGATTATTCGATGCCAAATGTATCTGATAAAGTGTTAAGAATTATTATCTCTTATGTAGATTACGTGAATAGGGTTGTGTGGGGAAAATAATATGAGAAAGGGTTACCTTTTCTTAGGTTTTGCAATCCCAGATGACGAAATGACACAGGTGTTTGCTAAAGACCAATTTCCGTCTATTCAGACGCATAAGTTTAACTGGAATCTTATAAAAGCAATAGAAGAGCAAGGTGCAATAGATTGTACTTATGTATCGGTGAGACCTGTATCACCTTTTCCAGTTTATCCACGGAAGTTAATAAAGAAAAAAAAGTGGACTCAAAGGGTCTCTAACAAGGAAATCGAGATTGTAGAGATTCCATTTTGGAACACGACATTTCTTAAAATCTTCACAATCTTTTTATCCACTCTTTTTTATAGTCTCGAAAATATAATAAAGAAAAAGATTGATGGTGGAATAATTGTTTATTCAGTTCATCTACCATATCTTATCGTAGGTTATCTTTTATCTAGAGTTTTTAAGCTGGAGTTAATTGCTGTTTGGACTGATCCACCAGCGTTAAAAAACATACGCGACTCCCGGCTAAAGGCCAGTCTTAGAAATATTGAAATGGGCCTTTCAAAATTCTTAATGTCTAAATTTGACAAGGTAGTTTCTATCACAAAATTCTTGGCTAGTGAATATGCGCCAAATGCTAAAAGCATAATTCTAGAAGGTATAATCGGTGATTCTGAAGAAGGGTTTTATCGAGATGTCACAAAGAAGCATCTAAATGCAGACTTAACCAGAGATATAGTTTACACTGGTTCAATAGAAAAGAAATACGGTATTGAAAACTTGGTTAAAGGTTTCCTTCTCCTAAAAGCTGAAAATGTTAGATTGGTGATTTATGGAAGAGGGAATTATCAGGATGAACTGATCGAATTGTGCAAGGAACATAGTAATCTAATCTATGGTGGTTTTGTTGATAGTGTGAGTTGTATAAAAATTCAACAAGAAGCTTCATTCCTTATAACAACGCGCTCGCCTATGGAAGACTTTGTGAAATATTCATTTCCATCTAAGATACTCGAATATATGATGTCAAATACCCCGGTAATCACCACGATTTTACCCGGTATGCCACAAGAATACGAAAACTATGTTATTGGATTAAAAGACAATAAACCAGCTACTATAAAAGAGGGGATTCATCGTGCATTGAACTATAATCAAGATCAGATTTGTAGTTTGTCAGCCGTTGCACGTGAATATGCTTTGAAGAAACATTATAGATTTCAGGGGATAAGTGTTATTGAATTTATTCTACAAGAAGGGAAAAAAAATCATTCATGATACACCTTATATTCTTCTTGGTTATAATACTGGCTCTGCCAATATTTAATAAGTACTATCCTTTTTATATTTTTTCTTTCCTCTCATTAGTTCTTGTACTTTCACTGCGTTTTGAATACGGAAATGATTACAGTGGTTATTTATTGATACACAATATGATAAATAACGGTCAGTTTGCTTGGGGATCAACGGATATTCTTTTTAAGTGGGTGAATCAAATAGTGCCAAACTTTGAGCTGTTCATTTTTATGTGGAGTGTATTTTACATCTTTACTATTTATCTCTTGTTTAAGAAAGCTCTGAAAGTTAAAGAGTATTGGTTAGGATTATCGGTCTTACTAATTAATCCGTATTTGCTATTGATTCACTTATCGAGTATTCGCCAAACTCTAGCGCTCTGCTGTTTTGTGATTGCAATATTGTTTGCAAAGAAAAGACAATTTGGGGGTTATTGTGTAGCTATACTAGTAGCTGCTGGTTTTCACAGCACTGCCATTTTACTATTCCCAATTTACTTTATTTTAAATGATAGGCCTATAGGCAAGCGGTTTTTGTCTATAGGTTTAGGTGTTTTGAGTATCTTGCTGACCACGCCAATCTTTGATTATGTAATTAGTAAAGTAATTGTGTATTATCCTTTTTATAAACACTACTATCTTGACGGTTTGGTGAGTAGTATGCGAACGACAATCATATCAGCTGGCCTTTTCTTGATTATTTTGTTGAATTTGAAAAAGGCTAAACAAGAAGATGTGATATTTTGGAAACTTGCCATAGTCTTCAATGTGATTACCTTGTTAGCTTTAAAACTTGCTATGCTTTCTCGATTTGCAATGTACTTTGAAATATTTATGGTCGTTGTTATCTCTAAACTCATCTCTGGAATTGAAGTAAAGTGGAAACGATACTTGGTGTTTGTGTTTATTTTTGGCGTGTATCTAATGAGGTATCTATCATTCTTCATGAATCCTACTTGGGCAGAGTTTTATGGCATATATAAAGTGATACTTTTTAAATAGTTTAGATTGATTTCTATCGGTTACTAAAAAGCAGGGTTTGTACTAGTTTAACTTTGCTCTTACACAGAATAAGGTGAAAAAATGAAAATACTCTGGATTGTTAATATAATGCTACCTGAAGTTGCTGCAAAATTATCCGATCCTGTAGTGCCCCTGGGAGGATGGTTGGTCAATGCATCAAAAATTCTTTCTGAAATCAACAATCTGGAGTTAGTGATTGTATTTCCACATAATAAGTTAGAAGAAGGTACGAGAATCAGCGGAGAGAAGATCACTTACTACTCTTTTAAAACAATTTTGGACAAAAATAAGCAAAAGATTGATCAGAATGAGGTATTTTTAGAGATACTTAAAGATGAAAAGCCTAATCTAGTTCACATCCATGGAACAGAACTGGCACATTCAATTGCCATGTCTAACGCATGCAAAAGACAACAAATAAGAACTGTAGTTTCTATACAAGGCATGGTTTCTATTATCGCCCAACACTTGTACTCTAATTTGCCGTTGCATGCGATTTATGGTCATACGTTTCGCACCTTATTGCTTAGAGACAATATTTCAGGTCTTAAAAAGATATACCAAAAGAGAGCAGTTAACGAAAAAAAGACTATTTTGAATACTCAGCATATTATTGGGCGAACCACGTGGGATAAGGCATGTTCCACTCAAATAAACAAGGATGCAAAATATCACTTTTGCTATGAAACATTAAGAGAGCCATTTTATGAAAAAAAATGGGATTTTAATCAGATTGATAAGCACACCATTTTCATCAGCCAAGCACAATATCCAGTTAAGGGCTTTCATACGCTTTTGGAAGCAATGCCGATTATTCTAAAGCGGTTTCCAGATGCAAAAGTAAAAGTTAGCGGTAAAAATTTTATTAATGTAAGTCCGGTTTTACAAACATACTATAGTCTCTACATAAAAAAAATCATAAATAAATATCAACTCAGTAATAAAGTCGATTTCTTGGGTATGCTAAATGAAAATCAAATGTGTGATGAGTTTTTAAAATGCCATGTGTTTGTTTCAGCGTCAACCATTGAAAATGAATCTAACTCCTTAAGCGAAGCCCGAATGTTAGGTGTGCCATCTGTAGCTTCTTTTGTGGGCGGCGTTACGGATCGGGTAAGGCAGAGCTATGATGGATTCTTGTATCAGCATGATGCGCCATATATGTTAGCATATTATGTGTGTGAAATTTTTTCGAACAATGATTTGGCTAAGAACTTTTCTGAGTTGTCCAGAGAACAAGCTTTACTAATCCACGATCGTTCAAGAAATATAAAAACCTTGCAAAAAATTTATACAAGTATAATGGAAGAAAACGAAAAATAATATTTAATACAAAGGAGATGATTATTATGGACCTAATCCCATTAATTAAACCATATTTACCACCTAAAGAGGTTTTGATTCCAGAACTAGAAAAAGTGATTTATTCTGGGTATATTGCCGAAGGTGACCAGGTTAAATTCTTTGAGAAAGAGATAAGTGATATAATTGGCAACCCTTATTGTTTGTCTTTAAACTCTGGAACTGCTGCTTTGCATATAGCCCTATTGCTTGCTGGTGTATCTAGTGGCGACGAGGTAATTAGTACAGCATTAACCGCGGAGCCCACTAACACGACAATATGTTTAACAGGAGCTAATGTTGTATTTGCAGATGTGGACAGAGACACAGGTTTAATAGATCCACAATCTATTGAGAAGTGTATTACAAGTAAAACTAAAGCAATTATTGTGGTTCACTATGCAGGTATGGTTTGTGATATGAATCGTATCAACGAGATCTCTGCAAGATATGATATTCCTGTAATTGAAGATGCCGCCCATGCATTTCTTAGCAAGTATAATGGTCAAATGGTTGGTAACAACTCTAAATACACTTGTTTTTCGTTTCAGGCAATTAAGCATTTAACAACAATTGATGGTGGTCTTATATGCTTATCCAGTGAAGAAGATTATGTTAGAGCACGGAAACTAAGATGGTTTGGATTGGATAAACAAATACCAAGATTGGATAATAATATCGAAGAAGCGGGTTACAAGTATCATATGAATAATGTTAATGCAACAATTGGCAGTGTTCAATTACGCTTTTTAGACATTAACGTACAGAGATATATTGAAAACGGAAAATTCTTCGATAGTAATTTACAAAACATTGAAGGTGTAACTCTAATCCCATATTATCAAAACACTGAACCAAGTTACTGGTTATATACTTTAAAGGTGAATCGACGAGATGATTTTATAAAACATCTTGAAGCCAATGGCATAAGTGCATCGCCTTTGCATTTAAGAAATGACCGACATGATGTTTTCAAATCTAGTTCTGAACTCTCCAATCTTGACGACTTCTATTCTCAATTTGTCCACATACCATGCGGTTGGTGGGTTGATGATAATGCACGTGAGAAGATTGTGAATGTTATCAAAGAAGGATGGTAAGATGATTCCATTGTTTAAACCGTACATGCCAACACTGCCCAATATAAATCATATATTACAAAGTGGTCAATTGGCTTATGGAAAATACGGACGAGAATTCGAAAGAAGGCTTAGTGATTTTCTTGGAGTTAAGGATGTGATTGTAACAAATTCTTACAACATGGCTATATCAGTCACTTTAACAACTCTTGGTATAGGTTATGGTGATGAGATTATTCTTTCGCCAATGGCATGTCTGGCATCAACACAACCATTGATAGCTTCTGGTATCAAAGTGAAATGGGCCGATGTGGATCCGACAACTGGAACTTTAGATCCTGATTATTTAGAAAAAAACATAACTTCAAAAACTAAGGCGATTATCCATAATCATTACTGTGGTTATATAGGATACATTGACGAGATTAATGCAATTGGTAAAAAGTTTTCAATTCCCGTAATTGACGATTGCATTGAGGCATTTGGTGGCACATATAAAGGAAAAATACTTGGAAATGTTGGAACAGATGCTACCATATTCTCTTTTAACCCAGTAAGAATACCTAATACAATTGATGGTGGAGCAGTATGCTTTAAGGACCATGATATTGCGCAAACGAGTCTCTATATTCGAGATTGTGGCATTAGGAGAGCGATTTTTAGAGATGCACTTGGTGAGATAAGTCCACTATGCGATATTGATACAATTGGCTATAGTGCAACGATGAGTGATGTTAATGCGTATATCGGAATAGAGCAGTTAAACAACGTAGATGAGTTATTGCTGAAACAAAGACGAAATGCTATATACTGGGACTCTTTTATTCGTGAGAACTTAAGTGATGTTAAAGCGTTATCCCGAGAAGAGATTAATCCTAATTACTGGGTTTATGGCATGTTAACGCCATCAAAGTCAGAAATGTTTCAGAAGTTTAGGAATCTAGGCTATAGTGCTTCTAGTGTTCATTTAAACAATAATTGCTATAGCATATTTGGAGAGAAAACAAATCTAAAAGGCGTGAATGAGTTTTATTCAAGGTTTTTAGCGATTCCAAGCGGATGGTGGGTTAATTTATAAGGCTTCTGAGAATAAAGTAAAGGATCGTGACTATGAGCGACAAAAGCAAAATTGTTTTTTTGGGATGCCGAGATTTGGGTTACAGAGCACTAGAATGGATACTTGAATCAGGTAGCTATGAGGTAATTGGTGCGTGTTTGTATCCCCTTGATGGACACCGATATTGGAGTCGAGACCCCAGAGATTTGTGTGAAAAGTATAATATACCAGAGTTTTCGGTATCAGATTTACTTGTAAAGACCTTTGATTTAGGCATTTCGGTAAACTATCATGAGCTTGTTCCTAAAGCGGTTTTAAACATTCCACAAAAGGGATTCTGGAATATTCATCATGCGTATAATCTTAGATTAAAAGGCAGAAATACCATAACACATGCAATATTAAATTCAAAAGTAGATCGTATCCATTATCATGGTACTACAATACACAAGATGGTTGAAAAACTCGACGTGGGACCTATTGCCGCTTCTAGAGCAGTTCCGATTGAAGAGAATGATACCGCTTATTCACTATTTAATAAACTGGATAATCTTGCATTAGATTTGATAACAGAGTGGTTGCCAAGAATCGCATATGAGCAAGTGTTTACTTATGAGCCACCGACAGAAGGAATTAGGATGTTTAAGAATTCAGATCTACCTGAAAAAAAGATTGATTTAAATTGGAATATCAACTATATACATGATTTCGTAAGGGCATTTGATTTCCCTGGATTTGAACCAGCTTTTTATCTGGAGGACGAAAAGAAAATACATGTTGTTCTATCTTCAAGGGAAGGTTATATGAAACCTTTAAATGTTCAAGGAAAAATATTTTACACCCAATATATGGCGCCATAGTGAATGTATAATAAATATGCCGTGCTAGTGACGCTATAAGGCGACACTCAGATTTAGTTATAAACGCATATAACTCATGTTTTTTTCTTGTTATTTGCATATAATTGTAGATTTACATTGTCCATAAAGCAATCGAAAAATTGCACTTTGAAGAATGCTAAGTTAAGGTCACTCAATTTTAAAATCTTTGATTCAACAAATATTCGTTGATTTTAGACTTGACTATTCATAGTTGGTCTGATAAGGATTTTTTTCAATTACTATAATGAAAAAACTGTTATGGTATGCTACTCCAGAGCTTTATTAGTAAGAGAATAATAAGCTTATGTAAGTAGCATTAAAAGTTTTTGGCTTAATCATCATAAATTGGGTTGATATGAGCACTCAAGACTCATCGGACTATAAATGCTTCAGATCATAAAAAGAAAGGAGTGTATGTTTATTCTTATGAAATGACCATACAAATTTTTATATGGAAACAAGCCCTATTTTATCAATAATAGTACCTACAAAAGATAACGCTGTTGTTGCATATCAGACAATTAATGCACTAGCGGGACTAGAACTTGAAAATACTGAGATTATAGTTCATGATAATAGTAAAACTGATGATCTTAAACTCAAGCTTGGTAATCTGATTAAAAGTAATCGAGTGATTTATAAACATTCAGATAAGTTAATGTCAATAATTGGCAACTTCAATCTTTCCCTAGAAACTGCTCAAGGGAAGTATATTTGTTTCATTGGTGATGACGATGCTGTACACCCAATGATTACAAAGGTAGCACATTGGGCGGATAAAAATCAAATTGAGGCAGTTGTGTCAAAACTTAAAGCAATTTATTATTGGCCACAGAGTTACTCAACTCAATGTCGTGGTAGATTGCTTATAGAGAGATTTACAGGAGAATTTACTAAACACAATTGCCAAGAGCAGCTGGTGAAATTGCTTAACAATGGATGTTTGGATTATATAAATTATTATCTTCCCAAAGTATATCATGGCATTGTATTGAGAGAAAAGGTTAATCAGATTAAGCAGATTTGCGGAGCGTATTTTGGTGGTTTAGTTCCAGATATATATGGTGTAACAGCGCTATCACTAATTATTGAAGAAGTAACGTATATTGATTTCCCGTTGACTATTTCTGGGATATCACCTAAAAGCAATTCAGGAAAAGCAGTTAAGAACCTTACCAATGGTCGACTTGAAGATGCACCACAATTTGTTGGTAGAGGTGAATATGTTTGGTCAAACAACATACCAAGGGTTTTTTCGGACGAAACAATTTGGGCAGATAGTCTTATGCATGCTTTGGACGACATGAAAAGAAGTGATCTTAAGTTTGACTTTGATTCAAGTAAACTCTATCAACGCATATGGGAACGTTATGAAAATCTAAGAAATGATATTGCCGATGAGTACATGTCTTTACCAAAACCAAAGCAAAGTATTCTGAGTAAGCTCAGTCGGAGACTCAAACAACAAATTTTAAGCATTCCTTTTTTTGTGAAAATTATATCTAAATTAAAAGGTAAATCCTTTGTTTTAGAGTTGGAGAATATTAATGAAGCCATTTCCTATATTATACAAAATTCAAATATTGATCTGAATCTAAATGAATAAGCATACTCAGTAGTAGTAATTGTGGATTTAGCAGCAATAAGATACATTAAAATACAATTTTCTTTAAAAGGATAAAATAATGAATTTGTTTAAAACTAGCGTGTGGATGGGATTCTCATCAATTCTAAGAATTGTTACAAATTTAGTTACGATTAAAATTTTAGCTATTTATGTCGGTCCTTCTGGGGTGGCTTTACTTGGAAACTTCACAAATTTTACCGCTATGTTGGGGAGCTTTTCGAATTTAGCAACATCTACGGGAGTAACAAAATTAATTGCTGAATACGATGATGAAAAAAGTAAGCTAAGCGTCTTAGCAAGCTCAATAAAATTAACACTCTTTGTTTCTATTATATTGGGGGTCATAATTACACTTTTTAGCGAGACGTTAGCAAGCACAATACTACTATCTGCTCTTTATAAGCCAGTGTTTGTTACTTTTGGTGTGTGTATTATATTTTATGGTATGAATACTACTCTTACTTCCATAATCGTTGGTTACAGAAATACTCAAGCCGTGATTATATCAGGAATAGTTGCAAGTGTTCTTAACATGTTACTATCCATTCTTATCACTGTTAATTTCGGATTATTTGGAGCACTAATAAATTCTGTTGGATTACAAGTAATTATATTTATACCTAATCTACTGTTTTTTATATATGTTACAAAAGTACCTTGTGACGTTCATAAAATAAAAGTGAATATGTTGCAAATAAAGAGACTTTCATCCTACTCATTGATGAGTGCAGCTTCACTAGTATGTGTTCCTGTGGGTCTAATGATAATTCGGGGTTCAATTGTTAAGGCAACTTCTGCAATGGAAGCTGGGTATGTGCAAAGTGTTTGGAATATTTCGAATATATATATATCGATCGTAATAACGATTTTGACAACGTATTTTCTACCCAGAATATCAAGTTTGAAGGAACAACCAGCATTGGTAGATGAAGTTAAATTAACAACCAGGATTATTTTATCTCTAACCTGTGTAGGGTTGATTCTCGTTTATTTAACGCAAGATTTGGTTATTCAATTGTTTTTTACAAGTGAATTTATCGCAATGAAGAAATATTTAACTTATCATATTGTGGGAGACTTCTTTAAAATTTTTTCTTTGATTTTTGAGTATGTATTAGTATCGAAAGCGTTTGTCCGTTGGAATATACTTTTTACTGTTCTATCAACTATTCTTTATGTTGTACTATCTATTTTGTTGATAAATCGATTTGGCCCTATTGGAGAATCAATTTCATATTGCATAACTTCTTTTGTTTTTTTAGTCATTCTGCAAAGATTCTATACATTAAAAATTAAATAGTATTCATTTGGTTGAAATAATGTTACAACGTTTTAAGAATAGAAGTATCACATATGACTTTGTATGCAGTTACTATTAGGATAAGGAAATACACACTTATTAAGTCTGCTAGTTCTCCAACCATGTTAGGTAGTAGTGTAAAGTATTAGACCCAAAAAAATGTTTTACATCATTGCTATTTCAAAGATTTTCACCGCTATCAAATAAAAAAATAATAGCCCATATTTTCCGGTTATAGTTGAGTTACCAAACAAGAACTCTCCGGAAAAGGAGGTCATTGTTATGAACTCAATTAAAACGCATCTACTACTTCGTAATCAAAATAAGCATTTTCAATTTTCAACACTTTTTATTTCTAATTACACTCCTCTAGGACTATGGGCCTATGATAATGTTCCTTCACCTAAGTATCAGAAGTTTAAGTCTGTTAACTACCAATTTTCAAACATTCTTCAAGTGGACCCTTAAGCTCCTTGGGTTAATGACTATGTGCGATTACAGTTGGAAGTGCGAGCTGTAATTGGGGTTAGCGATAGTGGTACCATTATCGAAGAGTCTTCAATTATGGGCTTAGGGCGCTGAATATCAGGCAGACTCATAAGCGACCTGAGGCCATGGAAGAGGCGTCTGTGATGATGGTGGGGCTTGAGAAGGAAAGACTCCTTCAGGGGCTAAAGATTTTAGAGACCCAGGAGAAGGGTAATCTGAGATTGGTGGCTGATTATAGCATACCAAACGTGTCGGATAAGGTGGTACGAATCATTCTTTCTTATGTGGATTATGTGAATCGGGTAGTTTGGAGGAAAGTTAATGTCTGAAAATACCTTTTACTTAGAAATTCATAACAATATTGCAATTGTTAAATTCACACGGGCATCTGTATTGAATGCATTAAACCCGAATTATTCATAGCGATTCTAAATTAGAAGGGATCCCATAAAGAGATA
>CAZFST010000015.1:0-93221 GCA_964522015.1 uncultured Fusibacter sp. | reverse complement strand
CATTGCAATTACAGCTACATGAGATTTCTATGACTTATCCATGAATAATTCGGGAATTAATATAAAACTTAAAATTAAACTAATTGACTTTCTCATTATACTAGACCTACCTTTCGCTTTGGTCAAGGCAAATTGTGATTTAACTTTGACAGGTGATTGTTATTGTACGATCAATTAGATATTTCTTTCTATTTGCCAATGTTAACAGGAAAATCTTCACCACCAAATGGCATGATGCTAAAACAAACTGGTGCTATGGCTACTAAATGCATAATGCAAAGTGAAATCAGTAACGTACATATGACTCTTTTCATAGCTTATCCATGGGCCTCCTTTTATTAGTTGTAATTATATGGTACAATAAAATGCAAACTAGTGATTACTAATAAAAGAGGAAACTGATGAATTTAAACTACGTATTACTGGGACAGCATACAAAAACGATTAGAACTACGTTAGGGCTAACGAGAAGAGATGTTCATCAGGATACAGGTTTATCGTTAGAAACCATAAGGCGCTTGGAAATAGGTAGAGAACCAAAAATAAGCACACTGGAGATATTGTCCGAGTATTATAAATTTGATTTGTTAGATGCTTTAATACAGTGTCGAACTGATAGCAACCTGTTTTCTTCTAATATCATTGAAGACGTCATATCGTTTATGAGAAATATGGATGACGAAGGCGTTGCCAATGCTATTGATTATTTAATAAGAGAAATCGAACCAAAGTCAAAAATACACCCCAATGTAAAATATCTTTCCATTTTTTTAGAAAGTCTTAAAAGTATTCGACATAACAAAACTATACATGGTGAAGTTTCTATAATTAGCATTGAACAATTATTGTTTGGATTGTCACGACGTCCATCTGTGTTGATTTCAGATCCCTTCTTATCCGATTTAGAGACTTTCATTACAATTTTTCTTGCTGTCTTACTACGCAGATCCAATCAAGTCACAAAATCCATTACTTTATTAGAAAGTTTACTCAATAAAATCAATGATTATCCACTATTAGGGTCTAAGCACTTAAATTTTATTGTTACAATCAACCTCAACCTCAGCTATGCCTATCACTATTTTGATGACCATGAAAAAGTCATTGAAATTGTGGATTCTACTCTAAATAATAGTCAATTAACATTTTCGAATACGACATACCATGACCTTTTATTAAGAAAAGCGCATGCATTCTACGAAATTGGTAATCCAGCATATAAGGCAATACTCGAAACAATAATGCTTAACGAAACAACCGAAAGAATCCATCAAATAGCGGGAATTGCAGAATCAAAGTTCCATATCACCCTATTAGATTCATAACCCCTGTCAAAGGCTAAAGGTCTTAAAAAAATAAAACGGGCCGTTGCAAATCAATTATGATTTGCAACGGCCCGTTTTATTAAAATACATGTCATAGAGTCTGTTACATTGCAATATCAGTGCGGTAAAAACCGCCTTCAAATGAAATCTCAGAAATGGCGCCATAAACTTTACCGCGGGCATCATTTAAGTCAGTTCCTGTGGCAACCACATTTAACACTCGACCACCACTGTTGACAATCTGCCCATCTTTTAAAGCTGTTCCTGCATGAAACACCTGCACATCTTGATAGTCATTCGCTGCATCCAGTCCAGAAATAACTTGACCTTTCAAGTAAGTATCCGGATAACCCCCAGAGGCCATGACCACACAAACTGCCGCTTTTTCTGACCATTTTAAAGTGCACTGGGCCAACTCTTTATCAACGGTTTTAACCATCACTTCCAGTAGGTCACTCTCTAAGCGCACCATGAGGCTCTGGGTCTCGGGATCGCCAAAACGTACATTGAACTCAATGACTTTAGGCTGACCATTTTCTATCATCAGACCAATAAAAATTAATCCCTGATAAGCAATGCCATCCGTAATAAGGCCCTTGGCAAAAGGTCGTAACACCTCTTGGTAGATGGTATCCTGTAGGCCTTTGTCGTATAAACGACTTGGCGAATAGGTACCCATGCCACCAGTGTTAGGACCCAAATCCCCATCAAATGCTCGCTTGTAATCCTGGGAACTTTCAAGGGGTAAGATGGTTTGACCATCCACAAAGCACAGCTGCGAGGCTTCGATCCCCCGTAAAAATTCCTCTAAGACAATCACATCACCGGCATCTCCAAAAACGCTGTGATGCATCATATCTTTGATGGCATCAATTGCATCCTCAGAAGTCTCTGCAATCACAACCCCTTTACCAGCGGCTAGGCCATCGGCCTTAATCACAACCGGTAGGCCAAACTTAGGCAGGGCAGCCAGGGCTTTTTCCATATTGTCAAACCGTTCATACTGAGCTGTTGGAATCTTGTGTCGGATCATAAACTCTTTGGCATAAGCCTTTGAACCCTCTAACTGGGCGGCTTCTTGATGGGGGCCAAAGGCTTTGATACCCACAGCTGCCAGGGCGTCCACAAGTCCCAAGCAAAGGGGAACTTCTGGACCAACCACCACAAACTCAATGCCATTGTCTTTTGAAAAACCGACAAGTGCCTCAATATCAGTACCTTCAATGGGCACAAGTGTTGCAATATCAGCCATGCCAGGATTGCCCGGCGCGATAAACAGTTGTGTTAATAGTGGACTTTGAGCCAGTTTCCAAGCCAGGGCATGCTCTCTGCCACCACCGCCAATTAATAGAACTTTCAAAGGAACCTCCTGAATTCGCGGCACGGTTTGTGCTTAACGTGTATCACTAAGTGCTAAGGGTCTAATTAGTGCTTGAAGTGTCTCATTTTTGTAAAGACCATGGCAATACCATAAAGGTTTGCTTTATCAATAGACGCTTGATCTTTCATGCCACCACCCGGTTGAATAATGGCTGTAACCCCAGCTTTTGCAGCGGCTTCCACCACATCGTCAAAGGGGAAGAAGGCATCAGAGGCTAAAACGCTACCATTTGTGTCGCTTTCAGATTGTCTGATGGCACCGTGGGTTGGCCAAATTCTATTAACCTGACCAATACCAACACCAATGGTTTGCCCATTTTTAGCTAAAACGATGGCGTTAGACTTAACGTGCTTAACCACCTTAAAGGCAAATAGCAAATCAGCCATCTCTTTTTCAGTTGGCAGACGGTCTGTCACCGTATCTAAAGTTTCGTAAAGACCTGTGTTTTCTTCTTGAACCAAGATGCCATCTGTTAAGCGCTTGATATCATAAGAAGCTTTAACATGGGAAGGGTCGAGAACAAGGACACGTAGGTTCTTTTTAGCTGATAAGACGTTAAGTGCTTCTTCTGTAAAGCTTGGGGCAATGACGATTTCCAAGAAAAGCTCAACCAGTCTCAGGGCAACAGCCTCATCAACCTCTTGATTAAAGGTAACGATACCGCCAAAGATCGATGTTGGATCGCAAGCATAGGCCCGCTCGTAAGCCTCTAAAATATCATGGCCAATACCAACGCCGCAAGGATTCGCATGTTTTACAGCCACACATGCCGGTTCTGTAAACTCACGGACACAATTGATAGATGCCTGGGCATCGTTTAAATTATTGAAAGAAAGTTGCTTCCCTTGAAGTTGCTTTGCACCGGCCAAGCCTTCGCTTAAAGGCAGGGCATCACGGTAAAACACAGCATTTTGATGTGGATTTTCACCGTATCTCAGTTCTGAAGCCTTATCATATGCAAGGGCTAATTTATCTGGATATTGATTAGCGCCCTCAATGTGCCGTCTGAGGTAGTCGCTGATCATGGCATCGTAGTGGCCAGTGTGCTCAAAGACCTTAAGTGCAAGGAGTTGACGCTGGTTAAAGGTCAAAGAACCCGCCTTTAAACCCTCAATAATTGAAGCGTAATCCCTAGGGTCAACGGCAACCACCACATCGTGATGATTTTTAGCTGCAGAGCGGAGCATGGTTGGCCCGCCGATATCGATATTTTCAATGGCTTCTTCCATGGTGCAATCGGGTTTAGAAACCGTTTCTCTAAATGGATACAAGTTAATTGCCACCACATCAATTAGGGTGATCCCCAAGCTATCAATGGTTGCCATGTGTTCGTGGTTGTCTCTCATTGCCAAAATCCCAGCATGGACAACAGGGTGAAGGGTCTTAACACGACCATCTAAACATTCAGGGAAACCCGTAATTTCAGTGATGCCAGTAACAGCTACCCCCTCTTTTTCAAGCAGGCTAAGGGTACCACCGGTTGAAACCACTTCAAAACCAAGTGCCACCAGTTCTCTGGCAAAATCAACAACACCAGTTTTATCAAAAACGCTGATCAGCGCACGTCTTTTCATCTTAATCCTCCAAAGTTTCGCTTATAAAAACACGGGTATCCTGCCAAATCAAGTGACCATCCACAAAGGCCTTCACAGCTTTTGGGAGTATGTCATGTTCGATTGCCAGGACTTTCTTCTGTATTGACTCTGGTGTATCATTGGCCGCTATGGGACAGCACTCTTGAAGGAGAATAGCCCCAGAGTCGATGCCACCGTCCACAAAATGGACCGTGGCCCCAGTGACTTTAACACCACTTTCGTAAACTGCACGGTGGACATGCATCCCGTAAAATCCCTTGCCGCAAAAGCTAGGAATCAAGGCCGGGTGAATATTCAGGATATGATTTGGAAATCGATCGATAATCTCCTGGGATAAGATACCCAAGTAACCTGCCAAGACAATTAAATCAATCTCAGCTGAAGCCAAATGCATTAGCAAGTTATAATCGAAATCCACCTGTGTTGCAAAGTCTTTCTTTTGCATGACACAATGGGCAATGCCAGCCTTCTGAGCCCGATCTAAAGCCCCAATACCCTCTTTAGAACCCACAACAAGGGCAATTTGGGCATTATTCAAATGGCCCTCTTGTGCTGAGTCAATCAGGGCCTGCAGATTACTGCCAGACCCTGAAGTGAAAACTGCTATACGCAGTGTTTTTCTCATAAAATAACGCCTTGATCTCCCGAAACCACTTGACCGATCAAATACCCTAAAACATTTTCAGTGGCAAGGGCTTCAAGAACAGTGGCAACATTGTCTTGGCTCACAACCATAACAAAACCAATGCCCATATTAAAGGTGTTGAACACATCCGAATCTTCTAAGTTGCCAAGGGCTTGAAGGGTTTTAAATAACTTTGGCACTTCCCAACCAGAGCGGTCAATTTTAACGCTAAGACCCTTTGGAATGGTCCGTGGAATATTTTCAATAAAGCCGCCGCCGGTAATATGGGCAGCACCCTTGATAGCACCTGTTTTAATGGCTTTAAGAACAGGCTTTACATAAATAGCAGTCGGCGTCAAAAGGGCTTCTTGAACCGTCATGCCCGTATCGGCCAATTGATCACCAAGGCCAAGACCAGCCACATCAAAGACTAGTTTTCTAACAAGGGAATATCCATTGGAGTGGATACCTGAAGAAGGCAAACCAATCAAAACGTCACCAGCAACAATGGTAGAGCCGTCGATGATTTTCTTTTTATCAACAACACCAACTGTAAAGCCAGCCATGTCATACTCACCGTCAGCGTAAAAACCAGGCATTTCTGCAGTTTCTCCACCGATTAGGGCGCAACCTGCCAAGCGGCAGCCATCGGCAATACCCTTGACAAGATCAGCTGCTTTATCTGCAACTAAGCGGCCAGTGGCCAAATAATCTAAGAAGAAAAGGGGTGTAGCACCTTGGCAAAGAACGTCGTTGACGCACATGGCCACTAAATCTTGACCCACGGTATCGTGAACATCCGCCATAAAAGCAATCTTGAGTTTTGTGCCGACACCATCAGTGCCCGAAACCAAAACAGGCTCTTCAAGCCCACCCATAGGGAGCTGAAAAAGGCCACCAAAGCTACCGATATCCGTCAGTACATTGGCATTAAAGGTGCTTTTGACATGCTCTTTCATCTTTTCAACAGCAAGGTAACCCTCTTCAATATTGACCCCAGCATCTTTATAGGTAATCTTCTCAGACATAATATCTCCTTCGTTCTTGTCGAACGGTCTTATTCCTTCTCGAATTCAAACTTGTTTGCCATAAGTGGAACCGGCATTGGGTAATCCCCATTAAAGCAAGCGGTACACAATCTTTGATAAGGCTGACCAATGGACTCAACCAAGCCGTCAATACCCAGGTAACCTAAAGAATCAGCGTGGATCATGTCCCGAATTTCTTCAAGTGTATGGGTGTGGCCCACAAGTTGGTCCGTGCTAGGGGTATCAATACCAAAGAAACAACCGTGGGTTACTGGTGGCGAGCTCACGCGAACATGAACTTCCGTTGCACCTGCGGCTTTTAACATGTCCACTATCCGTCTGCTCGTGGTTCCGCGGACAATGGAGTCGTCAATCAGGACAAGTCGCTTACCGCGGACGTCATCCTTGAGAACATTTAACTTCAGACGTACTGCTAATTCACGGGACTTTTGATCCGGTTGAATAAAGGTTCTACCCATATATTTGTTTTTAATCATGCCTACCCCATAAGGAATACCTGACTCTTCTGCAAAACCAATGGCTGCTGCAATACCAGAATCCGGTACAGCAATGACCATATCCGCATCCACAGGGTACTCTTTTGCAAGGGTCCGTCCCGCGTTCACACGGGAAACGTAAATACTTTTGCCATCCATAATGGAGTCTGGACGAGCAAAGTAAACATATTCAAAGGAGCATACCGCTTTTCTGCAGCCGCTGCTGTAGGTGTAGCTGGTGATGCCTTCTTCGTCAATCACGACGATTTCGCCTTTTTCAACATCTCTTAAGAATTCAGCGCCGACAACATCAAGGGCAACACTTTCAGAAGCTAAGATGTAACCCCCATCTGGAAACTGGCCAATACAAAGGGGTCTAAGACCAAATGGGTCTCTTACGCCAATGAGTTTGTCTTCGCAGGTGATGACCAGGGCGTATGCCCCTTCTATTTTTTCAAGGGTTTTGATCAAGCTATCTTTAAAACCTAAATTATAGTGACGGGCAAAGAGATTTGCAATCACTTCTGTGTCGATTGAAGTGGTGAAAATGGTGCCCACGTCTTCAAGTTCTTCTCTCAATCGGCCTGCATTGACTAAATTGCCATTATGGGCCAAGGCGATGGAACCCCCTCTATATTGGACCACTAGGGGCTGAGCATTGGCCACATAGCTCTCGCCAGTGGTTGAGTAACGGACATGGCCGATACCGATATCACCTGTACCAAGGCGTTCGAGAACAGCGTCATTAAAGACTTCTTGCACAAGGCCCATCTCTTTATAATAAGAGGATTTACCTTGACGGTTGATGGCGATGCCAGCGCTTTCTTGACCCCTATGCTGAAGGGAAACAAGACCATAGCAAAGCATGTGGGCTAGGGCCTCTTCGCCTTGCTTATAAATGCCGATGACGCCGCATTCTTCTTTAAGTTTATCTGAAAAGATTTCCATGAATTCTCCTTGTCCTTAAGACCGGTTTAGGCTTAGAGTCTGCCAAGCACTTCTTGATAAACTTCTTCAACATCTCCCATATCCCTACGGAAACGGTCTTTGTCAAGTTTTTTACCGGTTTCGATATCCCACAAACGGCAAGTATCCGGTGAAATTTCGTCTGCCAAAATCACTTCCCCTTTGTAGAGGCCAAACTCAATTTTGAAGTCAACGAGTTTGATACCGCGCTCTAAAAAGTAGGCTTTAAGGGCATCGTTGATCATAAAAGTATATTTTCTAACCGTTGCAATTTGCTCAGGTGTTGCAAGACCCATGGCAATGGCATGGTCGTCGTTGATTAAAGGATCGCCGTAAGCATCGTTTTTGTAGCTGAATTCCAAGATAGTGTGGTTTGTTTCTGTGCCTTCTTCAATGCCAAGACGCTTTGCCATAGAACCGGCAATGACGTTTCTGATAATGACTTCAAGTGGCAAGATTGTAACGGCTTTAACCAACTGCTCGTTATCGCTAAGGAGTTTGATAAAGTGGGTTGGAATCCCTTTTTCAGCCAACATAGTGAAGACTTTTGCTGTCATTTTATTGTTAACAACGCCCTTGCCGACAATGGTACCCTTCTTTTCGCCGTTAAAAGCTGTTGCATCATCTTTATACTCAATGCGAAATACATCTGCTTCTGCTGTTTCGTAAACACGTTTTGCTTTGCCTTCGTACAACATTTTAAAGTTTTCCATGTTTTTAGCCTCCTAAGCGTTTAGCAATTCTTGTAGTTTCGCGTTTTTAATGTGGACTTGCTGAGCCATTTCTTGCTTGAAGGCAATAAAACCCTCTCGCAGAACTGGGTATTTGATTGAAAGCATCTGTACTGCCAAAAGACCTGCATTTTCTGCTCCGTTGATGGCAACTGTTGCAACTGGAACGCCACTTGGCATTTGAACCATAGAAAGCAGTGAATCTAAACCGTCCATTGTAGAAGAGACAATGGGTAGACCAATCACTGGTAGTGGAGATACCCCTGCAATAACCCCTGCAAGGTGGGCTGCTTTACCAGCACAACCGATAAAGAGTTCAACACCATCTTTTTCTGCTTGTTCTACAAAAGCCACTGTTTCGTGGGGGGTTCTGTGGGCTGATAAAACACGAACAACCGTTTCAACATTAAAACGCTTTAAGACATCAATCGCACCTTTAACAACACTGTAATCCGAATCACTTCCCATTAAAATTGCAACTTTCACCCTTTGCTCCTCTCGGTTTTCACTTAGTAGTTGGAGTCTAGCCTCATTTTACCAAACTCCCGGACGGTTTTCAACTTAAATAACCCTTCATTAAGCTAAATTAATAATTAAATGTTCGCCACAAAACGAACATTATTTGAAATAATCAACGCCAGCCTTGAAAATAGGCATATCAAAGGCACCTGGAATGTTTTTGTAAAGACCTTCTGTTAAACGCTCCGTGTGACCCATCTTGCCAAGGACACGGCCATCGGGACTGACAGCCCCTTCAATGGCATAGGTTGAGCCATTGATATTGTAGCGGCCATCCATGGTGGCAGCCCCTGATAAGTCAACATATTGAGTGGCTATTTGGCCACCAGCAATCAACCTGTCCAGGGCCTTTTGGTCAGCTACAAAGCGACCTTCACCGTGGGAAATAGCCACTTTATAAACATCCCCAACCCTTGATGTGGACAACCATGGTGAATTGTTAGAAGCCACTTTAATGGTTGCCATGGTTGACACGTGTCGGCTGATTTGGTTGTAAGTCAGGGTTGGATCGTTTTCAGTTAGGGGTCTAATATCACCGTGGGCGATAAGGCCTAACTTGACAAGGGCTTGGAAGCCATTGCAAATACCCAGCATCAAACCATCCCGCTCCTTAAGGAGCTTCATGACAGCTTCTGTAATCTGTGGGTTTCTAAAGACAGTGGCGATAAACTTAGCGCTGCCGTCTGGTTCGTCACCGGCACTAAAGCCACCAGGTAATGCTATGATTTGGGATTTTTCAATGGCCTTAACCATGGCTTCAAGACTTTCTTGTAAGGCTTGTGGTGTCAAGTTTCTAAAGACTTGAATCTGGGTGTTGGCACCTTCGTTTTGGAAGGCTCTTGCCATATCGTATTCGCAATTAGTCCCTGGGAAAACCGGGATAAAGACCTGTGGTTTTGCAGTTAAGATGGCTGCTTTAAAGCGGTTTTCGGTTTGATAAGCAAGGGTTTCAACAACGCCTGTGGCTTCTTCAACACTTGGGAAGATTTCTTCCAGGCCACCTGTGTAAGAAACACCTAAATGCTCTAGGGTGGTGGATTCTTCACCGATGATCACCATGTGGTCTTCTCTTGTAAGGGCGATTGCCGCATGGGGCACCGTCAGGAAGGTGTCTCTATGGATTTCAAGTAAAAGACCGCCGTACCAAGGTGTTGACAGGGTATCAATGGAGCCGTGGTCGATTTCAAAGCCAATGCCATTGCCCATGGCCATAATGGTAAGGGCCGCTAGCATGCCACCTTCTCCAATGGCTTTTGCAGACAGGATTTCACCGGCCGCCATGTGCTTGTAAAGTGCCGCGTAGTCAGATTTTAAGGTGTCAAGGTTCAGCATGTCATCTGCTTGGTAAGGCGGCATATACGCCACTACCACGTGCCCCGCGCCCTTTAACTCAGGGGAAATTACCTGGGAAACTTCCCCGTGGTTGACGGCAAAGGAGATCAGGGTTGGTGGCACGTCAATGTCCTTGAAGGTGCCGGACATGCTGTCTTTGCCGCCGATGGCGGGTATGCGCAGGGCATCTTGCACGGCAAAGGCGCCGAGGAGGGCGCTGAAAGGCTTGCCCCATTTAACAGGGTCTTTGCCCAGTTTTTCAAAGTATTCTTGGAAAGAGAGTCTTGTTTTTGTGATGTCAAAGCCCAGGGCAACCAGTTTTGCCAAAGAAGCCACCACCGCATAGTAAGCGCCGTGGAATGGGCTATGAGAAGCAAGGACTGGCATATAGCCAAAGGTCATAGCAGAACAAGTTGTGGTTTCTTTGCCAAGGACAGGAATCTTAGCCACCATGCCGTCAACCGGCGTCAATTGGTGCTTGCCACCAAGGGGCATCAGCACTGTGCCTGAGCCGATTGTGGCATCGAACATTTCTTGAAGGCCCTTTTGTGAAGTGATATTCAAGTCTTTCAGTTGCTGCTGCAACTGCCACACAACACTTGTGTCTTCTGTCATGGTTGGCTTGAAGAAAGTTTCCGACCCATCGTAAGCTGCTACAGATACGCCAGTGGTTTGACGGACACCATTTGTGTCAAGGAATGCTCGGCTCACATCAACAATGGCCTCGCCCTTCCAGAACATTCTTAGGCGACCAGAATCCGTAATGGTGGCAACCACTTTGGCTTCCACGTTTTCTTTTTCTGCCGCCTCTAAAAATGCTGCAACATCTTTGGGTTCAACCACAACTGCCATACGCTCTTGAGACTCAGAAATGGCCAGTTCTGTACCATCTAAGCCCTCATATTTTTTAGCCACTAAATCCAAATTGATATCGATAGAATCTGCAATTTCACCAATGGCAACGGATACGCCACCTGCGCCAAAGTCATTACAACGCTTGATCAACTGTGTCAGTTCTTTATTTCTAAATAGTCTTTGAATTTTACGTTCAGTTGGAGCATTACCCTTTTGTACTTCTGCCCCACAGGCGAAAATCGACTCTTCTGTATGTTCTTTTGAAGAACCGGTTGCACCGCCGCAACCATCTCTACCCGTTCTGCCGCCGACTAAAATCACAACGTCCCCAGCCACAGGGGTTTCACGTCTGACAAAATCCTTTGGACAAGCTGCAATCACAGCGCCAACTTCCATACGCTTTGCCACAAAGTTTGGATGGTAAACTTCAGCTACCTGACCAGTTGCCAGGCCTATTTGGTTACCGTAAGAAGCATAGCCCCTTGCAGCGTCCCTTGTGATTTTTCTTTGGGGCAATTTGCCCGGAAGCGTTTCAGAAAGCGGAGTATGTGGATTTGCAGCACCTGTAACACGCATGGCTTGGTAAACATAGGCACGGCCCGATAGGGGATCCCTAATAGCACCGCCCAAGCAAGTGGCTGCACCACCAAAGGGCTCAATCTCCGTTGGATGGTTGTGGGTTTCATTTTTAAACATCAACAACCAATCTTCTTTACCTGTGCTTGTATTAACGGGAATCTCAATGCTACAAGCATTGATTTCTTCCGATTCATCTAAATTATCTAAATCCCCTGTGCGCTTGGCATCTTTCATGGCAATCACAGCCAGATCCATCAAAGTAACTGGTCTTTCAGTGTCTCCGTAAACATCATTTCTAACCGCTAGGTAACGGTTATAGGCTGCTTCAATTGGGGCCATCCCCTTGCCATCAGCGATTTCAACACTTTCTATGGCCGTTAAGAACGTGGTGTGTCTACAGTGGTCCGACCAATAGGTATCAATGGCCTTCAGTTCTGTTTCAAAGGGATTTCTACCCTCTTCTTTAAAGTACTTTTGAACATGGACCAAATCGTCCTGGGTCATGGCAAAGCCCATTTCAGCTGCAAATGTAGCCATTTCTTCAGCGTCAAAACCGATAAAGCCAGCAACTTCTGGCACTGTGTGGGGCACTTCAAAGGCCATCTTCACAGCTTTAGGTACCGCCAGTGGCATTTCCATAGAGTCCACTGGATTGATCATATATTTTTTAATGCTAGTTTTTTCTTCCTCTGTAAACGTTCCATTTAATAGATAGAGTTTGAATGCCCGCACGTCAGGGCGCACATCCCCGCTTAAAATCTGGATACATTCAGCCGCAGAATCAGCCCTTTGATCAAATTGACCTGGTAAAAAGGCCACCGCAAAGTAAAAATCGCTGGTTGTGACATCAAAATCTGCTGGGTAGACCCAATCCACGTTGGTTTCCGAAAGAATATTGTGGGCCACCGCTGGCAATAGCGCTTCTTGCACCCCTTCAAGATCGTAGCCGTTAAGCTGTCTCAAGGATTTTAGGCCCGTCAGACCCAAATTTTCTTTAAGGGCTTTGGCCAAATGACCCGCCTCAACGTCAAAACCTTTGCGTTTCTCAACATAATAACGAACAACCATGCAAACCGCCTTTCGTGGGCATCGCCCTGTCTTATCGCACCGAATTTTCGGATATTTACCCATGCTTAAGGCCTACTTCTAAATAACGACTACTTAGTTTCCAATAAAGCTTATTTTAGTTTCATAATTTCCTCTTGATTTTATCACAGAAGTATCTATAATTATTATTAATATTACTCATGTATCTATTACGGAGGTTAATGAATGGATATTTCTCTGGATTACTATCGGACTTTTTATGAGATTGTCAAGGCTGGGAGTTTTTCCAAGGCCGCTAAGGCCCTTTTCGTGTCTCAATCCAGTGTGAGTCAGTCCCTGGCCAAACTTGAAGAAGCCCTTGGTATGACTCTAATTGAGCGCACTACAAAGCGCATGAAGCTCACCGCCGCTGGGGAACTCCTGTATGCGGATATCGCCACGGTGATGGAGACAATCTTCAGTGCCCAGCAAAAGGTCAAGCGTCTTGTGAGAATGGAAGAAGGGTCTGTGAAAATCGGAGTGTCAGATACCATCTGCCGCTATATCTTAATGCCCTATTTAAGTGCTTTTAAAACACGGTACCCCAGTATTCATTTAACTTTATCCAATCGGCCCTCAGCCATTTCCGTTGGGGCTTTAATCAACGGGGAATTGGACCTTGCTGTGGTGAATTTAATGCCCGGTATGTCCACCCAAGAAACCCTGGTGAAACCCCTGGCTGCCTTTAAAGAAGTTTTTATTGTGAGAAAAGATAGCCCTTTAAATGAAGCTACCCCCTTGAATGAATGGTTAGAGCAACCTTTTATTAGCCTTGAGCAAGGGGCAACCACCAGGGATTTTATCGCCACTGTTTTTGAAGGTGCGGGCTATGCCTTTGATCCCGTGATCGAGCTAAGTAGTTTGGACCTTATCTTTGATTTTGTGGAACATGGCTTCGGTGTTGGTGTTGTCCCCGAATACGCCCTGCCCCACCACAGCAATGTGAGGGCCGTTACCATCCCCCTTGACATGCCCCTGAGGCAAATTGGCATTATCGTCTCTTCAAAAATGCCCCAAAACATCGCCACTAAAAAATTCATTCAAGAATTGTCACTGACTAATCTTGGTCCTGGACCACACTAACGACTAAAATAGTCCCACATGGGGATTACGAAATAATCCCACTGTGGTTTACAAAATAATCCCACATGGGGATTATAAATAATCCCACCTTATGTGTGTTTTTTGTTATACTGTAAGTAACTAACACTTTTAGAATTTTACATAGCGTCTTAAAATTCTAAGTGTAAGGAATCAATATGGTCTTTCGTCAGATTGGCGAAAGTAGAATCTAGCTGAAAGAGAGGTGTAATGTGTTCTGTTCAAAATGCGGTTATAAACTTCTAGATGATGAAATATTCTGTGGCGAATGCGGTACCGAGCGCGTTCCATCTAAGGATGTCCAACAAAACACCTTAGTGAATATGCCAAAGAAAAAAAAATCAAAATACGTTTTAAGATTCCTACTGGTTTTTTTAGTTGTCATCATTGCTCTTTGCAGCATAACTTTTATATTAGATCGCTTTTCAGTGATTTCTCTAGATCGCCTATTGTCAGGTGTTCTACCTGTGAGCATGTTAAAATATAATCCTTTGATTTATAAGGAACGTACATATGTCGGTGAGTATGATGGTCAGCCATATTCCAGAGAAATATCAGCATCAAATATCCAGAAGGTAAATGGAAAGAATTGTAGTTTTAATACCATCATTACCAAGACCAACAACTGCGACAATCAATATTTGGCAGCTAAATACATTTATGGTGATTATGTGCTCTACCTTAATACACGTGATAGAGAAAATGAAGCGGAGTCCGAGATTGATATATTACGTAAGGAGGTAGAGCAAAATGAGGGAAGCGCAGATATGCCTCTTCAATTGATGCTTGGCGAAACCGATACTTATCTTCAACCCGATGATGAAGATGCTGATGAGCCAGATGACAGCTCTAAAATCACCAATACAAGACTTCTTGATTTCGAAACCATTGACGTTAATGGTAAGACATATCGTCACACTGCTGTAGTTGAGTATATTTTCGATAATGAGTTTAAAGAAGTCAACTATTATGCTAAGGGAATAGGGATGGTAGAAGCTGTATATTACAGGAGAGTAGATGGGGAATGGTTATTTCAAGGCACTCAAAAATTAGAATAATAGATAAACTGATTTTTATTTGCTATAATAAAAAAGAGTGAAGCTAGCGTATTATAGATTGTCATTTAGGAGGTGTTCATTGTCCTTTAAACCCAGTTATTCTGATGCACTGATCGACGAGCTTTTTCATGCCATGTTAACACTGGAAACAATAGAAGAATGCTACCGTTTTTTTGAAGATTTATGCACCATCAGTGAAGTCCAATCCCTGTCACAAAGACTGAAGGTAGCACAGCTCCTAGATAAACGAGAAACCTATGCTGAAATTGAAAACCATACAGGGGCTTCAACAGCCACCATTAGCCGCATCAGCAAATGTATTCAAGGGAAAACCGGCGGCTACAAGTTGGTATTGGAGCGATTAAAACACGCTAAAACCTTGGCTAGCACTCAGCAAGTCACAGAGGAATAAAAGATAACCTACTAGATCAAGGTCAGTAGTGAACCTGACATTCTTGTACACCCCATTCTAATTTCAAAGCGCAACAAAATAAAAGAGAACCCTGCCAACATGTTATTTAGCCCATACCCAATGAGCTGAGGCATAACATATGCTGTGCTGGTGTTCTCTTTTTTGTGTTTTTTGCTTTTGTGTTTAGGTCTGGCGTCACCCTTTTCAACATGTAAGAGGTGTCCCCAAGAAGGAGCAAAACTGTTACCTCGCCGAATGCTCCCAATTCGGAGCCAAAATAATTGCTTGCACTTTTTTTGCCACTGAGATATGATTAATCCGTAGTGAGTAAGCACTCACTCACTGTTTCATTCTATTACTAGTATCCTTACTCACTGGCTTATTCATTTCGATTACTAAGGAGGCCATATGCCTAACAAATACCCAGGTTTTGAGGTCCTTGCGGCCCATGAATTCGAAGATGATTCAGGTAGTCGCATGATCAATGCTGCCATTTATCTCTTTTCAAAAAATGGCTATACACAAACCACCACAAAGTCCATTGCACAATTGGCAGGGGTTTCTGAAGCCTTGCTATTTAAAAGGTATAATAGCAAGAGTAACTTACTTGAAGTTGTATTTTTAGAGATTATCAATAATCGAATTCCTGGTATTTTCGCATACGGTCTTCAAAATATTAATCTATCACCTGATATGAAACTTGATCTCCAACTATTAGTGCCAATATTCGCTTCAAAGTTCACTTATATTTCTCAGCATGCTGGTTATTTCAAAATTATATTTCAGGAACTTGAGTTTAATTCTGAAGACGCCATTATCAATGTCCGTCAATTACTAGAAGGTCTCTTATCTCAATTAGAAGCCTATATCATTCTCCTTCAACAAAGCGGTCATTTGAGGTCAGATATTAACCCAAGGACCATGCTTAGGAGCTTCTCTGGTATGATGAATTTACTACTTATTGATAAAAATATTCTTAATACACCACTGAATATCGAAGATGAAATCCGACAAATCCTCACTTTATTTCTTAAAGGAGCTGGAAAAAATGGCCCACAATAACGGAAAAAAACCACCCTTCATCCTTTTGTTTTTTGTTTTAATTGGCGTTATATCAGTCAGCGTCTATTTTGCATTTTTTTCTGAAGCTAGTCGAGATGCAAGTGCCTATTATGGGGAGATTAACGGTCAATCCTACGATGTTTCAACCGCCATTGCCGGCATGATCCAAGAAGTGTTAGTGAAAGAGGGTGACACTATTGCAGTTGGCCAAGTGGTTGCAAAATTAGACGATACCGAAATCCTTCTAAAAAAAGAAAAAGCCACCCAAGCAGCCCTCAGTGCCGCTGCACAAAGTGAAAAGGCCAATCTACCAGCTCGCAAAGAAGAGATAGCCATTCAACGGAACACAATAGCCCAACTCTTGCAACAGCAAAAGACTTTGAACAATAGTTTGAAAAAGAACTTAATCCTTAAAGAGCAGAATGATAACAATATTCTCAATTATAGAGAAGCTATGGCCCTAAAAAAGAAACAACTGGATTCCGTGAGGGCCCTTGTCAATCAAGGCTCAGCAAAAAAGACTGACCTTGATTATGCAAGACAAGAAGCCATCTCAGCCAAAGCCGCTTACGACAACGCTGTGCTTCAAAAGGATGCCATCACATCCGATGGGGCTTCACTGGTGAATCAAATTGAATCGGCTCGGCTCCAAATAGCCTCCGCAGTGGAAAAATTAAAGGTTATGGAAGCTGGATTAGAAGAGCAAGACAAAGCCATCGCAGCTGCAGCAGAGGCTGCGGCTCAATTGGAAGTTGACATTGCAAATCTAAATCTTGAAAAATTCAACGTGAAATCTGAAGTGGGTGGGATGGTTGAAAGCGTTAATTTTCAAAAGGGCACCTTCGCTAATATTGGGACCCCAATCTTGACCATTATTGACCTTTCAGACCTAACTACCACTCTTTATATCAATGAGACTGATCTTGGCCTGATTAAAGTAGGTGATTCTCTGAACTTTACACTGGCCAATGATCCTAACCAAAAAATTGTTGGGCAAGTGACAGCCATTGCCACGGAAGCTATGTTCACCCCTTTGAATGTTGTTATTGCAAAGGATAGAGACAGATTGGTTTTTGAGGTTAATGTAAAACTAGACCCCACCCAGGGTTTCAAACCTGGCATGCTACTCCATACTGAATTAGGAAACTAGGTGCCAAATGACATTAGCAGTGGCTATAAAAAACCTTAAAAAGAAATTTGGAGATTTTACAGCTGTCAATGGCATCTCCTTCGATATCCAAAAGGGCGAAATTTTTGGTCTCCTTGGTCCAAATGGTTCGGGGAAATCAACCACCATTCGCATGCTTTGCGGCGTCATTACCCCTACTGAGGGTTCTGGAACTGTGCTGAGTTATGACCTGAAAAAAGAATCCGAAAAAATCAAAGCAAAGATTGGCTATATGTCACAGCATTTCAGCCTTTACGGTGATCTAACAGTGAATGAAAACTTAGATTTCTACGGCAATATTTTCGGAATGGACTATGATCATTTGGCCCAGCGGAAAATTGAGATGATTGCCATGGCCAATTTAACAGGTAAAGAAAACGCACTGGCCCGGACCCTATCTGGTGGGTGGAAACAAAGGCTTGCCTTGGGGTGTGCCTTGATTCACCAACCAGAACTGCTTGTACTGGACGAACCCACTGCTGGTGTAGATCCAGTTTCTCGCCGTGAATTTTGGAAGACCATTTCAGAGTTATCAAAGACGGGGGTAACGGTGCTTGTCACCACCCATTACATGGACGAGGCCTCTGTATGCGATAGAATCGCCTTTATCTACAACGGGGATATCATTTCAATCGATACCCCCCAAGGCCACTGCGACAAAATGGGCATGGATAACATAGAAGATATTTTTATCTACCACGTGCTTGAAAAAACCGATAAATCCCAGGTGATTTCTTATAAAGACCTACGCAAATCTGAACCATTACAAGAGTCATCTGATTCACTGACATCCTCTGGCCCTGACAACTCTAGCAAGGGGGATCCTAATGAAAATCGATAGAATTAAAAACAAATCCCTCAGGCGTCTCCTAACTGTCACCCGTAAAGAATTTATTCATATTAAACGTGACAAACCAAGTCTTGTTATTTCATTTATGATGCCCATTATGATGCTGCTTCTCTTTGGGTTTGCGGTGAATACCGACGTCAACAATGTGAATTTTGCAGTCTACGACGGTTCTAATACCAGCATGAGTCGAGAGTTAATCGCTTCATTTTCAAATGCTTACTACTTTAAAACCTATGGCAGTACCACCTCTGAGCACGCTCTTGAAGACCTGATAAAAAGTGGCACCGTCAAGGTTGGTTTGGTGATCCCCCATGATTTTATGACTACCATAAAACGGGGTGAAAATACCAAGGTTCAAATTATTGTAGATGGTTCTGACCCTACCATCGCACGGACTGCCTCTAGTTACTCCGTTGCTATTACCAATCACTTTGCAGCTGAGGTACAATTAAAAACCCTTAAAAGAAGTGGACAGAACAAGGCACCGGGGACCATTCAAGCCATGCCCATGGTGTTTTATAACCCAACCCTTGAAAGTTCAAAGTTCAACGTTCCAGGGGTGGTTGGTCTGATTTTACAAAACATCACCATTATCTTAACGGCCCTCTCCATGGTAAGAGAAAAAGAGCTGGGAACCATTGAACAACTTGTGATGACCCCAATTTCAGCCATTGAATTGATCCTAGGCAAACTCATTCCCTACATTCTAATTGGCATCTATGATTTTGTAATTGTCATGATCTTGAGTTATTGGCTATTTGGAATCACAGTGGCTGGTAGCATTTTAGAACTAGCGCTCCTTGGCTTTATCTTCTTGGTTGGTGCACTGGCCATGGGTATGTTAATCTCAACCATTGCCAAAAACCAAGCCCAAGCTATACAGGGAACCCTGGCATTTTTACTACCCAGCGTGCTACTTTCTGGCTTTATGTTTCCAAGGGAGTCAATGCCCCTTGTTATTCAATGGTTCAGCGCCCTTTTTCCAATTACACACTTTTTGGTCATCCTAAGGGGCATCATCGTTAAGGGTGTTGACATCACCTATTTATGGACCTCAACAATGGCCATGCTAGCCCTAATTATCATCTTAATTGGAGCCGCCGCCTTAAAATTCAGCAAGAAACTAGACTAGCACTTCAAATGTTTCTATCCCCATAAAATCAAAAGGCCTACCTTGGACCTAGCATCGCAACAGCGATTCCAGGTAACAAGTAGGCCTTAACTCATTATCCTTTATCCCTTTATCCTTTTATCTTTTATCCTTTATCTTTTATCTTTTATCCTTTATCTTTTATCTTTTATCTTTTAGCTTTTAGCTTTTAGCCTTTAGCCTTGTAGGCATAAAAGTATTTTATGCCTACAAGCATTTTATAACCGCGTTTTTATCATCACAAAATTAAAAGGCCTATCCAAGACCGTAAAAATCATCGCAACAGGCGATAATAGGTCGTAGGGTAGGCCTTTTAATATAGTGTACATGTTTTAAACGCTTTTACAAAATGCCAGACATTTTTACGACTTCAACGCCTTTTGCTTCCCATGCTGCAATAATGCGGTTTAGACCAATTGAATCACTGGACATATGGCCTGCAACAATCACATTGCCAATCCCTTGCTCTTCAACAGCTTTTTTAACATCGCCAGGTACGTGCATGCACACAATGGTGCCAACCCCTTGCTCGAAATAAGCTTTGTAAACCTCGGCACCACCATTGGTACCGCCAGCCATTAAGACAGCAATTTTACCCGCAAAATCTGAAGCGCCACCTACACGAATAATCGGCTTAGCCAAACTATTTTTATATTCGTCAATGGTATTGAGTAAATCCATCACATCTTGTAACGTGGCTTTTGGATTTTGGTCATTCAATTGATCCATTTTCTCTTGTACGAAGTTTTCAGAAATAATATCAGCTGGTAAATGGATGTTCATGTAAGGCATGTTCATTAATCGGGCTGCAGAGCTAGCTCTATCAAAGTTCGCAACATGGTCACCAAGGGCGATATCAGCCACTTTTTTTCTGAGTTTCTTTTGCGCCTTATTTATGGGAATGCCGAAGGAAACCATTTTGTCAATCTGAACGTCCATTACCTTGTGAAACTCCATGGAGGCAGATTCAGCCTTAGGGTGGTGAGATACCACGCAGTCAAAGTTCAACTGACGGGCCAATAATAATTCCGGTGTATCCATATCAATACCAATTAAAACACGCTTAAGGTCACTACCTTCTACAGATATGACCGAGTCAAAAGGCTCTTTTTCAAGTCCTGCCATCTCAAGTGCCACATCCATCAATTGTCTTGTTGTCATCATGTTAAATCCTCCTAGGGTTTTAGGATAACATTTTCCTACTCGAAAGAAAAGACAACTCTTCAATAAAGAGTTGCCTTTTCTTTTAATGCTGTGTCAATAAGAGAGAGAACAATTGGGAACTTGATTAAGCTGCTGTCGTGACTGGAACGGTTGTAGTTGGAATTGTTGTGGGTGCTACTGTTGTTGCTGGAGCTGTAGTCGTAGGTACCGTTGTGGGTGCTACTGTTGTTGCTGGAACCGTGGTCGTAGGTATCGTTGTGGGTGCTACTGTTGTTGCTGGAACCGTAGTCGTAGGTTGCGTTGTGGGTGCTACTGTTGTTGCTGGAACCGTAGTCGTAGGTTGCGTTGTGGGTGCTACTGTTGTTGCTGGAACTGTAGTCGTAGGTTGCGTTGTGGTAGGTGATGTTGTGACTGGAACTGTGGTGATTGGTTGAACATTTGTGAATCCCACACGAACCACATTTGATGTGACACTTGTGCCGTCTTTGAATACGGTTGTGATGGCAATATAATAAGTTTTACCAGCTTCAAAATTAGAAAACTCATTACCATTATAGCCTGATCCAACTAGTATTTTCATTTCGTCATCTTCAATACTGCTAAAATAAGCAGCATAACCATTATCAGGATATTGTGGTGTTTTGTCAGTCAAGGACGCTGTTACTTTGAAATATTGCAACTCTGATTGTTTAACCCCTGAACGCCATTTTAGTTCAATGTAATTCGTGTTACCTTTAGCACTTAAAACAGCAGGTGCTCTTGAACCTAATGGTTGATTTGGGGCAGGCAGTACGATTTTTTCATCAATTGGGAGTACTATTTTTTGTGAAACTAACACATTCAATAGCAACTGTGCTGTTTCAGCACGGGTTAATTCCCCCATCGGATTGAAATAAAACTTACCATCCTCTTTGTACCCTTTCATCAACTTATTAGCAATGGCAGTTGCAACATAAGGTCGCAATTCAGGTGAAATTTCATCCGCATCCATAAAATCATTTAAAATACCTTCATCTACTAATTTCAACTTGAGAGCACGAACAAGTGCTACAGCCATGTCTTCTCTTTGTGCAGGATATTCTGGTCTAAAAGCAATACCTTGAGGTGTTTGGAAACCAGTTAAATACTTACGGGCTGCTTCAACAAAAATCACTGCCCAGTGATTCTTCTGCATGTCAACAAATGATGAGTAAGTAGCATTGCCTTTAGGCAAATTTAATGTGAGTACCATTAATTTTGCAAATTCAGCACGGGTGACAATGCCCTCAGGTTTAAAGGAACCGTCTTTATAACCCTGAAGGATATTTCTTTCAAGCATGGTTTGAATCGCTTGACTTGCCCAGTGATCATCCTTTAAATCCTTAAATTGCTTTTCGCTGTTTTTTGGGGTGTCATCATTCTTGCTTTCGTTGCCATTGGCAAACAACGGCACCATTGTAAGAACCATAACAATTGCAAGTAGTATACTTAAAATCCGTGTTTTCATCGCCTAACCTCCTAAACAAAGTGTGGGTAACACCATCAAATACAACCATAACACATGATAAGCTTCGACATATATATACCCATTTAATATGTCTATCATACACTGTCACAGGAGTTTAACACTAGTGACACGGGCCCTTAATACCCATGACAAAAGCCCCAAACTTTGAGGACTTTTGTCCCTCAAAGATGGAGCTTTAGATATATATCTTCCAATTGTTTACTTAAGAACGAATTGACTTCACTTCGCCGTATTTAACCGCTAAATTTTGAAGGGGTACTTTAAAACGGGCAACGTATTTTTCAAGCACAATTAGTTCGTGGTCCCCAACGATGGAAATTGCCATCCCTGCCTTGCCATGTCTGCCTGTTCTACCGATTCTGTGCATATAATCATCTTGAGAAACTGGCATATCCAAGTTAATCACATGGGTTACCCCTTGGATATCAAGGCCTCTTGCAGCCATTTCTGAGGTAACAAGGACTGCTGCTTTTCCCGTTGTGAAATCTTGCATGGACTTAGCTCTTTCCTCTTTGGATTGACTGCCAAAGAGCGCGGCTGCATGATAACTGTGATGGTTAAGCTTTAATGCCACCTCTTGGATAATCTCATTCTTGTTAACAAAAATTAAGCATCTTGTAGGCTTTACTGCCGAAATAAGCTTGCGTAGGTTCTCTACTTTTTTACGTCCATCACAGAGCCAATAAGCATGGGCCACCAATGGATTTAAAATGCCACCATCCACCACCAACAGCTCCGGTGACTTCATCATGGCTTCAGCCCGCAAACGGCTACGCTCAGAAAGGGAGGCTGAAAAAAGCAAAAGTTGTCTATCTTTTAGAGTTGTTTTGATCATGGCTTGGACTTCTGTAATATGGGAATCTTCTAAAAGCTTATCCCCTTCGTCAAGAACGATGGTTTTGACAAAATGTGACTTGAGCTTTTTTAATCTGACCAGCTCAATCATGCGACCTGCTGAACCCACCACGATATGTGGTTTTTCTTTTAGGGCATCTGCTTGACGGCTTAGTTTCACCCCACCGATTAGGGCTTGCGTGCGGATATTCACACCTGCAGCCTTTGACAGTAAGCGGATTTGCTCGTTAATCTGGAGGGATAACTCGTGGGTCGGCGCCATGACAATCACTTGCAGTTCTTTGCTCGTGACATCAATTTTATGAAGTAGGGGGAGCATATAAGCGAATGTTTTCCCCGTTCCTGTCATGGCCTGGGCAATCAAGTCGCCACCTGCAATCACTTTACTGAAACTCTGTTCTTGGACTGGTGTCGGTTCTGTAATCTTGAGTTTTGCTAACCCTTCTATCCAAGGTGCTTGGGCACCGATTTTTTCAAATCCTAGTTTTTCGTTTGCTTGTTTTTCCATTCCTTACCTTCTTTCTGAATAACGTCTCTACTTGTTTTATCAGTTATAAGGCAAAAAAGCAACTAAAACCGTATTGTGACGGCTCAAAAGTCGCTGAAAGATACAAAATTAGGGCCACTGCTATGCAACTTTGGCTTGACCTATTGATTTGGAAAGTTCATTTCAAATACAGAACCAACTCCTATTTGACTTTTAACATTCAATTGTCCATGGTGTTTTTCTACTATGGTTTTGACAATGGCTAATCCTAGTCCGGATCCTCCTATATCACGTGATCTAGAGGGGTCAACCCGGTAAAAGGGTTCGAAAATCCGCGTAAGTTCCTCTTCTTCAATGCCGATTCCCGTATCCGAAATACGGACGGTGACGCCCCTTGTCTGATGGCTGATTTCCAGCCTGACTTCTCCAGCTACTTTGTTGTATTTGACAGCATTCTCAATCACATTGAATAAGGCGCGATAGATCAGCTCTACATTACCTACGATGAAAGCCTCTTCAATCCTGACAATCAACTTCAACTCTTTTGCCTCGATTAAGGGTTTCATTTCTTCTAATATATCTGCCATCACAAGCTCTAGGGCAACCGGTTCTGAAAAAGCTTCCAGCTGCTCCGTGGTCAAGGCCAAGAGGCCTTCCACCACAAGAATCAGGCGGTTGATGCTTTGTTCTGTCACCTCAATAATTTCTTGATACTCCCCTTGTGTGGGATTCTCATCTAGCTTGAGCACTTGAATGCCAGATTTTATAATTGTCAGCGGCGTTTTTAATTCATGGGATGCATTAGAAACAAATTGCTTTTGACTGGAAAATGAAGTGTCTAGCCGCTGAATCATTAGATTGAAGGAATTAGCCAATTGGCTTATTTCATCCTTGTTGGTGAAACCTTCAATTCTTTGAAACAAGTTCTGGTCACTGATGTTTTTTACGAGGTGACTCAGTTCCCTTACAGGTTTAAGAACTTTCCCTGCCGTTAAAAACGTCACGGCCATGCTCACTAGGATGATGATCACCATTGCATACACATTGGCATAGGCAAACTGCTTATACGCTACCGTCATCGTCGCTGCTGGCACTGGTGATACCGTCATGATTGGGGCAGGCCTATCCTCGTGGATGACAAGGCCAGGCTCCGTCGCTGTTGCTAATTGCTGATTTTCAAATGCCCTCATTAAGTTGGTATCTGCATTGATATTGGAGATGATGGTCAAACACAGGGCTGTCGCAATTACAATTAAGCCTGTGAGAACGGTTAAACGCATTTGCAGTGTTAAATGATTGAGCATGTTCAGCAGTCCCCCTCAACAAAATCTGAAATCATATACCCTTGGCCACGGATATTCTTGACAAGTACTTTACCATGGAGCAATGGTGTCAGTTTTTTCTTAAGACAGTGCATTTGAAATTTGAGTGGGTTAGAAAAAAGATCTACCTCACTATCCCAGACATGTTCAAGTAGTCTTTCTGTACTGATGATCTCATTCTTATGAAGCAAAAGATATTCTAAGATTCCATATTCTTTTTTGGTCAGGCTGACCTCTACGCCATCTATTGACACTTGCTTTGCCAATGTATCCATCAGCATACCTTGGCATTCTATCAGGATATTTTCTTGCCTGAATGTCCGTCTGAGCAGGGACCGAACCCTTGCTTCTAGCTCATGGAAATCAAATGGCTTCACCAAATAGTCATTGGCACCGGTGTCCAGGCCCATGACCCGATCCTCTATATCAGCCCGTGCTGATAAAATGAGTACTCTTGTATCCAAGTCACCTTGGCGAATGTACTTGAGCACTTCAATCCCATCAACATGGGGAATATTCAAATCCAAGATTATCAAATCGTATTCGTTCACGTCGTACATTTCGATTGCTTGATTGCCATCATCGGCAACATCGATAGCGTAACCCTTCTTTTTCAAACCCTTTTTTAGAATCGATGATAAAAGCACTTCATCTTCTACCAATAATAGTTTCATCTCTTACCGCCTTCACTGGATTTCTAAACTAAGAAACAGGTAGCTGCGCAGCTTTGTTCTGCACCGCTACCTGCCTTTTTTCTCGTTGTTAATTTGAATTTTTTTCTATTTGTTGCCTTCTTCTGCTGAGGTGCACTCAGCTGCTGGCATGGCAGGCGTCATAGTTGATGCAGCAGCTTCAGTAATTTCAGTTGCAACAACCACGGCTTCTGTAGTTGCTGTTGCTGCAACTGGTGCCACGCTTGCTTGATCAGACGAAGCAAATGCAACTGCGGTGGTCACGGCCATCAAGCTCATCACGACAAATCCTAATGCTTTCTTGTTCAATTTCATATTTTTTTCCTCCGGATATTTTCTCAACTACCTTGTAGCTGATAGTATCAGTATAATATCCGAAAGGTTAGCGTACGGTTTGATTTTTGATGTTTTTAATAACTTCCCATTCCTCAATAAATGCATCAACACATAAGGGACATAGTTGATGCCCTGCTTCTTCAAGCAATAGCACTTTTGCTGCGTCCAGGGTAAATGGAACTTTCCTGTAGGGTCTTGAGGTGGTGATTGCATCAAAAGTATCCGCAACGGCAATAATTCTAGACTCTATGGGGATTGCCTTCTGGGAAAGTTGCTCCGGATAGCCAGTACCATCAAAGTGTTCATGGTGATGCTTTACTACCTTAGCAACTGCTTTAAGATTCTCCATTGAGTCCAATATCTTTGCACCCAGTGCTGGGTGTAACTGAATAATCTTAAATTCATCTTCTGACAAGATGCCAGGTTTGAGTAGGATGTCATCTCGTATCCCTATCTTTCCTAAGTCATGTAGCTTAGATGCCATTTCTAGGCACAGCATCTTCTGATGGTCGAAATTCAATCGTTTTCCAATGACTAATGCATATTCTACGACTCGTTCACTATGGCCTTTCGTATATTCATCTCGGGCTTCTAGTGCAGTAATCAGCGCACTGATGCTGCCAATCAGATTTTCGTAATCTCTCTTGAATTGATTTGATTTACCCATGATAATCTGTTCAGTTTGAATGACAAGCTTATGAATATCAAAGGGCTTGGGAAAGAATTGAACCGGTGTATTGTTGACTTTCAGGTTCACATGGGCCTGTGTAAAACGACCGCTCATCATGATCACAGTTGTCTGATCCAATCTCTTGACAGATTTAATGGCAGATAAAAGTTCGTAGCCGTTCATAATAGGCATTTCTATATCTGATATGACTACCGAAGATTTTTCGATGACGGCCTTTGAAAAACCTGCCATGCCATTAGAAGCAAAAATCACATCCATATTGTTTTTCTTGAATTCCAGACCGAGACCCTCTTGTATGGTCAGACTGTCATCTACAATCAGAATTCGGAAATCTGATTTAATGATGAACATCTCGATCAAGGTCTCGATTTTAGCCATCAGTAGGACCGAATCAATGGGTTTGAGCATATAGTCATCAGCGCCTGCCGCACAAGTCAAATCGATGATGGTTTCATGTATCAGATTTGATAATATAATGACCTTAGTATAGCTATTATATGCCTTGATTTTTCGGCAAAGTTCAATCCCTGACAAGTCAGGTAGATCACTTTCTGTAATGACAATATGCGGGGTAAATTGCAGATACATATTCCAGCCGATTGTATCGTTCTCTGCCACTAACAACTTTAAGCCATTTGATTCAAATAACTGGGATAGCAATAGCCTCTTTTGAGGGTCTTTATCAATTAGAAGCACTGTGAAATCTGACCGCACCTTACGAGTCTGCGTCGTGATGGGATGACAATCCCATTGCAGGTTTTCGTAAAAAAGCATGAGATTTTTGCTGAGGTTATCCGGTATAAGTACTAATAATTTACCTTCAATGATGAATTTTTTATATTGTTCCAACTCAATAGAATCGTATGAATTCTCTTTTCTTATCAAAATACATTTTAGCGAAGGGCTCTTGACCATGGTCTCTATGGACAGAATACAGTCTATGAATTCTACAGTTTCAGAGGTGCTATCCCGTTCTTCAATGATGATCAATGCCTCATCATCCTGCTCTAGTGCTAATCTGATTATGCCTTTGTCATAGGGTAGATAGTCGAGGTCGCAATCGTACTTGGAAAAGGAGCGTTCCATTAGCAAACGCATCATCTCTAATTCGGTGATTACGAGTATTTTCATTTCAGTGCCTCACTTTCTTAACTACTCCCTTCATATCCAAATTTGCCACACTTTAAACTTGGTATTTTATTGACAACAGCATAGGTCTGGCAACTTTCCAGCGTCATCAACTGATGTACCACAAAAAAACAGACACTCTGCACCAGTATCTGTTACTACACACTGGAAGAAAGCACCTGCCCTTTGTCATGACATTCTACTTTTACTTTTACTTTTATTTCTTATTTCTTAACCCTTACACCTTAAACGTAATTGACCGTGTTTACTTTTCGCTCTGGGGCAGCTGTTGTTGTGGTCTTTTTATAGCCCAGTGCAATTGTAAAACAAGGATCAAATCCCTCTGGTAGCTCTAATTGTTTTTTATAATCAGACGCTTTTTCACCCTTGAGTGCAAAATTCGCCAACCCAATCCAGCAGGAACCAATGTTTAATGACTCAGCTGCCAGTAAAATATTCTGAGTCAAGGCAGCACAGTCCGTGGGTGCATAATGGGAATTTGAAGCTGCTGACACGATGATTGCAGTCGGGGCATTATAAAGGATATTAAAGGCTCCGTTTTCTCCGAATTTTCTAAGGTAATCCTCCTCTTGTCGTGCCAGTTCTGATTTTGCGTCATGATTGATGCTTGAGAGCAACTCGGGATTTTGTACCACCGTCACATGCCAAGGCTGTTGATTCATGGCACTTGGGGCAAATAGACCAGCCTCAATAATCGCCTCTAGTTCGTGGCTTTTGATTTGATCTGACTGGAAAACACGGATACTGCGTCTACTTTTGATGGCTTGAATCGTGTCGTTCATGGTAATCCTCCTAGTGTTGTTATGCTCAAGTTTGTCTATCTCTTAAACAGTATATATGATATTATACATTATAACAGTATGCACTTTAAAGGAATATACTATACAAAAGGAGAGTGTCACAAATGAATGATTTTGACAAACCCCAGTGTCCCATGGTCTACACCCTTTCCATTATGGGCGGTAAATGGAAGTTAGTGATACTCTGGCACCTGGTTCTATCTGAAGTTAAGCGTTACGGGGAACTTAAAAAGCATATTGGAGGCATTACCCATAAAATGCTCAGTCAGCAACTTAAAGAACTTGAGTCTGATGGCTTAATCATTAGAAAGGAATATCCCCAGATTCCCCCTAAGGTTGAGTATTCCCTCTCTCAAAAGGGAACCTCATTGATACCTGTATTAAAAACCATGTGTGAATGGGGCCAAGAACATATGGAACATGAATCTAGCATCTCTCAAGTTAGTTAGATGCAAAAGTTAATTTTTTCAAAATACGTCGTTGTATTTTGAAAAAAGAGGGGGGATAGTTCTTAAGAACTGTCCCCCCTCTTACTGTCTATTGACTGTGAAACAATTAGGTCCCCAAACACTGGGCATTTCCCAAACATTGGGTTTCTAGCTCCCTTAAAAGGGCGCTTGTTGAGAAGCCATGATTTGAAAATAGCACTAGGTCAATGTCGTGCTTTGGATAATAGAACACTCTTGCACTGACACCTGGGTCTTCCCCAGTATGCCCATATTTAAGAATTTCACCATCCCCATCTTGCTCAAACCATAAGCCGTAACCGTATGACCAGTCATCGGTGACCTTCACCTGAGGGGTTAGCCACAGTTTTGTCATACTCTCAGAAAGTAACTCCTGCTGACGAATGCTTCTTAAAAATTTGACCATATCTTTAGCTGTAGAAAAAGAGCCCCCATCAGAAAGTCCAAATGCTGGCACACTATAAATATTCTTTTTCCAACCGGTTAAAAAATTAGTTTCATCTTTAACCGGGATGTAGCCTTCGGCCACATTATCCACCACGTGGTGGAGGGGTATAAAGTCGGTTTCAAACAAATAGAGGGGTTTGAAAATCGACTCCCGCATATACGTATAATAATCAGTCCCCGTGACCGCTTCTATCACAAGGCCCAATAAGATGTAACCTGCACCGCTATAAGCAAATCGCTCACCAGGCCGTGCAATGGGTACCTCGTCAATAAACAAAGGCAAGATTTTATCCAATCGGTTGACATACTGACAAGGCACCTGCTGCCATAATTTCTCAAAACCATCTGGATCTATATCATCGAAATAATCCCGAACTCCAGAAGTATGAGATAGGAGCTGACCAATGGTCACATCTCGATCAATTGCCACATCCTCAACCACCAAAAACTGACACACCGTGTCTTCTAGAGCCAGTTTACCTTGGTCCACTAACTGTAAAATAGCAAGAGCTGTAAACATTTTGGTTATAGAGGCATTGGCAAAACGAATATCCATACGATTGGGAATTTTAAAGGGTTTGCAAGCATAGCCGAAAGCGCCGTCATAGAGGGTATTCTTCCCCTGTTTTATCCGTACAACACCTGAAAAGTGATGGTTAATCGCATAACGTTCGACGATTTCTTGAATCTGATCTCTCATGAGTAACTCCCAACTAGAATTTACAAGAATGCATCCAAATACGCTGCGCCGATAATGCCAGCGTCGTTGCCCAGAGTAGCTTCTACAATTTTTCCATAGGCAATATCCTTACTAAACACTCTGCTTTGTACCATATGGTTCAAACGACTCTCAAATTGTGGGAATGCCTTGGCCACACCACCGCCAATGGCAATGACTTCTGGGGCGAATATGTTATATAAGTTCACGATACCCGTAGCAAAATGGTCACAAAACCAGTTCAAGGTTTGATCGGCCGCTTCGTCCCCATTGCTCAACCTATCGAAAACCGATTTAGCATCGTGCACTGGGGATTCAGAGTTTAAGAGATTGTAATGGCGCACAAGGGCCGTTGCCGACACAAATGTTTCGAGGCAACCATTTCTACCGCAGTTGCAGTCCACATCGTTTGCTCCGACCACCATGTGACCAAGCTCGGATCCTGCACCTTGGTGCCCAAGGAGCAGCTTGCCCCCGGAGATAACGCCACCCCCTAAACCCGTTCCTAGCGTTAAGAGAATCGCATCCTGATAACCTGCCATGCCCCCAAAGAGAACCTCTGCTATACATGCAGCATTGGCATCGTTACCCACGCTAATTGGTAGAGCAATCTTTTCTTGCAGCATGTCCACCAGCGGCACAAGCACCCAGTGCAGATTTACAAGCTTGACAACAACCCCTTCTTTTTGAGAGACAATGCCAGGGACGCCAATCCCCACTTTTTCAAAGTGATGACGGGGGTCTAAATCTTGGAAAATATCTACCATTAACTTGACGATGGCCTCAGGCGTGATGTCCGTCAAAGCCACAGAACCCTTTTCAAGCAGGGTGCCTTTTGCATCCACTGCGCCATATGCTAAATTGGTACCACCTAAGTCAAATCCTAATCGCATTTTAAAGCCTCCTATAATCTCTAACTGTGCTTCGCTTCATATTGCTACACTTATTATTGCCTCTTTAACTATAATTCCACCTGCAACGCTGATTTCCTTTATTTTTTAATCCCCCAGCCGCCATACCACGGTTTAATTTCATGAACTGTAATGACCACATTGCTCTGAGCATCTTTAGCCATCTGAATCACTTCTCGAACCTTCCGTCTGGGAACAATCACATAAAGAATTTGTCTTGCAAGATGATGGCCCTGCCCTAAAACAACAGTGCATGGCAGCCCCTGTGAGTATAGGTGATTGGCCAGTTCCTGCCCATGCTCTTCTTTAACGATCAACTGGATTTGAGATGTGCCAAGACCAATGCGATCCTCAAGCATACTCCCAGTGTAATTGCCAATGGCAAAGCCCAGTGCATACGCAATGGCCTTTAGGGGATCCTCCGTGAGACCTTGAATCACATTAGAGACGATTAAAATCCAAAGGGAAATCTCAAAAAATGCCACAAGTGAACCAATCTTTTTTTCTCCCTTACTAATAAGGACCACACGGACAGTCATTAAGCTAACTTCTATTATTTTTCCAAAAAAGATAAGCAAATATATTAACATCAGAGTCCTCCACTATTAAGAGTATTAAAATCTTTTTTAATTATGTTTGAATACTATATCTAGGGGTATGATTAAGCCGAGGTGATAAAATGAAAAGATTCAATCAAAATGATTTATCTTTAGAAATTCTCAGCAATTTCATTTGGGTTCATTTTCCCGAACATCGCATCATTCAAGCGGATACTTTATCTAACCTCCTGATGAGCTTACTGGAGGAGTACCAAGAAGAATTTCCAATGCTTGTAGATCTCTCCGCCATCGATGGCTTCAGCGTTGATGCCTTCGAACTGCTCCTGTCTCTTGTCAAACACTGCGAACAAAATGTTGCTATCCTTGCAACACCCAATCAAATCAGTCAAAGATATGCCCAATTAGTTGAAATCAGCGTTGACAATAATCACACAAAAGCTTTTAACAATCTGCTTAGCGCAAAATCATGGCTCTTAAAGCCAACCTACCACTAAAAAGTGACTTCAAAGTGAAGCCACTTGTTTTTTTGTGTGGCTTCGAATAGAAGCCACTTGTTTTTAGTTGTAACAATGGAGCAAGTCCAAGCGACGGGTTCAGTCGCTTGAACCATTACCTGCAGCCTCTTTATATTGTTCTTTTGCGGTGATAAGTTGATCTCGTACTAGGGTTTCAATAGGCTTTCGAGTCTTAATATAAGGTAACTTAAGTGCCTCTTGATACCAGTATAGGGCATCCTTATATTCCCCGAGCCTTCGATGAAGCTCCCCTTGCAAATAATTAACAAGCAATTGATTTTCAGGATCAAGTTCAAGTCGCTCTTCTTCAAATGCCTTACGATAATTAGCCAAAGCGAATTTCATAAAATGACTTTCGCGCTCATGATTATGCTCACTGCGATAGAACCAAGCCAACCTTAGACAAACCTTGGCAATGTCTGAGGGCTTTTTTTTCATTATGGTGTAGTTGAGCAAACAAATCTGATGTACGGCAATGGCATCTTGAACGGTTCTTGCCCCGCCATAATCTTGAGACTGCCATCTTGGTGTAATACTGATTATCACCGCTCTTTTTTCCAAGGGCATGATGGCATCAAAATCGCTTTCAAACGCCCCATAACCACAATTCGAACATATTTGAACACCATAAAAGGTCGGATTCTCATTTGCGTAATACCCACAAAAATCCTCATCCCTTCTGACCAATTTGACGGTTGCTTGTTTTACTTTAGTTGTCTGAAAGCTCTTTCCGCAAATCGGACACTGAATACTTTTAAGATATAAGCCAATCGGTTGTTCCAAGACATTCTCCTTTATAGTTACTTACGCCAGTAATATGGCCATTGTGTGGCCAGTTATGGCGATCTCATGCACTGGTCTCATTACTTACGCCAGCAATATGGCGATCTCATGCACTGATCAAATTACTTACGCCAGCCCAAATTGATAACGTCCCCATTTTTTAGCTCGTCTGTATAGCGAGCCCGACTACCATTGAGCAGCAAATCAATAATCCCCTGGGGCTTGGTTAAATCAAAGTCAATGTACTCAAAAATGTCCACAAATATAAGCGGATTACGGTCTGTCACAATGGTAACAGGGGCCTCGTTAATAATCAAATAATAGGTATTTAAAGGCTTTGAATTGCCTAGTGCAATTGAATTAATCGGTTGTGCTGAATCCTCAATCCCATCTTCTTCATAGGTCATTTCTCTGAAATCGTCAGCCAGAGAGCTACCGCCCGATAGGGCCGTGAACCCTGGGTCCAACCCCTGCGCCCTTTGAACAGGAGAAACCAATTCTACTGTGACCAAATCACCATGCTTCAGGGTAATACTCGGATGGGTCCTTCGACCGTTGATCTGGAGCTGATGAGCGTCAGATAAAGCCTTGTAGACCATCAAATCCCCCACTGTGTTAAGGACCTCAACCATAACCTGATCGTGGTGCTGGAGCTCCCTTTGGCCATCGCTTAATAAATCCAAAGGCTCCCCATTAATGGTAATTTGCCGCACAAGTGGCAGAGGACCATCGTCCAAATACACCTGCCGCTTAAGGTCGACAACATCACAAATATAAACTCTGGCATCGTCCCCGTGGATGGCATCTTCTATAATAATAGCATCTTTGTGTTTAATCGGGGTATCTAGGCTGGCAGCTGCGCCGTTGACAAATACTTTTGCCGCTTCACCATGACCTCCTGGAACCCGCTTGGGTTGGTCGTTTAAGGTGTAGCTGATGGCCTTACCCCGCTCTGGAATCAAGCGACGGGCGTTATAGCCAATCAAGACCAGGGCATCTGACACCATCATTTGACGGGAGTTAAAGAGCCGCAGGGGGGTATCGTTAACTTGCACCTGCAAGAAGTCCTGTTCCCTGTCTTTTAGTGCCGCATAACCAATACCAAGAGGTGTGATGAATTCTGGCCCTTCAAATGGGGTGGTAAGGTAATCGATGCCCTCTAAGGCACTGGCCCCTTTGATCACCACTCGCTCTTTTGGCAGATCCAAATGTTCTGCTAGACACTGACTAAAGCCAGGAACCTGGCAGCCGCCGCCTATAAGAAAGACTGCGCTGGGCACCCCGCCATTTGCTGCGATGATACCCTCTGCAATTTTTGCGCCGATACGATTGATTTCTGATGTCATGGTGCTGAGAATTTCGTGGGTGGGCAGTGTATAAGGGATGCCCACCACATCTGTAAACCGCTGCTCTTCTTCTTTGCAAAGGTTGATTTTTAGATTTTCAGCGCTGTCAAAGTCCAGTAAATAGCGCTGCACCAAGGTTTCTGTCAGTTCGTCACCAGCCACATCCACCATGGCATAGGAGAACACGGCACCATTTTTTGTCAGGGCAATATCCGATGTGCCAGCGCCGATGTCCACCAGGGCCAAGTTTAGCAGTCTAAACTTTTGAGGAATTGCGACGCTGATGGCCGCAATTGGTTCAAGGGTCAAATTAACGACTTCTAGGCCCAGTTTGTCAACCACCGTATAGAGTGAGTCTACTACAGAGTGGGGCAGAAAAGTTGCAATCACATTGACCTTTAATAGGCTGCCCCGATGTTCCAAGGGATTTCCAATTAAGGCTTCGTCTAGTTCGTACTGGACCACTGAATAGCCAACGCAGTAATACTTAGAGCGCAGGACATCGCCGGATTTTTCCAATTGTTTTTGGGCTTGCTGGATGCCTTCTATTTCAATGGCATCAAGGGTCCGCTTATCAATTTCTCTTGTGGGATCTAGGCTCTTGATAATTTCAGTTCTTTGGGTTTTTAAGGCGCGACCAGCCGCAGCAATGGCTACCTTTTTAAGGGCATAGCCGGTCTGCTTTTCAAGGGATGCCGTCACTTGCTTAACTACTTTTGATACTTTTTCGATATCATGTATTTGACCATCGTACATGGCACGCTCTGGATGGCCGATTGCCGCATGGGCTGCCACCACAAACCGGTCGTCTTGGTAACTGCCAATCACACCCACAACTGTGCGCGTGCCAATATCAAGTGCGTAGATCATTTGTTCTGGTAATGCTTGAAGTGTTTGATCCATGGTTAGCTCCCATTTCTTATAATAACCATTTGGATGGTTTGTGTGAAATTGAATTTAAAAGTGAGAGGATGGTTCTTAGAGTGACACGCGATTTTTTAAGTCAAGGCAAAGATGGGCCACTGGACAGGTTTCGCACTGTGGGGACCTTGCCTTACAATGATAACGCCCATGAAAAATCAAAACATGATGCATCTTGGTCCACTGGGCTTTCGGGATTCTTTTCATAAGGTCTTTTTCAGTATGATGCACATCTTTAGTACACACCAGCCCCATTCTATTGGATACCCGTTGAACATGGGTATCCACTGCTATTGCTGGAATGCCAAATGCATTTGATGCAACCACATTGGCGGTTTTAATCCCAACTCCGGGCAGGGTTTGCAGGGCTTCAATGCTATCTGGGACCTGTCCTTGATAGCGACTAATAAGCTGTTCGCAAGTAGCCCTTATATTTTTAGCTTTTGTCTGGTAGAGGCCACAGGATTTGATCAGGGCCTCAAGGGTGCTATGGGGAAGCTGCTCAATGGCTTCTGGATTAGGCAGGACCTTAAACAGGTCTTTTGTCACGATATTCACGCGAATATCTGTGCACTGAGCAGATAAAATTGTGGCAATTAACAGTTCAAAAGCATTCTCATGATCCAGTTCTGCTTTGGCATCTGGGTAGGTATTTAAAAGAATTTGCAAAAGTTCTTGTCTTTCTTCCGTTTTTAGTATTTTTTGTCTCATTTTCTCCGTCTTTCCCTAGTCAACTGGCTTACTATTCATTATAATATAATGTGACGTCTAAATGCAAAGTAATCTAATAGAACATCATCTTCACCATCAGAATGGAGGTTTTATGCTCAAAGTCCTCGCTGTTGACGATCAGCCCATTATGCTGGATGCGGTTACAACTATTCTCAAAAACCTGGATTTTGTTAAGATTGTTGCAGCCACCACAAATGTCGAAGACGCTCTGCACTATTGCCAGTCTACCCAGCCCCACGTTGTACTTCTTGACATTGATATGCCTCAGATGAACGGCATTAGTTTAGCGCAAAGTTTAATGGCCATTTGCCCCCAAGCGGCGGTGATTTTTATTACGGGTCACAGTGCCTATTTAAGGGATGCGTTTAAGGTTTATGCTTATGATTTTATCGAGAAGCCGGTGGATGCCACCCGTCTAAGTCAGTCTCTGCATCGTTTGTATCTACAAAGGGGTATGGAAATGAAACCCCTTGAACTGCCCACCGATGGGGGCGTGTTATTTGTGAAGCCCCATGATATTTTGATGGTAGAGGCTGCTGGAAAAGACTGTTTGCTCACTGATACCCATCAATGCCACACCCTAAAACTGGGCATGAAAGAAGTAGAGGCCTTACTGGTAGAATCTTATTTTTTCAAGAGCTCCCGCTCATTTATCGTCAACCTCCATCTGGTCGCAGGTGTTGAGCGGCTTAATCGCAGCTCACTTATAGTCCACTTTCAAGATTCAAAAGCCACAGCACAACTGTCAAAACATCTTTACGAGGAATTCAGAGAAAAGCTGGAGAGGTAGCACTTGGGTGTTGCCGCTCAACACTGCTTGGGGACGTAACAGCTTTGCTACCAAGCAGTGATGCCTATTATTCCCTTTAATAACCAACGCCGATCAACCAACAAACTCAACCAATACAACCACAACAAAGGAGCTTCCCATGAAAACTAACAAAGACAAGGTCGTTATGCACAGCGTATTGGGCAAAGTGGCACACCCAAAATTCGGCGGGTACCGAGTCGATACCAACGGCAACCCTTACGTGATTCCTGGCACTGGCGGCATCAGCTACAATGTCAAGGTTGGCGACAGCGTTTACGGCTGGGCCGGTGACCATATCGAACCAGGTGTAACCCTTAAAAATGACGACGGCCCATCTAACGCCGCCCTCAATGTCTTTTCTTGCGCTGGCAACCAAGCAAAAGTGGTCAGTGGCGATGCAAAAGGGGCTATTGGTTACGTTTTAGGTTCTCACGGCGGCGTAGATCACTTGATGGTACAGTTCCCACAAGAAACCCTTGAACTCATGACACCAGATGACAAAGTCATGATTAAAGGCTACGGACAAGGCTTGGAATTACTTGATTACCAAGAAATCAAGGTGATGAGTATCGACCCAGATTTGCTTGAACGCATGGGAATACGAGAAGAAAATGGCCAACTGATATTTCCTATTACGGCCCGTATCCCCCATGGCCTCATGGGGTCTGGTGTTGGCGCTCCTTATTCCCAGCAGGGTGACTACGACCTGATTACATCTGACAGAGATGAAATTGAAAGACTGGGCCTTGATCAGCTTCGTTTTGGGGATTTTGTCCTGATTGAAAACACAGATTGTTCATTTGGTCTTGGTGGCTATCTAACAGATGCTGTGACAATCGGCATCGTCATCCACTCAGATTGCATTAAAAATGGCCATGGCCCTGGTATATCAGTGGTCATGACCTCTAAAAAGCCTTTGATCGTTGGCGAAATCAAGGAAGATGCCAACCTAGCAAACTATATGGTTTAGGGAGCACTCCCCAAACCATATAAAAAAAACACTTTAGCCCCAATGGCTAAAGTGTTTTTTTTCGCTTGAGTGGTTGACCTAATTTTCTACTTTTACGCATAATGCACAGGTGATGCCTTGTTTATTTTTTTCGGACTTTCTTCGGCACCATATGAATGGCTTCGTTGTGAAGTCCAAGTGTTGCTTCTACAAAAGCTTCTGACAATGTTGGGTGGGCATGGATGGTGCCTGCAACATCTTTAACGGTCATGCCTTTTGAAATAACAAGGGCAGCTTCGTGAATCAAATCTGACGCATGGGGTCCTAAAATATGAACGCCCACAATTTTGCCGTCTGCTTCAAGTACTTTAACAAAGCCTTCCCCTTCGCCAAGGCTCAAGGCCTTGCCGTTAGCAGCAAACATAAACTTACTGCTGTTATAGGTAATGCCTTGCTCTTCTAACTGCATTTCTGTCAAGCCAACGCTGGACACTTCTGGGAAGGTAAAGACGCAACTTGGCACCACTGAGTGATCAATGGTTGGGGTATGTCCCATAATGCGCTCGATGACATCAATCCCTTGATGAGACGCCACGTGGGCTAACATCCATTTACCGTTAACATCGCCGATGGCATAAATGTTATCAATATTTGTTTTGAAAGTATCATCAGCTGTGATGCCTTTTCTATCGTAGGCGATGCCCACGGTATCAAGACCAAGGCCTGCAATATTGGGGGAACGACCAACAGACATTAAAACAGCATCTGCTTCGTAGGTCTTTTCACCCTTTTTATCTTCAGCGGTTACAGTGAAGACACCATCAACTTCTGTAATGGCTTTAACGCCGACTTTAGTTTCAATGGCAATGCCCATCTTTTTAAGGCTCATGGCAAGTCGTTTAGTCAGGTCAGAATCCAAGAATGGTAAAATGTTTGGGGCCGCGTCTATCACCGTGACTTCTGAGCCAAACATACGGTAAATACCAGCGAATTCAATACCGACAACACCACCACCCACCACTAATAATCGCTTGGGAATCTCTTTAAGGGCTAACATTTCGTTAGAGGTCAAAATACCCGGATGATCAGCACCTGGAATCGGTATCTGAATCGGATTTGAACCCGTTGCGATAATAATGTGTTTGCCTTCAATCAATTCTTCCCCATCAGCAGTGACCACTTTAATGGTGTTAGCATTAACAAAAGTGGCTTGACCCTTAACTAATTGTACACCATTAGCTTCAAGTAGTTGGTGGATGCCGCCGACTAAGTCTCTTACAACACCTTCTTTGCGAGAACGAATCTTATCGAGATTGATTTTAAAACCTTCAAGCTCAATACCAAAGTCGTCTGCTTGATGCAATGTGTGAATGATCTCAGCGTTACGAAAAAGTGCCTTAGTCGGTATGCAACCGCGGTTTAAGCAAGTGCCCCCAACTTCGTCTCTTTCTATCAGACAAACATCGGCGCCCATTTGGGCGCCGCGGATTGCTGCTTCGTAACCACCAGGACCCGCTCCGATGATAATAATATCTTTCATATCAGGCCTCAGTTTTTTATTTTGTCCACTTTAAGATCATATCTTTTGCTGCTTTGACTTCGTCAATGCGGCCGATTTTGGTTGTATGTGGCGCAGATTTTAAGAGTTGTGGATTTTCGTCAGCTTCTTTTCTGATTTGAAGCATGATGTCAACAAAAGCATCTAAAGTCTCAAGACTTTCAGTTTCAGTTGGCTCAATCATGATGGCTTCTTTGATAATCAATGGGAAGTAAACAGTTGGCGGATGGATATTAAAGTCAAGCATACGTTTAGCAACATCCAATGTGCTCACTTCTGCAAGATCCTTGCTCACACCACCAAGTACGAATTCATGTTTGCACACTTCGTCGATTGGCAAGTAGTAATGGTCCTTAAGGCAAGCCATCAAGTAGTTTGCATTGAGAACAGCCATTTCAGAAGCTCGTGTTAAGCCTTCAGCACCCATGGTTTTGATGTACGTGTAAGCACGGACCAAAATACCAAAGTTGCCATAGAAGCCTTTGACTTTACCCAAGGTATCAGGGCGGTTGTCATTAAGGATATAGCTGCCATCTGCTAGTTTTTCAACCACAGGGATTGGCAAGAACTCAACTAAGTCTGCTCTAACGCCAACAGGACCAGCGCCAGGACCACCACCACCGTGAGGTGTTGAGAATGTTTTGTGAAGATTGTAGTGTAGGACGTCAAAGCCCATGTCACCTGGTCGTGCTTTACCCATGATAGCGTTCATATTAGCGCCATCATAATAGAGAAGACCGCCAGCCTCATGAACAAGATCAGCCACTTCTTTAATATTCTTTTCAAACAAGCCAAGGGTTGATGGGTTAGTGAGCATAAGGCCCGCTACTTCATCATTAAGGGCTGCTTTTAAAGCATCAAGATCGATATGACCGTGGTCATCAGACTCAATTTCTACAATATCAAAACCAGCAACAAATGCTGAAGATGGATTTGTACCATGGGCTGAGTCTGGAACAATAATCTTAGTTCTCTTTAAATCGCCACGTTTTTCGTGGTATTTTTTGATCACTAAAAGACCAGTGTGCTCACCATGTGCACCAGCGGCTGGTTGCAAAGTGACTTCAGATAAACCTGAAATCTCAGCAAGCATCCCTTGGAGTTCGTGCATCAAAGCAAGAGCACCTTGAACAGTGCCAACCGCTTGATATGGGTGAATATTTTTGAAACCAGGCAATGCAGCCATGTTTTCGTTGATTTTTGGATTGTATTTCATTGTGCAAGAGCCCAATGGGTAAAAACCACCATCTAGGCCGTAGTTAAGCTTAGAAAGATTGGTGTAGTGACGAACAACGTCAACTTCACTGACTTCTGGCATCACTACCGCTTCTTCTGATAAATACTTTGCAGGCAAAATATTTTCCATGCATTTTTCTTCTACGTCGCAGGCAGGGAGTCTATAAGCCACGCGACCTTCAGATGAGAGTTCAAATATCAGTTTGTCGTAGAACATTATAGAATCACCTCCAAAGCTTGAACAAAGGCATCTATTTCTGCACGGGTACGTTTTTCAGTAACCGCAACAAGCATTGCATTGCCAAGTTCTGGGTACTCTTTAGAAAGGTCATAACCGCCTAAGATACCCTTTTCAAGGAGTTTAGCATTGACTTCTGATACCGATTGATCAAATGTAATGACAAATTCTTTAAAGAATGGCTCAGTGAAAGCTGCTTTGACTTTACCAGTTGCCAATAGTTGTTCGTAAGCGTAATGTGACTTAGACAAACATTGGTTGGCCACTTCTTTCAAGCCTTTTTTACCCATAGTGGATAAGTACATGGTTGCACGGACAGCCACTAGGCCTTGGTTTGAACAAATATTTGACGTTGCTTTATAGCGACGGATATGTTGTTCACGGGCTTGAAGTGTCAGAACAAATGCACGCTTGCCTTCTGAATCAACCGATTGACCGCAGATTCTACCTGGCATTTTGCGAGCAAGTTCTTCTTTAGCAGAGATAAATCCAAGGTAAGGACCACCAAAATTCAAGTAGTTGCCCAAAGATTGACCTTCGCCGATGGCGATATCCGCACCGATTTCTGAAGGCTTTTTAAGGGTTCCTAAACCAATCGGATCAACACTCATGATGAATTTAGCTTTTGTTGTACGGGTCACCACTTCAAGGGCTTTAGCATCCTCGATGACACCTAGGAAGTTAGGGCTCTGGATAATCACACCACCCACAGTAGCGCCAAGCTTTGAAGCCAGGTCATCTGGGCAAGTGTGGCCATCATGAAGATCTACTTCAACAACGTGGAGATCACGGTATTTGAAGTATGTTTTCAAGACTGCACGGCTTTCTGGGTGAACGCCTTTTGAAATCACAATCGTATCTGCTTTTTTAACACTACTGATAGCCATTAAAGCCGCTTCTACAGTTGCCGTTTGCACATCGTACAAAGATGCATTGGCAATTTCAAGACCAGTCAAATTAGAAATCATGGTTTGGTATTCAAAAATCGCCCGTAATGTACCTTGAGAAATCTCAGGTTGGTATGGTGTATAAGATGTATAGAACTCCTGGCGAGATGTCAGGTGATCTATAATGCTTGGAATATAGTGATCATAAGCGCCAGCGCCCATAAAGCACACTAAATCATCTGTACTTTTATTTTGTTTTGCAAGACCTGTCATCAGTCTTGAAACTTCAAGCTCTGACATAGGTCCATCTAGATTGAGGCGTCGGTTTAATTTAACATTGTTTGGAATATCTCTAAAGAGCTCTTCCACCGTCTCAATCCCAATGCGAGCGAGCATTTTTTGCTCGTCTTTTTGGCTATTTGGGATGTAGGGAAACATTATTCCTCCTCGTTACAAAACTCTTCGTATGCTTTAGAAGTCATCAATGTGTCAACTTCTGACATATCAGAAAGTTCAACTTTAACTAACCAGTTTTCAAAAGCATCTTCGTTAAGAAGGGCTGGTTCGTCATCAAGTGCTTCGTTGATTTCAACAATTTTACCGCTAACAGGCATGTAAGCATCAGAAGCAGCTTTTACAGATTCGATAACCGCAAACTCGTCCCCTTCGCCAAAAGTCTCGTCAACTTCTGGAAGCTCAACAAATACAATATTGCCAAGAGCGTGTTGTGCAAAATCAGTGATACCAACAAAAGCGAAATTGCCTTCAACTCTAACCCATTCGTGATCCTTCGTGTAAAGTAAATCTTTCATAATTTTCATAGTGTTTCCTCCCAAGAGTTAGTAATTGGTAACGTTTGCAAGCGTGTGCCCCCTACGGGCACCTACGCTTCCATTATACCTGTTTTTATTATTTCTTATAGCTTTTTTTGTAAAAACGCTTCGCAACAACCACTGCTTTTTTAGTCTTTTTACGGATTTGAATCTCGATTTCAGAACCCATCTCTGTTACGCCATTCTTGATGAGGGCCAAACCGACATTTTTACCTGTAGACGGTGAGTAATAACCAGTGGTCACATGACCAACGATTTCGCCATTGACAAGGACTTCGTAACCATGTCTTGGAATACCATTTTCAGTCATTTCAAAACCGATAATCTTTTTAACAAGACCCTCTTCCTTTTGCTTGACCAAAGCCGCTTTACCCATAAAGTCCCCAGCTTCAAGCTTGACGAACATGCCAAGACCGGCCTCTAGAGGCGAAATATCTGGGCCCAGTTCGTTGCCGTATAAAGGCAAGGCCACTTCAAATCTAAGTGTATCTCTACAACCAAGAGCCGCAGGTTTCAAACCATCTTCTTTACCAACTTCAAGAATTTGATTCCAAAGATCTGTGATATGCTCTGGAGCTGCATAGACTTCAAAGCCATCTTCACCGGTATAACCTGTTCGTGAGACTAAACAAGGGTGGCCAGCAATCACAACTTCACGGTTGCAATGGAAGAAAGCGATGTCAGCTAAATTAGTATCTGTCAGCTTTTGAAGCACTTTCTCCGCCACTGGTCCTTGAATTGCCACTTCTGCCACCGAATCCGAGACGTTTGTTACAGAGACATCAAAAGCCGTAGCCACTTGCTGAATCCATGCAAAATCCTTATCGATGTTTGAAGCATTGATGACTAGGTAAAAGAAGTCTTGCTCAAAGCGATAGACCAAAAGGTCATCTACTGTGCCACCGTTCTCATAGAGCATGTGTGAGTAAAGTACTTGGTTATCAACAAGTGTTGTCACATCATTTGACACCAAGTAATCGACAAATGCCAATGCTTGTGGTCCTTTGACTTCAACTTCGCCCATATGGGAAACATCAAATAGACCAGCTTGCTCACGAACAGCTGTATGTTCATCTACAAGGCCTGTGTACTCAATAGGCATTTCCCAGCCAGCAAATGGTACCATTTTTGCGCCTGCTGCAACATGGGCGTCAAACAGGGGGGTACGTTTCAAGATTTCAGTTGTTTCCATCTCAATCCTCCTATACATATATCATGACTTAAGCGTTTTCTTTAGACTGATCGAAAACGGCAAGTGCATTGAACGAACTTCTGACAAAAGGGCCAGCAGCTACTGCTTTAAACCCTAATGCTTTACCTTGATTCTCGTAGGCACTAAACTGCTCTGGTGTGATATAGTCTACAATCTCAAGGTGTTTGTCTGATGGTCTAAGGTACTGGCCAATGGTGAATATATCACAGTTCACAGCTCTTAAATCCGCCATGAGCTGTGCCACTTCTTCAGGCTGTTCTCCTAAACCCACCATGATGCCAGACTTAGTGTAAATACTGGCATCGAGTTTCTTGACGTTTGCTAAAACGTCCAGAGAGCGCTGATAGATTGCCTGAGGTCTGACGTCATCATAGAGCCTGGAAATCGTCTCCAAATTATGTCCAATCACTTCCGGTTTTGCATCGGTAATGATTTTAAGGTGGTCAAGGTTGCCTTGTAGATCGGAAATGAGCACTTCCACTGTGGTTTCGGGCCGAGCAGCTTTAATTGCCAAGATTACTTTGGCAAAATGGCCTGCGCCGTTGTCTTCTAAGTCGTCTCGGGTGACGGATGTAATGACGACGTGTTTAAGACCAAGTTCTTGTACAGCATTGGCAATATGGGTGGGCTCATTTCCATCTACAGGCATGGGTGCTTCGTAAGACACGTTGCAAAAGTTGCAGTTGCGGGTACAGTTTTTACCCAAAATCATAAAAGTAACCGATTTTGCCTTAAAGCAAGTGCCCTTGTTGGGGCATTTTGCTTCGTGACAGACGGTGTGTAAGTGTTTGTTCTGAATCAAGCGTTCCATGCTCTTAAGTGCCTGTGCATCTGGTTTGGCAATCTTAAACCATTCCGGTAAGCGTTTTCTGGGCATCTGTGGCTCCTTAGATCTTTCTAAAAAGATATTGAAAATAGACAATAAAAAAGGACATATGCGCACGCTAAAAGCATGCCATATATCCTCTGTACCCTAACCTGAGAGTTTTAGTCCTAAGACTTTGCCCCGTTGGTGCTCACCGCTACAATTTGGTGAGACTCTCCAGAGATTCATCAAACGGCGATATAGGTACCTGAAAGTTTCCTGAGTTATCCTGGCTGGATTAACAGTTGCCTCGTCGGTTGCCCAGTTAAGGACATTTCTCGCAATTCTCACTTGAATCTGATGTAATTGTTATGGCTCAATAACTTTAGAAATTAACGTCATCAAGCTTTCTCTGCAATTATAGTGCAAAGCGCCATGGCTTGCAAGTTAAATTTCCGCAAAACCTTTCATTATTCGTAATCCGAAACTGTTGCTTTACATACAGCCTCTGATTGTTTAAAATAGAATGAAAGGGGGTGTTTTTGAATGTTCGGATTATTCACAAAGAAAGAATCAGCAGGGGCTACAAAAGCTCAGAAGCAGCTTGTTAAGGACTATGCCAATGCCTTACAAGCCATCAAAAAACAACGTGCAATTGTCTGTCAAAACAAAAAAGTCTCCTTAAGTGAAATGGGAAAGGACCTAGCTCACATCGAGCGCAAAGCTAAAACAATCTATTCTCAAGCGATTGATATGATGCGCAAAGGAAAATCTGCAGAAGAAGCCTATAAAGAACTGTCGGCCTCATCTGTCAGCACGGAGTTGGATCAAACCATACTCGATAGTTTGCTTGTTGAGAAATAAAGAGAAAGCTTCGATCACAGATCAAGCAAAAGGAGATTAATAAGATGAAGAATTTAAAGATTAAAGCAATCCTAATTTTTGGTTTTAGCTTCATGATTCTTATGTCAATCCTCATCGGTGCTTCAGCAATCGGTGGCATCAGTATTATGGGTTCTGATATTGCCGTTTTGTATAATCAAAACATGAGAACCGTGACACAGCTCAGTAATATCAAAGAAAATCTCCTTGATACAAAAGCGAACCTGATTCAAATGCTCTACGATAACCAAGACCCTGCCCTACTAGAAGGCTGGCAGGCAGATATCGAACGGGCAACACTGGCAAATCAAGGCATCCTTGTCAACTACGAAAAAACAAAAATCGTCGGAGACGAGAAAAAGACTTACGATCGATTTAAGCTGAGCTACGATGTTTATAAAACAAGTCGTGAAGATCTTCTTAAATTAGTCCAAGAGAATGATGTCCTCGGTGGTTTTTTGAAATATGATGACTTAAAAGTCATACAAGGGACTGTTTTTGAAGATTTAAATAAACTCATTAAGTACAATGAAGATGCTGCAAAGGCAAAGTACACTAGTTCAAGTACGATTTTAAGAGTCGCTATTATTGGTGTAATCGCCCTTGTCGGATTTTCATTGGTTATTTCACTGATCATCACTTTCTATATCGTCAGCAGACTCTCTAGAGGCATTCACCAGATGGTTGATATTTCAGAGAAGCTTTCTTCCGGTGATTTAACCACTACCATTAACAGCAAGAGCAAGGATGAAATCGGTGTTATTACTCGGGCTCTCGATCAAGCAGTCATCAATACCCGTGCCATTATCTCCGAAATTATAAACGGTGCATCCTTGATTAACACATCAAGTCAGGATTTCACATCGTCAATCCAAGAACTTGCTTCAACTATGGAAATTGTTAAACAGGTAGCTCACGAGGTTGCAAGAGGTGCAGAAGACTTAAGTGCTTCTTCAGAAGAAACCACTGCATCCATTCAAGAAATCAGTGCGACAACCACTAATATCGCCAGTCAATCAAACGATGGTCGGGCAGCAGCCGTTACCATCCGTGAAAAAGCTGAACAGACCAAGCAAACAGGCGAAGCTTCCATGCAAAGAGCAATTCAGTTGATGGACGAAAAACAGCGTTCTGTTACAAAAGCCATTGCAGACAGCCATATTGTTGATCAAATCCTTGTGATGACTGACACCATTAGCGCTATTGCAGATCAAACGAATCTATTGGCACTGAATGCGGCAATTGAAGCTGCGCGGGCTGGGGATAGCGGTCGTGGATTTGCAGTTGTTGCAGACGAAGTCAGAAAACTTGCAGAGCAATCTGGTAACACCGTTAATCAGATTCAATCAGTTGTTGAAAAAGTCAAGCAAGCAGTTGATAACCTCTCCCATCATTCGAACGAAATGCTCATCTTTGTAGAAAAAAACGTCACTCCAGATTATCGATATTTAGTAGAAGTTGGTATTGAATATCAAAAGGATGCCATCTATCTCAATGAGTTTGCCTCTAAAATTGCAGAATCTTCTGCTCAAGTTTCAGATTCCATTTTCCAAATTGGTCAAGCTGCTGAAATCAATGCTGTTACAGCTGTTGAATCCACAGAAAATTCTAGAAGCATCCTTTCTAATATTGAAGATACATCACGAGCTGTTGAAGCAATGACAACCACATCTATCCAGCAAGCCGAAATTGCAGAAAATCTCCTTCAGCTTGTCAGCAAATTTAAAGTTTAGCATCTATGAATAATGACGGTGTTTGTCAACTTAAAGAACTGAATATGGGGCCAAAAGGTAATCATCTCAATTGGCCCCTGGTCACACTTAATGAACTCCCACCACTGATTTTTGAGCAATTGCAATCCTTTGATCAAAAGGACTACCAACGTCTACTTCCGTACTACGAAGGGTATTTATCCAATGTTCACGATCTCACCCTCACCAATTTACTGATTTGGCGCCATAAGCACGATTTGCACACCTTAGAACTTGCCGGCTATCTCTTTTTTGCCTATAACCCAAGGGATATATCCAACTGCTGCTTTTCTGAACCAATAGGTTTTACTACGGTAAAACCGCTTGGTTATGCGACAGCAGAACCGTTTGGTTTTAGTACGCCGGATAGGGATGAGACACTTAAAAACGCGATGGATTTATGGCTTGATCTTTGCAAAGAAAATGGTATAGAACCTAAGTTGAGACATGTCTCAACAGAATTTAAAACCCGATTAAATACACTCGGATATCATTTTACTGAGATTGACCTAGTGGATGATTATGATTACTGCTACCTGACAGAAGATCTTGCTCGGCTTTCTGGCAACCGGTATCACAAGAAAAAAAATCACCTTAATCAGTTTTATAAAGCCTACCCAGACCGGTATACAATAGTTGCTATTGACCAGCACCATGCGGAGTTTGCGTACATCGCCCTACAGCGTTGGTGCCAAGCCAATGGTTGCGGTGCAGATTTGGACCTTGCTATGAATACCACGCCATCAAAGAAATCCTTACCAATTGGCCACTGAATCAAAACCGTGGCCTAAAAGGCTCCTTGATCTATATTGATGAAGAACCTGTGGCATTGACTTTCGGTGAACAGATTTCTGATGAGACCTTCTTGGTTCACATCGAAAAAGCCCTCCCAAATTACGTTGGTCTATATGCCGCCATTAATCACGCCATGTCCAATCAAGTTTTGGGAGAAGCCCTTTATTTAAACCGGGAGCAAGATCTTGGCATAGAAGGTTTGCGACAAGCAAAACGCTCCTATTTGCCCCACCATATGGTACCTAAATTTAATCTAACATTTGTTTGAACACCAAAAGTAGATAGTTGAATAAACCAACATTAAAAAGCCACGGTTAACCGTGGCTTTTTAATGTTGCATTGCTTTATGTGCGAGCCTTGCCCTATTGCCATATTTTTTACTTCTTGTTTTTATCACCTAGAACAGCTTTCAAGGTCATTAATTCTGTATTTTCCCGTTTCACAGTCAATGTGATGGTATCTCCTACTTTTTTAGAGGAAATATGATCTATCAAAACTTCCATGGACGTCAAGGGTTTACCATCAAGGGCTGTAATGATATCACCACGTTTTAAACCTGCTTTTTCAGCTGCACTACCTGTCACCACTTCATTTACTAAGACACCAGTAGGCAATTTGTACATATCTGCGATATCTTGTGTAATATCACGGCCAGCAATCCCTAAATAAGGTTTTGATACATAACCCTTTTCTAAGATTTCTTTGATAAGAGGCTTCACCGTATTGATTGGAATCGCAAACCCGATTCCTTCAACGTCTTGCTCAGCAATTTTTATGGTGTTGATGCCGATCATTTCACCTTTCGCATTAACCAGTGCACCACCGCTATTGCCAGGATTGATGGCTGCATCTGTTTGAATCAGATTAAAATTATGACCAGACATTCTTAAGCTTCTATCGATACCACTGATCACCCCTACTGTCACTGTATCGTTGTAACCAAGAGGATTACCAATGGCCACAGCAAGCTCACCAACCCGAATCTTGTCTGAATCACCAAAGACGATGGGCTCAATCGTGGTTAATAGCTGAGGGGACAATTCACTCCGCAGTACTTTTATAACAGCCACATCCGCATCTGGATCTGTTCCAATTACCTGAGCTTTGGCAGTAGTGGTATCATCAAACACCACAGTCAACAAACTAGCGTTTTCGATAACATGGTTATTGGTGACAATGAGTAAGGCATCTTTGCTGATATTAAAGACAACCCCAGTGCCAGCTCCTTGAGATTCTACTGGATTCAGGAAAAAATCAGTTTGTGACACCGTTGAATTGATGGATACCACCGCTGGTCCTAATCGATCAGCCATATCAGGAATGGATTCTGTCATGCCGTAGTTCATGGTTGCTGCCTTCACAGCCCCAGCATCCAAATAATAGGCCCCATCCACAGAATCTTGTCCGCTGAATTGTCCAGCTACTTGGTAGCCCACACCAGCCATTGTACCAGTGAGCATAGCAGCAGTCACAATCACAGCTACCCATGGCAACATCCTTTTTTTCGCAACAGGTGGCCCCTCTAATTGCTTACTTTGTAATACTCTTTCAACATGTTCTGTTACAATAGCGCCCACGTGTTCTGGCAGAACGCCTTCTAGTGGGGTATTTGCCATGGTCCCATCAGCAACTACTTTTGGATCTGGATCATTTAGGGGAACAGTTGGCACCTTAACAGCATCATCTTCAATAAAACCTTTATAATCAACCATTTTGAACTCCTCTCATCATTTCGTCAAAGGGATTTTTTGTACAAAAAAAGCACCCTAAGGTGCTTAAAATTAACCTCAGTCAATTAAGATTTCTCTCGTATTATTCTTGATTGGATGTTTAGCCAGGGTAACTTTTAAAACCCCATTGCTAAAATTAGCGGTGATGTTATCTGGGTCAATGTTGTCTACAAAAAAGTTTCGCATAAACTCCCCACAGTAACGTTCTCGTCTAATGTAATTGTCCTTTTTTTCAACGTTTTCATCTTCGCGCTTAGCACTAATGGTCAATTGTTGGTCAGTGTAGGCAATTTTAACATTCTCTTTTTCAAAACCAGGGAGATCCGCCTCAATCACGTATTCGCTACCATCATCTCTAACATCTACTGAAAAACCAGATAGTCGCTTTTCAAGTTTATTCAAAGATGAATAAGCATCTTCGCTAAAAAAGCTGTCAAAGAACTGGTCAAAAATATCTTCGGATTTTACGGCAGTACTGTTCTTTCTCATTGGTCTTACAGGAATTAATTTAAACATAAGCCTACCTCCTAATAATTTATTTTTTTATAAATTTCACGCTCACCGTTTCGAGGAGAGCGATGATTAAAAAGGGGGAGGTACGCCGCTTACTTTAGGGGGAGGACGACGCACCGTTATTTTGTACATCTTTATTGTAGTCCATAGATTTGAAATAACTGTGAACGATTTATGAATTTTTCGGTTTCTTTCCTAAAGTGCTTCTAGTCATTGAAAACACAAACATCACCCCTAAAAACTCATTAGAATAGACGTCGATTTTTTCCCCATGGGCATCTAAAATCTCTTTAACAATGGCGAGTCCCAGGCCAGAAGATCTTTTCTCAAGCCCCCGGGAATGGTCCCCCTTAGAAAATCGTTGCCAAATATGACTGAGTTTATCTTCAGGGATGGCAATCCCAGTATTGCGTATGCCAATTAATATTTTACTCTCTTTAATATCTGTTAAAATTTCTAAAATACCATCTTGGGGGACAAATTTGACCGCATTGTCCATCAGATTATAGATAGCCCTCTCAATTAGGGCATAGTCCCCAGTGACCATCACGTCGCCTGTGGCGAGTTTTAAACTGACCTCGAGGCCCTTTTCGGCGATGCGCGCCTCAAAGCGATCGAGAATATCAATCAATAGCTGATGGGCATCAAAATCTGATGGATTCAATTGCAAAGCACCGGTTTGCATCTTAGAAAGATCCAGTATGTCGTTGATGAGTTTTGTCAGCCGGTCGGTTTCATCGCTGACGATGTTCAAGTATTTCTCCCATTTTTCTGGCGGGATAGTGCCATCTAAAATCCCCATGGTATAACCCTTAATGGCCGTAATTGGAGACCGTAGGTCGTGGGACAAATCTGAAATAAACTTACGCCTGGCGTCTTCCATGGATTTAAGCTCCGTGGTCATCTGATTAAAGTTGGCACAGAGTTCTCCAACTTCATCTTTGCGGCCAGTGTCAAAGGCATAGTCAAAGTTACCCTTGGCCACAAACTTGACCCCTTGATTAAGGCGTTTGATGTCGTCAGAAATTCGCTTGGCAGAAAAAAACAGCGTAACACCCGCATAAACAGAAGCCAAAATTAAGGTGTAAATGGCAAATCGATTGATATCAGCAATGGTATTTTTTATATCAGGCACTGACTTATTGAGATAGAGCACAAAGACATTCTTACCGCCAATATTGATGGGGTAAATCAAAGTATAATACAGGTTTCCCGGAAGATTTTTATAATTGGCTGCCCTGAAAATTGGCTTGCTATCTTTGGAAACACGTTCTATTTCCATTAGATCCAGCTCTTTTTTGATGAAGTTGATATCAGTGGTTTTATCGGATACAACAATGTCTCCGGTACTGGGAATCATCCAAACTTCTAAATTAGCGTAGTGCTCCAAGCGGTAGAGCTCACCACTAATCGTGCTGCCAACCAGTTCTCCAACTTTATATTTATCGTTAAGCATTTGGTTGAAATCAGCTGCAAGTCGGGTCATCTCAATTCTTTTTTGTTCAACAATGTAATTTTTATACGTAAAATTGAGCCCGGCGGTCAGTAAGATAAATCCCACTACCAACACGCTAATGCTCACGGTGATTAGTTTTGAGTAAATCGTGCGCATGGGGGCTCCTCTCTATTTCGAAAATTTGTAGCCGACGCCCCAAACCGTTTTGATTTCCCAAGGATCTTCTTTGGCAAACTTCTCCCGAAGCCTTTTGATATGGACATCCACCGTCCGGGTATCCCCGTAATAATCAAAACCCCAGATTTGATCTAGTAACTGTTCCCTGGTAAAAACACGATTGGGATGCTTGACTAAATAGTTTAGAAGTTCTAGCTCTTTAGGTGGTAGTTGCAAGGTTTCTCCGTGGTAAATCACCACAAATTCATCCATATCAATGGTTAAATGGGGCATGATGGTCACATCTTGGTGGTCATCGTTTTCGTATGTCCTGCGCATAACAGCTTTGACCCTGGCCAATAACTCTTTGGGATCAAAGGGTTTCACTAAGTAGTCGTCTGCCCCTAGCTCAAGACCTAAAACTTTATCAAAGGTCTCCCCTTTAGCGGTTAACATAATAACCGGCATTTTAGAAAACCGTCTAACCTCTTTTAATACCTCAAAGCCATCCATCATTGGCATCATTATATCCAGTAACATCAGCGAGGGTGCTTCGGCTTTCAAGGCTGCTAAGGCCTTAGGGCCACTGTGAAACACACTGACTTTGTAATTTTCTTTTTCAAAATAGAGTTGAATCAACTCTGCTATATTAGGGTCATCATCGACAACGAATAAATGCTTTTCCATGTGCCACCTCCTAGAACTCTATTATAACCTCGAAACCATGAACAATCCATGAACAAGAAACCCCCTAAACCCACTTTTTCAAGAGGTTTAAGGGGGATCTGAAATGTAAATTTTAATACCCACTGCGTTAATGGGTCAATAAATCTGATTGGTGATAGCACCGGCTCATGGTTAAGATGGTTTCACCCTTTGCACTACTGCGTTTAAGCCACCGATTAACAACCCAGTAAGCCCCGACCAAACATAAGGCCCCAGTGCCGATAGCCACAACATCGGGCTGATTGATCCCTAAAAAACCGGGCTGGCTATACCCAATAAATAAGCCTAAGATAAACGCAATAAGCGGTGCTGTGTACATCATAAAACTCAATTTAATCAGCTGCTCGTTTTGCATTTGCAGCTCCACTGAATCCCCAACTTTTGCATCAAACCGATTCTTAACCTCAACCACCATCATATTGGTATTGCAAGAACCTGCACAGCTGTTGCATTTATCCCCACATTCAGAAGGCCTAACAACAGAAACATGGGCCATCTCCCCTACAATTTGAATCACAAGACCATTTTTCACCATCTGCGCCACTCTCCTGTTCCACAGAAACTAGCCTGTTTAGCCTTATCGTTTCACGCGATAATAACTCTCACTATCATTATACCACTAAAGTACTCAAAAATGACAAGTGATCATAGCCGATTTCCATCAAATCTTCACCAAGGGTCACAAAGAACAACCGATTATGCTCCAGTAACTTAGTCAGCTTTTGAACCACCCAAATCCCATCTTCTAAGCTAATCTCTTTCAAATTATGCATATGAGCCAATTGACAAAGATGCATCTGAATCAAGTAAATCCGAATCATCAGCAAGGTATAAGCCATGTAGGGATCCCCCTCTTCCGAAAAAGGATAGAGGAATTTAAACACAAAATGCTGGCAATAATTCTGGAAGAAATAAGGGTTTGCCTCGATAAAAGGCACCAAATGGGACTGATGAAGCCCCTGTAAGCGCGCCAGCGCCGCAGTGTCCTTTTTCTTGCCATAGCCAAATTCAGTGGCCATACCCAAAGAAACACGACCAAATTCACCGGATTCCAGCTTGAAAAAGTCAGGAAATTCAGCATTTAAATAGCCCATTAAAGTCAATTGATTTTGGGCACTGGGCCTCATTTTAGCCAAGTTTTTGGGGCCTGCGCCACGTTTGAGGTAGCCCTCAAAGCGCTTGATATGAGCGGGAATGGCATCCACACCCTCTGGTGTGTGCATGGGCATCATGCCCTCTTGGAAAAGTCCTAAAAGCCCAAGGCGCTGATAGAAGTTAAAGTGTTCGTTTGATAAAATATCAGACGTTAGGTTCCTTAGGGGCAGCAAATATTTGGCAGGGTGTTGGATTAATCTGTCGCTGGTTTGCACCAGATCTTGATTGAGCACATATCGCTGTCTTATTACGGGATCTAAAGAAAACTGGAGACCCTTGTTTTCACTTAGAATCAAGCGTGCAACCTCAGGGCAAGACAGGGTAGCCGACATTTCAAGGGCACCGTCAATGCGATTAAAAGTGCGGGGAAAATTGTGACAGACTTTTGAGAGTGAACCCTCGCCGTGGGTAGCTTGAATATCGCACCAGTCCTTGTTATTTAAGAACGGACAATTACGCTTTTCCGTTAAAATCATTAGGGCATAATCGAAGTCCCCGTCAGCGCTGTCTGGATTGAGCTCAATCTCCTTCTCAAACCGGGATTTAAGGGGGGAATCAGGCATGGCTAAATAGGACTGGTAGGTGGCTTTGTCTATGTCCACATCCCATCCCTTACAACAGTTATCGGAACACGCTGGCCCAATGCATTTAAAAGTGGCAAGGGCGCTTGGTGCTGTGATCGTTTCAGTTTGTTTATTTTCCATCTGACACCTCATTATTTTCAAATGCTGAACGCCTAACAAATATAAGCTTTTCTTATTATACGCTAAAGTGTCCTTAAATGCTTCTGCTTTTATTGAGGTAGTCAGATCTTGCTTTCATCGTGGTAGTCAGGACGAGCTTTCATTTTCATTCTACCAGTTTGACCATATAGGCACAGGGATTATCAGCACCCCAAAGGTCACTTAGGACCTCTAACTCCGTAAAGCCGTAACCCTCATAAAAGAGTCTAGTGCGCTGGTATTCCGGACTCGGATGGGCCGCCGCTAGAGTCTTGACCGTTACGAATCTAATACCCTCTTTCTTGAGGTGCCCCTCTAAATGAGCCACTAATTCACGGCCTATACCCTTTCGGTGGTGATTTTCAAGAACCCCCATCACAGCAATTTCGGCGGCATTTGCATTGTGAAGAAGAGTAGTAGCAAACCCCATCGCATCTAGCGTCTTCGTTTGGTAGGCAACTACCATCATCTGGTGCTGGGCATTTTTGATATAGTCCTCGGTGGCTTCTGGAATGCCGAACCACTCTGGTAGCCCTTCCAGTACTTCGCGGCATACTCTTGATTTTTCTTGTTCATCTGTCACTACTACCAATTCGAATATCTGATTTTTCACATGCACTCCTCTGCCCATTTGGGCCTGATATCAATCTGGGTGTCAAAAGTCGTTTCTCTCGTTAGTACCATCATACGCTATAATGCCTGCAAGCAAATTGGAGAAAATGGTTTATAGATGATTAGGGAATAAAAAAAGTGCAGAAGAGGGCTCAACGCCTCACCTGCACTTGTACTTTGCTACCAATAGAATTCTTCTACTCAAAAAAATCAGCTTTTACTCTGTCCGGTATACTGAGATCATCTCGAAGTCCCACATAATGATATGAGCCAGTGTATGAGCCATAGGCATTGTCGCAAGTTTCACTTTCTAATATGGTAAAGATGAAAAGAACTAATTGCCCTATGGAAGGTACAAAATTCAACAATATCCACCACCCGGATTTCCCACTATCGTGAAGCCTACGAACGGTTACAGCTAAGGATGGCAACCAAGTTGCAATAACATATAAGAATATAATGGTAACAAAATTCAGAGAGAAAACAAGCATAAATATCGAAGCAATAATAATGAGAGTATGAACCAATGTAAACATCCAATACTCTCTTCTAGTTGCCCGTCCCTCAAAAACCGCATACTTCTTTAGAACCTCTACGTACTCTTTCATAATTCCCCCTATTTTTCTATTTGTTTCAGCAAAACATCCTTGACAATTTCCATTTTAACTTATTTTTACAATGGTTTCAAGTGGTAATAACTCGGGTACAAATCAACTAGAAACGATTAATCCAGAATCATCAAGGACGGTTAATCAAGGAGAATCTTATGCGCTTAACTGCTACGGTTTGCAGCATTGCCAACGTTGATTACGGCACTGGTTTTTTATCTTTTTAAGTAGAGCATTGTCTTTATAAAGCATCTAAAACTATCTAAATAACTACTAAAAAACGCCTACAAGTCTGCTAAATGATTAGCGGATTTGCAGGCGTTTCTCTTTGTCATTCGATGGTCTTCTCTTGATCACGTTAGTCCAACTGTTTGCTAATTTTCTCCATGATCCTAGCGATATTGGTACCCCAATTAACATTACTGGCATACCGAGATGCCATCCCTTTGATGGTGGTCCCATAACGCTTGTTGTAAAATTTACCGCCCTGAGTCAAGTAGTTCTCTTTGATTTTTTGAACTACCGTAAAAACCCCATGCTCTACTGATTTGAATTTTAGCGCTTTTGTAGGGTTACTATCGATGGCACCGTAGCCAAAATAATTATGTCTGGTGATGGCAAAAGGTTCTGTGCCCCATCTGGATTCTTCTGCAGCATGGGCCAATATATACAGCGAGTTAACCCCGTATTTTTTTTCTGCAGCCACTGCAGCTGGCACCAGAGCTGACATTGCGGTCCCTTTGAATAGGGATAGATAATCCTCCTCCGTATAGCCAGACGGTATATTGAGATCAAAATTCAAAAAAGATTTGTAGGTCCCAGACCTTGAAAATTGTCCTGAATCCTCGGAGCCTAAGAAACGCTCTCTGGCGTTTTTTTCTTGAATGGCAATTTCAAGTAACCCCACACTGGCGAGGACATCACGATTCCCTTGATCTAGACTCAAAGCCACCCGCTGGATTGACTGATCCAAAGCACCAAAGGTCTCATTTTCACTGAGCTGTGTCAGTTGTGCTTTTGGCAGATTAATGGGTTCACCAGCCAGCTGGTTTTGATGGCTTTTTAAACCCATCATCATCATGAGAATTATCACAACCTGGACTAAAATCAAACCCATAAAACATTTGAACAAAACTTGTTTCCATGCAGTTGTTGCCTGCATATGGCTCACTCCTTTCAAAAAACCTTTCAAAATACCTTTCAAAACGTCTCTTAAAATCCAACCCTAATCTGTGTCTTTTACTGCACTTAAGGTTACATTCACCTTGCCCGCCAGACTCTCTAAAGAGGTGTTCACCTTGACTTCTAATGCTTTTACGGTCTCGCTATAAGCCGCTACTTGCTGCGTTTTTTGATCTAGCTCCCTTTGAAGCGCTATCACCTGGGCCTCTTTATTGACCAGCGTTTTCTGATAGAGTTCGATGCTAGAACCGCTCTTATAAAGTGCTGTGGTAGTCCAAAGCGCCATCATCATCATGACAGCCATCAAAAGGACTATAAGTGCGATATTGAACCAACTAATCAGGTGATCCCCTTGGCGAGTGCTAAATGTCACGATCGGCAACTCAAATCGTTTTCTACGGCTTTTCATCACATAAAAGTGACTCCTGTTAATTTCCCTTGCTAACATACTTTTGTCCTCCACAATAATCGGATATTACATTATACCATTATTGAAGATGGGCTAATCACAAAAGTTGAAATGTGTCTTTGGGCATCCCGAGAGTAAGAGGTAATTTCAGTGTAAAAGTCGTTCCCTGTGCCTCGGCACTTGTGGCACTTAGGTGCCCATGATGGGCCTGTGTAATGGCACTTGCAATCGAAAGACCCAAGCCATAGCCACCGTGCTCCTGATCTGCGTCCCGTTGACGGGATGAAGCCACTCTGTAAAAACGATCAAAAATATGGGGCAAGTTTTCTGCAGGGATGGCTTGTCCAGTATTATGAATACTAAGGACCGCTTCCGATTGATTTTTTTTCAAGTTAACAGTGACTTTTCCACCCTGTCCTGCATACTTACAAGCATTTTCTAAAAGAATCATCATCAACTGTTGCAGCTGGATTTCATTTCCTTTTACAGTGATAAGGTCTGCTATTTCAGTTTCAATTGAGACCCCCATCTCATAAGCGACAGATTCGTAGGGTAAGATGGCTCGCCAAAGATGATCGCTTAGGTTAACCTGGTTTTGAATCTGCTGTACGTGATTTTGATCGTATTTGGCTAAAAAAAGCAAATCGTCTACTAAACCCTTCATCCGTTCTGCTTCAGTCTGGGTGAAATCAATCCATTTAGACTGGTCAGCAACGAGGGCTTCAGGATGTTTTTTTAGAATGCTCATATTGGCTAAAATCACTGTCAGTGGTGTCCTTAACTCATGGGAGGCATCTGCTACAAATCGCTTTTGCTGATCCCATGCTTTTTCAACAGGCCTTAAAACCCATTTTGCTAAAAAAAAGCTGATGATTGCAAATGCCATTAAGGCACCAAGTCCTGCTAATAGCAGCGCAGTCAGCAGATTCAGAAGCTGGCTCTTTTCAAAGTTAGTAGCCAGTAGTGCAATTTTAACCCCTTCAAAAGTGGACTTAATTTTAAACCTCAACTGATAGGAATTTAAGATGCCTTGGCTCTTTTTAGATGCCAATATTTCCTTTGTAATCTCTTGAAGGACGTCATCGGAAATCGTCACACTTTGGGCATCCACCCCTTTAATTTCCAAGTTCCTATCCAGTAGCACCGTCACTACGGGAAATTCCCTGATTCTAAAATCAGGCTGCATGCCACCAAAATCAATATTGGGCATAACAACACCAAAGGGTCGATCAATGGCTCTTGCTAAGGTCATGTCGCTTTCTAATTGGAACTGATGTTTACTAAAAATTAAAATGACCCCAAAGACTAACAGTAGCACTAAGCTAACCAAACTCATGTTGATCAGTATAAACTTATGTTTTAGTTTTTTAATCATCTTCATTGCCCTCCGTCGGCATTTCCAGCCTGTAGCCAACTTTTCTAAGGGTGCCAATGGTGACATTTGAGCCTAAGTAGAAGAATTTTTTACGTAGAAATGAGATATAGGCCTCCACATTATTGTCTTCTGCATTTGAAGTAATGCCCCAAACCTTAGAAATGATCTCTTCTTTAGGAACCACTTGCTTAGGATTTGCCATTAATAATTTCAAGACTTCAAACTCTTTATAGCCCAAATGAACTGACTTTGAACCACAATACAAATAATAATCGGAAAGATTCAAGGTCAAATCACTGTAGTCAAGGGTTTCTAGTACCACTTCCCCCAACCGTCTAGTCAGCGCTCTCACTCTAGCTAACAGTTCTTCAGGTGCAAAGGGTTTAGTCATATAATCATCAGCACCGCAGTCCAGTCCGATTACTTTATCACAGGTCTCATCTCGGGCCGTTAGTAAAAGAATCGGCAAGACACTTTTTTGTGTCCTTAAGCGCTTAACGATTTCAAAACCCGTCATCTTTGGAAGCATGACATCTAAAATTGCCAAATCATATTGGTCGCTACTGGCATAGGCCCAGGCCACTCTCCCCGTCATAAACCACATCTACCAGGTGCTTTTGTTCAATCATCATTTGCCTTAGGGCTTCTGCGAGCCTTATTTCATCTTCGACAATGAGTATTCTCATGGTCTACCCCTTTCATTCTTATCACGTTTCCTACATATTCACGTGGCGTTCCCTTCAGATTCTCATGATGTTCCCTTAAACGTACCATAGAAAGCTGTAATTAGTCTGAAACCATGATTTCAGAGTAATTTAAGGTTGGTGGGATATGATGAGTGCAAGAAAGGAGGCTAACCCATGGCCACTTATCAAGATGTCTTTCACAGAATCGAGAAAAAATACCGACTGACAAAATCCCAATATAATATGTTGAAATTGGTGACAAGCCCCCATCTGATAGAGGATGCCTATGGTGTTCATACCATCACCAATATCTACTATGATACAGATGATTATACCCTAATTCGCAACTCTATAGACCATCCCTTTTATAAAGAAAAGCTAAGGCTCCGGACCTATGGTAATCATGGTAAGCCTGAAACTGGCTTTATTGAAATCAAGAAAAAATGCGATGGGGTTGTCTATAAAAGACGGGTCAAAGTCAATGTTCTTAATGCCCAGGACTACTTAAGCGCAACAGATTCCACATCCCCTCAAATATTGCAAGAAATCAGGTGGTTTATGGCCCGTTACAACCCTAAACCCAAAGTCATGATAGCCTATGAAAGAGAGTCCTTCAACGGCATCAACGACTCTGGACTCCGTTTAACATTTGATACCGACCTACGGTTTCGAACCCATCACTTGGATGTGACTTATGGCAGCGATGGTTTTCCCATCATTGATCCAGCCCAAGTGATACTGGAAATTAAAGCTCAATTCAACTACCCATTATGGCTTACAAGAGCACTTTCTGAACTGCAAATTCAACCCACACCATTTTCAAAATACGGCTTTTGCTATCAAAATGCCCTTATCTCAACCGCAGCTTTGCCGTTAAAAGGAGTTGTTTAAAATGTCAAACTTACTTACCACATCACTGAGCGCTGCCCTTGGCACATCACTAAGTTCTACCCTTGGCACATCACTAAGTTCTACCCTTGGCACGACAACTAGCATTAGTCTTTATCAGTTGCTTATTAGCACAGGTGCCTCCCTTATTTTAGGGCTTATAACGGCCTATCTCTATATGTATAAGAATAAATTCAGCAAAAGTTTTGTCATAACTCTGGCACTACTGCCAGCCATGGTTCAAATCGTGATCATGATTGTCAATGGGAATATCGGAACAGGCATCGCCGTTATGGGGGCATTTAGTTTAGTCAGGTTCAGATCTATTCCAGGGAGCGCAAGAGAAATTGGAAGTATCTTTTTTGCTATGGCTCTTGGATTAGCCACAGGTACAGGCTTTATCGTACACGCCTTCTTATTTTTAATGATTGTTGGGACCATGTCCTTATGGCTAACCGGTAGCAGGTTTGGCAATTCAAAGACCCCCGAAAAAATTCTTAAAATAAGCATCCCTGAAAATCTCAATTACGATAGCTTGTTTGATGATCTTTTCGCTTTATATGTAAACCACTATAGTCTTCAACAGGTGAGAACAACCAATATGGGAAGTCTCTTTGAACTCACCTACCATATCGAATTTAAAAATGACCACTCTTCCAGTCATGGTCAAACAAACTTAGCAGACAAAGCCTTTATCGATGCCATACGCTGCCGAAACGGGAATCTCAATGTCTCCATAAGCCGCACGCCAGACCCCAGGGAAGCACTATAATAAGCTAGAACTATTAAATTAAAAGCATTATAAATAAGAAGAGGTGACTTATGCAAAATCTAAAATTAAAGCCCATCCGAGCCCTATTTGCGCTCATACTCAGTATGGCTCTGCTCTTTACAGCCTGCACCGCACCCCAAAGCACCCTTAAAAACACCAATCCCACTAGTATAAGCGCGACTGAAAAAAACACAGGGACAGACCTTTCTTACGAAACAGCCATCTTTGGACAAGAGATGATTCAAATTGACATACTGGCTGATTCAAAAACGTGGCAAACCATGCTGGATAATGCCACGGAAGAAGCGTATATCAAGGTGGATGTCACCGTCAACGGCACCATTTTCCATGATGTTGGTATCCGTCCAAAAGGCAATTCAAGCCTTAGGGATGTGGCCTCTTCAGATAGTGATAGATACAGCTTCCGAATCAAGTTTGATGAATACGTTCAGGGACAAACTTGCTTTGGCCTTGATAACTTAGTAGTCAATAATATGATCAGCGATAATACCTATTTAAAAGAATACCTATCCTACGACATCATGAAAACCATTGGTGTTGAGACCCCCTACTTTGGCTTTTCACAAATCAAAGTCAATGGCAAGCCCTGGGGATTCTATTTAGCAGTTGAAGTTTACAATGACAGTTATGAAACAAGAGTAACAGGCAACACAGATGGCATGCTCTATAATGTGAAAATGAACATGGACAAAGGCGCAAACGCAGCCATGGCCAAGGGCCTGCCAGAGTCGAGAACCTTGCCTGCAGGGGGTGCTACTCCCCCTAAGAACAGCGTACCTACGGAGAATGGACTACCAATGCAAAATGGGCTGCCATTGGGAATGGGCAGGGGTATGGGGAACAGCACCGGTTCCCTCCTTTATACAGACGATAACCCAAATAGCTATGGCGCAATCTTTGAAAATGTGGTGGGCAAAGGCACTGAAGCTGACTTTGCCAAGGTGATCAAAGCCATCAAAGTACTGAACACAGACGCAAACCTAGAAGCCTACTTTGATGTGGATGCCATCCTGCGCTATTTGGCTGCCCATACGGTGGTTGTCAATCTAGATAGTTATAGTTCAAACATGGCCCAAAATTATTACCTTTATGAAGTTGATGGCAAAATCACCATTTTACCTTGGGACTACAATATGGCCTGGGGAGGTTTTGAAAGTAGAGATGCCTCAACGGTGGTGAACTTCCCCATTGATACCCCAGTCAGCAACGTCGCTTTAAAAGACCGGCCTTTAATTGAGAAGCTTCTGGCCAACCAAACCTATCTAGCAACCTACCATCAATACCTTCAAGACATATTGGATCAATATTTTGCAGATGATAAATTCGCGACCAAAATCGAAACCCTAAAAACCCTGATTGACGAGTCAGTGAAAAACGATCCCAGTGCCTTTTGTACCTATGCGGATTTCCAAAAGGCCATTGACAGTCTTAAAATCCTTGGTGAGTTAAGGGCACAAAGCATCCAAGGGCAACTCAGTGGCACTATCCCAGCCACCACAGATGCACAATTAAAAGAACCTACAAAACTCCTGGATGCCAGCACTGTTGACATATCCGATTTAGGCAAAATGATTGGTGGTAAGGGTGGTCATATGCCTCCCATGTCGCCACAAGTACCCCAAGCACCTCAAGAGCAACAAGTGCCGCAAGCATCGCAAGTTCCTAAAACAACACAGCCATAGGCCTGCAAGAAAAAGCCCACTACAGATTGTCTGTAGTGGGCCGTTGTCTTTTTGTAATTTTGTCTTTTTTCTTTTCTCTGAACACCTTAATTTAACAAAACTCAAAACACCTGTAACTGCACCACATTTGGAAGAGAGCAACCACAGCTGCCACTTTGGTCAAGGATGATATCAGACATATCATACCCCGCCATTTCAAGGGACGTCACAGTTTGTCTCACAAATGCCTCACTGCCCACCACATAAAAATAAGGTGGTTTCAAAAATTCGAGCCGGAGATACTCCAAAACCACCACTAACTGATCTTGATAAGCCACACGATTACCCGTATAAATCGACTGAAAAGTCGCCAACTGATCACTAATGGACTTAAACTCATCACCGTAAATCTCACCAGAGCCATCCACATTGAGCTGTACCAAATAAGGAATCCCCTCTTGGTTGTCGTGGTAGGCCTTAATCAAAGCCCGAACCGCTGCAATACCAACTCCATTAGACAAAAGTACCACAGGCCGCTGATGCCTTCTTAAAAAGAATTCGCCCTTTGGCGCCGTGATTTCAATGGACTCCCCCAGTTGCAGGTTGAACATAGCCTGTTTGTAAAGGCTAGGCTCAGCATTGTCCCGAGCCTTCAAGCGGGTGGTAAATCGAACAACCCCCTCCTCCGGCAACGTCGCAAAAGAAAACTTCTTCCCAGGGGTCCGGTCGGCAACAGGGACATAGAGCTTGGAACTATCCCCTTCCTGCCAATGTTCCAAGGAATCACACACAAAATCAAAATTATACGTCTCACCACCAAGGTGCTCAACAGCCACTAACTGCACCATATGTCGGGGTTCGAGCGAGCAAGCACAACTCATAAATCCTCCTCTTTGTGCGATAATGATTATCATAGTCACTTGTTAATAATAGCACCAAGAGTCACTACCGTCAAGTTGAGGTGGGGTTCAAGGGGCGACACGAGAAAATTGAATTGGACTCATTGTATTTTTAAAAACTTTTTATAGTACACTTTAAAAACTTGTGTTATTCAGGTGTTTTTCATGATACACTTCAGTTATCAGGAGGTGTTTATCATGGTCCAAAGAAAACAGTACATGGAAAAACTGAAAAAAATGAAAGATAAAAAAATTATCAAGGTCGTCACAGGCATTCGCCGCTGTGGAAAGTCCACATTGCTTTTGATGTACCGTGATTACCTGAAAGAATGCGGCGTAGAAGATAATCAAATTATTTCAATAAACTTTGAAGATCTAGCAAATGAACCTTTACTTGATTATAAGAAACTCCATGAATATGTGATAGATCGTCTTTTTCCTGGTAAAATGACATATGTATTTTTAGACGAAATACAAAATGTTTCGCAGTTCCAGAAATCGGTCGACAGCTTGTTTATCAAGGATGATGTGGATGTTTACATCACAGGTTCAAACGCTCAGATGCTTTCGGGCGAACTGGCCACCTTGCTTTCAGGCAGATATGTTGAAATCACAATGTTGCCCCTTTCCTTTGCTGAATATTATGAAATGGTTGGAGGCGATAAACGAGATGCTTGGAACCGTTATTTCAGAAACGGCGGTTTTCCTTATACTGCCTCAATTGATGAAGAGGACATTCGTAGGGATTATCTGATGGGTATCTATAATACCGTTTTGCTTAAAGATGTTGTTGCGAGAAAAAGAATCAGTGATATCTCACTGCTTGAAAGCATCATCAAATTTCTTTTTGACAATGTTGGCAACATCGTATCTTCAAAAAAAATTGCCGATACCTTGACCACATACGGACGAAAAACCACCTCTGTAACCGTTGAAAATTATATTGAGGGACTTACTGGAGCCTTTATTCTGTATAAGGCAGGTCGGTATGACATCAAGGGTAAACAACATTTGAAATCACTTGAAAAATACTATCTTGTCGATGTCGGTCTTCGGCGTATGTTGCTCGGTGATAAAAATGCTGATATTGGTCACATTCTGGAGAATATCGTTTATCTAGAGCTTTTGAGACGTGGCAATAAAGTCGATATCGGTAAGGTCGATGATAAAGAAATCGATTTTATCGCAACCCTTGGCGGTGATAAAATTTACTATCAGGTAGCTGCAAGCATTCTGGACCCCTCCACCTACCAACGAGAAATTGCCCCGCTTGAAAGAGTAAACGATCACTATCCTAAATTCATCATATCAATGGATGAGTTACCAATGGACGACAATGGTATCAAGCAAGTTAATATTTTGGATTTTCTTCTTGAGAAAAAAGACCCCCTACCATTTAAAATGTAGAGGGTCTCTTTTTTCATGCTATTTTACTAATGCCGTTGCGCTAATGCTATTGTTGGATCTGTTATAAAAATCAACTGGATTTATCTTGTCAATTTTTCAATCAGCGCTTTTTCATCATTTTCGATGCGAGGTGAAAAAATAATTGGATTTCCTGTGTTTTGAATAAAAATTGATAATAAGTTAGTTTTCATAATATGCCTCCATAAGTATTGTCTATAGGTTCTTAAGTACTTTTACTTAAGTTTGTTTGCTTCTAGTTACACTATAGATCATGTTCATTAAAGACACATAAACAGAAGATTAAGATTTGATAAAGATTCTCAATAGAACTATAGCAACCCTTTTTCTTCACTAATCTTTTTCACGTCACTTAAAGACACCCTATCAGGTTTCGGCCCTTCATTGGGCCCTCTTTCTGGTAGGTCATCCATCTTTAAAACCCGAATCGCCAGTGCTTTTATCCTTGGCCTGCAAAATTCCCCTTGGCAAGGACCCATACCAGCACGGGTTCTGCGTTTAATCATATCCGTAGAAACAATGGGAATCCCCCTGCCCATGGCATCCAGAATTTCAGCTTCGCTGACCTGCTCGCAGCGACAAATCATATGGTGTTTAGGGTTATCGGAATCTAAGGTGAGCTGTTCTTTGGCTGATCCTAGTACAAAAATGGGCCTTCTCTCAGCAATAAAGTTAGTCTTTGGTATCAGTTCAAGGCCCTCTGATTCAAGCATATTAGCACAGTAAAGTGCAATGGCTGGAGAAGCTGTTAGCCCTGGGGAATCAATACCTGCCATGTTAATCAAGCCCGGCACCTTAGCCGACGGCTCAATAATGAAATCACCCCGATCAGCAATCGCCCTAATACCAGAATAGGTGGTGATGGCTCTTTTTATGTTGAGCTGTGGAACAGACTGTCTAGCCTTTTCAACTACTTGCCTCAAACTGTCTATATCAGTACCATAGGCCTGTGAAATTTGGTGTGGGTCCAAATCCTCTGCATTGGGCCCTAACATCAAATTGCCGTGGCAAGTTTGGGTAACCAGTATCCCCTTACCAAGCTTTGAGGGCACCTGAAAAAGAACCCGATTCACCAAACGCCCCTGGGATTTATCCAGCACCACATACTGACCCTTTCTAGGGAGGATTTTAAAATCATCTGCCCCAACCATGGCCGCAATGTGTTCAGCATAAAGACCAGTAGCATTAACAACAAATCTGCTAGTCATCCGTTCATTATTAGACCAAATGACAAAGCCATCCTCAGTGGTTTCCAGATGGGTTACAGGCCAGCCCAACTTCAACTGAACCCCATTCTCCATGGCATTTTCAGCTAAAGCGATGGCCATTTCATAGGGTGATGTCACACCGGCATCCTTTGCCCACAAAGCTCCAAGCACATCCGGGCTTACATTGGGTTCCAGTTCAAGAACCTCCTCACGGGACAAAAGGGTCATGTCAGTGCAACCATGTTTCACCCCATTAGCATAGAGCTCACCCAGCTGTTCCACCTCTTCGCTGTTAAAAGCCAAAACCAAAGCCCCTATCCGACGAAAACCAAAATGCAGTTCACCCTCTAGTGCATCATATAAGCGGTTCCCCTGTGCAGCCAGCTGCCCCTTTAAACTACCATACTTGGTAGCATAGGCCCCGTGGACAATGCCACTATTGGCCTTGGTGGCGCCGCAACCCACATCATCCACTTGATCAAGTAAACACACATTCAACTGATATTTTGATAAATGCCGAGCCAAAGCACAACCAACTACACCAGCCCCTATAATACAGACATCATACAAAGTAGCACCACCCTTCCGCTTGTTCAACTACCTCAATTATAGCCTATTTTTCATGTTGAGATTATCTATTTTCACACGAATCAGACTCACCAGTAATCAGGGTTATTTCTTAATGGTTAACACGGGTTTAGTTGCAGCTAACGCAGGGGTTAGGTTGCGGTTACAGTGATCCAGAGGTTTGTAGCTGTAGAAGGAGTCTAGACACTGGTGATTTGGAGGAAATGAGAATATGTATCATAAACTAAGACTCATCATTTATGCAATTACACCGATTATTATTGGCAACATTGTAACGTCCTTATTTGCACTTATCAATGCTCATGCAAAAGTAGGATTTGCGGTTGAGGCATTGATTGAAGAAACTGATCAAGTAACACTTGAAAGAGATACTGAGCATTCTACGCAGTATTATATCCCATGCAGGGCAAAGAAGTTTCCATTATCATTCATTATCAAAGCAATAAAGCTTTAATTCAATTACAAATTGTTTCCCCATTTTCGGGACCAAAAAAGCATGCCCCCACATTTAAATGGGCGCATGCCTTTTTTATGCCGATAACATTGCCTATTTACAGCTTTACTGACTTGTGTGTAGTGTTGATATCTCAGAATAGTCGAGTAGACGGAGCCGGGCGGCTCCAATCCCTCCCAGTTAAAACTAGATCTTTGACTTCCCTTGTCACTTGTAATACAGCTTATTTTCATGTGGATGTCCACACAAATGAAAAAGCAGGGTTTCCCCCGCTTTTTCATTTCTGTGACAGATTAAAAATCTACACTGGCTTTTGAGCTCGAAGTTGAAATAACTCCCGGCATCACATAAAGGTTATGTTTAGAATTCACCGATTAGATCTAATAATCTGAAGATCATAACAGCTGTTTGAGCTCTAGTTGCATTAGCTTGTGGTGCAAAATTGTTGTTAGAGCCTTGGATAATGCCAGCATTAGCGGCAAATTCCACCGCGTCTTGTGCCCATGATGAGACTTTTGTCGCATCACCAAATTTTACAGCATTGCCTCCAACTTTTGTATCTGCTTTGATTGCTTTAAGTGCTCTTGTAATCATGACCGCCATTTGCTCGCGGGTAATGTTTTCTTTAGGACTGAACTTGCCATTAGAGCCACTAACAATACCCAAACTTGTAAGTGTTTCAATCGCTTCTTGAGACCAACCCGTTACATCGCTGAATGCAGCTGTCTCAGTTCCCTTTTTAAGGTTAAGTGCTCTTACGAGCAATGCAGAGAATTCTTCGCGAGTGATGTTGCTGTCTGGTGCAAAGTTTGTGCCGTCAACACCTGTGATGATGTGTCTTGCAGCAAGTACTTCAACCGCATCTTTAGCCCAAGAAATGTTCTCGTTTAAATCTGTGAATGTTTTTTCAAATGACATGACTCTGAATTTTCCTTCTTTGGCAGCGTCAGCGACAATCGAGCCATCTACCAATTTACCACCAACATATTCCCACTCGCCAGTTGTTTCATTAAAGAAGTACACGCCAAGCTTTCTAGCGTCTTTTACTTCGGTTGGAACAACCACTGATACTTTTTCACCAACTTTTTTAGATTCTTCTGGTGTCAAAGTTTTTAGACCTTGCTTGGTAGCTTGTTCTTCGTGTGCAGGTGTCGCTGGTGTTGCTGGTGTTGCTGGTGTTGCTGGTGTTGCTGGTGTTGCTGGTGTTGCTGGCGTTGCTGGTGTTGCTGGTGTTGCTGGTGTTGCTGGTGTTGCAGGTGTTGCTGGTGTGTCTGGTGTCTCTGGTGTTGCCGAACCAGAATTAGCATTCTCTATTCTACGAATAGTGAACTCAACTGTCGTTTCATTACCAGATGAGTCTTTTGCGACAACGATAAATGTATTGATTCCTTCAACCAATTTGACTGAGTGGTTCATGTTGTAGACAATCGCATTTGGTTTGATTTCAGATGCTTTTGGATCTTTTACTGATTTGAAGATTTCATCCCCATTAATAGATACAGTTAATGCTGTAAAATTGTCAGCAATAACACTTTCAATCTTGTAGGTTTCGACACGATTTGCTACAGTTATTCCAGCATTCTTATCAAATTTTGATATGTCAATGGATGGTGCAGTTGCATCGACATAGATAATGCGTTCAAATTCGAATATTTTACCATTTACATCCGTCACAGCAACTTTGGCGTACTTGACCCCTTCAGAAGCATATTCTTTTGTAAAAGTAAAATCATAACGCTTCGTAGTGTCATTGAATACTGTGTCTACAGCGGCACCATCGATAGTTAGTGTCTTGTAGACACCTTCTACAGAACCTTTAAAAGTAACAACTTTTGAATTCAAATATCCAAATGTATCTGGAGAAATCAAATGGACCCATGGCGCTTTTGTCACTTGATCACTGTTGACATCGATACTTTCTGAGACGTCAAAATTGCGTGCATAGTCATAAGCGACTACTTTTGCCATATACGCTTTGTCAGTTGGTACTGTGAACACGCCTGTAAAATTCGAGTCCACAACAAGGTTATTTAGAACTAATTCATACATGATGCCATCATTTTGGTTATCTGTTGCAACTGCAGTGATTGTATTTGCATTAGCATTATAAACTACCGAACCCAAAACTGGCGCCACTGTTTCAATCATGACTGGGAATTCAATGGTTTGCCATTGAGCGCCTTCAAAATCTATTTTTGCTTTAACTTGATAGAAGTAGCTTCCATCCTTAGCAATTTTATTCTGAATTTTACCATCCCAAATCCAACTATTTTGAACTGTAGTCTTTGGTCCTTTGTCGTCGAAATAGTTCTTACGCAAATCTACATCTGTTGCAAGTTTTCTAATGACATTTTTGTTTTGATCTAAAATATTAATTTCTAGATTTCTTGCATTTCTGAGGAAGGTAATCTCAGGGAAAACATAATCCGCAGAATTATCTGCATTTGGAGAGAACTTAATTGCTTCTTTAGCATAACCAGTTGAAGTCAACCCTAATTTAATATTATGTTCACCATCATAGTAGTTCATTGATGTTGTATCATCTACACCATAGAACGGTACGATTCCAGCATCTTCATCAATATCATAAACGCTGACATCGGTGATTGGTGCTTGATCCCAATTGCCATAGAATCCAGAGTATGGAATCGAAAGCTGTGGTTCAACATCCTGTACGTCTGTGAAGATAACAAATCCATCAACAAAGTTTCCGTTTTTGAAAACCTCTTTTAATGGCATTTCGTTCCACCAATCGATGGCACCTGTTAGGTCAATCGTCACATCAAGAGTGATGCTACCACCTGTTGTAACTGTCACTTGTGAAACCTCTTGACCATTAAGTTTGACACTTACTAAATTGTCTGCCGATATCGCTTGAGATGTTTGCCAAATCGCACCATCCTTAGAGATGTTTGTTCCTACCGGAACATCTACATCATAAGTAGTTGTGCCAGCTGCAAAGTTATTTAATTTAACTTGGAAGGTTGTTACATCTCCAATTTCTTTAAGATTAACTTTTGTAATATTTGTTATTGGGTCAACTACAATCGCGCCAGCTGTAGTTGCCGCAGAAAGATCCATAACACCTGCGCCTTGTATTCTTGGAGACATATAGTAATTATATCCAGATATTTGAGCATGAACTTTTTGAATATGTGGTACTGCTGTACTCATTAGCAAGTTCTTAGCCAATTGATATCTCGCTTGACCAACTAAGCCAAACTCCTTGTCAATTCTTTGCAACACAAGGGCTGCGCCACCGGCTACATGAGGTGCAGCCATTGAAGTACCGCTCATCATGCCGTATTTGTCGTATTGAAGTGTTGAATAGATCTGCCCACCTGGAGCTGTAATCTCAGGTTTGAAGTCTAAGCTAGATGTCATACCCCAAGATGTAAAGTCTGACATTTTACCATAGTTTACATTTGGAGACTGCTTTGTTACGCCTGTAAATTCAACAGTTGCATTTGCTGTTCCTATCAAGGACTTCAGGTTATTGCCATCTGCTTGCCCGATAAACATGGCAGGAATCGTAGCACCTTCAGGATAAGCCATGGAGATCGCTGGACCAACACGATTATCGAATACAATAACGCCAGATGCACCTGCTGTAATTGCATTGCCAATTTTTGTGACAAAGTCATATGTGCCACGCTGTATCAATGCAATTTTCCCTGTAACTGAGCTAGGAAAATCCGCTGGATTGCCGCCCAATCCGCAGTTGACAAATTCAACCGGACCGTCAAATGCATCGATTGGGTCTGTTGGACCTGCAGGTAAATAAGCAATTGCACCCATAGTTGTAACCGGCGTTACAAGACATTGAGCCATAGCATTTATGTTTTCGATAGAAGCTACCGAAAGTGATTCTGGATTCAACGAAGGTGAACCAACAACACCTACGTCTGGATTACTTGCATATGGATCGCCTGCACCACTGCCAAATCGGTCTGAGTTACCAGCTGAAATTGCAACAATGACACCACTCTCAGTGGCTTTTCTGATTGCAATTCTTGCAGGATCATTTTCTTCTGGATCTAGAAAAGATGCTGTAGAACCCAAGCTCATGTTAATGGCATCTACACCTAATTTAAGTGAATCTTCGATAGCTCTAACATAAATATCACTGTAAGTAGATGGGAACTCAGGGTCGTTGCCAAATACTTTCATCGCAAGTATTTGCGCTTGAGGAGCAACACCTTTGATACCGTTTTCATCGCCATTGGCTCCGACTGTACCTGCAACGTGCATACCGTGCATTGACGGGTCTGGTCCAAGGTCTAAAATTTCTTGATTGTTGTCCATATAATTGTAGCCATAAGGGACTTTTTCGTTGAAATACTTGCCTGGTAATTCTAAGCCTGATAAAGACTTGATTTTTGCATTTGCTGGATTGTCAAGACTGTTCATGTCTTTGTGATTTGGGTCTACACCAGTATCCAGAACTGCAACTACCATCCCTTCACCGTCAAATCCAAGCGCCCATGCTTCGTGTGATTTGACGATTTCATAACTTGAAATCATCTCTGGTTCTGGTCTGTTATATTCAGTTGCTATGACCACTCTTTTAACATTTGCAAGCTTTTCAACTTTTTTTGCTTCTGCAAATGTCATCGTAGCACTAAATCCGTTGAACACACTATAGAATTCATTGTGATAAACTACCTTGTTGCTTAAAGCTTTAATTTCTTTCTTCACTGATTCGTGCGTCACTTGCAAGTCATTTTCTTTTTTTTCGATTACATTCGCACTTAAATCGTTCAATCGCACACCTTGAGCAATTGCATAATCGATTACTGGATTTTGGTTCATTTCAATGATTACACGAACCGAATCTGTATCTTTCAGATTTTCTGTTCTTGAATCTAGAGCAATACCCTTACCCAAATCGATTAAGCTATCCGCTTTGGGCAAGTCGTTTGCGTTAAGATTAAACGCCGCAAATGACACCGAAAACGAACTTAGTACCATACAAAGTACTAAAACCAATGATAATACTTTTCTCTGTCTCAAATTAAACCCCCTAAACACTTTTTTTCTTTTGTCGTTAATTGTATCTGCCAATTTACGAACGACATCATGTATCAACAGCCATCTGTATGATACATCTAAAACTATGATACATTAAAAACCAACAAGAGTCAAATTTGTATTATACAACCTCCTTAAGGCTCTCAAATGTTGCAACCTCTTAACAACGATGAAATAAGTGTAACATATCAACCTAAATTAAACCTAAATTATACATTAAATTTTTAATATATCTGTAAGCGTACTAGGTTATGTCGTGACGATAAATATTAGTACTTAGAAGGTACGCAGAAGTTCCATTTTGTGATAGTTGTATGATCTTGAAGTGATAAAAAGCATGCCCCCACAATCTATTGGGAGCATGCTTTTTTTTAATCCATTTAAATCTGCACTATTCATTCAAAGCACCAATCTTCTAGGGGGAGGATGATTGCTTCGATTGCTTCGATTACTTCCCTACTCTTCACTTCTCTTTCCTTACTTACCCTTACTCCGAGTACTAATATCAAACCAAACAGCCATCAAAAGCACCATGCCCTTGATCAAATACTGGTAAGAGATATCAAGGTTCAAAAGGGACATGCCGTTGTTGATTGAGGCCATTACCAGTGCACCGATGATGGCGCCAATTACCGAGCCAATACCACCGGATGCTGAGGCGCCGCCGATAAAGGAAGCTGCGATGGCATCTAGTTCAAAGAGTGTTCCTGCAGAAGGGGCTGCAGAGTTTAACCGGGCGCTATAAACGATACCAGACATGGCTGCTAGAGTGCCCATGGAAACAAATACGGCAAACAGGGTCTTTTTAGTATTGATACCAGAGAGTTTTGAGGCTTCTAAATTACCGCCGATGGCATAAATGTGTCTGCCAATGGCTGTTTTTTTAGTGATAAAGGTATAGAGTGCCACCAGTGCCACAACAATCATGACTGTGTAGGGTATTCCCTTATACAGGGCCATGGATAGGATAAACCCCATTACCAGTGCCGCTATGGCTAACAGTTGACATGCAAACAAAGGTACTGGCAAGATCTCAAAACCATAACTCTTTCTGGTGTTACGCTTTCTTATTTCAGAGAAGACATATAAACCTACCGCTAGTAAACCAATCAGGACGGATAAGACGTGGACCCCATCAATCGCTGCAATATCAGCCAGGTAGCCGGTTGAAATCTTGTTGAAGCTTTCAGAAAATGGACCGATGGTTTGGCCTTTTGTGATGCCGATTACTGCGCCTCTAAATATCAGCATGCTGGCTAGGGTCACGATAAAGGCTGGCACACCGCGATAGGCGATCCAAAATCCTTGCCAAGCGCCGATTAACATACCCACAACAAGGGTAATACCAATGGCTGGTAGGGTTGGGATTCCCATTTTAACTTGCAAGATTGCTGCGATGGCACCTGTAAAAGCGGCCACAGAACCCACCGATAAGTCAATGTGTCCCGCTACGATTACCAGGACCATACCCACTGCAAGTACCGCAATGTACCCAGTTTGCAGGTAAAGATTTGTCAAGTTTCTTGCGGACACAAAAGTGCCTTCTGTCAGAACATTAAAGACGATCATAATCACAAACAGAGCGATGAACATCCCATACTGTCTGATATTGGCGCGAAATAGAGTTTTGATCATTTCGGCTGTCACTGGCTTATTTGATGAGCCCTTGAGTTGCTTTTCCATATTGCCCTCCTTGTTAATCATGTTGCGTGCTGCTGTGCCCAATCGCATATTTCATAATGTATTCTTGCGTCATATTTTCTTTTGAAACCTCGCCCACAAGGCGACCTTCTGCCATCACGTAGACCCTGTCGCTCATGCCGATAATTTCTGGTAACTCTGACGAAATCATCAAGATGCTGTTGCCCTGTTCTACAAACTCGTTCATAATGCTATAAATCTCGTATTTTGCACCCACGTCAATGCCCCGTGTGGGCTCGTCCACTATCAAGAGTTCTGGCTGGGTTAGCATCCATTTAGACAGTGCCACCTTTTGCTGATTACCGCCGCTGAGGTTGCCTACCTTTTGCTCGATGCTTGGGGTTTTGATCCGCATCCGGTCCCTGTAATCCGTAGCATGTCTGATTTCTTCGTTGTCGTTAATCACGCCCCGCTTTGAAATGCTAGCAAGACTGGCTAAAGAAATATTGCGCTTGATGTCATCCATCAAGATCAAACCCTTTTCTTTTCTATCCTCAGTGAGGTAGGCAACCCCTGCATCAATGGATTCTTTGGGAGTTTTAAAGGTGGTGACTTTGTTCTTGTACACCATTTCTCCTTCAAATTTAGCCCCAAAGGTCCGACCAAAAATACTCATGGCAAGTTCTGTCCGTCCTGAGCCCATGAGCCCCGCAACGCCTATAATCTCACCCCGCTTGATGTTTAAAGCGGCATCCTTAATAAAGGGCTTAGCATCTTGAGAACTCTTATAAACGTTCCAATTGCTAATGCTCATCATCATGTCGCCAATCACAGCCTCCCGTTTAGGGTACCGCTGAGAGATCTCCCTGCCAACCATCATACGGACAATATCGTCTTCGGTAATCACTTCTTCACTGCGGTCCACCGTGGCAATGGTCTGTCCGTCCCTAAGAACCGTCACGGTATCAGCCACTGCCATTACTTCGTTGAGCTTATGTGAAATCAAGATGGAGGTAATGCCCTCAGACTTGAGCTCTTTCAATATTTTAAGAAGATTTGCACTGTCATCTTCGTTCAGCGCAGCCGTTGGTTCGTCTAGAATCAAGAGTTTGACATCTTTGGCCAGTGCCTTTGCAATTTCTATCAATTGCTGTTTGCCCACACCCAGTTCGCCAACCGGCGTATCTGGATGGTCAGTCAGACCCACCCGCTTGAGGGCTTCCTTTGCCCTTTTAATCGATTCATTCCAATCAATCAAGCCGTGTTTTTTAATCTCATTACCCAGAAAGATATTTTCATAAATGCTCATGTAGGGAATTAGTGCAAGTTCCTGATAAATAATCGCAATCCCTGTTTTTTCACTTTCCTTAATACATGTAAATTTGCGGACTTCGCTATTGAAAACAATATTGCCCTCATAGGTCCCGATTGGATAAACCCCGCTTAAAACCTTCATTAAAGTAGATTTACCAGCCCCATTTTCACCAATCAAACAGTGAATATCACTTCTTTTAACCTGAAATGTTACCCCATCCAAAGCTCTAACCCCAGGAAAAGTTTTTACAATTTGTTGCATCTCTAAAATATAATCATTCGTTTTATTTGATGTTGCATTCGTTTTATTTGATGTTGCATTAACCGTCATCATTTGCCTCCTTCAATATCAGTTTGTTCTGGCATAACGAGTTTGTGAACCTCTTTACAAAGGGACAAGGCGGGGATTAGCCCGCCTTGCTTTTTAACATCCAGACTCGCCCATCTTAAGATGCGCATCCTAAGACGTTCATCCTGATACCTTCAAATACTGGTTTGGTGCTTGATCATCGCTGTTACTTGATCATCGCTGTTGCGATTATTTAAGGTCAGCTTCTTTGATGTAACCGCTGTCTACTAAAAGCTCTTGCAAGTTGTCTTTTGTAACAACCTGTGGGTCAAGTAAAATTGAAGGCACTTTGATAGAACCGTTGTCTACTTCGCCGTTTGTTGTTACTGCTTCGCCTTTAGCAAGTAATACTGCTGTTTCGATTGCAGCTTTAGCAAGTATTCTTGTATCTTTAAAGATTGTCATTGACTGTTCGCCGCCCATAATGCGCTTAGCAGCTGCGATTTCTGAGTCTTGACCAGTGATTACTGGAATTGGCATATTAGCTGCTTTGAAAGCTTCAATGATACCGCCTGCAGTACCATCATTTGGAGCAAGAACGCCAGCAACTTCCATACCAGCATTAGCTGTTAGAACGTTTGAAGCTCTGTTTTGTGCATTAGCTGGTACCCAGTTATCTGTAGCAACTTGCTCAAATTCAGCGCCACCAAGTACTGTGTACTCGCCGCTGTCAATTTTAGCTTGAAGAACGCTCATAGCGCCTTTGAAGAAAAGTGCTGCATTGTTGTCAGTTGGCGCGCCAGCAAACAACATGATATTGCCTTTTGCTACGTTTTCAACAAAGTATTGTCCTTGAAGTTGGCCAACACGCTCATTGTCAAATGACAAGTAGTAGTTAAGTTCTTTGCTGCTTGTTACAAGTCTATCGTAAGAAATAACAGGTACCCCTTCATCGTTGGCCATTTTAACAAGCTCTGCACTTGCAGATGCATCGTGTGGCGCAAGGACTAAAACATCAATACCTTGAGTTAATAAGTTTTCAACTTGTTGTGCTTGTTGTGCTTGATCAGCGTCTGCTACTTGAATCAAGATTTCAACACCTTGCTCTTTAGCAAAGGCTTCCATTGCTTCTTTGTCTTTTACCCAACGCTCTTCACGTTGTGTTGGTAAAGAAACACCAATTACAATTTTATCATCTGTTTTTGCTGCTTCTGTAACCGCTTCTGCACCAGCCTCTGTTGTTGCTTCTGTTGCTGCTGGTTTTGCACAGCCTACCATACTCACTGCTAACATCATTGCCAAAGCGATTGCGAAAATCTTTTTCATGTAAAGCCTCCCTATCTCTGTTGGAATTCTAATGTTGGTTTGCGACACTCACTGCTGACCGGCAAACCATTTGTGACTACACTGTGATTATAGGATAACGGTTGCCTAAATACACTGGTCTTACTTATGCACTTGCAAGCGTTTTCTTGACAGTACCCATAAAAAAAAGCACCCCCCGGGGTGCTCTAGCATTTATTTAACCTTAAATTTTTACGCTTTCGTCACATTTATGGCTTATGACGGTAGACATCTTCCTGGGTGTGAAACCCACTTTCAATAATCACTTCATCCATATTGTCCTTATCCACCAGTTGAAAGCTGAGCTTGTCGTAGGGCACCTTGGTATAGCCATTGTCAATGGTTTCAGTGGTGGGGTACTCTTTGCCAGACAAAAATGCAACAGCTGCAGCAACTGCATGCTCTGCCAAATCGTTGATGGGCTTATACACCGTGGCCAGCTGGGTTCCTTCCACAATCCGTTGGCAGGCTGATAATTCAGCATCTTGGGACACCACCATCACCTTGCCAGCCAATTGATTTTCCACTAAGATTCTAATGGCACCGGAGGCCAACACGTCATTGGCCGCAATCACCCCGTCGATTTTCTCACCATCTGCTAGGGCTTTTTGGATGGCCTCTTGGGCAAATCGCTCTCGCCATTCGTTGGCCCAAACCTCCCCAACCACTTCAACTGGCCCCTGGGTCTGATCTTCAATGGCCCTATGAAACCCTTTATTCAGAAGGGCTGAATTATTGTCCTTGGGGTCCCCGTTGATCATCACCAACCGCCTCACCCTATCTGGGGATTTCACAGGTAGCTTTTCAAGTAGATACTCCCCAATCTCATAACCGATGCCCTCATTATCAAAAGACAAGTACAAATCCACATTTGGGGCCTTGATTAACCGATCATAGGCAATCACATAAATCCCCTGTCGCTTGGCCCGGGTCACTTCTTCTGTCAAAGCGTCTGCATCATTTGGCAAAATAATCAGCACCTTTACCCCTTCATCAATTAGGGCGTTGATTTGATCCTTTTGCCGCGAAATTGATTCATTGGCAATTTGAACATTGACTTCATACCCTGCTTCGTTGGCCTGGGCCACAATGATTTCCATATCCCGCTGCCAACGTTCCACCACTAAAGAATCGATTGCCAAGCCAATCAAGGGCTTGTCCTTAGCGGGCCTGGCCACCTCCACATCCCGGTTGCACCCTGCCAGCCCTAAAGTCAGGGCCACACAAATGACCGAAATCCATAAAATTTTCATCACATTTTTCATAGCATCACCTTTTGGTATTCCCCCGGCGTAAACCCCGTGGTCTTTTTAAACAAGCGCACAAAATAATTGGGATCGTTATAGCCAATGGCATAGGCCACATCCTTCACCGACAGTTCACCGGCCTGTAGCAGCACCTTGGACTGGGCTAGGCGCAAATCCGTCAGATAGGTCTTGAAGGTCATGCCCATTTCGTCTTTGAAAATTTTGGACAAGTACTGGGAGGTCACATGGGCTCCCCGAGCCACTTCTTCCAAGGTAATTTCTTGGGAAAAACGGCTGGTAAGCTCTTTTACTGCAAAGGTGACAGGTTCTGTCAACTTTTTGGCACTGGCCTTGACGCTTGCATTTTCTATGGCTTCTATCATCTTTTGGACCATCTCGAGACGGCGATTGTCGTCTTGGTGGCGAAAGTCACCGAGAAAACCCTGGCGCACAAATTGGCCTGTGAGGCCAAGGCGCAGCTCCCACTCCAACCCCAGCTTCATAAAAAACAAAAGCAGATAATCCATGGCCATTTGAGGCTGTTGCCCATGCATCAAAAGGCCGTGGTAGTAGGCGGTTACCTGCTCAAAGACACCTTGCCACCGCTCATCCAGGAGCATCACTCGCTCAAAGAGATCGTCCAGAAGCACCTGGAACCCTTCAAGGCCATAGATATTTGAGGTGCGGCCAAAGGCTGGGGCCACGTTCTTTTGAGAAATGGCCAAGGCGTAAAGAGTTTGGTCGTAGGCGCTTTCAAGGGCTCCAACCGGTGTCAGGGGACTGTAGACAATCCGCAGTTTGGCGTTATATTGCTTGAGGCACCGCTGGAAGCTCACCTCTAAAAAGCTGGCTAACTGGTCTTCCAGTAGTCCTTCTTCATCAGGGGCATCCACATAAGCAAAGAACCTATTTTGTAGCACCTGGGACACCATGCCATTGAAGTTCAGCTTTAGTTGTCCCTTGAAATCCTCGCAGGCATCGCTAAGGCGATTATTGTAGTCGCTGGTCTGCTGCCAAGAGGCGTCCCGTGGCAGTGCCACCGCTTCTAGTGCCACCAAGTACCCTTTCTCAAGCTCCAGTGAGAGCAAATCCCTAAACACCGGGAGCTGGTAATCCAGTGACAAATGTTGCATCACCATATGGAAAAAGTTATTCTCCACCATTTGCAGGGAATGGTACAGGCGGTCAATGCTTTCTAGTTCTTGGGTCCGTCGGTTTTTTTCCTCTTTCATCTTGCCCATGACCTTTGTCACCACATCAATGAGCTTTTGCTTGGTAAGGGGCTTAAGCACGTAGTCTTCCACCTGATAATTGAAGGCTTCCTTGGCGTAATCAAATTGATCAAAGGCCGTGGCGATAATGATCTTGACTTGGTCATCAAAGCGCCTGGCCTGCTTGATAAACTCCAAACCGCTCATGCCGGGCATACGCATATCGGTCATCACCAAGTGGGGCCGATGCTGCTCCAGTTTGGCCATACCTTCTCTGCCATTGCGGGCGGTTTCTATTTCAATGTGGTCAAAGTTTTGCATTAAGATATGGCTTACAGAGTCCAGAACAATCTTTTCATCATCAACTATCAAAATTCTCATCATCATCCAACTTTCTCAGTGGCAGATTCAGTGTCACACAGGTACCTTCATTTTGAATGCTCGTTAAGCTCATTACTTCTTTGGTCTCAAAAAATACGCTGAGACGTTGGTAAACATTGGCAAGTCCTAGTCCTGTGGTGTGTCCAGGGTTTTCTAGGGGGATACTGCGGGACTGATAAGCCGCTGTTTTTAGTCGATCCAGTGTCTCTTGATCCATGCCAGTGCCATTATCGCAAATCTTGATTGTCAGTTGCTCTCTTGTCTGTGAAACCTGGATCTCGATGCGCCCTGGGGTTTCTTTATGCTTGAACCCATGTATCAAAGCGTTTTCTACAATGGGCTGTAAGATCATGGGGGGCATCCTGATTTCAGTACTTTCAGGTGGGATATCAAAACTGATTTCAATCATATCTTGAAAGCGAACTTTCATCAAATGATAATAATGCTTTAAATTCAGTAGCTCATCTTGAAGGGTGACAGTATTGTCTAGGCGCTGGATATTGTAGCGGAACATCCGGGCCATATGGTCTAAAAAGTTGGCGGTTTGTTCGGCATCTTCCAGTATGGCTAGCTGAAGGCCAGCGTTGATGGTATTAAAGAGAAAGTGGGGATTGATCTGGGCTTGAAGGGCCATGAGTTCAGCTTGTTTAAGCATATTTTGCATTTTTAGATTTTCTACTGCGCTAAGTCGCAACTCAGTTTCAGTTTGGGCCTTGTCTTTTAAATCTTCTATATGGTGGGATAAATTGACGGACATGTCCGAGAACACCTGAAAGAGAACGCTTGCCTCGTCATACTGGTAAGCGGATGCCACCGGAACCCCATATTCCCCCTGGGAAATCCTCTTTGCGTAGTGGGAAAGGGCTTCTATGGGTTCTGAAATATTTTGGGTAAAATCAAATACAAACACGGCACTCCATAAAAATAGGATGATAAAGATGCCCACTAACATGGTCTTCACCGTGTTCATCCGCTGTGTCATCACTAAATAGCGATTTAAGTTAGCGTCAAATTCGCTGTTGTGAAGGGTATTCATCATTTGTCTTAGGTAGTGACTCTGGGTCTGTACTCGGTTATAGGCCACTAGGGTGGCCTCGGTATTCCTAGCTCGCTTGAACTGGATTGCCTCATCAGCCCCTGATAGATAATGACCTAATAAAGTGGCCATATTCTGCATTTGTAACATCAATTGATCGTCTGAGAGCCCCACAGTCAGTTCAACTTTGAAGGTGTTGATCTTTTCTTTTTGATCCATAAAGCCTACAAAACTATCGGAATCCTTGGTCTGTAAGTAGGTTTCAAGGTGTCCTTCAAATAGGGTCATCTGGGTTTCTAAATCTTTGAGCATCAAGCTTCTTGAAAAAAGGGCATCAAAATTTTGGCTGAGATCCTGTGTAATGTAGAGCACAGAACCAAAGCCGATCACTAAACTAAACAGCAGGGCCAGGGTGAAACCCGTGACTTTTGATCGTATGGTGGTTTTTCGAAATTTCGTGAACCAAGACATATGGGCTCCTATTCCAGTACTTCGATGGGGATTAATTTATAGGCGGTTTGGGTTTGACGGGAGGTCAGTGAGACAAAAGCGTTGATGGTTTCAACGGCCATCAGATGGTAGTCCACAACAATACTGGCCGGGATGATTTTTTTTGTCACTGCTGCTGTGATTTCTGGTAAGTTACCGCTACCGATAAGCATAATATCTTGTATGCGGTTATAGTCCACCAGCAGATTCATCACTTTGATGGTATCCAGAGGGTCTGTGCATACCACTGTATTCACCTGCTGGGTTCCAAGGGCCTTATCCAGAATGAGTTCAGCTGGTAAAGTATTGGTATAGGCTACTTCCAACGAAATAAACTCCTTGTTTTCTTCTACAATTTGCCTAAATCCATTTAGATAGTGGTTGAGGGCGATGCCAGGTTTTTCACTGTAGGCATCCCCAAGAATCACCAACACCTGGACTGGCTTCTTCTGATTCTTTTGCACCATTTCAGCTGCTTTTTTTCCCATTAAAAGCTTGTTTGCACCAACATAAGCATCCCGTCTGGAGTCGGCCACGTCGTGGTCCACTACCACTACTTTGATGCCCTGCTCAGTGGCTGCTTGAATATAATCCTTGGCGATACTATTTTGCTTGAGTTTAACAAAGATGCCTTCGCAACCTGTTAACTGGGCAATTTCAAAGGCCCGTTTAATACTGTCTTCTGAACCCTCCACAATCTGAGTGGTGACCACAAGGCCATGGGTTTTTTGGGCCTCTTCAATGCCCTTTAAGAATTGTAGGGTCTCGTAGGTGGTGGCTTCATCGGTAATAAGGGCCACTTGCCGATCGATTTTTCGGTCACTGACCTTAACCGCTTTTTGAATATCGCTGATGGTGAGGGTTGTCATCACGGCATTTGCTATTAATGTGACTAATAGAATAATCAGTCCACTTTCAACCCATTTAATGAAACGTCGTTTTGACGTGCCCATTAGTTTACTCCTTTGTGATAGTCTTGACGACAACTGTAAAACAGTAGGGGCAAGGGGTAAAAAACCTCTGTTATCAGGTGATAGCAGAGGTTTTCTTGATGGTTTGCGTGTCAAAAACCTTTATTACTCCGTTTTAAAGCGGTTTGTCTCACTTTCAAGTACCAAAGCCATATGCTTAAGTTCTGAAATACTCGCCGCAATTTCTTCAAAGGTGGCCACTTGGTTTTCGATATTGCTACCAATATGCTCTGAAGATTGAACGTTTCCTTGCATGACATGTGAGAGTTCGTCAACTGCTTTTGCCATCTCTTCTGAAATCATGGACTGTTGCTGTGCCCCTTCACTGATACGGCTAATTTTTGTAGTAATGGCTTCGATTAAACCGAGAATTTCAGAAAAACTCTTATTGGTATCGTGGGCCTCTTTAACACTGGCACCGACTAACTTCTGTTCGCTGACCATCGTATCGCTGGCACCTTTAATATCCTTTGAAATTTGCTTAATAATGGTACCAATTTTAGCCGCTGACCCTTTGCTTTGATCAGCCAGTTTTCTAACCTCTTCTGCAACCACAGAGAAACCACGACCATGTTCCCCAGCTCTTGCCGCTTCAATAGAAGCATTTAGAGCCAGCAGAGAGGTTTGTTCTGCAATGGCATTGATAATGGTCACAATACTGACGATTTCTTCTGACGACAGTTTAAGAGTACCAATCACTTCTGCCATTGATTCTGACGAATGCTTGACTTTTTCAATACTATCCACCACTTTTAGGAGTTTTTCAACCCCTTGCTTAGAGGCAGACAGCACCAACACAGAGTCGTCTGAAACCGCATTGGCTTCTTTTGCAATCATTTGAGCACTACTTGAAAGCTCCTCAATACTGGCAGTGGTCTCTTGCACGACGCTGGCGCTATTTTGAAGACCATCAATCATCTTAGTGACTTCTAGGCTAATTTGCTCAATGGAATCGTTGGCTTGATCAATCGCCGTATGAATCTCATCGGTATAATCCAAAAGGGTGGCTGTACTGCCTTTAACTTTGACCACTACATCTTTAATCTTAAGTACAAAGGTATTAAAGAGCCTTGCCAAGGTTCCCATTTCTTCTTTAGTATTAAGGGATAGTTGACGGGTTAAATCCCCTTCACCCTGAGCAATATCTTGAAGCATCAAATTCACATTTCGAATTGGTTTTGAAATAATATTGGCTAAAAATAGAGCAAATACCACACTGATAAACGTGATGACGGCAACAATGGCAATAAATTTAACTAAAACACCACCGATAGCTGCTGATAGTTGCTTTTCTATTTGGGTATTAATTTCAGTAGCAATGGCGCTTACTTCTGCGCTGGTGGTCGTGAGTACATTGAAAAGTCCCTCAGTCTCATTTCTTCCAATCGTGTCATCGAGGGCTACTAGTTCGTTGAACTTAGCAATGTAGTCATCAGAGAGTTGCTTATACTCCGCTTTAAATGTTGCTGTCTCAAGACCAAGGGCCACTTTTGCATTTGGGTAACTCATTTTGTCTTTAATCCGCTTTGCAAAAATCGGCTTTTGCGTATAAAGATAAGTGGTATGGGCTAAATCAAGTTCTGCTAGGGTTTCTGTTAAAATACTGTCCTTAGGCATTTTGGCAAGTTTCTTTTTGACCTCATCTGCAAGGGCTTGGATCTCACCAACGATGCCATAGGTTGCAAAACCGCGTTTTTGAATATTCAAATGCATTTGTTCAAATGACGTATTGTAGAGTTTAAGCTTCTCTTCAAGTAAACTTAATTTTACTGAAAGCTTAGGGTCGCTTTTAATGAGTTTTTTATCTTTTAAAGTGTTTAAGTTAAGGGCTGTCTCTTTAAAGGCTTTTGTAAAGGCCTCTGTTCTCAAAGTTTGCGATAAAGTGCCTTCTGGCAGCTCTTTCGCGGCTTTGTAAAAATCCTCGTTGGTCCGGTCTATCAATATAAAATCCCGCTGATTGACATTCATCATTTGAACTTCTACGCTGATGCTATTTTGTGCTTTGATAACGGGTATGTAGTTATTGGTGATGTCAGTGATAAAACCAAGGGAACTAATGGTGACATAGATAATCGCCAAAATCATGACAATAAAACCCGCCAAAACTTTAGTACGTATTTTCCAGTTTCTAAAGGCCACAACAGACCCCACCGGCTTATTTTTAATATCCCCATCGACGATTTGTTTGAACGTTCCTACAATCATATCTTTCAGGCTTTTAGTTGATTGCTTTTGTTGATTCTTTTGTTTAGGGCCTTTTGTCTTGCTTTTAGCCTGACTCGCTTTAGGCGTCTGCATTTGAGCCAATATGGGTGTTTCTACATCAGCATTCAAATTTGCATTATAGTCAGATACCTCATCCATTTCAAATGATTGATCTATGGCACTGGTGTCTTGATTGTCGATTGAAGAACCAGTCAAAGAGTCCAGGTCTGTGTCAATATCAACTTGAAAATCTGATTGCATCTCAGGATCTGCTCCGTCCTCTTCTTCGCTAGTCCAAAACGAGGTATCATATTCCTCATTTTGAGGCAGCTTAACATCTTTGATGTCCATCTCTTTATCATTTACTTTTTTCATTGTAAACCTCCCCATGAGCAATCATGTCTATATTGTAACACGATATAACGGATTTGACACAAGAGTTTTTATCACCACTAGGTCTATTCTCTGAGTTTTATCACCACCTGGTCTATTCATCAACTAATAAGTAATCGTATTATTGTGTTTCCGAATTGTACTTTTGTTTGGGTTAAGGTCATGTTAAAATTAGGTTATGTCAGATGCTATTTTAGATGCATTCCGTATAAGAATTTGTCGGCAATTACAGAGGAGATTCCCCATGTCAGATAACGAGTTTCAAGATGCTCAGCAGCATGATTATAAGGGTAGTGCCTTTCAAAATTTGATTGTTTTAATGGCCATACTCGAAAAAAACATTGGCATGTACCCCTCTGGTCACGTTGCCATTACCGTCGCCTGCGAAGAATTAATCATGCGATTAAATACCATTTTTACTGAGACGCCTGAAATCTCAATTCTGTCTGTCAAAAGCAACCTTGTGGTTAATCATAGTGTCATTGAAGCCAATAATTTGCGAATTCGCAACTTTGCACAGTTTTTAAGCCGTCGAGGTATCGCTTCTATTATAATCAGTTTTGGTGTCACTGCCATTGAGCTAATCCAATTTTATCAGTTGATTCTTAACATCCCTATTAGAAGCCACATTCACTACCATCCGGATATCAAAGAGGCACTTAATCATCTCAAAAACATCCGTGTTAAAGAGATCGATTTAACAGGGATACGGTTTGAAGATGCCAATAAAACAAAGCAAAACACCCATAAACAAGAACGATCTACCATATGGGATGAACTTATTTTTGGCTGTTTGACTGAAGACTCAAAATCCCCCAATGATTTAAACCTTCTAGATACTTCAGCCAATGATGCGACTGAATCCTTTAACCAACTAGTTGAAAATTTTAGTGTCACCGATGAAAAAATAGCTGAAAGTTATGAGTCTGTCTTCTCAGATCACATCGATCCAGTCACCACAGAAATCAGTCAAATGTCAGATAAGCAATCCTTCTTTTCTTCGATTTTAGATGTCCTTCCCGAGTTTTCTCCTGAATTAAAAGAACAGATTCTCTCGATTACGTTTGAACATATGAATGCCACAATGGCAGAAAAATCATTAGAGGAACTATTAACTTGTATCCCAAACGAATTAATTCTTGCTGTTTTAGATCAGGCTAAGAGGCTGAAACATGAGATTTCACCTTCACTTCTAAAACTTGTGGGAGCAATTTCTTGGATTAGGGAGCAGGCCCCCGAAGATGGTAGTTTGGCTTCTGATCAAGTGGATATTAGCCAGAATCAAATTCAAAAGCTTTTTGAACGAGAAATGTATGAGCATTATGTTCCTGAGGAATATAGCTCAGAGCTAGTGGATATCTCAACTGGGGCCCATCAAATTGCCGATGGACTTAGGGCGAACTTTCCTTTGGAGGCGTTAACCGAAACCCTCACTGATGACTATCTTAATCAACTGGTGGTTAGTGGCTTGCTGACCCTAGTGGATACCGAGTTAGACCCAAATTTATATGCCGATTTTGTAGAAAATATAACGCAAGTTTTGACGGACCTTCTAAAAGCACGGGAGTATGAGTTATTAAATAGGACCTATGGCTTACTTTTAAAACATGCAACCAGTAAGGCGGATCAAAAATCTCGGTATGCGGCCACTAATGGCTTAAAATCTTTTTCTGACCAAGCCTTTATTAAAATTCTCTCAGAAGAATTTTTATCGGATTCTTCGGATTCTACAGAACTAAGTCCCTCCCTTAAGACTTTAATAATCAGCTCTGGTCCTAAAAATATCCCGTGGCTGTTGGATCAATTTATTGCACAATTCAGCGGACCATCAAGTGGCTCTGGCAAACAAATTTACGGTACCCCCAGTGGATTACCAGTTAAAGTCTACATGGACTTGCTGTGGGAATTTGGTTCCCCTGCAATCGACGAGATGATCTATCGACTTTCCGAAGATGACCTTAGCAAAACACTGGCACTGCTTAAATTGATTGAGTCTTTTTCAGATAGCAGATTGACGCAATCGGTTAGAAAGCTTCTTGGAAGCGGGCATAATCAAGTCAGACTCATTGCCATTCAAATTCTTCTAAAAATTCATGACCCCTTGGCGATTACCACCCTTCATCAATTGCTATCATCAAAAGATGAAAAAACCGCACTAGATGCGTTCTCTCTGGTTAGAGAGTATCATGTCCACGAACTGGCTTGTGATCTGGTCAAGATGATTAAAATTCGCTACATCTCCCACCGTGATTTACAGCGAAATCAGTTGCTACTTGAGGTTCTAGGGTCTATTGGAAACCCTGAAGTTATGCCATCACTTAAAGTGATTGCAACGACAAAATTCTCTTTCTCACTCAAGGGATTAAGAGAGACCCAGGTAATCTTATACCAAACCTTATCCGGCTATCCTCGCTCTGAAATTGAGGGACTCATCTCCCTTGGACAAAAATCTAATAACGAGCTAATCAAAACCATCTGTCAACGTATCACTAAGTCAAAGTCAACTTAACGGGGTAGCCATATGCCAGAGCCTGATATTAAACAAATTGTAAAAATCATTTCGGAATTGGTTGCAACCGTTAACACCATGCGACTCTATGCCTTTGACCACCCGCAAATGGCCTCTTTTATTGATCGGCTATATGGGTGTTTAATAGAGTTTTTTCAAACATCCCAAGAGTTAACCCTTTTTGTATTAGATGATGAAATCATTGTCAGTGGTAAACCCCTACTGGAAACGGGAACCATTGGCCAAACCTTCATCAACCTACTCTCTAAAAAGAACTTAGAACACATCAGCTTACAGGATGGCCTAAGTAAAAACGAGTTAGTCGAATTTCTAAGGAACCTTGCTTCCAGTGATATTTTAGAAATCAATTCAAGTCAACACATCAAAATAAGTAGATTGGTTGGATCTGAAGAAGAAACTGCCCTAAAGAGCAATAATCAACCTCAATATAAGGACGATATTCAACGCTTTCAAGCACAAGCCACATCGGAACTTAAGTCCATTTATACAGGCATTCACACCAATCAAAGAATAGACCCCTTTGAAGCAAGAAATTTTGTAGTGAGTTTTATTCAAGTTTTTAATCAAACCATTAACCCAATGAAATACTTAGCTGCCATAAAATCCGAGGACGAATACACTTACGTCCATACCATTAATGTAGCACTACTCACCATGAGCCTAGCTAATTATTTAGGGTTTTCTGGAAAACATTTGGTTGATATCACCTTCGCTGCCCTCATGCACGACATTGGCAAGATGCTGATACCCGACGAAATCCTCAACAAACCGTCTGCCCTAAATCCAGAGGAGCGTCTAATTATGGAGACCCATACCATTAGAGGTGCCCAGTATATCGGACAACAGCCCAACATGCCAAAGCTCACCATGCTTGCTGCACTAGAGCATCATGTGAAGTTTAATGGGAGCGGCTATCCAGTACTCGGTGCCAATTGGCGCCCCCATATTGCTAGCCAGATGATTAGCGTTGCTGATATCTATGATGCCCTGCGCAGCCGCCGACCCTACCGTGAACCCCTTGCACTTGAGAAGATCCATGGGATACTTAGACAAGACAGCGGAACAGCTTTAAATCCAATGCTAGTTGAACATTTTATTGGTATGGTCACCCACGGGGAGTAAAGGCAGTCATGAAAGTGTGAAGCAAAGGCAATACAAGTACAAGTACAAGTTCAAATACAAGTACAAATACAAATGTACAAAAATGACTGCTTCTTTTTATAGAAACAGTCATTTTTGATTTTTTGTTTAGAATAGTGTCCAAGGGGTGTCATCATAAACACAATAAACGTCATTTTTACTTTTTATCAAATTGGAAACCTAGTACGCCCCCCACGACCCCACCGACGATATGGGTCAATTGCGAAATGCTATCGCTATTAACAATGCCGGTATAAATCTCTTGACCTAGGTATAGCGCTGCTATCAAAATCAGTGATAAAGGAATAGAACCCTTTTTTAGATTTGTAAAAGAACTCATCATGATCATCATGAAAACAATACCGCTAGCCCCTAACAAAGCACTGTTTGGGAAGAATGCAATTTGTATCAAACCAGTAATAAAAGCAGTGATTAAGATGGCTATTATCATCTTTTTAGAACCATATTTTTCTTCAAGAAGGGGTCCAATCAACAGAATAATTGAGAAGTTCCCAAAGAAATGTTGAAAATCCCCATGACCTAAAATATGAGTGAAAACTCTGAGATATGCGAAAGGATCCATAAACGAGCTACGGTAAACACTAAATAGTAGTTTGGTGCTGGCTTGATCCGTTATTAAGCTCAGGAGCAGCACCACTAGAGCCATCAGTGAGAACGTCAAGGTTACAGGTGCATTGTAGTGAATTTTCTTAAACCATTTGGCCATGAGTAGCACTCCTTCCAAGTCAACGTGTCTTTATCATAATAAGCTATCTTAACATTATTATAGCACATTGCATATGGACCAGGGACCTCTGTAATGGTTTTCTAAAGGAAAACTGGTTTAAGCAGCTCGGTTTTTTTGATAGGTTGTGATGATGCCCGTGGCATGGCCCATTGGGCAGACCTGACACCAACTGCGGGGCTGAAAGATGATGCCGATCAAAGTGCCCACGGCCAAGGATACCCCCATAAAACGAAACAACGCCATGCCAATCACATAGACAGAATCGTGGTGGTGATAGAGCGAAAAAGAAAGCATAGCCACCATGGTAGCCAGTAAAAAATGCTTGAAGAGCTTACCCCGGACAAATCCTGGCAGGTTGTTTCTGAAACTAATTCTTGATAGAAATTTAGCAAATAGCGATCCTCGAGGGCAATAATGAGAACAGTGCACTTTCCCATGCCCTCTTAGGGCATGAATCATGGGGATTGTCATGCAAAACACAGCGCCTAATCCAAACCGCAGGTCAAGTACTGATAATACTAGAAAAGCGACCATAATGGTCCAAGACCAATTCATATGAGATTTCTTTTTCACTTCATCCTCCAACGTTCCAAGCCCGTACCCCGCGGCGGGGGGGGCTTCGTTAACTATAGCCTATATCAAGCATTGCGTCAACTAGGAAAAATAACCGATTGGACTCACCTCTAAATCTGTTTTCACAGCAAATCTGGAATCTTTCTTTGTAATTTGTGTCGTCGTTGCATAGTTTAAGGGTATATTGTTTAAAGAAAAAGGATTAGAAAGTTTACATAGGTTTGGCGATAAACATTTAGTGAAATCTTCTCAAAATGAGATATAATTAAGTTTAATTCACAAGGAGGTGGCGTTTTGGAAAAAAACAATGATACTTCTCTCGATTCGCAAAACGACACTACAGCTTCGGAAGAACAAACAGCAATTGACGAAGAGACTAACGAAGATCAGAAAGCTTCAGCACCTGCTTCAAACAAAATCATGACACCCGAAGAGATTGCTAATCTCATTGCGGCTCAGACTATAGAAGAGACATCTGCTATAGATGAAGAAGCTACCATGACTGAGCCTCAACCTAATAGTGAATCTGATAGTTCATCTGATGGCATGGTGAGCCAATATCAGATCGCTCCCGCGCCTGTTTCAAACAAAATCATGACTCCTGAAGAGATCGCTAATCTCATTGCAGCGCAAACAATTGAAGAGATACCTGCTCTAGCGCCTACCTCAAACAAAATCATGACACCCGAAGAGATTGCCAATCTCATTGCCGCTCAAACTATGGAAGAGACACCGGCTACAGGTGAAGAATCTACCTTGTCTGAACCTGAGAATGTACCTGATGCTTCTTCTGATGGCATGGTAAGTCAAGATCAAATTGAGGCATTATTCACTTCGCAAAGCGACACTGCATATTCAGAAGAGCAACCGGCAATTGTCGAAGAAACTAACGAAGATCAGACAGCTTCATCACCTGTTTCAAACAAAATCATGACACCTGAGGAGATTGCTAATCTCATTGCAGCTCAAACAATTGAAGAGACACCCGCTCCAGCGCCTACCTCAAACAAAATCATGACGCCTGAAGAGATTGCTAATCTTATTGCCGCTCAGACAACTGAAGAGACACCTGCTCCAGTTCAAGAAGCTACCATGATTGAGCCCGAACCTGAACCTGAGAATGAAACCGGGGGTTCATCAGATGGCATGGTAAGTCAAGATCAAATCGAGGCGTTGTTCAATTCGCAAAGCAACACTTCATCTTCAGAAGAACAACCGACTATTACCGAAGAGACTAGCGAAAATCAGACCACTTCAGCACCTGTTTCAAACAAAATTATGACACCTGAAGAAATTGCCAATCTCATTGCAGCTCAAACAATTGAAGAGACACCTGCTATAGTTGAAGAAGCTACCATGACTGAGCCTGAAGCTTCTTTAGATAGCATCGTAAGTCAAGAGCCGCCCGCTCCAGCACCTGTTTCAAATAAAATCATGACACCCGAAGAGATTGCTAATCTCATTGCAGCTCAGACAATTGAAGAGACACCCGCTCCAGCGCCTACCTCAAACAAAATCATGACACCTGAAGAGATTGCTAATCTCATTGCTGCTCAAACAATTGAAGAGACACCCGCTCCAGCGCCTACCTCAAACAAAATCATGACGCCTGAAGAGATTGCTAATCTTATTGCCGCTCAGACAACTGAAGAGACACCTGCTCCAGTTCAAGAAGCTACCATGATTGAGCCCGAACCTGAACCTGAGAATGAAACCGGGGGTTCATCAGATGGCATGGTAAGTCAAGATCAAATCGAGGCGTTGTTCAATTCGCAAAGCAACACTTCATCTTCAGAAGAACAACCGACTATTACCGAAGAGACTAGCGAAAATCAGACCACTTCAGCGCCTACTTCAAATAAAATCATGACACCTGAAGAGATTGCCAATCTTATTGCCGCTCAAGCAATTGATGAGACACCTGCTACAGTTGAAGAACCAACCTTGACCGAAGCTGAACCTAAGAATGAATCTGATGCTTCTTCAGATAGCATGTTAAGTCAAGATCAGCCCACTTTAGCAGCTATTTCAAACAAAATCATGACACCCGAAGAGATTGCTAATCTCATTGCAGCTCAGACAACTGAAGAGACACCTGCTCCAGTTGAAGAATCCACCTTGTCTGATCCTGAACCTCAGAATGAACCTGATACTTCTTCTGATGGTATGGTCAGTCAAGATCAAATCCAGGCGTTATTCAATTCGCAAAGCGACACTGCATCTTCAGAAGAACAATCAGATATTACTGAAGAAACTAATGAAGATCAGACAGCCCCGGAACCTGTTTCAAATAAAATCATGACCCCAGAAGATATTGCCAATCTCATTGCAGCTCAAACAATTGAAGAGACACCTGCTCCCGTTGAAGAAGCTACCATGACTGAGCCCAAACCTCAGAATGAAACTGAATCAAAAGAATCACTAATCAAAAGAATATTAAGTCTCGTAAGTCAATCGATCATTTCTCTAAAAAAAATACTTCCAAAGAGAAATCGACCAAAGAAAGCAACCGAAGAATCTGCTCCAGCATCTGAGGAGCAAATAACAGAGGATGTCACAGCAGTTGGCATTCAAGACAATCAAGATCATGATGAAGCGATTGTTGATATCCCTACAAAACCTACAAAAGAGAAAAAAGCAAAAAAAACTAAAGTCCCAAAAGCTCCAAAAACACCTAAAGCTCCTAAAGCTCCGAAAGCTGGTAAAGAGCCAAAGGCTCCAAAAGAACCCAAAACACCTAATCAAAAGTCTGGCCTAAAAGTAGGCCTTATCATCTTAGGTGTCTTGATCCTCATGTCAGGGTCCTTTGTCGCGGGGAATATATCGCGAGATTTCTTTATTCTAATTCAACCAGATCCAGCGAAGGTAGCCGCACTAGAAGCTGAAAAAGCAAAAGAGGCTGAACTTAAAAAAAGAGCTGAAGAACTGGCTGCCATCTCCCCTAAGGACTACACTTCCTCAATGTACCTAGATTCAATCATCCTAAAAGGTCGCGCTGGCAGTACGACCACCATCAAATTAAAGAAAATCGATGATGTCAGCAAACTCGATCAATTTACAAAGTTACGTCGCATCAAATTGTATGACATGACCGGTGCTGAAGACCTAAGTGTCCTTCAGAATTTGAGTAGTCTTGAGGAAATTATTATAGAAAACTCGGTGCTTCAGAATCAATTTGCAAATGGCGACTTCAAATCTGTCACTTCCTTGGAAATGACTAACTGTACCGTTAACGATCCTACTCAGTTTGCTAACTTCAAAAAAGTAACTGAACTCTACGCAGATACTACCAAGTTCGTTACAGAGGATGGTAATTTAAAAATTACAACCGATATGTCATCACTGGAAACCCTCACCCTAACCAACTGCGGTGAATATGTCGAACTTGTCGGCGTGCAAAACTTGAACCAACTCAAAACCTTGGAACTTACGGGGACCGTTGTAAACAAAACATCCTACGTTCAAAATCCAAATATAACAACAATTACAGTGGACATTTCCTTTGCAAAGAATATCGATCAGGTCCTCGCTTTATCCAGACTTAAGAATTTCGAATATCTAACCATTCAAATTGGCACGTGCCCAATCTCACCCAGTGAACTGAGCGATGCAGTCGAACAGATCAACAAGGCACACCCAGATGCTTCAGTGATACTTTTGAGTTACTGAGACTAAAATTAAAAACACCCTTAATCAGGAGGCCACTGAAAAAATAACCCTTTTTCAGTCCTTAAAAAAAGAAAACATTAAA
>CAZFST010000014.1:0-94293 GCA_964522015.1 uncultured Fusibacter sp. | reverse complement strand
TCAGTTAAATGAGGCGGTAATCATTGAAACAAGAAGCCCCCACTTCTATAAGTGGTGGGAGCAAGTCACTATAAATAATTAGGGACTTTTGAACAGGACATTTTGAGTGTTTTTGACACTCAAACCATAGTTTTTAGACTAAAAAATTCAGGCACTATCACAAAATGCTAACCCAATTAACATAGGTTAGCATTTTTAGTTTTTTGGTTACTTGGTTGAAAGTGGTTTAGTTTAGCTCAGTTACAAGCTTAGGATAAGTTCTTTCTGGTTCATCTTCTGCATGTAGGGGATACCAAACTTGGGCAAAGAATGGATTGACCTTTGCCACTGCGTGGTAGTTCCAACTGGCCCTTTCGCATTCTGGACACCAATGACCACCTTCTAAAATCAATCGTGGGCTGGCTTCAAATTCGTGACCAAAGGCACATTGCCATTTCAGTTGTGTTTGCCAGTCCCCTTTTGTCATCACCTCTGAAAGGCATTTACCCCCTCTAAATTCGGCGGCTCCTTGAACCACTTCAAGGGTTAAAGCGCTCTCTGGTTTTGTCTCGTCGTAGCCATGATCAATGTGGACCACTTTGTCAAAATCGGTATAATGTGCCCTGCGATTAAGTGATTCCAATTGGTTCCAGTGGTCTTTTGAGATAAAAAAAGGTTCGATATGAGTTTCTATATTGTTATGGATCCAGTTCAGTGTTCCCCGTGGCTCATGGAGATGTCTTTCAAAGCGCTTTCTGACCAACTTACCCATAAACTTTTCACCACCTGGGAGCTTGTTAATGGCTTTTGAAAGAGGGACAATCAGGCCCAAGGTTTTTAAATATTGCTCGAAAAAGTAGGCTTTACCCTGGGATCTAAAGTGTAGGAAGTCCTCGAGTTTGTCGCTGTCTAAATAGTAGTGCCCGTGAAAATTTCTCACGGCAAACCACTGGGCATTCAAGATATTTTCTAGGTTTTTGAATCCAATTAGGCCAAATAGGTCCACAAACATCTCGTGGCAACTCATACGGCAGCTTTCGCCCCCGCCGATATTGTAAATATGCCCCCAAAATTCATCGGGTAGGTTCTTGCAACAATTGGCCATCAGCTTGCCGGAGTCATGCTCTGTCACATATTCAAGTACGTTATCTAGGCCATTGTGAAAAATAATCGCATCGCTGATTTTGGACATCTTTTCGCTTAAAATACCAGTTTGCCGTAGGGATACCCAGTACTTTAGACCCGATTCAATCACGGCTCTTTCTGCGGCAATTTTAGAAACGGCGTAATAGTCGTGGACACTGGGCTTTAGAGGGTCTCCCACCCGACCCCAATGAATGGGTGGCATGCGGTCGCCGGTTTGGGCAATGGAGCCAATCCAAACAAAGCGTATTTGTTGAGCATTGGGTTGCGCTTTAATGGCATTGATAATATTGACGGTGGAACCATAATTGATTGCCATGGCTTCTTTTGGAAAATCATCAGCTTCTGGAGATACAAAGGCGGCACAGTGGAGAACAATATCAACACCACTCATACAGGCTAGGACGTCACTATAATGGGTCAAATCCCCATAATAGATGGTCACATTTTTCATACTTTGATAGGCACGAAGGCGTTTATGGGAGTCCTTGGTGTCTCTTACGATAATAATGATGTCATATGATGGCTCACTAAGGAGTGCGGTTAAAGTAGCAAAGCCCATTGTGCCGGTTGCACCTGTTAAAAACACTTTTTTGCGCATCTTAAGTATCCTCGTTTTACTTGGCAATAGTCTCTTAACTGGGCAAAGTAATGATAAATGTGGTCCCTAAATTATAGGCACTGGTGACCGAAATTGTACCGCCGCACTGATCGACAGCGTATTTCACTGCAGCTAAACCCACTCCTCGGCCTGATAAAGTGTTTGATGAGTCGTTTGTGCTTAGCTTGTGTCTGAAAATCAATTGTAGCTTTTGCTCATCTTGTAGGTCCATTAAGGCCTCTTTGGTTAGGAGGCCATTGGCTAAGGATTGTCGTTCAATGGCATTGACGTCAATACCTTTTCCGTCATCGCTGATGATAATTTGGATGCTATGATTATGATCGATAATTTGGCATGTTATCTTCCCGTAAGCATCCTTAGCGCTTTCAATTCGCCCCTCTTCCATTTCAATGCCATGGGCGACAGCATTTCTAAAGATATGACTTAAATTCTTCACCACTTCTTGATATTGATTAGGATCCACATAAACCCTGTCCCCTGTAATCTCAAATGGGTGAATCAGTTTACCCCACCGCTCCCCTAGTTTGACTGTATAACCAGGATAATGGTTTAAAAGCTCATGAAAAGACTTGTTTCTTAAACGTTGTATCATTTGTAGAATCAATTGTGAATCATTTGGAGGCAAGACGTTGTGAATTCGTTCTTCTAAGGCTATTAATTGACTTTCTTCAATGGTTAACTTCCCAACATTTTGGAAGTATTCTTTACCAACCACTGCTTCAATAATCTTTAAATCCTCGTTTAACCAAGAGAGTAGCTCCATTTGAGAGATGTTTAAATCCGAAAGGGTTAATTTCTTATTGCCATACAACTTAGCTTCCAACTGGTCTAAATGGTCAACCAGTTGGAACAAATCAAATTGACTGCAATTGCCTTTCAACGTATGTATTTTTCGCAGCAGTAATTCCTGATCGGCACTTCGCGCTACAAAGTTCATCTGTGCAAAATCCTGATATTCAGCGATGAGTTCAATAAAATCTTCTTTATTAAGAATTGCATTAACCACCATTTTTAAGGTTCTGCGTTCTTTCTCCATCAGATTTTCTAATTGTATTTTCTCTGTCTGATCCGTTAAGATTGCCATCATCATCGGTTCAGCAGTCGCATCCGTTGTAAACTGGTAATGAATGCTGATATTCTTTTGATGAATCATCACCTCACTGGGCAATAGAGGCAGGTAAAGCCCCCTTTGGTCTTGATTCACTTCAAAGATGCGCTTTAATAGGGTGGCGGTGAACATCTCTTTTTCTGGATTGTCCGGGTATAACAAACGTGAAAATAAATGATTTTCTATTTTGTCTCCAAGTATGTTGGAGCATTCGAGGCTGTATTCATTGTCTATCAACAAATCTTGATGAAAGGTTAAGACCCCTTCTTTGACATTATCAAAAATATTGTTAATTTTTGACATCTTAATTTTCAATTGTTCGTTGACGTTTTCTAATAGCTTTTCACTTTGCTTGCGCCGGCTAATATCATGTAAGACTAAAATATAACCTACTCTTTCCCCATAATCGGTATTAACGCATACCCCAGAGCATAAGCATGGGGATTCTTTTCCCGATTTCGACACAAGGATTAACTCATTGCCATTGGTAAACCCCTTAGCCCCCAATTCAATTGCCACCAAGTTGATATCAAATGACTCAATAATCCGGCTAACATGTTCCCCAATTAATTCTTGAGCAGCATAACCAGCCAAATCTATGGCTGCATTATTGACCTGTCCAATGATATAATGCATGTTCATCACAATAACAGGGTCCATCATGGTGATTAAAACTTTCTCAGCTGCAATTTCTTGAGTTAGCTGCATCATTTTGTAAGTGACGATACCTCGCCACATGCCCATGATTGCAATTGTGCAAAACATGACACCAAGGGGTAACATTTTCATACCAAAAATGGGTAGTAAGGTATCTGTTAACCCGCCGCAAATAAATGCTGCAAACAGAGTGCTCGCAATAATTTTCGCTTGTTTTCGCTCTCTGATTGATTCACTTGTCCCGTGCCATTTTACTAATAGTAAAAATGAAGTTATCACACAGATTAGGTAATACAAATCAAAGGCATAAGACCAAGTGGTTTTGGTATAGAGGATATAGATCCATCCAAACTGCGTTTCAATGTAATTGCCTGTGTCGTAATTTAAAAACCTGAAGAAAAAAATGACTGAAGGGATATATAGCAAAAGGAAATATTTCTTTTTGATAGTGGCTAATTGACTATGGGTGATCATGGACATAAAAATTAGCATGGTGCTGTAAAAAAAGGTCCATCCGAAGGTTGACATCCCCCGCCACGCCAGTGCTTCGGTGGCGTTTTTTGCACCTAGAGAAAAAGTGAATCCAAGGCTCCACAAGCTCAAGGTAAGGCAGATGAGAAAAAAGAGGCGATTGACAATGGATTTTTTGCTTAAACTCAAGACATAAATGCCACTGAATGTATAAAATAGAAACGCACTAAAATAAATTAGGGGCCAGGTATTCATATGTCTATCACCCTTCAAGGAAATTTGTAAAAAGACTCTCATTCAATTATACACAAGATTCCGTCATAAATCTCAAAATAAAATTTTCCATATTAATTTTAAAAACATACGTGCAATTTTCTGTGTTTTGTGGTTAAATGAAGTACACCATAAAAAGGAGTGTACCTAATGAATTTAACGAGCATTCTCATTACCAGTTCAGTTGTTGTTGCTATTGGCGCAGGCACTGTCTATCTCTTAAACATTTTAAGAAAACGCAACATGGAAAAATTGTTTACTCAAGTTTATGACATGTCTAGAAATGTTCCAAAACAAAAAAAACACGCCTTCCTACTCATGATGTTTAGAGAAACACTGACTCCTAAGAAGAAACGATCACCGGCATTCAATGAGCGATTGAATAATCCAAAATTTTTAGAAGTACAACTGATCAGCATGACCAATGTCCTTAAAGATCCAACAAATGTTAAAGACAAAATCCTCAAGCGGGCCATTGTTATTTTAAATGACTACGTTGCATGGGAAAAAAAGAAAACACCAAGACCTGATAAAATTGAAAAGAATGAAAAAACGGAAAAAAAAAATAAAATAAAACGCATCTCTTAATAGAGGTGCGTTTTTTTATGCTATTTTTTTTCTTTCTCTTGTCTTACCAATGCTTTAATATCGCCGCATCTTTCAATACCTGCAAATTCAGAAGCCCCTTGATAAATCAGGACGCTATCGTGATAGACTTCCAAGGTGATTAGGCCATTTAAATCTTCTTTCATGTGCCGAGTCATATTACCAAGACTTGGTGCAATGAGATCAATAGGCATCCGCTGCTTGGCGGTGATGACAATATGATATTTACCTTTTCCTACGGTAATGGTTAATAGATCGTCTTCTTCGTCTAAGGTAAAGTATGAATTGCGATAGGTACCCAGTCCAATCTTAATATTACCCAACCACACGTAGCCTAGATGGCCATTGAATGATTTTCCAATCCAAGGGATATTGGCAATGGATAACATCATATGGACATCGTCTTCTTCAAAAGAGCTAGCTTCTAACCAGATCCACTCTTTTGGGAAGCTTCGACCCCAGTCTTTTTCAATATAAAGCTTTGCGTCATCTAATTGGTAAGTCTCTCCCTTGATGGTCACAGACCCCTGCGCTTTACTCGTCACCACGTGAATACCATGATAGCATTCCATAAATGGGGCAAATCTAAAGGGCCCCATGATGCCCGGATGGAGCGCTGTGACTGGATAATAAACCTGTTCTGATAATGTGATATCTATCCCAAGAGGAAGATTTTCATCTGCCTTCAAGAAAATTTTGTGATCTGTTAAAGTATGGGGGCCTAACTGCAAATTAAGGGCCTCAGAAGAAAAGTTTAGTTCTGAAATTGGGAACCGGGTATAACCGCTCTCCCCTGTGATGGTATCCGCATATTGAATAAACCCATGGGGGTCCCCATCAAGGGCAACCCCAGGAATAAGGCATAGGCAAAGATTTTGTGAAGTATCCACGAGTTTATAGTACCATCCCTCAAAGTAATTATTCTTTTTCAAACTACCTTGAAATACATGGGGTTTATAGAGTTTCATATGCACCTCCAATATACAGCGTTGTATTTTGTCATTAGTCTTTGTTTTTATTATACGCTAAATTGTATTTGAAAGCGACTAAGGTTAATCAGCGACGTTAAGTTGTGATTGTGGTAGAATGAATGGGTATATACTTAAAACTTAGTTAGAATCAACCTAAGTCATGTGTTGGCCAAATGTCTTTATCGGGAGTGGAAAGGAGACCGGATGAAACTAAATATGAAATTGACTTTGACCGTGGCCATACTGACAATGATTATGACGGCTTCCTTTATATTTTTTGCCAAGCTTGCAATCGATGAAAGCTTTCTAATACTCCAACAGGAATATTTTAAATCTGAAGTTGATAGGGTGAATAACGCATTTATTGATTATACGAAATCTACCGATGTCTTAAACAGTGATTGGGCACATTGGAATGAAAGCTATCAGTATGTAATTGACCATAATGAAGCATACATACTAGGAAATATATCTGAAGTCTTCTTCATCAACTCTGGCGTACACTACATAGCTTATTTTGATATGCAGGGCAATCTTATTTATTCTATGGGTTATAATTTTGATCAAAATAGCACTAATGATGTTGACCAAGCAGTTATTGAAATCATCTCAAAATCACCTATTGGAGGTAGCTATTCTGAAGATAAAGGCAAAATACTCTACGTTAACAAAGTTGGTATAACTGATGATACCGGTAAAGCACCAGTAAATGGTTATCTCACAATGTCTTTCTATTATGATGATGAGGTGATTTCAGAGCTAGCGACTCAACTTGATTCTAAAATTACACTTGAAAACTTTAGGGGGCCATTGCCTTCAGAAAAATTTTCAATCTACAAGCAAGAAAATCATTACATGGGTGAAACCAATTATATCTATCATAATTCTTCTGACTATTTTAAATTAAAAGTCTCTATGACTAACAAGATTGAGAAAATCGGAAAGGCAACTGTCAAAAAAGTGACTCTCTACATTATTGTCTCAATGTTGGTATTATCGGCTTTTCTAATTGGTTCATTAAAATTCATCATCGTGGACAAGGTAGTTGCTATCAGCAATCAAATCAGAGAGATTACTAACCATACAAATCTTTCAGCCAGAATTCAAATTGTAGGAAATGATGAAATAGGCATCATGAAAAACATCATTAATTTTATGCTTGAAAAAATTGAGGTGATGCACAATAAGCTCTATGACTATGCATCCTTTGACGTTATGACAGGTTCATACACCAGACGAGTCGGCCTAGACAAGCTTGAGATTCTTATTGAAAACTTGAAAGGTCAATACCAGAATCTTGGAATTTGTTATATTGACATTAATGATTTAAAGAAAGTAAATGATACGATTGGCCATATCAACGGTGATCAGCTTATTGTTGATACGACTAGACTCATTCGAAAAAACATTCGAAATTCTGATTTACTAGTCCGTCTTGGTGGCGATGAGTTTTTAGTAATCTACCCGTATACGACAAATGAACAGATTGAAAACGTCATGCAACGGATTGATAATGATATTAAAAGTTTTAATGGGACAAATCAAAGGCCTTATCAAGTGTCATTTAGCAGAGGTATTAAAATGTATGATGGCGTCATGACCTGTGATGAATTTGTTGAATACGCAGATCAGCTAATGTATGAAAATAAAAAGAAATACAAAAGTACTAAAAAAGTAAGTGTTGAACCAATACCATAATTCAATAATAGATGAGGTGACGCAAATGAAGACGTTTTTTATGGACCTGGAGTTTTTGTGTGACCAGCATGAAGTCAATGAGGATGTGATGATTGCCATTTGTGTCTTATCCCAAGACGACAGTTATGAACTGGTTAGTCTGATTAGACCCGACGAAGAGGATTTTGAAGTCACTGAGTACTGCACCAATCTCACAGGCATCAAAAAAAGCGACCTATTAGATCAGTCGTATTTTTCAGAACTTTACGATGAGCTCCTTGAAACGATTGCTGAGGAAGATGAAGTCTTAGTGTGGGGCAATACGGATCTGGAGGCTTTTTACAAGGCCAGCTTAGAGATTGCAGGGGAGCTTGAGTTTAATATCATCGACTTTCAAACGGAATTTAAGGACTACTGCGGGATGGGTTTTAGACCGGGACTTAAGAAAGTTTATTCTGCCCTAACTGATGATGAAGCGATAGTTCACCATGATGTTAAGAGCGATACATTCATGTTAAAAGAAATTCATCGTATTTTTTATGACGATAAAAAAATGGCCATGCGCAAAGTGAAGAACAAGCTGAAATAAGATGTATCAGGTGTTTAAAGCGTTTAATGAGTGGTATCTATCCATTAGAAGCGGTTATGACCTCAATCAAATCCCGCTAAAAGGAGGATACGTATGAAGAAAAGCTTTAAGCTAAAAATGGCACTTTATTTTGGTATCGTCATTCTCATTGCATCTATCGCCATCGGGGCCAGCGTTACCCTCTTGGCGACAAACAAGATTGAGTCCATTCGCAATAAGACTTCAGAGGATCTGGCTGTGGAAACCACTGCCACCATCACTAACTATCTGGAGTCATTTGTACGAGCCATGGATATGCTCAGCCGGGATTCCAACGTTACAGGGTCACCGACATATGATTCAAGTATTCCGTGGATGCTGCGTACCTTTGAAAGCTTTACCTCCTCCTTCAAGGAAGCCAGCTATGTCTATGTGGGTTACGAAGACAAAGCTGCTTTTATTAACAACAATATCGAACCTCGACTTAAGGAGTACTATGCCGATCAGAAGATAGGCAGTGAGGAATTTGCATATAAAGAAGCTGCTTTTAATGCCAGCATCGGTTTTTTTACAATCCCCCACTTCAAAGCCCCAGAAGACTACAACCCCGTAGAGCGCGGTTGGTATGGACTGGCAAAGGATTCTGACATTCCAGTTTGGACAGATACCTATATCGATGCCTTTACAGGTCTGCCGGTGGTGACATGTGCTAAAAAGATTCTCAACAGCGATGGCAAATTTATCGGTGTCGTTTCAACAGATATCACATTAGACGTCATCTCTAAAGCCTATAAGGATAAGAAAGTCGGCAATACCGGCTATATCTTCATTACAGACTCTATCGGTAATGTCATTGCCCATCCAGATCCAGAACAGCAAGGCAAGAATGTTGAAAAGCAACCGTTTTGGAATGGCATGAAGGATTCTGATCGGGGCTATGTCAACTATAAATACGAAGGCAAGTCCAAATACCTTTACTTCGTCACAGAACCCATCAGCGGCTGGAAGATTGCTGTGCCTTTCGCAGGCAACGAAATCCAAACCGACACAAATCCTATGATTCTAAGCAGTATCATCGTGATGGTGATTTCTCTCACAGCTGGGATTCTCATCGCCTTCTATATTGCCACACGAATCACCAAGGATCTCAATACAGTCAATAACGTGCTTTCTCTTGTGGCAAGCGGCGATTTGACTGAACAGGTATCACTCACCCGACAGGACGAAATCGGCCAAATGGGTGGACATCTTAATGCCACCATCGAGACCCTTAAAAAGATTGTCGGCGAAATCAACCATACTTCTACCATGGTAAAAGAAGACACGGATAATCTGACAACAGCCATCACCGATACGACTCTGGCTACAGAGGATATCGCAAAATCCATACAAGAAGTAGCCAGAGGAACAACATCTCAAGCCTTAGAGGTTCAGGATGGATCCAATAAAACCTCATCCGTTGCTGAAAAAATTTCTGCCGTCAATTATCTCTCTCTTGAAATGGGCGCTTTATCTGATACAGTCAAAAAAGACAGCGCTCAAGGACTAGAGACCATGCAGAATCTAATGTCCAAGGCTCGCGAGAAAGAAAAATCATCAGAGCAACTCTTCAAAATTATCACTGAAGTGGACCAGCAATCTAAGATTATCGGGGATATCACCAACACGATTTCTTCAATCGCAGATCAAACCAACTTATTGGCACTGAATGCCTCGATAGAATCTGCACGGGCCGGAGAAGCCGGAAGAGGATTTGCGGTCGTTGCCGAAGAAATTCGAAAGCTTGCAGAGCAATCAGCACGTTCCAGTGATGACATCAAAAAACTAATAGACAACATGCAAAAGCAATCCACTTCTGCAGTAAAAACCGTAGAAAGTAATCGCAAGCTCGATTCCATGGAGTTTGATGCCGTAACTGCCACAGAACAGATTTTCAACCGTATATTTGAACGTTTGAATGAGCTGTTAAAGAGCATTGAAGCCATCCAAGTCAAGAATAAGGATATCGAAAAAGACTCTCACGATTTACTGGATGTGATGAGCAATGTTTCTGCCGTCACAGAAGAGACTTCTGCAGCATCTGAGGAGGTATCAGCAGCCACAGAAGAACAGTTAGCAGCAATGCAGGAAATCACCAGTCAAACTGAGCATTTGCGTGAGTCAGTGGAAGATCTGCACAATCTGATTTCTAGATTCAAGACACAGAAATAGCGCCAAAAGGTGGTCTCTGAAAGGAATTTTTTCCTTCAGGGACCACCTTTCTTTATCAGCAAACACATTTATAATATACCTCATAAAACTCTAAAAGCTCTAATCTGTAGCCGCTCATCCATGATAAAGTATTCGCCTTCAAGGGCCATGGTCTTCTCTATTTCCGCCTTGGCCCCCTCTGTCAATAAAATCTCATTGCCAGCAGCGATATCCTCTCCAAGCTTGCTGGCAAGGTTAACCTCAAGGCCATAAATATCTTGGTTGCCAAGTTTAATGATCTTGCCATAAGCGATGCCCGATCCATTATAGATTTCTTCACCAGGATGATCTAAATTATAGTTGCCTAATTCGGCATTGATCTTGCGAGCAAAAGCTAAGGCCTTTGTCGGCTCTTTTATCAGAATCATCAAGCTGTCACCTTCAGTTTTGATGACGATTCCACCTAGTTCAGCAATGATTGGCAAGGCTAACCGTCTGAAGGTATGAATGGCCTCTAGGGTATACATGATGCCACGGTTGTAAGCTTCCCTTGTAAAACCAGAAAGATCCGTATAGACAATAGCCCAATTTTCACCATACTTGTCCCAGACCTCATGGTCAATGGCTTCTATGTCATCCTTGTCATTGCTAAGGGTGCGCCGGTCTAAGTAATCGCCCAGTTCAAACTCTAAAACGTCTGACCCCTTATTTTTTGAAGACATCCTTTACCTCCTCAAAGATTTTCTTGTGCTATGCATCACAGCATGCCCTCAATCAATGCTTTAGTATGGGCATGCTTTGGATTCTTGAGCACATCCCAGGTTTCTCCGATCTCAACAATCTCACCTTTGTACATGACCGCCAAACGGTGACACATGTGACGAATCACCTTAAGGTCGTGGGAGATAAAAACATAAGACAGCTTCAATTCCTTTTTCAAATCCATCAGTAGATTCAATATCTGCCCCTGGACGGAGACGTCCAAGGCAGATACCGGTTCATCGCAAATGATCAGCTTTGGTCTGGTGGCTATGGCACGGGCGATTATCACCCGTTGATTTTGGCCCCCGCTGAACTGGCTCGGAAATTTATAGCCTTCATTCTGAGGCAGTCCCACCAAGCCCATAATCCGTTTGACTTCAGTGTCCATTCCTTCTTCTGGCACGATTCTGTGGATTTTCAGGGGCTCCCGAATCAATTCATAAATGCTCATTTTGGGATCTAGCACTGCCTTAGTATGTTGAAAAACAATCTGTAGATCCTTACGAATGGGTCGCATTTTACCCTGTGACAGCTTTGTTATCTCTTGATCAAAGAGTTTGACTTCACCAGAAGAAGGTTCCAATAAGCCAAGTAGCAATAATGCAGTCGTGCTCTTGCCGCAGCCGCTTTCCCCTATCAATCCTAAGATTTCTTCCTCCCCGACCTCAAATGAAATCTGCTTGACTGCCTGAATCGTCTCCGCCCCACCGAAGAGCTTGGTTTTGACGGTATAGGACTTACTCAGATTTAAGACCGATAACACTGGTGCAGACTTTTCAGTTGTCATCCTGCCACCCCCTCTTGAAAACGTACACAACGGACGGCGTGTTCAAGTTCTAATTCTAAATCGGTCACCGACCTCATTTCTGGCATTGAAGTATCGCAAACACCCTGACGTACCCCACAACGATTAAAAAACGGACACCCATCCTTAAACTCTTTTGGCGTCAAGGGTGTGCCTTCAAGTGCATAAACGACCCTTTCAGACCCAATCACCTCTTCATCCAAAGATAGGGCACATTTCATCAAGGCCTGGGTATAAGGATGCAGTGGCTCAGTAAAGATATCACTCATGCCCCCAGACTCCATCACTAACCCACCATACATGATCACCAATCGATGACACAGATATTTTGCAACATCAAAGTCATGGGTGATGATCAAGATTGACATGCCATATTTCTGATTCAGGGACTTCAACAGGTTGAGCACCTTCCGACTCAAAGAAGCGTCTATTGCGCTGGTTGGCTCATCCGCTATCAAAAGATCCGGCTTGCACAAAATTGCTTGAGCAATCATAATCCTTTGGTTTTGTCCGCCACTGAGCTGCCCAGGATACATGCTATATACTTGCTCAGGATTATCGATGCCGACTTCTTCTAAAGCACCAAGGATGTCCTCAAATGTAGCTGCGATCTTATGATTCTTCAAAAGGCTCTGCAATTGCTTGCCAATGGTCTTATATGGATTGAGGGCTGCAGATGGATTTTGAAAGATATAAGCGATTCGTTTACCTCTTATGGCTAGCATCTCTCTTTCGCTTAACTGCAATAGATCACGATTCTCAAAGTAAATCTCGCCTGCGTCTATGCTGCTTTCCCCCGGCTCATGAAGCCGCAGGATGGAAGTGGCAGCAACGGTTTTGCCGCTGCCAGATTCCCCGAGAATACCGACGATTTCCCCAGGATACACATCAATGCTCACCCCACGTACAACTTGGATGGCTTGGTGCTTATGGTAAAAAGAGACCTTGACATGTTTCAGTTGAATTAAGGGTTTAATCATATCGCTTCACCTGCATCTCCCTTCTAACAGACAGCCACCTTTTAATTCTGCCTACCCTACTAATCACGTCAGTAGTTGTTCTTTCCTATGACTTCTAGCAAGATGCTGCCTAAGGCCTCTAAATCTTGGGTCTCGCCGCCGATGATTAAGGAGGCAATCCCCGCTTCCCAAAACATGGCATTATAGGCATTCTTCTCGATAAACCAGTACTCAGCACCAGCCTTTGTACTTTCAATGCCACGGGTTGTGATGCCCTCGCGCTTAAAAGCATCGCTTAACATCTGACCAAGGCTCCATGCGAATTGTCTCGTAGCAGGTGATTGACGGGTACTAAAAGCAAGCATATCTTCAGTAGCTTGCATAGACTTACCTGAACTTGTGGCTATACCCGTGTTTAACCCTGTTAAATCCAAATAGACCTTTACCTTTTGTGGGCTCACAGGCACATCCTTAGAAAATTCATAGATCCCGTGATAAGCATCGGTTAGGGTCCCATCCATAAAAATAAACATCAGGGATCGCCGGTTATTGTTGAGAGAGCATAGGTGTTTCATCAAGGCGATATTGAAGGCCAATGTTTCCTTGCCCTTTTGGTCCAAGTAGTTGTAGCTAAGCCCGATGGCAATGACCTCATCTTGCAGCGCCTGCTCACTGCCCCGAAAAAGCCCCACCACATTGCGCCCCTGACCACCCAAAGCCTTGGTGGTGGCCCGGGTACTTAGCACTAGACCCGGCTCTTGCCTCAGCAGCTCGCCCACCCCGCGGGAAACCCTGATAACCGGGGTGGCACCCCCATCACCCTGAGCGTTACCCCCATTTACCGCCTTTTCCGTGATGGGCGAGGCCAAGGATTCTCCCTCCCTGGCCAAGAGCAGCACCCCTTTTACATGGACCACCTGACTGATTTTAGAAATCCAAAACCCGATAAAGCCATCATTATAATAAGCTGAATCCAAAAGTACAAAAGAGTTTTCAAACACATTAAAATCTGTCATGGAAATCAAATCCATATCGGTGGCATCCACCACCTGGCCTGATACGTCACTTGAAGCATCACCAGATGCTTTGACTTCCCCCACGCTGATATAGCCAAAATCCACATTGGGCTCAAGTTCTGTCTCACCCAGTGTCATGTGCTGCTCTACCAGTTGAGAAACCTGACCCATGTCATAGGTCATGGTGTAATTCTCACCTGACACAGGCTCAAGTCCCAGCTCTGCCATGGCATTTGAAATAGCCCCTGCACTCTCATTAGCCGCTTCAGTACCTATCATCACCTGGGATGCAGGGAAATCTGACCCTTCTGGTATGAAAAAATCATACCGGGGCTGATTGGCAAAGGTCAAGACCGCCAATGCCACCACAGACAGAGCACCCACAAATAACCGGCGCTTGTATGGCTTCAAACGCCTGAAAAGCCCTTTATAATCTAAAATCAAGAACTCTCGCACGGTGGGAATCAAGATGGAATTCTTTAGTTGCAGACGATTGCGCAGGCCTTCGCCAAAGAGGTTGAAGCCCAATACGCTGATAAAAAACGCAAGGGCAGGAAAAATCACCGTCCATGGGGCTATCGTCAAATAGGTTCGAGAGGTGCTAAGCATACTGGCCCATTCTGGTTCGTAGCTGATATTGAAATAAGTCATGACCCCATTTTGCGAGTCCAGCACCAGCCGTAGATTGCCGATAAAGACGCCGAACAAGCCCAACTGCATCATCATGGACAGATTTCTGGCCACCTCCATAAAGAAGAGGACGACCACCTCTGGCACCAGGTGGGGCACCAGATTTTCAAGGGCTATGCGCCACTTTTTTTTCCCGATGGCGACTTCACCCAGAATAAAGGCCTGACTATTCAGTCTCTCCACCCGCTCTGTAAGGAGCATGCCTAGCTTTGGCCACCCCACCAAGGTCAACACACAGACAAACACCAATAGGGATTGCATGCGATTGAGGCTGCCAAAAAAATCGATCTGAAGGACTAAAATGCTCAGTAGCAGAGCCGGTATCGCACAGAAGAAGAGGTTGGTGTGATAAATTAGAGATTTGACCCCCCTGTGTCCAGTTCCGCCCAAAAGGGCCATGGGCAAAGCGATGAGGAACTGGCTTAGAGCCGTGAGTATGCCCAGCCCTATGGTCATGCGCGTACCATAGATGATATAGCTCCATATATCCCGACCTAAATCATCGGTTCCAAAGATAAATTCTGCCGAAGGCACAAAAGGGGCCTTCTCCATGGCAAATTTGCCATCTTGGGATAAAAAGCGGAGCTGTTGAACGGTATAAGGACTCTTGTCTGTCAACCATTGGGGAAAGAGCATGACAAAGAGAATCATCACTAAAATCACGGTTCCAATCATAAGAGGCATGTTAAGGGGCTTCATTTTTCTAGGGCGCTTTACCTGCTGATTTGATTTTTCCATAGTCTTCTTCCCTGGCATCATCGGCTCCCCCCTCTTTTGGCTGGATTGAAGTGATTGCCTACTGTCTGTATACCGCGGACAAAGATGGCATAAATTAAGCCTAGAACAATTGCCATTGGGACAAACCGCTGGATATCCTGTTGTCTGTAGAGGTAAAGAAGAAAATAGCCGATGCCGTTGTAGTTAAAAAGATACTCTACAATGATCATATTGGATAAGAGCATGGTCATCAGTGTCGGCAAGGTGTCCAGCACTCTGAAAATCACTGCTGGCAGCAGCTCCGTGGCAAATATTTTTTTTCGAGGGTAGCCTAGGGCTTTGGCGGCACGTATGTAGTCCTTTTCCAGCTCTTCGTGGACCACAATGGCTGTTATGCGGGAAACATAGATGGTGGGTATGATTGCCAAAACCGCCACAGGCAGCAAGAATCCCTTTAGCCAAGGGTAGTTTCCCAGCTGTGGAAAATGGCGATACAGATAGGTGTAACCAAACAAGCCCAAGAGCACCACAAAGACATCGGGTATGGAGAATAGCATCAGGGTGCCAAGGGACCGCATATTGATGGGCTTTGCCTGATAACTCTCAAAGATACCCCGCAAAAGACCGGCAATCATGGCAAGGCTTAGAGATGCCCCGATCAGCTTGATGCTTAAGAAGCTGGCCTCTTTAATCACCATGACGATATTGCCAAGGGTCTGACCGCTATAATAGCTTGGGGCAATGAGACCGCGGAGGTAGAAGACGGTTTGCTTTAGGGTCAAATAGAAAGAAAAATTGGTGGTTAGGGTGCCCTGAATATTGCGCACATCGGTGGACTGGCGAATGGTGACCAAAAAAGCCAGCATCACCACAACTGCAGCATAGGGGACTACCTTGCCATAGAACCTGCGTACAGGCGCGCTGACCAAACCGGCCAGCACAACCACTGCCAAGAGTCCGACTTCAAGGGGGGTCAGATAATCCACAAGGGGGCTCGGGTAGAGTTCTTTTGCGATATAACCCAGAACCAGCGTGACGGTGTCCTCGATGACTGCCACATCAAGCTTATCAGGTTTGTCACCATAGGTGGCCTCTGGATAGGTTTCATCTCGGGAGCCTCCTAAAACCATGGTTGGCACATCTTTATCCACAAATCGGCTGCCGATAGAGGTGGTCTGTCTTGTCTTTTCCACAGTCAACCCCATATCCTGTGCGTAGTCATAGAGCTGATCTCTTAAGATGGATGAAGTTGTATTGTCTGACTGAATTTGAAGTCCGGCTAAGGAAGGAATGCCGATGGCATCCAGATGAATCAGAGTGGTCTTCTCAAGAGGATAGAGGGGGTGCGCAAGATAATGCTCTGAACCGGCATCATCTTGTTGCTGACCATTCCAGAAGGTAAAGACAATCTGACGATAAGGGAGATTGTCCTCAGTTGACAGTATTCTTGCTACCTCTAGCAATGAGGCCATACTGGCAGCTTCTTTAGCAGCACCGCTAAAAACTTGACCCTTGGGTCCCATTCCCAGACCATCCAGATTGGCAGATAGCATCAATACCCGATCCGCCCTGGGATTGCCTTTTAAAATTCCGATGACATTGGCGGTCTTCACCACGGGAAATGCCATGTTCACCTTTAAAGTCACATTTGGGATGATGCCCAGATCCCTTGATTGTGCCGTTTCTTTTAAGCTTATGTAAGCAGGCCCTGAGATATAGCCCATAAATAAGGACTCCCCAGTCTTACCCCTGATGCTGATGTTCTTTTGACTGGCAATGGGTAAGGTGCCGCCGAATAACTGGGCATCTGAACTGCATAGCATCCCCTTTGCACCCATCTCCTGAACATATGCCACCCAATCCGGCAGAATTCTGGTGGCCTCCACCACCACCAAGCGATCTTTGATCATTTCAGGGGGTACCCTCATCAAATCCGATCCCACCAATATCATTTCACCTTGAAAATCAATACCTGCCCCATTCATGTAAGGCAGTGCATTATAATCCTCATAGAGTGTGAAACTGTCTGTTTTGCCTATCGTAAAAACAGACTCCTTATCTATTTGCGGGATGATGGTCTTGAAGGGTTGCTCATAGCTGCCATCTTGGGCACCAGGCTCAATCTTCAATGATTTTAGGGTCTTGATCACCAAATCCATGGCCAAGCGATTCCCATCACTGCCACAAAGACGGCCCTCAAAACCATCACCTGATAAGGCTTCTATGGTTTTCATCATTTCCTGGGTAGCCACTGTCTGCGCACCAAGTCCCACTTCTGTTTTTTTAGAAAGTATTGGCACGAGTACCACAGTAACCATTAGGGTGGCTAGTATGAATCCCCTTAAGTAAGTACTCCGATTGAATTTCAACATATGTTTCCCCCAAAATTTCACCCTCTAAATTGTTAACTATTTTATTATCACCATTTCATCATACCAAGAAAAGCAAAAAAAAACCCGTGAATATTTCGATTAATCGAAATATTCACGGGTTGGATTTTTTTTACGGCTTATACCCACATGTACCACATAGGCAAATACCATCTTAATAAGCTACAATCTCTTTAATACTAAACTCTTGACCACTGATCAATTTAAAATTCTCACTGGCACAAGTGGGACACACTTTCCGATTGTCCACAATGTTATAGTGGGTTTGACATGAGGTGCACTGGCCAATTGCAGGGAGGGTGATAATCTCCAGGCTGGTAGCCTCATAGGCTGTACCATCCACAGCTGCTGGATAACAGGACTCAATAAACCGTGGGATTGCTTGGGATAATTGGCCTATTTCTAATATAATTTTCTCAACATGGGTAATCTGATTTTCTTGTACAAAGCTGTCTACCACCTTGATAACCTCGTACACAATGCCAAGTTCATGCATAACAACCCCTCTTATCTAAGTTTGGCTTCTTACCGTTTTCTCTTAGCGCACCTTCGCAAATGGTATGATCTTCTTAATAGCAATTTTAACCTTACGTGACAGAGCCTTTTTCATAACAGCCTTTGGCAATTTGTTAATGTCAAAGCCCTTCACATCGTATACCCGCTCAAGCTTAATGGCTTCAAATTTACACCGTAGGGTACAGGCCCCACAGCCAACGCAAAGGTATTCATCCACTTTTGTTGCGCCGCAGCCCAGGCATCTGGCCGTTTCTTTCTTAATCTGCTCCTCTGTAAAGACCCCTCTTAAATCATTGAAGGTCTTTTTGGAAACCTTACCCTCTATATGTTCAATATGCTGTCTTTCAGTACCATCATAGTCCACGATGGTGGCCAGATTTCCCTTATCAAACATCTTATAGTCTTGACGATCTCTACCGAATAATAGGGATTGGCCCTTTTGAACATATCTGTGAAGGGATACAGCGGCTTCTTTACCAGCTGCAATGGCATCAATGGCCAGTCTTGGCCCTGTTGCTACATCTCCTCCTGCAAAAATATCCGCTTTTGAGGATTGAAGGGTGATTGGGTTGACTTCAATCGTACCCCTTGCACTGAGTTTAACCCCTTCCCCTGCAAAGAGATTGCCGTAGTCATAGGTTTGACCCACTGACAAAAGTACATAATCGCAAGGAACAGTGATGTTTTGAGTCCCATCAAACTTAGGGTTAAAGCGTCCCGACTCATCCAAAGTGGACACACAGCGCTGAAACTCAACGGCTTTAACCTGGTCGCCTTCAGTCACAATCTTGGTTGGCCCCCAACCATTATTGATAGCAACGGCTTCGTCCAGTGCCTCTAATACTTCGTCTTTATGGGCTGGCATTTGCTCTCTGGATTCAAGACAATAAAGCATGGACTGATTGACACCTGGGAGTCTCACAGCGCTTCTTGCCACGTCAATGGCCACGTTACCGCCACCAATCACTACCACATTGCCCTTTACTGGAGATGGTTCCCCTAGGTTCACACCTCTTAAAAATTCAACCCCACTAAGGACACCAGGGGCATCTTCGCCGGCAATGCCTAATTTTCTACCAGACTGGGCACCAATGGCAACAAAGAATCCATCGAAACCTCTGGCTCTTAAGTCTTGAAGGGTTAAATCTGAACCCACGGAAACCCCAGTTTCAAACTTAACGCCCATTTCGCGAATCACATCGATTTCAGCGTCTAAAACGTCTTTTTCCAATCGGTAAGATGGAATACCCAAGGACAGCATGCCCCCCAGTTTTCTCTCCCTCTCAAAAACAGTGACATCATAACCATCCATGGCTAAGTCATATGCGCAAGTCAAACCTGAAGGTCCAGACCCTATAATGGCGATTTTCTTATCGCTGTAATCATGTCGTTTCTTTGGTATAAAGCGAGTGCCCGCTTCTAAGTCCTTTTGCGCGATGAATTTTTTAACATCGTCAACTGCTACAGCCTCGTCAAAATCACCACGAGTACAATCCTCTTCACAAAGCTTTGGACAAATGCGACCGCACACCGCCGGTAGCGGATTGTGCTTTTTAATCAGTTCTAAAGCTTCACTGTATTTCCCTTGAGCTGCAAGTTTTATATAACCCTGAACCGGGATATGGGCTGGACAGTTGGTAATACAAGGGGCCGTACCAGAGTCCAAGGTGTTTTGACGGTTAGTTCTATAATCACTATTCCATTTTTCCTCAGGCCATTCATTATTTCTTGGGGTTTCATTGATCATCTTTTCATCAATGGGTGTATTGGTGCAAAGCTTCTGCCCCAGTCTCAAAGCATTGGTGGGACAAACATCGACACATTCACCGCAAGCAACACATTTTGTTTCATCCACAACAGATTTATAATTTGAACGAACGATATCATTATTTAAGAACTCATTGGCAAGGCGCATGGCATAACAGCCACAACCACAGCAATTACAGATAGCATGGGTATGTCCCGGTGTATCTAAATTTGGCACAGAATGCATCAGACCGTTATCTTCTGCCCGCTTGATAATCTCAAAGGCTTCTTCTTTAGTGATTTCCTTGCCACGGCCGGTTTTAATATAATACTCAGCCGCATGGTCCATTTGAATGCACATCTCTTCTTTTAAGTGACCGCACCCTTCACCCATGGCCTCCCTTGATGTCCGACAAGAACAATCAGACACAGAAAAGACAGTGGCTTCGTTAAGATGGACCGATAATTCTTCATAAGAAGCTCTTCTTGAATTGCCATCAATGGCCCGCTGAATGGGTAAAACTCGCATAGGACCAGCACCAATAGGCATAATACCAGCAGCCATAGGCCCTTTTTTACTACCAAAATAGTAAAATGCCTCTGCCACCATTGGAAATTTAGCCACCAGTTCTTTATTATTATTGATCAGTTCCAAGTGACCCGGGACAAAAATGTCTTGCCAGTACATGTCTACCCCATCCACCGTGTTCACGAAAGCAGCCCCTGCCCAAGCAATGTGGTCCAGGGCCCCTTTGACTTTTTCGTAAGGTTCGTTTGAAAGGGAAACGATATCTTGGGCGCTACGCTTTTCTCTGAAAGCCAAGTGCATGGCAATTTTCGCTTGGTAGGCATCTAAAATTGGCTCCAGACAGTAGTATTCAGGACCAAATGGAATGGCTTCTCTACTGGTACCAGCCTTGGTTCTGCCGATTTTATTGGCCAGATCCAATATTTCTTGGCGGTAGGGTCTTCCTGCCACTTCGTCCCAGTTATTTGCAAAATTAAACCGGCCATGCTTGTCAAACTGATTCTGTCCATTGTCACTGGACTTGGTTGTATTCTGATTGTCACTGGACTTCATTGTCTTTTGATCGCGTTTTGCCATTATAAGCTCCTCTTCATTTGGGTCTTAACCCAATCTGTCCAAACATCTACACCTTCACCTGTCTTTGAAGACATTGGTATAATGATAATGTTCTCATTCAGGGCCTTAACACGTTTTTCTAAAATAGCTAAATCAAAATCAAAATAGGGCATCACATCTATTTTACTGATAATCAAGGCATCCACTTTAGCAAAAATCATAGGATATTTTAGGGGTTTATCATCCCCCTCGGGAACACTTAAGATGGCGATGTTCTTCATGGCTCCTGTATCGTAACCTACTGGACAGATGAGATTGCCGATATTCTCTAAAAATACTAAATCTAAATCCTCAACTCCCAGTTGGTCAATCCCTTCTCTTGCCATGGTTGCATCCAAGTGGCATAAGCCTCCGGTGTGCATCTGAACTGCCTTTGCACCTGCCGCTTGAACTGTACGGGCATCCACATCAGAATCTACATCAGCCTCAATCACCCCAATGGCCATTTCATGTTTTAGGGCCTTGATGGTGCTGACAATGGCAGAGGTCTTGCCACTGCCCGGTGATGACATGACATTGATTAAAAAAGCCCCGTGGTGGTTAAGCACCTCCCGTGTGGCATTTGCCACTTGTTTGTTGTCTTCATGAATATTCTTTTTGATGGTAAACACCTTTAATTCGCTCATTGTCAAACCTCCTAGCCTCTTATAATAACGATTATATCAATGGGTTAATCAATTAACAATGTAGGTAATTGCGCCGTAATTCAACCCTTAGTTACTTTAGCAAAGTGTTTACATTCAATTTTCTATTTAGTTACATCGAATTTTCTGAAAACTCTTGATTCCTACAGGGTATATTGTAAACAGAAATATAAAGTAAAATTTATTCGATCCCCTCTATTCCAATTGATATGGATTCATCCCTATGATATGATTTACCCAGTAAGAAAGGGGGGAGTCCATGGAACGGGAAAAGAAATTGACAGTACTGATGGATGGGCAAGCATACGGTGTTACCGAGGCTTGTAAAAAGCATCATATTTCTAGAACCCTTTATTATCGGTGGCTCAAGCGCTACAATGCCCTTGGTCTTATTGGACTTGATCAGATTACCAAGGACTTTACACCAAAGAATAAAACAGCTCCCCCAGTGATTGCCCTTCTAATGACCCTGGTCAAGAAGAATCCTCACTATGGCCCGAGAGCCCTTAAATATTTGTTAGAAGATTTCAATTATGATATTAGTGAGTCAGCAGTCTATAATACCCTGAAAACCCTAAAACTCAGCACGAAGCAGCAACGGAATAAGTTCGCACATAAAAGAGAAAAAAACCCGGCACATGTGTCTCCAAGTTTCACTGAGCTAAAGGGCGGAGAGGGTTGGCTCTTTTGGACAACCTATGTGGGGCACTTTAATGGCCTTGGCAATCTATATACCTACACATTCTTGGATTATAGGAGCAAGATTGCTTGCAGCAGACTCTATAGCACCCTTTCAACGGCCCATTTTGAAAACCTTTTGACAGCAGTTGCTATGCCCATCGCTCAAATGCTACAATTTGAACCCAAGCACCTCTTTATTCCTGAACATGATCCCCTATGTGGTAAGCACCCCCATATTTTTCTTTCAGAAATAGAAAAAGCCACTCATCATAGTGGCTTTGAGGTGGCAGTTCATAAATTAGGTGAGTACCCTCTTAAATTAGTAGATCCCCCCCATAACTCCAAAAACGAAGAAGGCATTCAGGTTCAACATCTTAAAAATAGCTACAATCAACACTGTCTTAGCGCCCTTCTTCCCTGGATTCAACAAGGGTTATCACATCAAGAAATCATTATCAAATTTCAGCAGCATATAAGGGATTACAACCTTCATCATAAAACACTTTATGATCATCAAGAAATAGCTTCACCTTTTGAGTATTACGCAAAGTCAAAAAACACAGAACTGATTTTGCCCCTTTGGGCATATATCGACCGAGATTATTAAGAGGTGAACTATGCGAGTCGCAATTATCGGAGGGGGTTTTAGTGGGATGCTAGCTGCCTATCTCTTAGAACAGCAAGGGGTACAAGTCACGGTCTTTGAGAAAGAAGAGATGATTGGCGGCCATTGTCGTACCCTTGTTCATAAGGATCTTTTTATTGAGCTGGGCACCGTATTTTGCCTTGGGGATGATATCAAAGCCCTACTACTGGAGTTAGACGTCTCTTTCTCTGAACGGTTTAGCTATCGGAATTTTATTGATGAGCATTTCTCCGCCGTTGAACAGATGTCTAGAAAACAGGTTTCTACCCTTGTTGCCGAATTGACCACATTAAAAACCATTTTAGACCACTACCCAGAATCCTTTCACCCTGAGCACTACGGACAAATTCATGCAGACCTAACCCTAAACTTGAAGGTTTTTTTGGAAAACCACGGACTAACCGCCATTGCTGAGGCCATCGCCCCCCACCTATCCTCTTTTGGATTTGGTGCTATTGAAAAACTTCCAGCCTTTTATGCGTTTTCTATCTTTGATTTTAAAACCATCGATACCTTTATAAGAGGTGAAAAACTGCTATTTATCGAAAAAGGGTTTTCTGAAGTGATTCAAAAGCTCAGCAAAGGGGTCTCAGATATCCGTTACGGTGCTGCGGTTGAAAGCATTGAGCCTCTTGGTGAAAGAGTCAAGGTAGATACTCCATACGGATCTGATTGTTACGACAAGGTTCTGGTGACCACTAAACTCCCGGCGCATGTGATCAAGGATTCATTTTGTAAGGATTGGATGGCTAAAATTGAAACCAACCCTTTTATCAGCTGTGCCTATAAAGTTCATGCGGATAATATGGTGACCACCTACTACAAGGCCCATTTGGGTCATCAGCATAAAATCCAGTTTTTTCACACGTTTAAACAGCGCCAAAAGACGGTGCTGGTGGCCTATGTTTATGGTCATGTGAATCAAGAACTGGTGAATGATATAACAAAAGACATTGAAAATATTGGTATCAGGGTCAAGCATTTGATTTGTGCCAAGCAGTGGCACATTTTTCCCCATGCCACATCAGAGCACTTAAGGCCCAACTTTTACGCAGAAATCACCCAGCAGCAGCAAAAGAGCCATATCCACTTTGTCGGTTCTCTGGTCACAAAGCCTGCCATTGCTAGTTTATACGCTTCTGTCAAACGCACCGTTCAGCAGATACTTGAATGAGGTGATGTCCGTGAATTTGGAAAGGTTTTTGTCATGCTATCATGATATGCTAGCCATAACGCTTCGCGAGCGAATAAAATCAGGAGTATCACATGACATGTCAATCCACTCATCAACATAATTTACAAACCGCAATCGACAAGATAGAAGCACTACTAGAGTCAGATATTAGCATTGAAGAACTTGCTAAGGCATGTGGCTATTCTCGTCAACACTTTGGAAGTCTCTTTTTTCAAGCTTTAGGTATGACACCTCAAGCTTATATCATTAAGAGACGGCTCCAGTGTATTCTCTATAGACATACCCAAGGGGAAAAGTTGATTGAGCTCTTACTCAGTTATGGGTTTGACACCCATGCAGGATTTTACAAGGCTTTCAAACGGGAACATGGCTGTTCTATACGGCATTATCTTAAATGTCAAACATCTGAATCTAGGCTTCTAGAACCGATTAATCTCAGTCTGGAGGCAGCATACCATATGAATAAAAAACAAATTAAGAAACTATTGGAATATTGGGATCTGGCGTTACCACAACTGGACTCTTTAACAGAAAACAATTCAGTACAAGAAATCACACCTGCAACCAATGCCGGTGGCGCCATGGTTTGTCAGCATGTCTGGCATATCGGCAACGCTTATATTTTAAAAACCACACAAAACGTGGTACAGCTGAGAAAGCACCTTCAAATCAGCGCAGCCTTAGATTCACATGGCTTCAAAGGGCAAACCGCTGTACTAACTCGAACAGGAGAAGAGATTGTGGTATTCGAAGGCAGAAGTTTTGCCCTTATGCACCGTATTCCAGGTGAGCCACTTCTACCTAAAGACTATTTAGAGGTGGATGGACCCACTCAAAATGCCATTTGCGAAGCCTATGGCATTGCCCTTGGGGAGCTCCATAACGCTCTTAATCACCTGGACAATGAGCAACCACTGGGAGCCATCTGTTTTGAAGATATTAAAGAGGCTGATTTGGTTGGCACAGTGGTTCGTTGGGCAATTCCCAATGCTCGCCGGATCATGTCCCAAAGAGAGTTGCCACTGGGCTTAGATTTAGCGGATACATTCTATACAGAGTTTGAAGCCCGTTTTCCAAGGGTTATCTCAGAAGTGTTAGAAACCTCACCACTACAACTGATTCATCGGGACCCAAACCCCTCTAATATTCTCTTTAAAGACCAACAGGTCACTGGGTTTATCGACTTTGAAATCAGTGAACGGAATGTGCGAATTTTTGATCTCTGTTACATTGCAACAGGCCTTCTGTCAGAAGCTTACAAACACCCAAAAGCAAAGGACCAGTGGCCACAAATGCTGATTAGCATTATCAATGGCTATAACGTGGCCACTGACAGAAAGCTGTCGGCAGCAGAATGGCGGGCCATTCCAGATGTGATCTATGGGATTCAACTAATTTTCATCGCTTGGCTTGAATCCAATGAAAAATATCCAGATGCCGCTAAAACAAATCGCAGTATGTTAAAATGGTTAGTCGACAATCAGTCTCTTTGGGCTTCCTTGAAAGATCCCAATGACAAAGTGGATCAAAATGCATAAAAAAATAGCGCATACCCTAGGGTGTGTGCTATTTTTATGGGTTTTAAGGCTGATTGGCCACTACGCAATTGCGCCCCTTAGCTTTCGCCTCATAGCATGCTTCATCTGCTTCACTGATCAGATCATCAATGGTGCCATTTCCTATATGGTGACTAGCTACACCAAAGCTAATGGTGAAATGAATATCTTGACCCTTTACCCTAAGGATTTCACGCTCAAAAAATACCCGTATCTTTTCTGCTAAAGCACATGCTGCCGCCTGATTGGTATTGACAGTCAAAATACAGAATTCTTCACCACCTAGGCGGGCAATCATATCCGTACTACGAATAAGACGTTTGATATGACTTGTCAAAAATTTCAGAGCTTCATCCCCAACAGGATGGCCAAAGGTGTCATTTATCTGCTTGAAATAGTCGATATCCAGAAAAATCAGAGACAGTGGCCGTTCTGTCCGCTTAGCGATTTCAATCTCAAATGTACCTTGAGCCATGAGCTGTCGCCTATTCCATACACCTGTCAACTCGTCTGTGATGGCCAATCGCTTCAAGTTTTCCTCTGCATGAATTTGTTTAGTCACATCACGGTAACTCCACAAACGCCCCCGCATTTGGCCACCATCTGTTAAAGAACAGGAATACTGCTCTAGTAAGATGCCATTTTGTAGGGCAATGGTAGTCAAGGAATTCTCTGAGCTACCAAGCAGGGTAGCAATTTGCTCTTGAAGTATGGGGTTTGACACTGTTGAGGTATCGCAGATAGCTTCTAAATCCCACATGTTCAGCAGTTTCTGATTGAAATGTATCACATTTCCATCTAAATCCAAAACTAACATCCCATCACTGGTTGAGGCAAGAATTAAAGCCAGTTCGTCGGCTTTTTTTCGTAGGGAAGTCTCTGCCATGTCCTCAATGCGACTGGCAATCTCGGAAAGCTCATAATTTGTATATAAGTAATCTGTTAGTTCTACTTTTTTTCCAGTGGTAATTTCAGCGATTCTGTCCCGTAGGGATGTAATTGGCTTAACAAAGCTACGCTCATAAAGTTTGACTTGGACCAGACCAAGCAATATCGCAAGGCCTATTAAGACTGTCACTCTAATACCAATCATGGTTATGAGAGGATTGGTAACCTCTGATACGTCGATTGCAGAAGCTATAATCCAATCAGTTCGGTCCAACTTTTGATAAAAACCCATTCGTTTCTTATCTTTCAATTGATAAATAATCGCACCTGAAGCGGAAGTAAACAATTCATTAATCCCAGGAACGATGGTATCTGAGTCTTGATACAAATATTCCGGACTGGAATGGGCTAAGTTCATGCCACTACTATCTAGTACATAATTGGATTGAGACTCATAATACCGATGCTCCCCCATCAATTGTTTCATGTTATCAAGGGTGAAATCAACAGCCACAACGCCCTTGATGTCCCCATGATCATCCATTACGGCCCGGGACAAAGAGATTAGCCATTCTGATGTTTGTGCATCCTGATAAGGCGCTCCAATTGACAGTTCTGGGTAAGATGCCAAAGCCTCAATATACCAAGGGCGCATACGAGGATCATAACCTTCAGGTAAGGTATAGTTTTCAATGAGCATCTCTCCGCTTTCAAAACCAGCATAACAATTCTTAATGTGTGAATTTGCTTTAGCTGTTGATGCCAACAGAGCCAAAATAGTGGCTTTTGCCTCTACGTCTCCCGTTTTGTAATTGGAGACTTCAGAGAAACCAGCACAGATATTTGTTGACAAAGCAAGGCTATCTAAAATTCCTTGGGTATAAGTGGTCAAATGGACATTAGCATTCTTTAGCTTTTGACGGGCGTTTTCCATGCTCAAATAGTAGTTACTAATCGATAACAAGGAGATGAAAACAGTCGCTATTAACATGACACTTACCAGGCCGGTAACGAAAAATTCTCGTTTGATGGTCATTTTATATTTTCTATACAGCGCAATCACCTCTTTTTATGATTATTTTGATTTGTGTCTGACTGTGCACAGTCAACTAACTTACCTTCTATAGAGTTCATTATAATCTACTTATACCTATAGGACCATCTTCCTAAACCTTCTTTTATAAGACTTCTGAGAATAATTATCGCCAATGTGGGTATATATATTAGTGCAAAGTACTAGCGTACGATGAGCTTATGAGCATATTAAAAGGAGATGATGTGATGAAGCGCCTCATTGCAAGTTTCACCATTGCAGCACTGCTTTGTATAATGATGTTACCTAGCTTTGCAGTAACTGATCAGACTACCAGTCGTTTGATTGTGGTCTTTGAATCACAGCAGCAATTGCAACAAGCTAAGGTGTCATTGGAAAAAGTAATGAAGATTGAAGCCACATTGGCAAAACAAAATGGATTGGTGGTCCATGGAAATCTGAATGCCATTACACAACACGCTAGCCGTTTTGGCATTAAGTACATTGAGGTTGATCAAGTTGTGCAATTAACACCTACCATCACCGGAAAAGTTAAACCTAATCCTGGTGGTACAGTACCACCCCCACAAACCCTCGAGTGGGGTATCCTGCGTATGGGGGCTCCAGATTTATGGAACGCTGCAACAGGAGCAGGTGTTCGCGTTGGTATCATCGATACTGGTATTGACACCAACCATGGGGATTTAAAAGTATGGGGCGGTGTCAGTTATGTTGCACGTGTCCCAAGTTATAAAGATGATAATGGACACGGCACACATGTTTCAGGTACTATCGCTGCACTAAATAATAGTATCGGCGTCGTTGGTGTTGCGCCAGCTGCCCAATTATATGCCATCAAAGTCCTTGATAAACGGGGCTCAGGCTACTTGTCAACCGTTGTACAGGGCATCAACTGGGCCATTGATAACGATATGGATGTCATTAATATGAGTCTAGGAGCAAATACTGGTAGTATCACTCTTGAAGAATCGCTAAATGCTGCTAAGCAAGCAGGGATTCTCGCAGTTTCTGCTGCAGGCAACGACGGTGCCGCTATTGATTTTCCTGGGGCATATCCCTCTAATCTAGCCATTGGTGCAATTGACATTAACAATGTTGTCGCTTACTTTTCATCCCGAGGTCCAGAAATTGATGTTGTGGCCCCAGGAGTGAACATTTACTCAACTTATATGGGTAATACCTATAAATCATTAAGTGGTACTTCTATGGCAACCCCACACATCGCAGGTTTGGCTGCCCTCTATAAACAAATACACGTCACTGCAACACTGGATAGTTTTTATAATGCCCTAAGCACTAACAGCTTGGATCTTGGCCTAAGCGGTTATGATAACACTTATGGATTTGGGTTGCCAAATGGTGTCGCTGTCCTATCTGAATGACACTAAAATAAAAACGATCACTCTCAGGTTCTTTAACCTGTTAGTGATCGTTTTTTAGTTTAACAGTTGGTTTAGGTGTCAAAAGCCTGTTTCGCATTAACTGTCTACCATATGCTGTACCGCTTACTTTTAGTAAGCGCATCATATGGTAGACAGTTGCTCAACATTTGACTTTTGAAACCTAAACCACAGCTAGGTTATTGGTGTGTCAAATATAATTAGCCAGTCTTTTTATCTGATTTTCCATAATCACCTGATTTTTTTCCCTTTGTCTTACTGACAAGCCCGCTTGCGTAAAGTGCTGCTAATTCTTTAGGGTATTTCTTAGCTGCGATTTCATCCCAAAGTTCTGCATCTTTAATGCCTAAGCGAGAAGGCACGAAGATTGGATCTAGCCCCAATTTCTTTTGCTCTTCATAGTCTCTAAGAGTAGCAAGACCTGGCTTAGTCAAGAGAACGATAACGATGATATTAAACCATGCCATTGCGCCAACAGCTGCAGAACCGAAGTTCCAGATAACATCCGCTGAAGAAACAGCGCCGATAAAGCAAGTTGCTACGATGGCGATACGTCCGAAGAGAATGCCGTATTTATAACCTGGACCATCAGCTTTCTTTTCAAAGATATAAGCAATACTTGAATCTGTATAGAAGGCATAAGCAAGGACTGTAGAGAAGGTGAAGAAGAACAGAGCGATTGCTACAAATCCGCCGCCGAAGCCAGGGATAAATGTATTAACAGCTGTTTGTGTAAAATTACCCTTAGCAATGCCTGGAATAAACTCCGTGATAAAGCCATTTGCATTAGCAGGGTCAAGTACGTTGAATGAGTTTGTAACCAGGATCATGATAGCTGTTGCTGTACAAACAAAGAGTGTATCAACATAAACAGAGAACGCTTGTACAAGACCCTGTTTCGCAGGGTGAGATACTTCTGCAGAACCAGATGCTTGAGCGCCTGTTCCTTGGCCTGCTTCGTTCGAGAAGACCCCACGTTTTACGCCCCACTCAATGGCTTTACCAAATACCGCACCGTAGACAGCGTTCATGTTGAAAGCTGAGCTAAAGATTAGAACAAAGACATCGTCGATTTTTGAGAAGTTGACAACCATGATGACCAGAGCCAATAAGATATAACCTATAGCCATGAAAGGCACGATGAGTTCAGATGTTTTAGCGATACGCTTGCCGCCACCGAAGATAACCAGACCAACAAGAATTGTATAAATAATACCGATGACTGCTGGGCTTAGTCCAGAGAACGAAGCAGCTGCAGCAGATGTAAACGAAGTTGTTTGGATACCTGGAAGTGCAATACCACAACCAAAGATTGTGAGGAGGGCAAAAGCAATACCCAATGGTCTGCTTTTCAAACCTTTTTCGATATAGTAAGCAGGTCCACCGCGATATTCGCCGTGTACTTCTGATTTCCATACTTGAGAGAGCGCTGATTCGATATACGCTGAGCCTGCACCAAGGAAGGCGATTGCCCACATCCAGAATACAGCCCCTGGTCCGCCTACAAAGATTGCAGATGCAACCCCTGTGATGTTACCAGTTCCTACGCGGCCACCAAGCGCCATTGAAAAACTTTGGAAAGACGAAGTACCTTCAGCAGTTGCCTTGCCACCAAAGAGTTGCATGACCATGTCTTTGATCAATCGCACTTGAGGGAATTTCATTAATAATGAGAAGTATACGCCGACGATAAGACAGCCCCCGATCATAACTTTTGACCAGAAAAATTCGTCCACCATCACAGAAAAATCAAGTAAATTCATAAAAGTCCTCCATCCATTTTTTGTGTTCACACGTATGATTTGCTCTAAGGTGTTTCTTTGTTCCCCTTAACACTAAAATGTAAATCTTTCCGACCTCCCTTTTCAGTTTGGAAACTGAACTCGCTAATCAAATTTATATAAAGCAAGACCTGTGCCAAATCATTTATGACGAAAAAGCAACATCTCCAGAGATTTCATTCTAAAAAAAGTGAGAACTTTATTTCCAATGTGGAAATAAAGTTCTCACTTTTTATGCTTCGTGGGACTTTAAAAGGTTAAATAATTGCCGACGGGTCATGCCCATCATGTCAGCGGCTTTTGTCATGTTGTTATCAGCTTGGGCCATCAACTGTTCTAGATATTTCTTTTCTACCATAAATCGATAGTCTCGCCAAGTAGGAAAATTGGTGCCATCGTAGCCAGCTAGCAGTTGATCCTTATGAACACCACCAGCATCCAGTAACGAAAGGTTTGAAGGGTCATTGGGATTGCCAATCTTAAGTGCCGTAGATGAAGGGTGCAGGTATAAATCGTCAAGCCGTAAAATCCCGTCGGGGGAGAGTACTACCAATCGCTCTATCATATTCTTAAGCTCTCGAATATTCCCTGGGAAAGGATACTGCATCAAATAATCCATCAGATTACCATCAACATGACGTATATTTTTTTTAAAGTCATTGCCTAGTTTAGACACAAAAAACTGCACCATGGATACAAGGTCTTCACGCCTTTCACGAAGGGGTGGAATATCGATGACAAAAGTGGCAATTCGATAATAAAAGTCTTCCCTAAAGCGACCGTCAGCGATCATTTGTGGCAGCAAACGATTGGTGGCACACACTAAACGAAAATCCACATCAATTAATCGATTAGAACCAATCCGCTCAATCCTTCTAGTATCCAGTACCCGAAGCATTTTAAGTTGCATATCGGGGGTGGCATCGCCAATCTCATCAAGAAACAGGGTGCCCCCTTCTGCTGACTCAAACTTGCCAATGCGGGTCTCATTTGCGCCGGTATAAGCCCCTTTTTCATGACCAAATAGCTCTGATTCCAGAAGGCTTTGAGAATAAGCATGGCAATTAACAGGGACAAAGTTTCCATTTTTACGACCAGACTTTTCGTGTAAATAAGCCGCAAAGGCTTCTTTGCCAACACCGGATTCCCCCAGCAGTAAAACCGTGGCGGTGGAATTTGCAATCTTGTCCATTAGATCAATGGCACGTCGCATCTTCGTATTTTTAGATTGCATTAAATACTGACCCGTTACAGCAGGTTGATTCTCCCTAATCTTTAGCTCCGCAATTCGCTTGACCTTGAGAATCTCAAAGAGAAGCTCTTCGGGGTCGTGGGATTTTATATAGTAAGAAAACGCACCCTCCCGCATGGCAGCAACAGCATTTTGTATGCTACCATAGCCAGTGATAATAATGACCTCGGTGTCATATTGTTCCGATTTAATCTCTTTGAGCAATTGAAACCCATCCATATCTTGCATAAAAAAATCACTTAGTACAAGGTCATATCGTTCTCTTTCAAGTCGATCCAAAACTTCTGTCGCTAGGGTGGTGGCTTCTACATAATAGCCCTCACCCTCAAGAATGCGCACTAAGACATCACAATAGGCTTGTTCATCATCCACTATCAATATCTTAAAGTTATGATTCATATTGGACTCCATCTGATGGGTTCTGAGGGGTTAAGGTCAATTTGAAGATAGTGCCCTTGCCAGGCTTTGATAGAGCCGTAATGCGGCCCCCATGCTTTGTCAGTTCATTGTAGACAATATAAAGACCAAGACCGGTTCCAAGGCCCACTTGTTTTGTGGTAAAGAAGGGGTCAAAGAGTCTTTGAAGGGTTTCTTCAGACATCCCCTCTCCTGTATCAATGATGTGAATAGCCACTTCATCTCCAGAATTTTGAGGCTTAAGCCAAATGGTCAACTGCCCTTTTTTGGGTATGGCATCAATGGCATTATTCATGATGTTCATTAAAATATGCCTTAGAGATGCCTCACACCATGTGGCAGTCACCGGCTCAAGGACTAATTTCAAACGGATATGACTACGGTGCATGAGTTTATCATTAAGGCGTACCACATTTTGAATCACGGTATCCACACTAAATTGAGTACGTACATCATTGGTTAGCCTAGAGAAATTCAGTAGGTTATCAATGATACTTGATGCCTTATCAACGGACTCTTCAATAATGGGAATAGCCTCAACTAATAACTCTTGATCCTGGGGTTTTCGTTTGATTAAAAAAGCATAATTGCGAATAAGCCCCAGAGGATTTCTAATCTCATGGGCTATACCTGTTGCCAATTGCCCTATAGCTGACATCTTGTTCTCTTGGAGCATCTTTGCCACTGTTAACCGTTGATCAGTCACATCTTCAAAAACTATCAAACAAGAAGGGGTTTGATCTGCATTATATTTAATAGGATAAGGAGAAATCCGATAAGTGCGACCAAATATAACTCGCTCCCCTGGATGCATCTCCATGGGCCATGTGGCCCATTCCTGTTTGGTCCAATCTAGCCAATTAGGTATTAGTTCAGCTAAAGAAGAAGGCACTTTTTCAAGGCTATCCCCTTCTAAACTTGGCCCCTTAGTTGGTGCGATTTCATCCCCAAATTTATGTGCAAGTCCCCCGTAGAAATGTCGATTGGCTGATAAAATCATCCAATCATCAGTCACGACGACAATCATATGATCCAAGCCATCAATAATGGTTTGAAGGTTATTGCGGCTAATTTCCAGGGCTTGCGTCCGTAACCGTACCGCTTTTTTAAGTTCAAAGTTCCAGATAATGATGGTTGCCACAACAAAAGACGCCCCCAATGTAAAGGCTAAAAAAAGTAGTCTAATCCGTTGTCCCTGCAAATCCGCTCCGATTGGTGTGGAAATACCAAACCACTTTTGCTGAATCTTTGTGATGATATTCTTTTGAGTTAAGGCATAAATCCCTTTATTGAGAATGCTTTGCAGTTCTTTATCGTCTATATGGGTGCTTAACACCATGGGCATTTGATAAAGGGGCTGGTCCACAATGGTCAACTTCTCCCCTAACTGCAGTTTATCCAAAAAGTAACTGATAACAGGCTCGTCTCCGGCAACAGCATCTACCTTCCCCGTTAGCAAAAGTGCAATGCTTTCCTCGTAATCACGGGTAAACACAAACTCAAGCTGGGGTCCACTATTGAGTAAATACTCATGGACATAATCACCACGTTGCAGTGCCACACGCTTACCAACTAAAAAATTGACGCTCATGATATTGCTATTATAACTGGGCACCACTAGAATGCCCCTCTGATAATAAACAGGATTGGAAAACAAGTATTTTGAAGCCCGTTCCTTTGACGGATACATATCGCAAAGATCAGTTGTACCCGCTGCCAAGGCGTTTAGTGCATCATCCCAAATCATGGGTTTAAATTGTATTTCGGTCTCAAGCTCAATGGCCAAAGCGCGCAAATAGTCGATTGCTAGTCCCCGGTATTCACGAGTTTCCCCATCATAAAACCTGAGGGGGGGCGAGTTGTCATCGCTGCCGTAAATGAGAGGCCCATGGGCCTTTAAGTATTCCCTATCCTCATTTGAAAGTTGGTGATTTGCAAAAATCAAATCATATATGTTTGAATTATAGGTCATCTGACTATACAAGTTGATTAGAAAGCCAGAAACCAATAATAAACCCAGTACCAATAGGGCTATCTTCTTTCGCATAGACACCTCATCTTAAATTTTCAGCCTTGTGAAAAAATATGCTTTCTATACTAGTATAGACTATTCTCACGATTCAGCCAATGGGGTGAACAAAGAGTAGCCACTTCAAGTTTAAAACTCTTTGAAGTGGCTACTCTTTGTTGATTTATTTTGTTGGCTTTGTTGTTCCCTTTTGGACTAATTATAACATAAACTTTTCTATCACATGGGCTACGCCGTCTTGATCATTTGAAAATGTTATGAAATCAGCTGCAGCCTTTAATTCATCCGTGGCATTGCCCATGGCAACCCCTAACTGGGCGTATTCAATCATGGCTAAATCATTCTGGGCATCACCCACACAAATCACCTGACATTGTTTTAACCCGAGAGCTTTTGTGATGGCGTGGACCCCCATACCTTTATTGACTTCCGGGTGAAGGAACTCAAGGAAAATCGGGGCACTACGGAGTATGGTGTAGCGATCCTTTACCCACTGAGGTAATTTTGGAATTAGTGCATCCAACACCTCTGGTGCATCCACAAACATAACTTTCACAATCAATGTATCATCGGGAACAGCTTCAAGGGCCATTTCAATGGCTGGAATCTTGTTAATGGTTGACTCAACCTCTGTATAGGGATTATGACATGGGGTAATCACGGTGTTCTCTGTCAGTGCATGGATATGTACGCCAAACTCTTGACTAAGCTTATAAAGTTCTCGATAGGCAGCAATATTTAAAGGCCTGTCGAGCAGAACACGGGAATCCTTGGTACTTTGAACTAATGCTCCATTATAGGTGACCACATAATCGTGTTCATCCAATAAATCCAACTGCTTAATATAGTGTTTGATGCCGTTATAAGGTCTACCTGTTGCCAACACTACTTTCTTGCCAAGAGCTTTAAGTGCAGAAATGGCTTCCAGTGTCCGCTGTGAAATGATTTTATCCTCATTGAGTAGTGTGCCGTCCATATCCAGTGCAATCAGTTGATACATGTCATACCTCCGCATTTCCTAGTTTGATTCACCTAGTCATTATATCGAAGGTGTTTTGGTAGAACAATCGGTAACTTGCGCCAAACGTTTGCAGGATTTGTATTATAAAACGCAAAGGCGATTTCGCCCATTGTTTTTTCCCTCATATAGAGCTCTATCAGCCCGTTGTATTACATCGTCAACGCGCTCATCATTTTCTGTAACCTTAGTCAGTCCAATGGTAACAGTTACAGGGATGCGCTTTTGGTGGTGCATCACCCGTTTTTTTTCAAAAGATTGACGCAAGTGTTCGCACACCGTGAAAGCTAAAGCTTCATCACTTTCGGGAATCAGGAGTATAAATTCTTCGCCACCCCACCGTCCGACAACATCATACTTTCGAAGTCGGCGGTGCATCAGATTTGCGATTTCTATGAGTACGGAATCACCCACATGGTGCCCATGTTGATCATTAACGTGCTTAAAGTGATCTACATCCAAAATCGCAATATGAAAGGCTTGTTTCGTCAGTTGGCTCTGGGCCCACTGTTGGTCTAGCCGGGTCATCATATAACGACGATTGTATAGATTAGTGAGGACATCGGTTTGGGACAAACGCTCTAAATCAGCTGATTTTTTTGTCAATTCTGCTGATTGCATAGAGTTTTTAAGTGCTATCCCAATATAAGCGCCTAATGATTCAACCAATCTCAATGCTTTTTCAGAATAGGCATTGGGCCTTTGGCTTTGGAGTGTTAGTAAACCAATTATTTCGTCAGAAACCACAAGGGGAAAGAAAATAACTGAAAGCATCCTTGCCCCTTTTGCCCCTTGAACGCGATCCAGCAAATCTAAATCTTGAAGATGGATCATTTGACGTTCGCGAATACAACGGGCTGCAATACTAAGAGGATCATCCATAGGTACCCGGTGCAAGGGTACCTTCTTGCCGTTCTCAATCATCATCTTAAACTCAATCATTTGATCTTTGTGATTCACAGTGCAAACACCAAAAGCATCAACCTCAACAATGCTATGGATGTGTTTATAAATCAGACTTAAAACCATATTTATATCAAGGGTAGCCGTAATGATCTGTCCGATTTTTCCAATCAGGTGAACCTCTTCGTTTTTAAGCCTTTGGATCTCCGCCTCTTTTCTTGCTTGTTCAACTTCAAACATCACTGTTTTACTCAGAAAAAGACTTTCCAGAGTTTTGGTATTGATTTTTTGATAGAGATGGTGATACCTTTTTGTCTCGCAAAGAGCCTCTTGATATTGGGCTAAATTTTCGTAACACTGTCCTAATGACATGGCGATATCTCGGAGCTCAACATCACTGGAGATGGCTTCACCAATCAGTTGTGCCCGTTTTAAGGATTCAACGGCTAAATCATATTGACCATTACTCATATAATGCCTACCTATTTCAAAACCAATGCTACAGAGCCTAAATTTATCACCCAGTCGTTCACACAATTCAGTGGCTTGACCAAAGGCAATTAGCGCTCCTTCATCTTGATTTTGATAGGAGGCAATCTTCCCTTTAATTTTGTAGAGTTGAATGTGATGTTGAATATTTAAAGGGCTTTTAGCAAACACTTTTTCAGCAGCAAGCATCGATTGTTCAGCCAGGGAAAGTTCACCCATTTTGAAATAGACTTCAGCGATGTTAGCAAGCAAAAAACCGTAAAAAGAAGTGTTTTCTTCTTCCAACTCTTTGGCTTCCAACAAAATGTTTAGAGCTTGTGACAATCGGTTGGTCTTGGAATAGACTACTGAAATATTATTCAGAAGGGTTCTCTCATAGTCTCCATTACCTAGGCGTGTCTGTTCTATTCCCTGTAAATAAGCCTCCAGGGCACTTTCTAAATCACCTGTTCGTGCAAAAGTATTACCTAAGGCATGGAACCCTTTTGCCAAAAGATTTGGATTTCGGCAAACCTTACCAAGATCAATTCCCTGCTGGATCCGCTGGATGGCACTGGCATAAACACCGCTGATATTATCGCATATTCCAAGTAATATTAGACTCCCCGCTATGCCAATATTGTCATTTGAATTTGTTGCGTAATCATTTGCCTTTTCTGCACATACCCTAGCTCTGTTTAAATCGTGACTTAATAGCTCGTACCCCTCACTTACCATCTGATTGATTTGCTCGCTTGTTATATCAGCAGTGCGTTTACTCGACATCCATTCCTCCTGCTAGACTTTGATGGCGAATCCCATTCAATGGGAATACGATTCGCTGCAAATCCAAATCATTGTGAATTAGCTTCTTCATCAATCAGAATCTTTCGTAATCAATAGTACGTCCACCAGAACCAAGGCTTCCACTTTTTTCTCTTTCAAGTAAGTCACTGCTTTTTCCAGTGCAGTTTTACCCAGTAAATCTGGTCGTTGGCCTATGGTTGCCACCATAGCCCCAGTCTCAATAGCTTCAATTGCCTCCTGGGTGCCGTCAAATCCGAAAATCAGAACAGGGCTCTTTAAATCATGTGCAATCTCAGCGGCACCAAGCGCCATTTCATCATTGTGTGCAAATAGGGCTGTGAGGTTTGGGTGGACCCCTAATAGGGATGCCATGGCTTCGCGACCTTTATTTCTATCAAAGTCCGCTGTTACAACTGCGGCTCTAGACATATTGCTATCCTTGGCCATTCTGTCGTTGAACCCCTTACTCCGGGTTTGAGCTGCTGAAGTCCCTTCAATACCCTTCATTTCAACATAACTTCCTTTATTTCCAGTTTGATCGATTAAGTACGATGCTATCAGTTCGCCACCTGCCAAGTTATCAGACTCGATATGACAGACCACTAAACCACCATTAGAGGTTCGGTCAACTGTTAACACAGGTATATTCTTATCATTGGCATATTGAATAGCTTGAAAAACCGTATCCGAATCCGTGGGATTCACAATAATACAATCCACATGCCTGTCAACCAATCCCGATACATGTTGATACTCAAGCCCTGCTGAATCCGATGAATCAAGGATTGTAAGGATCACACCCTGGCGATCTGCTTCATTTTTCGCTTCTGCTGCCAAACTCTTAAAAAATGGATTCTGTAGATTTGAAAGTACCAATCCAATGACATAGGGGTCATTGGATGCATTGTCTTTTACAGAATCCTTATTTCCATCTCTAAGAAATAAAAAAATGGCGACAAAACAAATCAAGATAAATCCTAGTACTACGATACGACGCATTACCTTTTCGATTTTCTTCATAGGACCTCCCGTGATTCATATGTTTTATTGATTCCCCAAATGGGTATCTTCAAACCAGGTACACACTAGATTGCTAAAGGCCCTTGGGAGGATTTATGTCACAGCCAAAAAAAACGACTTCAAGACTGCGTAAGATGATTGTTCCTGGCTTAATAGCGGCAATCTGTTTGTCATTTTTTATGTTTGTGGCATGGACTAATTACAATGGCAGTTTAAAAGACGAAAAGTCCCAAGCCACTGAAGTATTATCTCGTTATACCAATGGGCTTAGTAGCGCAATAAAGCAACAAATCGATAAGGCACAGAGTCTTGTGATTTTTACGCAATATACCAATGAGCGAGATATGTTAGCTTATACCAACCAACTCTACAGTCAGCAAAGTGAGCTTGTGCAGGGTTGGCTATTAACAGAAAATGCCAACCTAATTAACGCTGATGCCGCGACACTTTCTCAACTAAAAAGTGGTACCAATCTGGCTAATCATCTCAGTCATAAAAATGGCATTGAAAGGGTTTTACAAACTAGACGTACCGTTTTGGTACCACATCAAAATAATCTGTCTGATGGGTCAGGTTCAGCAACCATCAATTGCTATATCCCCATTTTTTCATACGAAAATAATTTACAAAAAGACATTAAAGGAATTTTCATTGTACTCCTAAATGTAAACCGTCTAATGGGACAGTCAGGATTACTTGCAGCAACACGAACCTATCAATTTGCCTTGTACCCAGAACAAGAAGCTACCGCTCTTCAAAGCCCGATTTTTAATAGCTACGCCATTGACACCAGCTTTTCAACAATTCAATCCAATAAAAATGCCGTCATCCTAGAATTAGAAATCAACAATACTACCTGGAATCTTTTTGCAACACCAATAGAAGGTTGGCAACCTAATCTCTACTTACCCATAGGACTGGCTCTTACAGGCCTTGTCCTTGCCCTTCTTAGCTATGGCTATTTGAGTCGATTAATCAATTCACATGATCAACTTAACCAACTGGTAGATGAACGGACAAAACAGTTACTCACCACAAACAAGGATCTTGGATTACTCAACAGTCGCCTGGAAGAATCCCTTGACGCTTTGCATAACGCACAAGAGCAGTTGATTCGAAACGAAAAATTAGCGTCTTTAGGAGGGCTTGTAGCAGGGGTTGCTCATGAAATAAACACCCCCCTAGGTGTTGCTGTCACTGTATCCTCTTTTTTGCATGACCTGTACAAAACAATACGAAACCAATACCAAACAGGCGATTTATCACGGCATGATTTTCTTAATTATTTGGATGATAGTATGGAAGGGTTTAGTCGTCTTGATTCAGCACTTCAAAAGTCAGTTGGCATTATCAGGGGCTTTAAAACGGTTGCCATCGACCAAACTAATATGGAAATATCAACGATAAATCTTTTAACACATTTAGAAACCATCATCTCCAGTCTATCTCCTAAAATTCAAGAAGGCAACCATAAGATTCAATTGACCTGTCCAATTGACCTTAATGTGGTTACCTTCCCAATGGCTCTTTTTCATATTTTTTCGAATTTAATCACCAACAGCTTGATTCATGGCTTTGAAGGCACTAGCGATGGGCTGATTACCCTTGATGTGACTCTAAAAGATGCCACTATTTGGATTCGTTATGCAGACAATGGCTGCGGTATACCCAACGACATCACTCAGAAAGTTTTTGAGCCTTTTTTCACCACCAAGCGGCTTAAAGGATGTACCGGTTTAGGGCTACACATCGTCAATAATATGACAACGCAAGTACTAAAAGGCCAATTAACTCTTGAGCCTCCTACGGCCACTACTGATATTGACACCTACAAAAGTGGTGCAGTCTTCACCATTTGTTTACCGAATTTGTCCAGTCCCCATAATTAAGTACTTACTGGTTGTCAATGCTCGAAGACCCATGGGCCCTCTTGCATGTAACTTTTGCGTGCTAATCCCTATTTCAGCCCCAAATCCAAATTCTGAACCATCTGTAAAACGAGTGGAAGCATTGACATAGACCGCAGAGGCATCTACTTCTGCCTGGAATTTCCGTGCATTCATATAATTATTAGTGAGAATGGACTCAGAATGTCCCGAGCCATACTGATAAATGTGTTCAATAGCGCCGTCTAGAGATGGTACCACCTTGATGGCTAGAATCAGTGCCAGGTATTCTTCTTCCCAGTCTGCTTCTGTGGCAAGGGTGGCACCAGGTAAGAGAGGAAGCCCCTGTGCACAGGCCCGGATTTCAACCCCTGCTTGAGCCAGTGTCTTTCCAATCTGGGGCAACACCTTCTTGGCTATCCCTTGATGAACCAGCAGTGTTTCCAAGGCGTTGCAAACCCCTGGTCGCTGGACCTTGGCATTGATTACTATGCGCTCAGCCATGTCCATATCAGCTGTTTCATCGATGTAGATGTGACAGACCCCAGCACCGGTTTCAATAACGGGCACTGTGGCCCCTGCAATAATGGCGTTTTTGAGCCCCTTCCCCCCCCTCGGAATCACCACATCCAAATAATCATTCATCTTGATTAGCTCACTGACTAATTCTCGGTTGGTTTCCTGAATGAGCTGCACCGCTCCTGGGGGCATCCCAACCCCCTCGCCAGCCTCAATAATGGCTGCAGCCAAGGCGCGATTGGTTTGAATCGACTCGCTTCCCCCTCTGAGAATCACGGCGTTGCCTGATTTCAAGCAAAGGGCAGCAGCGTCCACAGTGACATTAGGGCGACTCTCATAGATTATCCCAATCACCCCCAAAGGTACCCGCACCTGGGTAATTTCAAGGCCGTTAGGTCTTTTAAAGCTTTGAATACCCTCTCCGATTGGGTCCTCAAGGGCTGCCACTTCAATAACCCCTTGAGCTGTGCCTGCCAACCGCTCAGGTGTCAGTCGGAGTCTATCAATCAGGGCTTCTGAAAGGCCATTGGCTCTGGCCACATCTACATCTAAAGCATTGGCAGCAAGTATCCCTTCTTGATGTGTAATCAGTGCCTGCCCCATAGCTGCTAATATTCGATTTTTATCTAGGGTACTTAGCTGTGCCAGCAGACGGCTGGCCAGTTTGGCCCGCTTTCCCATCTGGGACACGGTGTTGGCTGTCGCACCTATGCAGCTTTCCGTGGTAGTCTCACCTGTCACGCCTGTCGTACTTGTTACATCAATCATCCTTTAGTCCCTCCAATCACCAGCATATTATTGGCATGGATCACTTCATCGTAATCTTTATAACCCAAAACCGAAATAATCGCATCACTCTTTAACCCCTTTATCAAATCAATCTCAGATGCGTCGTAATTTACCACCCCATTGGCGATATGCTCCCCAGTTGCGCTCTTAACCGCCACGATTTCACCGGTCTTAAAACTACCAGTGACCCCAGTGATGCCACTGGGCAATAGGCTTTTTCTCTGATCACACATGGCCCGAGCAGCCCCCGAATCCACCTGGATTTCACCAGTGATCCTGCTAGAATAGCCAATCCAGTGCTGTCTTGCCTGAACCACCTTATCCTTTTTCAAGAAGAGAGTCCCCACTGATGCCCCATCCATTAATTTGTATAAAACATGGTCAAGAGAAGACCGGGCAATCATCACATCTGCGCCTTTACTAATGGCAATTTGGGCTGCTTTAATTTTTGTCGCCATGCCCCCAGTGCCAAGTATAGACCCGGATCCACCAGCCATCTCAATCACCGACTGGGTGATTTCGTTGACCTCATAAATCATTTTCGCATCCGGGTTAGTAGCTGGGTTGCTGTCATAAAGCCCATCGATATCCGATAGAATAATCAACAGCTCCGCATCCACAAGACTCACCATCAGGGCTGATAAGGTATCATTATCCCCAATTTTATTGCCATACTTTAGTTCGTCCGTTGCAACCGCATCATTTTCGTTGACAATGGGAATCACCCCATGGGCTAAAAGCGTAAATATCGTATTGCGAGCATTCAAAAATCGGCTACGATCTGCCAAGTCATCTTTTGTCACCAAAATCTGAGCGATGGTTTTACCGTATTCTGACATGGTCTTTTGATACATATGAATTAAAATTCCCTGGCCAACCGCTGCAGCAGCTTGCTTTTCAGGAACCGTTTTTGGTCGTTCTTTAAGATCCAATTTCCCCATGCCAGCGCCGATTGCACCCGAGGACACCAAAATCACCTCTATGCCTCGATTATGCAAATCCGCAATCTGTCTTGACAAGATCTCCATGCGCTCCAAATTCAAAAGTCCCGTACTGTGGGTAATACTTGATGTCCCCACTTTTATGACAACCCGTTTCACGTCTTTAAAGTACTCTTTTCTATTAAACATTTGGTTTTCAGTCCTTTCAAGTGGCTACTGCTTCTGTGTTTTCAGTAGTATATCATATTGTCTGAAAATTAAAAGTACATTAAGAAATCAATATGGCTCACAAATGCAAACCCGTAGCATTAGAACAAAAGGAGGTTTCATATGTCACTTGAAAAATTGCAAGAGTATTATCAAGAGCGCCAACTGGATTTAGCCTGTCTACCTTCAGTGATGGCACAGCTGGAGAGCCTCAGCCTACGAGTTGACCCAAGGGCTGTTGATCTGCAAAACCTTTCAAACTTGACCCCCGAACAGCTGGACGGGCACATCATCATTTGGCGGGATACCCCTGATTTCACCCAAGAGGTATTTTTGGGGGTCGCCCGTTATATGCGGCTGATGCAATACAATCCGCTCTTCATCCACCTGCTCAAGTATTGGGGTGGGGTCGGGGTCATAGAAAGCATCCTCTCAAAGCTGACAGCGCAAGAGGGTCAAGAAATAGCCCAGACCTTGAAAGACACCCTGAATCTCCCGAAATTCGGACAGACCCCAGAAGAGCTACCCATACCCACTCAGCAGTTTATCGAGGCTTTAGAATCACTTTTGCCTAAGGAACGCCTGATCAGTGTCATGGCGGGAAATCACCATGGCATCCCAAAAGAAGCCTTCTTGGAAGAGAAGGCCTTATACGAATCCGCCGATAGTCTGGATGCCTATCTAGTAGATCTACAAGTGCGAAAGGTAGCAGAACTGCAGCATCACTGCGATACCCAGACCATCTGGTACGAACAGACGATTACCCAAGCTGTCGTTGATTTTGCAAATTCAAACCAAGAAATCATGTCAGCAGTCCGCATCGGCGATAAGCTCTATGCCACTAAAATTCCTTACGATCCTGACAACTACTTGAAAACCACCGATCCTCAAATGAAAGCCTACTATGCTTGCCACTGTCCCTTTGTTCGGGAATCCATTCTCAAACCCACAGTTGATGGTTTGATCTCTGAGAATTGGTGCTACTGCAGCGGCGGATTTGCAAAATACCCATTTGAGGTAATCTTCGATCGACCATTGACCGTTAAGCTTTTGAATTCTGCTCTTAAAGGAGATGCCTTCTGCCGATTTGAAATATGCCTCGAAGGGGTGCCCTTCAAGCAATAAGGGCTGATCTCAGCAAACATTAGCCAATCTGCAGCATTGACACACATAAAAGACGGGATTGCCCACTTGGCAATCCCGTCTTTTATGTGTGTAGCAACCCTATTCAATGACAAACCTATCGCTTTCATTCATTGACAAACTTAGCGCCTTCAGAAGTCAAATGGACACCGACCTTACCTCTACCGAGAGTGACATAACCAGCTTGAGCAAGCTGTTCTAGTCTTGTGCGCATCTGATACTTGGTCATTTCGTATGCTGTTCCCGCCGAATAGGCAGCTAATTTTTCTCTGCCGCAGGGCTCCTTTTGAAACTCAAAACGTCTGACAGCTGCAAGGATGAAAAGTTCCTCTTCCGTAAGGCTTATCCGCTTACCAGCTTACCAGCTTGATAGTCCTCTTGAAGGCAGTTCTCAGATTTAACCCCTCTAAGGGTGTCCTTAATGTCCCCACTATGGATTCCCCCAAACTGCCCCTTGTCCTTCAAATATTCAGGTAAATCAATCAAGGTCAATTCTTCTGTATCCGCCATGGCACACATGTAGCGTATGCAGTTCTTAAGTTCTCGAACGTTTCCAGGCCACGTGTGTCCCATTAGACTGAACAGTACCTCTTTGCTCACATGCATATGAGTCATGCTCTCAAGTCTTAAGAGAACTGGAATCAAGTGTTCAATATCACCGAATCGCTTTCTTAGGGGAGGCAGATACACATACCCCATTTGAAGGCGATAATATAAATCCTCTCTAAAAGACCCTGCTGAAACAAGCTCGCTCAAATCCTTATTCGTTGCCGCTACCACCCGTACATCTACCCGCTTGATCTCTTGGGCGCCGATGCGCATGATTTCGCCTTCCTGCAAAACCCGAAGGAGTCGGGCTTGTACCTTGGGAGAGATATCGCCTATCTCATCAAGAAACAAGGTCCCGCCATCAGCCTGCTCAAAAAGACCTGACTTGCCGCCTTTTTTAGCACCTGTAAAAGCCCCTTCTTCATACCCGAACAGCTCGCTTTCAATGAGTTCGTCCGGCAAAGCACTGAAGTTAATGGCTAAAAATGGCCCCATTTGCCGTCTTGAGGCACGATGGATTGCACTCGCAAATAGCTCTTTTCCCGTTCCACTCTCACCGTGGAGCAAAATGGTCAAATCCGACTTGGCCAACTTGCCACAGACCACTTTTGCTCTGACCAGAATCTCGCTATCACCGATAATATCAGAAAATCCATATTTAGCCGTGAAACCCTTGCGCGCCAGCTCCTGTTGAACAGCACGATTTTCTTCTTGCATCAAATCAGGTCGCTTAAGGGACACCACAATATCGCCATTTTTAGACTGCATTTTGATCAACGATACCATGTAGCCTTCAATTTCCAGTACCTTCACACCTGCATCAGCCGTCCCATAGAGATACTGTACCAATCCTTTATGATGAAGCACTGACTTAAGGCCCTTGCCAATCACTTGTTGCTGCCGAACACCCAACAGTTTACAAGCATAATCGTTCATTACTTGGATAATCCCATCCTGCCGATAAACCATCAACCCTTCCTTCAAGCCATCAATCACCTGGTGAAGTTGATCGTTGAGACCCTCTACCTCAAGCCGGGTGGCCGCTAGTCGTTTGGCAATGCGAATAATTTTTTCCAGATAGGCTCGGGAATAAAGCTCAGCCTGCTCCCCCAAAATGCCAAGGGAAATCAGAACCTTAGTCACGGTACTAAAATCCAATAGCCTCGGTCCGATATCATAGATCATTTCAATGGTTGAGGGTACTTTATCACTTTCCCCGGGGGTAATGGCAATTTTAATGTCAGTGCTGGGCTGGGGCATGCCGGGACAATAGGGGGTGTAGCGCAAATGATCGATACCGATTGCTTCAAGATTATCAATCAGCGCCCTAGAAGTTTCAATTAGGTCATTGACGAGAAGAACTGATGTACCCGTTGGAATATCTACAATCTGATCTATAAAGTCATAATTCACCATTCTCCCCGCTACAATGGTTTCACAGGATGAGCAAAAGCACTGGGCAGCGATCAGGTCTTCTTTGGTCAGTTCACTTGAAAAGAGAATCACATCGTTGACAATTGGATGGGTTACCCCATCTTCTATGGCACATAAATGAACGACTTGGTCAGTCAAATATTCGGAAAGTTGATCTCGCAATGCCTTTGCTGTATTCATAGAACCAGCCACAATGGTGATATTTTTTTTTGCCATAGGTGCACCTCTCCAAAATCATTAACCTCTAACACCATTATAGCCATTTAACTTCAAAAAGCGACAAAAGAAGCAGAGACATTTGTCAACTGTCCGCTTCTCTTGACTCACTATTTCATAAGATTTGACTGTTTAATTATAATCGGATCCAGTGATTATTGTAAAACAAAGTGCCCCTCTTCAACTTCCACCAAGGTTTCTTGGCCAGTGAAATTTGGTACAAACTCATGAAGAATTTTTACTTTTTCTTTCCTTGGATCAGGTGTCGGAATAGAAGACAGCAAATTCTTGGTGTAATCATGGAGCGGATTGTTAAATATATGATGGGCATAACCCAGCTCAACGATTCTACCCTTATACAAGATACCCACCCGATCTGCAATAAATTTGACGATGGATAAATCATGGGCGATAAACATGTAGGTTGTATTGAACTCTTCTTTAAGCCTATTGAGCAAGTTGATGACACCGGCCCTGATTGAAACGTCCAGAGCTGAGATTGGCTCATCTGCAATAACAAATTTCGGTTCCATTACAAGAGCTCTAGCAATGCCAATCCTCTGTCTTTGGCCGCCACTAAACTCATGGGGAAATCGAGAAATGACACTTCTTGGCAACTTCACTTCTTCCAATAATTTATATAACAGAATTTGCTTTTCTTTGAGGGTTTTCATATCATAGTGGGCACGTAAGCCTTCAGAAATAATGTATTCAATTTTCGCCCGTTCATTTAGGGATGCCATAGGATCTTGAAAGATCATCTGAATCTCTTTTTTGAGCCCTTTATCTCTTGATTTAATACTTTTCCCAGCAAATAAGATGTCACCACCGTGGATTTTATTTTCACCAATAATCGTTCTTCCAATGGTGGTTTTCCCACTACCACTTTCACCGACCAAAGCAAAGGTTTCACCTTCATAAATGTCAAATGAGACCTTATCCACAGCTTTAAATTTTTTTCGACCTTTGGAGAAAACAACTTCTAAATCTTCTACTCGAATGATCTTTTTTCGATCTTTATGATGAAGGGCCACTTGTTTCAATGATTCACTTTTGACTTCTATCTCTTCAAGAAAATCAAAGGTTTCCTTCTGAGGCGCTCTATCATCAACAGCCCATGTCTTCACCTTGTGAGTATCACTGATTTGATAAAAAGGAGGCGCTTCTATAAAATCAATTTCTAAAGCAAATTCATTTCTTTCAGCAAAAGGATCTCCTACAATTGGTTGACTCATCACAGGGGGTGTCCCCTTTAATGAAAACAACTCTTTACCTTTTTCGCCTAGCTGAGGTAAGGATTTAAGCAGTGCTAATGTATAAGGGGATTTAGCCCGATAAAAGATATCTTCTACACTACCGGATTCAACAAATTCACCTGCGTACATAACACTAACCCGATCAGCGATATTGGCTACAACACCTAAATCATGGGTGATGAAAATAATACTCATCTTGTATTTTTCTTTTAAGGCTTTAAGCAGCCTTAGTATTTGTGCTTGAATCGTCACATCAAGAGCTGTTGTTGGTTCATCGCAAATCAGGATGTCTGGGCGACAAGCAAGTGCAATGGCTATTACCACCCGTTGACGCATGCCCCCACTGAATTCAAAGGGATATTGATTGAACCTTTTTTCTGGATCATGAATCCCCACATCCACCAACAATTTCATGGCTTCTTTTTTTGCCATTTGTGAACTTTGTTGATGATGTAATTTCAGGACCTCAATCAACTGATGTCCGATTTTTTTTAAGGGGTTCAATGAAGTCATGGGGTCCTGAAAAATGAACCCGATACGTTTGCCCCTGATTTTTTGCCATTCTTTTCTGGAATTCATTAAAATATCATGGCCATCTAGGAGCACTTTTCCACTGGTTACCCTACCATTGTCATCTAACATACCTGCCAGCGCTTTTGTAAAAACACTTTTACCGCTGCCACTTTCACCTACAATGGCATGAACCTCATTGACACTAATGTCAAAGTCCACATTCCGAACGACTTTTAGCACTTTCTTTCTCAGTGCAAACTCAACGCTTAGCCCATTTACTTCTAGTATTTTATTCATAGTTTTTTGGCTCACTTACATCCGATAATTTATTGCCTAAAATATAAAAAGCAACAGTAATAAACGATAAAATCAGTGTTGGATAAAAAAGTTGAGAGGGATAGGCTTGAAACGAGGCGATACCCGCTTGCACCAAGGTGCCTAAAGAAATCGTGCTCTGAGGTAACCCAAGGCCGATGTAGCCTAGGAACACTTCAGAACCAATGGTATAAGGTACTGTCACTGCAGTTTCAAGAATAATGATGCTGACTAAAAAAGGTAAGATATTCTTGTGCATAATCACCCATGATTTTGTGCCTAAAGAACGGGATGCAATATTGTATTCTGCATCTCGAATGGTGAACACTTTATTTCTTATAAAACGGGCCACGCTAATCCAACCGGTTAGACTGAGGCCAATCACAATGGTCAAAAATCCTGGGGACAAAATATAAGACAAGAGTATTAAGACAATGGTCCTTGGAATATTAGAAATAACATTATAAAGCTCAGTCATAAAACGATCCGCCCATCTGACATATCCCCAAAAAAGGCCTGCCAAAATACCAAAAAACATGTCGATGGAGCCAACTATCAAACTCAGCATTAAGGATGTTTTTACTCCAAACCAAGTTCGGGCAAAAATATCACGTCCTATATTATCTGTTCCAAACCAATGTTCTCCACTAGGTGGCTGATTCCAATCCATAATCATCTTTGACTTTGCAAAGGGATCTGTGGGTGTGAATAGAGTATACAAAAGAGTAAAGGCAAGCAAGCCTAAAACCCCAACAAAAAGAACTATAGTCGTTTTACTTAAAAAGAACTTCTTGAAAGTTTCGTTCCAGTAGGAAAAAACGTTTTCAGTATCTATTTGAAATTCCTGAACGCCACGATTGGCGTAAGAAAATAACTTCTTTTCCTCCACGTTAGTCCTCCTTCGACAATTTTATTCTAGGATCAAGTACTATCATCAGCAAATCACCAAGTAAAACACCCAATACACCTAAGATTGCAAAGATTAAAACCAGCACTTGAACCAAGTTATTGTCCTGTCTTTGAATGGCGGTTATGAGCAGACGACCCATGCCAGGAATACTATACAGGTTCTCTACAATCAAAAAACCAGCAATGGTCAACAAAATTTCTGTTGGAATTCTCTGTGCGATGGGGGTCACTGCATTTCTAAAAATATGCCTGTAGAAATTTTGAGTATCCCCTATGCCCTTACTGATATTGAATTTAACATAATCCTTACTTTTTTCATCCACCATAAATCGTCTAATCCATATGGCGTAATTTGCGCTACTGACAATGGCGATGGAGAAGATAGGCAAAATCCAGGTTCTCGGATCTTGCTCCACAAATTGTGTCGGTAAATTCAGCCACTTGGTGACAAATATCTGAATCATAAAAAGATAGATCAGATTGGGCACACTTCTTATAAACACCACATAGAAGGTGCCCAAATGATCAATCACTGTACCTTTATACTGAGCCATTAACGTGCCTAGAACAACGCCCATTGTGATGCTGATCACAACCCCTGTCAATCCAAAAGCAATGGAATAGCCAGCTTTATCACTGATGATTCCGGCGATTGGCGACTTTGGAGAAACCGTAATGGATTCTCCAAAGTTACCCGTTAAAGCATTCCCAATAAATTTTCCATATTGTATAAAGACATTGCCAGTGACACCTATCTCTTCAAGATACAGCTCTCTTTGCGATTCATTCAGTCTTTCATAATCATTTCTCGTAAAGTAACCAGAAGTCGGTAATTGCCTTAATAGCAAGAAGATCAGAAAAGTGACGAACAACACTGTTAATACAGAATGAACTAATCTCTTAGATAAGTATTTTAACATGTTAGAATCCTGCTTTTGATTTCATGGTTTCATATTCCTCAATCGTTAGGATATGATCTAGCTTACTCATGCCTTTATATTTAAATCGGGTAATGCCAAATCCACAATAAGGGGAAGTGAACTGATCAGTTCTGCTTAAGGCGTAGCCACCTCCTGCTGCTTTGTACATAATAATATAGGCCTTATCTAAAAAGTAAGCTTCTGCTTTGCTAAATAACTCATAACGTGCCTCTGTTTGAACTTCGGCTGATGCATCCTCAATCATTTTATCAAATACAGGGTCTGAATAACGGCCATCGTTGATAGAGCCTTCTGTGACAAGTCGTGACATCTGCGCATCAGGATCCGCGTATTTAAAGGAGAAAGAGTCATATGCAATATCATAAAAACCAGGCTGAATAACATCATCATATTTGGAATTGCTAAACTGCGCTAATTGGACATCAACTATATCTTTGCCAAATGTCTCTTCCAAAGTTAGTTCGAATAATTCAGCTAACATGATATTATCCGAGTCTTGGGAGTCAACAAATGTAATCTGAATCGGTAACTTACCCTCTACATCAAATTTTGCAATTGGACTCATATCAATTGTAGATGGCTTAACACCCGTAATTTGGCCATTTGGAGCAATTGCGGCAATTGCTTTTGTCATGTACTCTTTCGCTTTTTCTGGGTTGTAGGTGCTTTTCTCCGATTCTTTAAATGATTTCAATGCAGGATAATCTGTATAATCCATGCCTTTACTATCAAATACTACTTTAGAAGGCGTTACGGTGTTGATTAAACTTGAAGTCGGGTCATAAACATCAAACACCTGTTGTAACGCGGAACGATCGATACCATAGTAAAGTGCTTTTCTAAAATCATCATTTTTGATAAATGCGCTAAACTCAGTATTAGGCGAATTAAAGTTTAAACTAAACCAGAAATTCACACTAGATTGTATAGATTTGTATACATTCACCATGTAATCTGTAGACTTCAAACTCTCAACTTGCAACCCACTCAAATCAACAGCATCTAGTTCACTTCTTTTAAACATTTCTAGTGCAGTAGCAGCATCAGCAACTTTAAGCATATTAATATTTTCGATTTTCACGTTTGCTTTATCCCAATAAAATGGATTGGCTACTAAGTTTATTTGCTTATCCTTTTGCCATTGAGACAGATAATAGGCACCGTTATAAAGCAGGGTATCAGGTGTTAATCCGTATGAATCACCAACTGAATCAAGAAATGCTTTTTCCAGTGGCACATAAAGCTCAGTGACTAGCATGGATAAAAAGAAGGGTGTCGATGCTTTTAATGTGTATTCCACAGTATATTGATCAATTGCTTTAACACCAACAGTTGTGTCGAATGTTTTATAAACATCCTCCACTTTTCCCACAACAACACCCTCTTTGATATCAAGAAGGCTATTATAGTAATCTTTAAATCCAAGAATGTTATCTCTAACGATTTTAACGTTTGTAACTGTGTTTTCCGGATTTGCTATATAGCGCATAGACTCAACAAAATCATCCGCTGTCACTTCATAGGCAGTTTCTTTACCTTGATAGTCTACCCATTTCACACCTTGCTTGAGTTTGAATGTCCAAACCGTAAAATCTGCATTGGCTGTCCAGCTTTCCGCTAAGGAAGGAATGTATTTACCAGTCGCATCATTTTCAACAAGACCGTCTAGTGTATTAGCAGTCATCCTCATTCCTGTTGTCTCTGTTAGATTGTAAGGATTAAGAACGGGGATTTCTTCATAATAAGCTACAGTATAAGTGCTGAGGTCCACATTTTCTTCTGCCGGTGCAGCCGTCGTACTGGTTTCACTTCCCTCAGCGTTTACAACGGCTTTTGGTTGACAGCCCATCATGCTTAAACACATCCCTAAAACTAGAATCATCGTTAAAATCTTTCTCATTACAATTCCTCCTCGATAACTTTAAGTGTGCGAGTATATATTTCAAATGCATTTTCAATCAAATCAAATGGAACGAATTCATTGGGCTGATGGGTATTGGTTATGTGGAAATGCATCCTCGGCCCAAACGCCAGACAATTCCGATTGAAAGAGCGTCCATAGGTCGCACTTCCTGTCTTGAATGGTTGGCTTTCGTAATCATTTGTTATGTCTTGATAGCATCTAAAAACTTTTTGAGCAAAGGGTGAATCCATTTCTGTCAAAGCACCTGGTGAAACATCCCGCTGAATGCATTTTATGCCTTTCAATTCAATAAATGATTCAAAAGTCATCATAAATCTTTCCAGTTCAACCTCTGGCGGTACTCTCAAATCAAGATACAAAACCCCTTGATCCACGATGCCAATATTCAATGTCACTTCTTGTTTAATTCTTTGGTCATCAAGAAAATCTAATTTATGATCACCGCTGGGATAGACTAGTTGATTGACCACATCAAATAAAATATCTGAGTCTTGCGTCAAGTAGGCAAGCTTTATAAGTGCATTTTCTCCACTGGTGGGTCTTGAACCATGACCGCTTATCCCATTCACTTCTACAACTTCATCTCCTATGTACCATTTAACGTCCCCCATGATAGAGTTATAACCGACACCCCCTTTTACATTCAAGGTGCTTCCCGTATGGATTTCATAATTCAGTAAATGCTTTTCTGAGTATGAAAATGGGAAGGTTCCATCAAGCACTAGGGTATACCTTGGCTCTATATGGACTTTTTTATACTGATCAATGCACCTAAAACCCGTTTCTTCATCACCACCAAAAATAATCCGTATGGGATACTTAAGAGTAAGTCCTTCGTCCATGAGTTTCTTAACCGATAAAACAGCTATAGCAGCTGGTACCTTATCATCTGCTGCCCCCCTACCGATAAGTTTTTTGTCAACAATTTGCATTTCAAATGGATCATAGGTCCACTGCTTTCTATCGCCTTCTGAGACAACATCTAAGTGGGTTAAAAGTGCAATATAAGATTCAGATGTTGCCGTTTCTGCATAGCCATACTTGCCTTCTGGATCCATATAGACGATAAATCCCAATTGACTACAATAGGCTAACATCTCTTTTAGACAGCGAGCAATATTCTCGCCAAATACAGCCTGAGATGAGAAACCACCTCTCCCATAGATCGATTCATATTGTATGAGTATTCTACTCAGATCAATAATTTCATTAAAATAATCCATTTGTCCTCACTCTCTAATACCATGAAAAGCAAAATTGAGATATTCGATTTTTTAATGCTTCAGTTGTTTTCAGAGAAAGTAGGCGACCACAAAAGCATCTTGTTCCAAACAGCCAATTGCCCTAATGCAAGCACCCCATCAATTTCAAAATCCCCATCGAGAATCACAAGATCACCATCTAGCCCGGCCTGAATTTTCCCCTTTTGAGTGAGTTTTAAGATAGTTGCAGGATTCTCTGTGATTGTTTTAAGTGCCGCTTCAAAAGGTACATTGTATCGGGTGTGGGCTTCTTTGACACTGGCATAAAGCGTGTCCATCTTTCCAACGGTAAGTCCCTCCAAATTCCCCCGGGCGTCAAAGGCGGGCAAGCTACCTTGCCCATCAGAAGTTAGGGTGATTTGGGCTATGGGAACCCCTGCAGAAAGCATGCCTGCAATTGCCTGGGCTGCCGATATCTCTCCTTCTTCAATAAATTGGGGGGTTGAGGACGTTGTGAAATCCACATAGCCCCCTTTCAGTGCATAGGCGATACCAGCTTCAAAAATCTCGGGATTACGGTTCATATGAGTTGGAAGAAATTGAGTTATGGGTATTTCTGTTTGTTCCAACACATCCAAAATTGGTTGAAGACCCGCTACACCATCTCCTAAATGAACATTGCACACCCCACATTTACCAGAAAGCTTTCCAGCAACACGTGCATCGGATACTGCTTGGGCAAATATTTGATTGCCAGCATGGGCACTTCGGTGATCGCTTATGGCGATTTCACCGATACCAATAATCCCCTCAATCATCATCAGGTCCTTCATAATATCACCGGTTAAGGTCTTTAGCGGTAAGCGATAAGAACCTGTGTAGCAATAGGCGCTGACCCCTTCTTCTTTAAGACCATGCATTTTAGCTACTAAACCTTCCATGCTTCTTGACACCCCATCGGTGCCAAGGCACCCTACCACCGTGGTGACACCAGTCGATACCATTTCTGTCACTTCTAATTCTCGGGTTCTTGTCTTAAAGCCCCCTTCTCCCCCACCACCACAAATATGGACATGACCGTCGATAAAGCCTGGAACCACATATTTACCTTTACACTCTAGGACTTCAAAAGGTATCAAAGACTCTTGTAAAGACGCCAACAGCTGTGCAGATACCCTTTCATTAGGCTCAACCACTGCTAAAATCCTTTGATTCGCAATCCAAACATCTTTTTTGATAAAATTACCGTCGATAAAAACACGGCCACCCTTGATTAGCTTCATCTGCCCACTCCTTTATAATCCTTTCTAATCTCTATTCAGATTTCATATCCATTCTGAAAACGTTTATTGCAAGAGCTATGCCAATCTTTTCACACAAAAAAAGAGACTTACACTGTTGACACAGCATAAGACTCTAATCATTAACCATATGCAATTTTAATTAAAGGCGGTGATTCGCACACGCCATTACCACAGCTTCACCATTAAATCACCATTAAAAAACCCTAACACGCGACCTAGAATTCCTAAGAACAAGGCGTCCTTCCATAATGACTAAACATCATGGTGTATTGACCACGACCCTGAGTTTTAGAACGCAAATCAGTGGCATAACCAAAGAGATTTGACAAGGGAGCTGTGGCACAGATTATTCTTCCAGATGGTTGCATTGCAATATTTGTGATATCTGATTTTCGCTTGTTCAAATCTTCTACAACATCACCAACATAAGACTCCGGCACGTGTACTTCAACGTTAAAATAGGGTTCTAGTAGCACTGAATGTGCTTTTTCTAATGCCTCTGATAAAGCTAAAGCACCTGCTGTTTTTAAGGCTATTTCCGTTCCGTGATCACCATAAGAAAGTCCTATGATTGCTACGTTCACATCAACCACCTCGTAACCCCCAATAAAACCAGAAAGAAGGGACTGGAGGATTCCTTCCTTGCAAGCTTCAATATCTGTTTTGGGCCATTTTTCATGGACCTTATTAAAATCTATAGTATTGCCGAACCCCTGGGGATTAGGTTTAACAGATAGTTGAACTTTAGCAAATAGCGCCTGAGCACCGCTGTGTCGATCCAAAGTATAATCAATTGCCACAGGATTCTCGATGGTTTCTTTGTAAGCCACTTGGGGTTTACCACTATTGACCAAAACACCAAATTCTTTAGCCAGACGATCCAGAATAATTTCCAAATACAATTCACCCATACCAGAAATTAGAATTTGATCCGTTTCAGGATCGGTATGGGTTTTAAGGGTCGGGTCTTCTTCGCATAGCCTTTCAAGAGCCAGTTGCATCTTGAGCAACTCAGCAGGGGTTTTAGATTCAAGAGCAATGGAGATGACTGGTTTTGGAAATGACATGGTTTCTAAAATGATCGGCGTGTCCATATCGCATAGGGTATCTCCAGTTGTGGCATGTTTAAGACCAACCATAGCAACAATATCCCCAGTAAAAGCACGGTCGAGCTCTTGCCTAGTATTGGCATGCATGTGTAAAATCTTTTGAATCCGTTCCCTTTTACCCTTTAAAGGATTTAGAACTACCTCTCCGGTTTTGACAGTCCCTGAGTAAACCCTTACATAACTTAATTTACCGACAAAGGGATCAGACATAATTTTAAAGATCAAACCAGTGAATGGTGCTGTATCTGACACCTGGCAGCAAGTTGACTCACCATTAAGATCAAGGCCACAAACTCCTTGTTTATCTACAGGGGATGGCAAATAATCGACGATGGCATCTAAAAGGAGTTGGATACCTTTATTACGATAGGCAGTTCCGCATAGCACCGGTACAACTTTTCCGGACAGGGTTGCTGCACGAATGGCTAATTGCCGCTTTTGTGTTGGCATTTTTTGACCCTCAAGATACAGCTGCATCAAGTCCTCGTCAAAATCCGAAAGCATTTCAAGCATAACCGTTTCATATTTTTTTGCTTCTTCAAGATACTCACTGGGAATCTCGATTGTTTCAATCACATCACCATAGGGGCCACTGTTAAGGTAGGCTTTCATATCCACCAGTGAGATGACACCCTCAAAATCTTTTTCAGAGCCCATGGGGATTTGAAGGGGCAATGGTGTCCCATTGAGACGACTTTTTAATTGATCAATACAGCACTTATAATCAGCACCAACCATATCCATTTTATTCACAAAAACAAGCCTGGGTACTTGATAATGGTCTGCTTGTCGCCAAACGGTCTCGGTCTGTGCTTCAACTCCCTTTTTAGCATCGAGTAAAAAGATAGCACCATCTAAAACACGAAGGCACCGTTCAACCTCAACGGTAAAATCCACATGGCCAGGCGTATCAATCAAATTGATATTGGTTTGCTTCCAAATGCAAGATGTGGCAGCTGACGTAATGGTAATACCCCGTTCTTGTTCTTGTTCCATCCAGTCCATCACCGCGGAGCCTTGGTGGACTTCTCCCATCTTATGAATCAGACCTGTATAAAATAGGATTCTTTCAGTGGTTGTTGTTTTACCTGCATCGATATGGGCGACAATACCGATGTTGCGAATACTTTTCAAAGGATGAGTTCTTTCCATATTCATTCTCCAAATATAAAGACCTAGAGATCAGATTATTGTGCAATTTGGTTTCTGCCGTTTCTTTTTGCGTAGTAAAGGTGTTTATCAGCTATCTTCACAAGTTCTACAGCGGATTCATCAGTATAGGTTGCAATACCACCACTGACAGTAATCCTAATTTTCTTTTCGCCAAACCGCATAGCTTCAATCTCTTGGCGCAAACGCTCAGCATAAATCATGGCACCATCCCTATCCGTATCCGGGAGAATAATGACAAATTCTTCCCCACCATATCTCCCTGAAATATCTATTTTGCGAGTGTCATTAGACATGTATTTGCCAAGCTGCTCCAGTACAACATCGCCAATATGATGCCCATAATTGTCATTTACTAATTTGAAATGGTCAATGTCAAACATCATTACAGATAATGCTGTTGAATACCGCTGAACTCTGTCAATTTCCTTTTCTAGCATTTCCATAATGTATTTATGGTTATACAAACCCGTTAAACCATCTTCTTTAACCAGTTGTGCCAAACGCATATTTTTTTCTTGCAGCTGCTGCATCAAAAAATAAGTTCGAACATTGGCCTTAATACGGGCCATAAATAGATCTTCAGAAAATGGTTTGTTGATAAAATCATCCGCCCCACTTTGTAAAATATCAGAAATCAAAACATGACTGGTTAATGTGGAAATGCCAATAATCACAGCGTAGACATCCTTATTGCGGATTTCTATAATCACTTGCTCCCCTGACATTTCAGGTAGCACATAATCGACAATGTAAATATTATAGGATTTACCGGAATCAAAAAGATTTTTTGGATTTAAAAAGTAGTCAACATCAGTAATCCCATGCTTTTCAAGTATGGACTTCATCAACATTAAATGTATTTCATTATCATCTAACACAGCAAAGCTTAACTCCCTAAGATGGGAAGCCACCGAATCTCCCACTTTAATCTTTCTAATCAGCTCCATCAAAAAAATTGTAAAATTGTCCTTTGTAAAAAAATCCGTGACGCCGATTTCAAATAACTTTGCCTTTAGATCTGGGTTATCAATTGCAGAGAGCACTAACACCGGTGTTTGTTTCTGTTTGACCTTCATGAGGGTGCTGATAAAAGCCTCTTCGCTTTGCGCCTCAAATTCTAATCCCGTTACAATCACATCTATGTCCGTGGTTTGAAGAATATCGTAAGCACTCTGGGGGTTCTTTGCAGAAAAATACTGAAAGGACTTCTCTTCTGATAAATTTCTCAGGATTTCCTTATAAAAAAAGTTATTGTCGATATGAAGTAAAGAAAACATAAAGTCACACCTCGCTATCCTGATCCCACTTAACAACTGGAATTAATAATGACTCCTTTATACCCTGATCATATACCGATAAATCAATTCCGTGGTGGCTTCTATACTATCCCAATGGGTTCTTTCGTAATGATGGGTGCTATCAACCCCTGGACCGATACAAGCATGTCTCAGGTCAAAGCCCATGTGTACCGCAGCTGATGCATCTGAACCATAACTATTGTAAACATCAACTTGATATGGGATTTCATACTTTTGAGCCAACCCAGACAGCAAGGTGCGCATTTGATAATCGTAGGGACCTTTTTTATCTTTTGCCGAAATACAAACTGAATACTCGTCGCATTGTTGCGAGCCCCCAACTGGTCCAATATCTAGAGCAAGCATCTCCATAACGGCCTCTTCTATCCTTGACACCCCATGGGTGACTTCTTCGTAATTGGAAATGTAAAACTGAGTGGTATAGGCTGGTTGTTCACCACTTTCTTTTAGATACCTTGCGATTTCAACGAGCATGGCAACACAAGCTTTGTCATCAATATAGCGGGTTTTGATAAAACCATTAGGCGTCATTTCAAACCGCGTATCAAATGCGATGATGTCTCCCACTCTTATGCCAAGGGCCAACACATCACTCTCATTTTTAACCCTTTCATCCAATCGAACTAGCATATTACTTTCATCTCTTTGGACTGTTCTCGCCACATCCCCAAAGATGTGGGTTGATGCTTGCCTTGGCAAAATTGACCCGCGGTAAATCTTAGCGCCAGTTGTGATTACGACACAATTTTCACCTTCTGTTGCATTGTAGGATCCACCACCTAAACGATGGTATCTCAAACGTCCATCCCCTGTGATTTCTTTCACCATGCCACCGAGAGTATCAATGTGAGCTGCTACCATCACTTTTTTACTCACATCTAACCCAGGTATTTCTACTATCAATGCACCCTTGTGAGTCATTTTCACACTGTAACCAAGACCTTCAAAATCTGATTTTACCGCCTCAATGGCCTCATATGTATAGCCCGATGGGGATGGTATGGCTAAATACTTTTTCATGCAAGACATTAAAAATTCCTGATTTACTTTCATATGTACGCTCCCTTAATTGTTTTATAACCCTTCATACTTGTTTTATAACCCTATTGTAACACAAAAAACAATTGAAAATCTAAACCTGGTTTGTGCACTCTTCTTATCATAATCATCTATTCCCCTATGACACATCAATTGCCAAATGGTCATCTGTTAATATTATCAACTGTGCTGAATTTTAATAATTTGATTTTGTTCAATTAGTCATTAAGCACAACAAAAGCGCTGCACACCATACTTTGCGCAACGCTTTTGTTGTGATTCGTGCTTTTTTACTGTTCCTCAAGGGCCATCTGCTTGCGCTTGCCAATCACTAGGGCTAACACGAGAAATGCCATGGCAAATCCCACTTCTATTCCCATGTACTGAAAGATCTCACGGGTTTGCTCAATGCCAAAATCACTGATCTCTGCAATGCGGTCGTTGGCTTTAACATACCAATAAACAGGCAGGAAGCTTGAAAATCGTAAGACAGTGTCGGCAATTAAAAACTGTGGCACAAAGACACCACCTAAAAATGAAGAACCCAAGGTGAATATATTTGCCGCTGCAGATATGGCTTGTTGGGTTTTTACCAATGAGCCAATCAGGAAGCTGACACTGGCCGTACCAAGTGTGAATATAAGAGAATTTAGAATGAAATACCACGTTTGGATGCCAGCGATTTCGTTGAGGTTAAAGATCAAGCTGACCCCCACTAAAATTATCCAACTTATCATTGCGAAGAGTAAATTGGCAGCGATTAACTGGCGATTGATATTGCCAGAAGTCAGTGGTGACACAGCGTTCCGTCTTTTAATATCCGTTTTTTTGAGAATCAACATCACAAGGGACATCCCCATAATCAACACGAACATCATGGTATAAGCTAAATAATTGAAGCTAAACCTCATGGCATTTGATTTGGGCTTTGAATTCTCGCCTTTTAACTGATCGACGGTTGTTTCTCGGTCTAGGGCTTCAGTAACGGCTGCAATCAGGGTTTCCTGGGTTTGGAAACCCTCGCCAGTTTCTGAACCACTACCGCCTGTCAACCCACCACCTGTTGCTAGTAACCGTACAGTATTGAGGTAATGATTAACCCGAAGATCAACATAAACAGAGCTGGTGGATTGGGGCAATGATGTGACTTCGAGGGCCATCGGTTTTCCAGCAATCACAGAATCACTAAACCCTGCTGGAATTCGAATAATATAGTTGACTCTTCTAAAATACAAGGCATCTTGAAGACTTGAGTCATTATTTTCTACTGCGACAAAATTGGAAACCTTGCCGATTTCAGCTTTAAGACCCTTGACTAGGGGGGTGTCTTCGTCTGTGAAAAAAGCAACTTCTGCCTTACTCTGTTCAAAGCCTTGGTCAGGTCCATCCCCTCCTACTAAAGTCATAACAGCTGTTAGGGCAATAAAGACAGCAAAGTAGATCATCATCACTGGCAGGCTTTTTTTGTAGACTTTTAAGCATAATTTAAAGACTTGCATACTTGCGCCCCCTTACTAGAAAGTAGGTTCCTAAAGAAAAAATCACTGCGAAAACACCAAGTAATGTTAAATTGGTAAAGTATCGATCCATGGCCGTAAAGTAATAGAGTGAATAGAAGGCATCTGCAATCAAGTTGACGGGGTTTATATATTGAAGGATTGGGGCGTGAGTACTGACTAAATACTTCACATCTGAGAACATCATGCCAGATAACATACTCCCTAACATGGAGACGGTTAGGGTTATGGCCAATTTAAGACTCTCACTTCCCACCACAACGGCTGAGATAAAGGCCCCAAAGCTCACACCAACAAAGGATCCCATAAATAGAGTAAGGGCGATCCAACCGGTACGATTGCCAAAGTCGATTCCTAAAATGCCGACTATAAAACTGAGTAAGATTAACATTTGTACAAACTGAATCAAAAGACCTGCTGACCCACTATAGAGAAAAAGCTTTAACTTGTGGACTGGTGCTAGGTTGATTCTAGCAGCATGGTGGCTTATATTAGCTTGAATCTGATTGACTTCCTGGGTCCCAAAGAAGGCTCCGTACATACAAGCCATAGCCAAGAGTCCATAAAAGTAATTGAGGGCCATATCCATTTTACCTTCTGTCATGGCAACCTCGGAGGTATACTGAATCCGCTGATTGGCGGCACTGATTAAATCTTCTATATTAACTGTCCCAGATGCCATGGCAATATACATAGCCGCTTGGGATTGACTATACTGATCTAAAAAGGCTTTGACAATGCTCTGTGATATGCCAGAGCTCTTAACCACCAAGGACCACTGATTATCACCGGAGTTATTCGTTGAGATGTTTGTTGAGCTATCACTGGCGCTTCCGCTGGCGCCACTGCTAGCAACAGCCTCCGCCTCTGAAAGGATATAACCTTTAATCTTACCTTCTTTAAGGCTTTGTTGTCCTTCTTCTAAGGACATAACCTTTACAGCTAGAAATGGTTTTTCACCGGTAGAAACCGCCTTGATAACCCCTTGAAAACTGGCATCCTGTTGATAGGTGCTGTTATTGATAACCCCCACTGGGATTGGGTCAAAGTTTTCACTTTGACCGAGACCACTAAAAGTAACCTTAAAGAGAACCGCTAAAACCAAGGGAAAGAGCAGTGTCCAAAATATAAGACTTCTGTCCCGAACCAAGACTTTTAGCCGATATTTAAATACATGTATAAACATCTTAGACCTCCTAGTCCTTTAATCCCTAAGTTCCTTACCGGTGATTTCTAAAAATACGTCGTTTAAAGTTGGCATTTCTGAATGAATTTTTCCAAAGTTGATGTCTTGACCTTTTATACATTCCAGTATGGCTTCCAAATTATTTTTACCCTTCTGGGATTTAATAACAATATTTTGTCCATCGTAGGTGACGCTGGAAACTTTATGGAGGGCCTTAATACCATTTATTTGGTCAAGACTCACATCAAAGGCTTCCACAGTCACCTTCTCGCCTAACGTAATCATCTGTTTCAGGCTATCCTTGGTGCCACTGGCTACTACTTTACCCGCATCGATAATGGTAATCCGTGAGCAGATTTGTTCAACTTCCTCCATATAGTGAGAGGTGTAAATAATGGTGGCACCCTTGCGATTTAAAGCCAAGATTCCTTCTAAAATATGATTTCGACTTTGTGGATCCACTGCCACAGTAGGTTCATCAAAGATGATGAGTTTTGGCTGATGGGCAACACCACAGGCGATGTTCAGTCGTCTTAAAAGGCCACCGCTAAGCTTTTTAGGATAAAACTTAACAAAGTCTTCAAGGCCAACAAAGGCAATGGCTTCTTGCACTAACCGTTTTCTCGTTTTTTTATCTTCAATATACAGGCCACAGAAATAATCAATATTTTCAAAAACCGTTAGTTCATCAAATACAGCGACGTTTTGCATCACAACGCCGATATCCCTCTTAATGTCATAGGCCTCTGGGGACATGTCCTTTCCAAATACTTGCACTTCCCCTTTATCGTATTTTAAAAGGGATAGAATGCAGTTAATCGCTGTTGTCTTGCCAGAGCCATTGGGACCTAGCAAACCATATATTTCACCTTGTTTAACATCGATTGAAAGATGATCCAGTGCCAATAAGTCACCGTATCGCTTAACAAGATTTTTCACTTGAACTACCATAACGAACCTCCATTTTTAATCCACAAGGACAAACAGTCCATATCAATTGTTTTCTTATCCTTATTATAGCGCGCACTTTCCCTTTCAAGTAGTGTCACCCATCACCTTTTGAATATGACAAATGTCATGTTCCCATAGGATGGATTGAACAGGGTTAGGCTTTCTGTTACACTGAATATAGTTGAATTCCTAACGGAGCACCTGCTTGGAGGTCTTATGAAGTTCATCGAGTCAATCCATCAAATCGCCCTGATTTTGTGTAGTCTTTTATTAATGCTATTATTGCCTTTTAAGATATGGTTGATAATCCCCATGCTCCTTGCGGTGATTTTAACTGGCATTGTCGCTTATAATGATAGTAAGATTGTCCACTACTCTACTGCGGGGACATTTATGGCTCTCAGCCTACTCTTACCTGAACTTTATCTTTTTATTGGTCTGATTAGTTACACCCTAATTGTACCCTATTACTGGTTTTTGCTGCTGATTCCCCTTGGGATGGTCAGTCCACTGGCTTTTTCAGTCAAATTACCGGCTTTACTTTTAACCCTTGTTGCCCTCTTACTTAGACACAGTCAAAGTCAATACCGCCAAGTTAAAAAGCAATACCTAGAACAAGCAGATGCCATGAGAGAAATGACTTATACCCTTCAAAAGTCCAATCGGGATTTAATTGCCCACCAAGAGGATGACATTCTTCTTGCCACCCTCAATGAGCGCAATCGCATTGCCCGTGAAATCCACGACCATGTGGGCCATCAAATCACCAGTGCACTCTTTCAAATAAGTGCACTGCTGGTCACCCGTGGGGATGACGACGATATCAAGAGCGTGAAAAGCACCCTAGACCAAGCAATGACAAGTATACGAACCAGTGTCCATAATCTATACGATACCTCCATTGACCTTGAAGCTCAATTAAATGCTTTGGTCAATGGGTTCACCCTATGTCCTGTCACCATGAACCTTCAGTGGGAAACGCCACCCCAAAACGGGGTAAGGTTGTCGATTATCGCCATTGTCAAAGAGGGTTTCTCAAATATTGCTAAGCACGCGACACCCACTGCTGTTGAACTTAATTTAATTGAGCATCCTGGGTTTTATCAGTTGATTTTAGCCAACGACGGTAGTGTTTCTAGCCCAAAAGAGCGGCGCTACAAACCTGGCATTGGTCTAAACACCATGTCGCAGCGGGTAGAAACCCTGGGTGGCCGTTTTCTTGTTAGTAGTAGATTTCAAGGGGATTTCACCTTGTTTATGACTTTTCCAAAGGAGCAGTAATGCTAAAATTAATCGTTGTTGATGATGATCCCATTGTCTGTAAGTCTCTAAAAACCATTCTTGAAGCGTCTAAAACCATTGAAATTTCTGCCCTTGGGTACAGTGGTGACGATGCTATCGCCCTGTATGCCCTCCATCAACCTGATTTAATGCTGATGGATATTCGCATGAGTCCTACCGATGGTCTCACAGCTGCTCAACAGATTTTAAGTGATTTTCCCCAGGCAAAAATCCTGTTTTTAACTACTTTTTCAGATGACGATTACATTGTAAAAGCCCTTCGCATGGGGGCAAAGGGCTTTTTACTAAAACAACATGTGGATAGTATTGTGCCCGCCATCCACGCGGTGATGGAAGGGCAAAGTGTTTTTGGAGAAGAGGTGGTTAGCCGGATCCCACAATTGATTGCTGTCCAGAGTCAAACCGTGGTAGCACCCACTAGGGAGTGGCTGGAAGGGCAATTTACTGAGAGAGAAGCCGATGTGCTCTACCAAGTGGCTGAAGGCCTTTCCAACAAAGAAATTGCTGAAAAGTTATATCTTAGCGAGGGTACTGTGCGCAATTATATCAGTACCCTCCTAGAGAAACTAAGCCTCCGTGACCGGACACAGCTGGCCATTTGGTACTGGCGGACATTTAAGGGTTAAAATGACGCTAAATTATGAGTCAGGGTGACGTGCACCGATTTTGGCTGCTGTGGTCGTCAATATTGCCGTAAAAAAGCCACTTGCAATATGGCAGATGGCAAAAATTAAACTCTCATTAAGTTACTCGGAGAAGGTGGTACGGTGATATTTTTCTATATCATTGCCGCAGCAGTACTAGTTTTGGGATTTGGCTACTTTTATAAATCAGTAATATATACAAAGGATCAACTCATCCACTTCGGATTGAGCTGATCTTTTTTTGTTTCTTTTGATCTTGCAACCGAGGAATGATAGGTGCTTTCACATTTCATATCCATAATATAGGTGCTTATTCACCTGTCTTTTGGGTATATTCAAAGCATTACATATAATCTAGGAAAAGAAGGAGGACAAAAATGAAAAAGTCATTACGGAATACATGCTTAAAGATGTTCGTATTAATTATGGTTATTTCACTATGTCTAGTGGGGATGACCATCCCCGCTTCAGCAGACGGAAGTGGTAGTGTAGGCGTAAATCCACAAAGTGGTGGGCCAACAATCACTTATAATGTCAGTGGTTTGGATTTTGGAACCCTTACCAAGCAACAGGATGGTGTGGCAGAAAACTATCATGTTTATGGATCAGGTCAGTTCATACCTGGCGTGGTAGAATTGTGGGGAACTGTAAAAAACAACAACACTGGAGGGACCGTATTTTATTCAGCTATAATGAGCTATACGGATTCTACTGGTAAGGTTATTGTCGTGAAGGATACAAAATATATCACAGTCGCTGCAGGTGGTGTCTCTGACTATCGAATTTCTGGAACTATACCTGAAGCTTCCAGTCATGTGAATATAAAAGTTTCTTGTGTTGCTAACTGGAACACTTACGTACGCGCTTCGGTAACAGGTGATTTTTATCGTCCGAAACAAGAATCGACTACAGCGGGAGAAAAGACATTAGGAATCAACACCCTCTCTGGGGCACCCACTATCACTTATAATGTTAAGGGAATCAGACTGGGAGCGATTAAAGATGAAGTGGATGGTGCTATCGACAACAAACACTTTTACGAAAAGGGTGAATTTGATCCAGGGTTAGTAGAGGTTTGGGGAACCGTTCGAAATAATGGTGTCGCTGGTCAAAACATCTTTTATAATGCTTATTTGAAGTATAAGGGGGCTGATGGAAAGGATTACAAACAGGAAACCGGTTATGTTGATGTGGGACCGAGTTATACTGCAGAATACCGTATTTCAGCTTCTATTCCTACTGGTGCCAAGAATGTGTACATGGAAATCGTTTCGGTTGCCCGTTGGAATTCATATATACGTTCCACAGTGATGGCTAATTTATATCAAGCATCGCAGCCTTCAACAGTAGCAGTAACAGTTCCTGTAACGGTTACTGCCATTACCCCAACACAAAACAGTGGGGATGCTTTTGAATCCGGTTCAAGAATTATGTGGCAGCCTGCCAGTGGGCTTGGCTATAGACTTTTTAGATCTACTTCACAGGGCACCGTGGGAATATCAGTAACTGATTTTCATATCACGAGTACCTCTTATGCTGATGTCAATGTTGAACCTAATACAACCTACTATTACACTGTAAAACCTGTACTTGCAGAAGCAAAACCCAGTGAGGGAATCGAAGAAAAACTTGGGGATGCCATTGCAACTTTCACAGTAAAAACTGGTAATGCAATCTATAAGCCAGGAAACTTCAAGCACTTTATATTGCTTAAGCTCAATAGTCCAACCCTTAGTTTGGATGGTGTAGGCCAAGAGGTTGATCCAGGTAGAGGCACAGCACCCATAACCATATCCGGTAGAACCATGGTCCCAATACGCGCAGTGGTTGAAGCCATGGGAGGAACTGTTGCTTGGGACCCAACAACACAGAAAATAACACTTAAGGCTAGAGGAAATACAGTTGAAATGTGGATGGGTAAAAGGGATATCATGATAAACGGTGCCAGTAATAAAATGGATGTGGCCCCTGTCTCAAAAAACGGTAGAACCTTTGTTCCCGTAAGATTTGCAGCTGAAAACCTTAACACCAAGGTGGATTGGATTAACAGCACTAAGGAAATAGTTATTGTCTATGAGGACTAATCAAAGGAATATTTCGCAAAAGAACAAGAGGCAGTAGCAATACTTGTACCAAGTAACCAAGCACCATGCCTATCATCACAATCTTCCCAAGATTAGATAGCCCTCCGTGATTAACAAATGCCAAGCTACCAAATCCCATGATTGTGGTGAGGGTGGTCAGGGTCAAGGCTTTTACTGCATCTGTGTATTGGTCTCCTGCTTCAAGGGCTAGCAATCGGTGGGCCATATGGACAAAACCATCAATGCCGATGCCAATCAAGATTGGAAATGCAACAACGCTGATAATGTTGACCGATATGCCCATTAAGGCTGTGAAACCCCATGTGGCAACTAAAGTCAGCCCAAGGCCTGCAGACAATAAAAGTGCCACACTTAAACGCCTAAAAGTAATGAGAAGTACCACTCCCGTAAAGGCAAGGCATAAAAGAGATAACTTGCTAATGTCCTTCATAACTAAGTCACTGAGAGTCATCATTAGGGCTAAAAATCCAACTGGCTGCTGGCCAGTTACGGCTAACACATGTGACTCTAAGGCTTGATAATCCTCTAAATCCGTAACGCTGTTTTCAGGAATGATGTCAAGGCGGTAAACCCCTTCTTTTCCAATATAGTTTTGCACTAAAAACTCAGGAAGCTTTGGCAGCAGTTTGGTCAAGGCTTCTTGGGTTTCTGGCATGATCGGTAGTGGTATTTCAGTGAGTATAGAGGTTGTCTTCAGCTGATTTCTTTCACCCTTCTCCAACTTTTTCTCTTTTTCAAATTGAGATTCCGAATTTTTTAAGGCTTCAAAGCTGGGCATCTTTACTGAAAGTGTTTCTATCTTTGTTTCAAATGCCTTTTCTAAGCGGTGCTGCCATAGGGTGCTAGTCATCCCATCTGGGTAAATGGAAGCGATATTGTAGTCAAAGTGCCCCTGGGTAAAAAAAATAATGCCAGTGGTAACTAAGATGAAAACACCAAAGCGACTGGCGACTAGTAGCTGTTTTTTTGCCCACAAAGATGCCTTTAGAGGGGATTTAAACTGCATAGTAGCAAGCTTGGCTTGGTATATTTTTTTACCATCAAAAGTTACAATCAGAACAGGTACTAAGGACAGCATGGCTAGGGCCAAAAGGGATATGCCTAAAGCGGCGAAGATGCCCATTTGTTCAAAGCCTTTAAAAGTTGCAAAGGCGAAACTAAGAAAAGCCACTACGGTTGTCAGTGCACCGATGATAATCCCAGTGCCGGTGCTTTTAAGGGCTTCACCAATGGCATTTTCAAGGGACAGTCCTTGGTAACGCAGGGCTTCATACCTGGTCAGCAAGTGAATACCAAAATCAATACCCAGTCCAAATAGGACAGCTGCAAAGAACACGGTAAATAGATTAAGGGTGCCAAATATCACATTGCCAATGGCAAAACTCAGAATTACCCCAAGTAATAGGGGGTAAGCCAGTAGTAGCGGTAGGCTAAATCGCTTAAAAGAGAAGATCAATAGCACTAAAATCATTGCTAAAACAATGCCAATAGAGGAGAAAATACCGGATTCCATCACTTGGTCTGCTTGATAGTCCAGTACGAAGGCCCCACCTGTATAAGCGATTTCAATCGGTTCATGGGCCTTACTAACTGCTGCAGCATTTGTAGCTTCTGTAGCATTTGCAGCAACCTCTGCAATGGCCCCCTCAAGTACTGAAAAGAACTGGTTACGCTGATTCACAAAGTCACCACCGTCTAGCTTTGGGGTGACTATCAGCACGCTTAAATTGTCCTTTTTGGCATCGAGGTAGGTCTCCGTTTTAAAATTTCCTCCGTACAGGGATTCAATCACTGGGCTTTTAAGCGCTGTCAAGTGTTCAAAGAGCTGCTTCACCCCTTGGTGTCGCCCTTCTTCTGGGCCACTAAGGGCGATATAAACCTTTTCGCCACTGCCAAAGGCCCCTTCAAACTCTTGATTGGCTCTTATAAACTCGTGATCACTTGGTAACATATCGCTCATATTGGTTGCCATGGTTGTGCCAGAAGCCACCCAAATAGCGACGATTAAGAGCATTAAACTGAAGGTTAAAATTTGTTTACTGTGTTTGATGAGTATTTTGGTGTACATAAGCACTCTCCTTTAGGAGAGGATCATGCGCTGTAACAAATCTTTTATAAGGGGAAGCTTGCGGTCTAGGGCGGTGGGGTCAGTGTCTAGCAATGCATTTTCTAGGGCATCGTGGATCATTTGATAGATTACGGTGATGCCGTCGGGGGTAATGGTTGGGCGAATAATGCCCTGTGCTATGGCGCTAGTGACCCAAGTTTTTAGGAGTGGTAGCATATGATTGGCTTCCATTTCCCATAGTGCACCGGTGCCCATGCCCATGATTTGCGGGTGATGGACAAATTGAAGTAGGCTGCGGTTGGCCTTCATCAATGCCACCAGGCGGTCCAGTGCCCCCATTAACCCGTCCATTGATAGCTCAGGTTCTTTCATTTGCGAAAATGTATGGGCCATATAGTGGTAAAGGTATTCGTAGATGCTATCAATCACCTGCTCTTTAGCTTCAAAATACAGGTAAAAAGTGCCCTTTGAAACCTTTGCCAGTTGGCAAATTTCTCGCACTGGTGTATTGTTAAACCCCTTTTGCATAAACAATGTGACCGCCGCTTCCATAATTGCAAGCTTTGTGGTGCGTCCCTTTACCCCGTGGCCAGGCGTGCAGCTAATGACCTCTAAATAGGGCAATTTGATTTGATTGACAGCGTTCATCATGACCTCTCAATAACATTACGAGTGTGCACACATTTCCAATTGGTAATTTAATTATACCAAAGGATTTCGGATGGGGGTATGGTCAAAACTGGTCAAATGGTCAGGTTTTCAAGGGCATATTCCAGTATATTTTCATCATCATCCACAATACCCGTATCTATAAAGCCCAATTTTAGATAGAACTCATAGGGTGAACCCTCACCCATACCGCATGAGGTCGTGAAGACACTGTACCCCTTTAGCTTTGCTTCTTCAAACAACTGATTCATAATCGCTTTGCCATAGCCTTTACCTTGGTGTTCTCCAGATACCATTAACCGCCATAAAAAGGCTTCATCTTTATCTGGTTGATCGTCACTGGTGCCATAGTGCATCATTGCAAAACCAACAATTGCATCATCAACAATTGCTACCCACGGTTCAGCTTTAGGAATCACATAGGCCTGGGCTAAAGAAAATGCATTGGTTGCCACAAAATGCTGTTGCTTATCTGAGAGTGTTTTACTCATTTTACTAACTTCGAACACGTTATCTTTATCTACTTTTATGCGTTTTAACATATTGACCTCTTCTCTATTAACAGTTGCTCTAATTGGGCAAAGTCCCCTACTTCAACATCATTCTAACATACAATTGAATGATGCTGCTGCGACTGTTCAATTATAGTCATTGTTTAAGTGCTAAAATATAATTTGCACCCAAACCAAACCTTCCCTGTCTAATCAGGGGCATATATACCTTACAACCCAAAGTCTTTATGTCTAGTCAAAGGATTATACACCTTTCTTATGGGTATATATGAATTAGTAAAACACGTGTATTGAACTGTTCAAGGCATGTCGTGACCAATTTTACTGACCCATTTGTTGGAGGTGTTTCAAATGACGATTAAAATGACTGATGAAGTAAAAGAGTATTTGGAGAAAAAGCATAAGCATACCGTGGAAGTTTACGCACATAGGCTGTTTTCAGGTTATGACGGGCCCATTAGCCATGTTGAAGTAACCATGAATGTTCCAGCGAGTATCAATCTTGATAATTTTCAAGAATTCTTAGTGGATGATTTCAAAGTCTATGTAGAAAAGCCCTTGGTTGATGAACATGAGATTATGATCAAATTGGACCATCTATTAGGAATGAAACATCTTGAGGTAAAAATCGACTAACTTTTGGACTCAATGCAAGTATTCACAATACACAAAAGAGCCTTAATACTAAGGTCACTGAAAAACACCCTGTTTTTAGTGACCTTGTATTCGGCTCTTTTTCTGTTGATTACCCCTAGGGGTGATTTCATTTGGCGGTGGGCACTAAAAAAGTAATCACCGGTGCAAGTTTTTCCATAGAAGTTTGATCATTAGCAGTTTGGAAAAATTCTAAAAAGCCTTTGTCCTCTTCTGTAAGGCTATCTGGATTTTTACGTTGTTTTTTTGTGAGACTTTTAGAAACCATACCAAGCATGGTTTTTAAAGCAAAATTTAACTTGTCAGGGTCAAAACCACCTTGAAGATAGAAGAATTCAGGTTTAACTTTACTGGTTTCAGTTTGCTCTGATAAATTTGCACTGATAAGCTTCTCAATGACCATTGGCGAAGAAGGTGCAGCCCCTACTGCAATAATGGCAAGTTTCTTAGGACTGTTGCTACCTAATAATTTTAAAAACTTATTGATGCCACTAATTTTATTGGCATAGACTCCACCAGCGTAAAGCACAGCATCATACTGAGAAAAATCAGGGTTATGGATTGCCTTTAGGGACTCTAGTTTAGAGGGCACCACTTCTGAAAGCATCTCCATATACCGCTTAGTATAACCAGATTTTGATTGATAAATAATCAGGCATTTCAACAGGTCTCCCCCTTTTATATGCTTAAAAGCGCTAAGCGTTATGCTACTTGCTACTTGCTACTTGCTACTTGCTACTTGCTACTTGCCACTTGCCATTTGCCACTTATATTTATCATAATCTATTTTTCTGGCTTAGGCTAGAGGTAACTTAATCGCAGCAACAGGGCATGCCTTGGAGGCCATCATCAAATAGTCGCCACCCATTTCAATATGTTTCACTAAATCAATAGTTGCTTTTTTACCCTTCATAGACAGAATTCCTTGCCCATGGGGAATGCAGATCTGACAACCAATACAGGCTTGCTCATCAACAGAGGGTTGATCAATCACATCCTCCTCCAAAGGCAGTTGACTTGGTTTTACCAACAGGGATGCCACATAGCCCATCACAATAATAACAACCACAGTCAGCACCCAGCGGATCACCATAAACTTAGCCCCTAGAAACTTGGCTTCATTGGCAAGCATGGGCACTTTAATCACTGCCCAAGCACTTAAAATAATAACGCTGTTCATGATGCCAGCCCCCTTTTTTAAAAGGGTTTTGGTGATTGGAAATGCAGCATATATTGGGCCCGCCGATACGCTACCCAGTATCAGGGCCAATAACACCCCTTTTGCCCCAGATTGGTCCCCTAGGTTTTTTGAGATCATCTCTTTGGGTATCCACACTTCTATTAGCACCGTCATCATAAACACCACAGGCATGATCATAATCATTTCCTTAAAATAATACAGACTCCCATCAAGGGCACTGACAAACTTATCAAATGCTACAAAAGCCGTTAGCAGATAAAGGACTAGGGCCAATAAAATCGTCTTATTTCTGAATAAGTTTTTTATAAAAATCATAACATCACCCCCATAACCCCTGCAATCACCAAGGCGCCAACAAAGCTCAAGCCATTGCGTATCAGGGTAAACCGTGTACCAAAGGTATTGCTCTCAATTGGAAATGTCACTATCCCAACCATGGTCAAGGTGGTTAAAAAGGCCACCACAGGTACCACGCTGGCACCAGCAGCCATCAAAGAACCAATCAATGGGAAAGCAACAAAAGCAGGAATCAGTGTAACACTGCCCAGGAAAGCACCTATAAGTGTTGATATTACTAAGTTACCAGAGCCTAACACGGATTTTATGGTTTCTGGCGGGATCCATGCCAACAATAGCCCAATGATAAAAATCACCCCGATAATCTCCCCGATCATTGACTGCATCATTCCCTTTGACTGCTTCATTGTAGCCATGGTCTTCGATTTCATTTTTATCAAGGAATAGCCCATGCCAATCAATGTAATCACCCAAAATACCAACGTTAAAATATCCATCTTGTTGCCTCCTTGGTTATCGCCATCTTGACGTCTTCTAGTTCATCGCCATCTTGACGTCTTCTAGTTCATCGCCATCTTGATGTCGTCTTGATGCTGTCTTGATAATCTAACCTTATCATAGTAGAATGAGTCATCAAAAACTGTTACCAATGTAACAGATGGGGTGATCCACATGAAAAATAATTTACTTCTATTACTAGAACAAACCCAGGCGCCTGAAAAAGACAAGCTCCTTCAAGATGGTGACATCCACCAAGTCAGTTTTGGTAAAAGAGAAATCGTCCACCTGGAGGGTGAGCACTGCCTCTATTTTGAAATCATTTCTTCTGGAAAAGTGGTAGTGGAACGGATTGACGAGGCCGGAAATCTACTCACCATCTCCACCTTTACTAGGGGCGATATTCTAGGGGCTAACCTTGTATTTTCTTCAGCCCCCTTCTTCCCAATGACAGTCACAGCAACAGAAGAAACCCATATCTACAGACTTTCTAAATTAGCGGTGAAAACCCTCTGTACCAAAGATGAAGCCATACTAGACGGGGTGCTTTCCACCATTTCCAACCGCTCCCTCTATCTTGGGGACTTCATTAAAAGACTCTCAAAACGGAGCATTAGAGAACAACTGGTAGACTACTTCACCCAACAATACAAACTACAAAATAAAAACCCCATCACACTGACATCATCCAAAACCTATCTTGCTGGCCAACTGGGCATCGCCCGAACCTCCCTCTCAAGGGAGCTTCAAAAAATGAAAGAAGATGGCCTGATTGACTTCACCGCCACCACTGTTACACTCCTCGATTTAAAACCCTAAAAATCACACTTGACCTTCCCATAGGGGGGAAGCTTTATACTCTATTTAGGGTCAAGTTTCGTCTGAAATCCCACCCCAGGAGACACATGAAAATCGGAGAATTTGCAAGACAATCTCAGGTATCACCAAAAATGCTACGGCACGACGATGCCATAGGTCTCTTTAGCCCCGACACCATCCTCAACATCAAAAAGAACATGCCCAATATGGACATGCTCTATGAAAGAGCCCAGGCTTTAGTGTCATCAGTCCTTGAAGGTACAACCTTTGGCATTATTCGCATCGATCTGCGACAATTTAAAGCAGTCAACGACATCGACGGTTATGATGTGGGGGATAAGGTGATCGTGGGCCTCTATCAGACCCTTGAAAACACACTATCCCAGTATCCATTGCAATCCAGCATCGCCCGAGCTGGTGGCGATGAATTTTTAGTCTATCTTCAGGGTGACCACAACTTAATAAGAGAGATGAGTCACAGCTTTAAAACCGCCATGAAAGCCTTTGATTACAAAGCCATTGGCTGTCATAAACCCATCGATATGTACATGGGTGTGGTTTTGTCAAATACCTCACCACAAACCCATCTTCGAAAACTCATGGACGATACCTATGATGCTATGAAGGAAGCCCACCACCAGATTGCCCGTGGCGAAGAAGGCATTCATATTGTGGAGTGTTAGGTACTTGGCCTATTAACAGAAATCAGTTCTATCCCTAAATCTCGAATCCGTTTTAAAATGCCAAACAGCGATGCTTGATCAACATAGTCACCACTGATGGTGGTGGTATTATCGCTAAGGCGCTCCATGGTCAAGTCTTCAAACCAATGGTCTTGAAGATGCCCTTGAATTCTGATTTCAAATTGCATGGTATACCTCCGTATGTTATTTAGCTTCTGGCAAGAGTTTTAAGACTCGGGCTTTTACAATGGCTTCGGTCCGCCTCTTGACCCCTAGTTTTCCAAAAAGACTGTTATTGTAACTTTTCACTGTGCTTAATGCTAGAAATAATGCCTGACAAATTTCCTCGTTGGAGTATCCCATAGCTATGAGGTTCAAAAGTTCCAGTTCCCTTGGGGTAAGGGGCTCAGACAGTTGAAGATTAGCATATTCAATGGCCCGATCTGTGGACCACTTCTGATATCCCCAAATGATAAAAGGCATGACCAGATGTTCCTTTTGGGCTAATACTCTGGCTTCCTGTTCATATTGTTGCTGCTTGGCCTCATTGCTTGCTAAGCGACCTGCCAATATTGTAAACTCCAAAGCATGAAGCCATCTTTTCTGTGATTTCGCCCGCTCTAAAAAAGCTAAGCACATCTGAAATAGACCAGTTGATGAACCAGTCCAAAACCGCATTAACAGCTTCCATTTAAATTCATCAGTATAACCTGGTAACCCTGAATCCATTAACCCATGTTGTGTGTTGGGTTGTTGATTTGGGGTTATTTCATTTTTATTAAAGAACGTAGGATTGAGAGGGTCCCCTTTAACTGTTGAAAAAAGATGATCGTGAAAAAATTGGACACGCTGATTTAGAGACTTTTGCTCTTGTTTTGTCTCTAGTTCAAGCAATTGTACCCACAGTTCCAAATCATCAAAGCTGATTGTCACTGGAATAGGATTAGGTTGAAGGTACTCCCTACCCTTTTTAATGCTATCACGGGCCAGTTCGAACATCCCTTGAGAGCAATACAACCGGGCCAAGAGGTGTTCGTAGGTTTGGCGCCAATCCAAGAAAACGTACTGTTGACCATATGCTGCACTCTGTTCCAGGGCTAAAAATGCTTGGGGCATATCCCCCCGTAGACATGCAATCTCACCAAGATAGATGCTGTAATTGGCTGACAATATGGCGTTAACTGGGGATGTCTTCAATCGCCCCAAAGCATGTTCAAGCGCAAACTGAGCAGCTGTTAAATCTCCTTTTTCAATTTGCATGGCAGCAATGACCCATAAAAGTGAACCTTGCACCACCGGTGGTAATTGGTCTTTTGCTTTTATACTGACACCTGTCATTTCAGAAATGGCTTGTTCCAAATCACCACTTGCCCAGTGGAGTGTAGACACAAAGGTATCAATCACCCAGAGTCGTTGGTAAGGCAGTGATGTAGCACAGGCAATCAGTTGCTCGTTATAATTCATTAAATCCATATAATGGCCTTGAGAGGCAGCGATATAAGCCTTTGCACTTAAAAGGGTTGCTGGCAGCTGATCATATTGGCCCTTGTCAAAAATAATTAAATCATCTTGACCAATTAAGGCCTGCGCACGCTCAAACCAAGGCAAGCTGTTTTGTATGTCGCCCTTATTTAATAGGGCCCAACCCCAACCCACTGCCAAAACAGGACTTTTGCATCGTACATGCTCTGGAAGACGCCCTGCCAAGCTAAGCCACGCCTCAGATCTAAGCTCCAGATCCATTTTAGACCACAGGCACTCTATCAACCGAGCGGCTTCTAAAGGCAATGCTTCTAAATAGTAATGAATGGCTTCTTGAATCTGGTCACGATCCTCATACCACTTACCCGCTCTGTGATAGAGACCCGTTAGTTCATCTTGGTTAGTTTTCATTTGCAGCTTAAGCCTCTGGCGCAATAACTCCCGAAACAGCTGGTGATAGCGGAACCATTCCCCATCTATAAGGGGCATGATAAAACAATTGGACTTCACTAACTGACGAAGGCTCAGCTGACAGTCACCTGTTATTAATTGTAGGGTATAGTCAACAAGTTCTGGGGAAAAATCATCAAAAATCGAAGTCTTTAATAAGAAATCCCGCATCTCTGAAGACTGTCGTTCAAGGACTTCTTCCAATAGATAATCCATGATATAAGCCTTACTATCTCGATAAGCAGTCATAAACTGCGAAATATTTTCAATCCCTTGCAATGACTGCACAGTCAGTTGTATGCCCGCAATCCAGCCCTCAGTTCGACCGTGCAAATAGCTGACTTGATTGGCATCAAGCCGTGGGTCAAGAAGACATCTTGCCTCTGCCACCGATAAGCGTAGATCAACTTCTCTTACAGCTACCAGTCGCCCTTCAGAGCGGTACCTTGCCAGTGGCACCGGGGGATCTTCCCTTGAAATCAGGCACACCCTGTGATTTTGGGGCAAATGCTGCATTAATAGACTTACAAACTGATGGATCCCTGCCAAATCTACCTCTTGATAATCATCAAATACCCAAACAATAGGGCTGGTCACTTGCTGTAGTAAGGCCACTGCCGTACGAATCACAGCCTCATCCCCTAAGCTCATGCGAGAATTAAGGAGTTCTAGTATGGCCTCCGAGGTGTTTTCCGATAACAGTTTTCCCATACCGGCACTTAGGTGAATCAAAAACTGGTCCAGATGATTATCCCATGAGTCTAGACGGTACCACATAAAGGGCACCTCTAAATAATCAATCCAAGCGCTTACCGCTGTAGATTTTCCAGAACCAGCCGATGCACTGACCAAGATCATTGGCGCTCTATTCAGAAGTTCATGAAGGGCTGGCCTTGCCACATAATTTTTAGGTAGTTGGGGCTTTTGTAATTTTGATTGCATGATTTCTCTACCCATTGCCACCTCCGTCGGTATGATTATCTAGTACAAGAAACTTAGGCGGTCCAATGCCAACTATACCAAAACACCATTCCATTAAGCATTAAACTAACCACAATTAAAAAGTTGTCATAATGCCCTTTGTATGGCAATCCAATAACATTAAAGGCAAAGACAATCACAGCAATTACCAGATTGAGTGATCTTACATGGGGCATTGGTATGATCAGGGTGAGTACTAACATAGCTATGGGCAAAGTCATCATAACGGCAATACCAAGCCACATCCCTTGTGAGGCCGGTTTATCACCAATCATACCTGCAACCATATCACCAGAATACATCCTTAATACATCCCCTAATAGATAAATCAGCATCGTTGCTATCCAAAGACCCGAAATGATGATTCTTATTTTTTCCATTTGATTACCTCCTTATGCCTATATGTTAGCAATATTTGCATAAGAAACCTACCAACTTAAGTTGGTTCTTTGGGCACAATAGTAACAATCCTTTATTTTAAAGCTTCAATCGCTACTAGAGCCGCCACTATCACTGTCTGAGCCACCACTATCAAAGTCTGAACCATCCCCATCATAATCATAGCCATCGTTGTTATCAGCATAATCAGGAACGCCATCCCCATCTCTATCACCGCTAAAACCGCTCTGATCTCTACTAAAGCTATTTTGATCATTGTGCTGGTGGCCGGTGCGTGTTCTACTGCCACCTCTATTTCTTGCAACCCTATTTCCACTTTTAGCCAGCATTAAAATCCACACTAGCAAGCCAATGCTAATTCCTAGAGCAACATTGTTGATAGCTGCACCAATAGCAACCCCTAAAACCAAACCTAACAATAGCTTCTTCATACGAAGACCTCCTAAATCAGCACCTGCGCAATATGATCCCAACCCAAGCGATTGGCATAGTCTAAGGCAGTCTCACCTGTAGCAGACTTCATCGATTTATCCACACCAAGGGATAGTAATACTTCAACAGAAGACAGATTACCCGCTACGGTTTCCTTATGTAAAAATGTCATTCTTTGATCATCAACAACATACATTTCACTGGGATTCGCATTTAAAAATGCCACAAACTTTTCTTTCATGTTTTTACTCATTGGGTGTTCAACCAGATTTTCTGGATATTCCTTTTGCCCATGAACAATCAAAATATCATTATAATCGCCAAAGTCAAATCCCCAGGCCTTATCATGGGACCGCCTTTGCTCATCAGTCATGTCAGAGCGCATGGCTTGAATGGTAAAACCACCATAGGTCTTTGGCTTTTGTTTTGACGAAAATACTTTGGCAAACAATCCTTTTGAGTTTTGCTCAGTAATACAAAACATCCAATCGCTAATTTGCGCTAATGGCACCTTAATCACATCACCAATCTTATAATTGGTCAACGCCTTGGGATTATTCACCAAAACACCCTTGACATGATTACCATCGAAATACACTTCATTGATCCACATATGTTCAACAATGGGATTGTCATCCCCCACGATTTGTTTGCAAGCCACCTTAACATAAGCTGCATTCAGGGCGGGAATAAGTCTTCTGCTTTCCCAAGTGTACTCCCTCCAAAAGTATTTGAATGTCTTTTGAGCCATTTCAAATGCTGCAATCATTTTGGGATTATCCCCATCTGCCCAGAATATTTTTTCTTTTCCCACAGTGTACCTCTTTCCATTTTTTTAGTTCTTGTTTTCAATATAATACCATAAATACCCTTACCTACAACAAATTTATCTTAACATGGGTACCCTTACCAAGCTCTGATTCTATGGTAATGGAACCTTCTAAGACATAGACCACCACATTGTAAACAACATGAAGACCAATCCCTAAATGGGATGTACTCGAGCCCAACTTTACAAAGGGCTCGAATATTTTTTTGAGCACTTCTGGTTCAATACCACTACCAAAGTCTTTGAATTCAAAGGCCAGATTATTTTGTGGGGCCACAAGAATCTGTACTGTAAATGGACCCTCAAAAGGACTTTTGTAGCCATGGTCCATGGCATTGAGAAATAGCTCATCCAAAACTTTTATGGTTTCCAACGGGTCGATACTGACATAATGCTGGGTATCACAGATAATCTGGATATCTGGCTTGTAGCTGGGATAATAGAGGGCAAGCCCCTTTTTCCACCCCTCTAAAAATTCTCGGGTATTGACGGGCTCCCGCTTAATCATACTGGGATTAACGGCGATTCGTTTAAAACTTTCAACAATGTGGGCCACTGTACTCAAGCCCTTTTCAATCCCCTTTTGTGCTTCAATGGCGCTGTCCAGATAGTTTACAAAATCTCTTTGCAGTAGGTCCTGTGTTGAAGATTTTTTTAGAAGGTTTTCGCACTGGTCCAGAATAAATGAATTCAGCAGGATGCTATTGCCAAGGGGGGTATTGATTTTATGGGCGACCCCGCCAATAAGCCCAAGGAGCGCATTCATCTTTTCTGACCGAACAAGAGCCTCTTGAGCAACCTTTAAGGCTCTCATTTTTTCTTCCAATTCCACGTGTTTCAATCGATAGTTTTCAAGTTTTAATTCCCCAGCAACCTTGCTGATTTCTTGGTTGAAAGATGCCTTTAAGGACTTCTCTCGAATTTCCATATAAGCCTTGTAGTAGCTAAGACTTAAACCGTAGTTCCCGATTGCCTCTGCTACATTGGCCATTTCTAAGTAAAGGGTTTCTAGAACCAGTTGAGACTGCATACCCTTTGCAAAGGCCAATGCTTTCTCATTAAAATCAAGGGCCTGTTCAAGTTCCCCCATCAGTCTGTGGACTGTAGCCAAATCTTGATAAGCGATGGCAATCCCATAGGCATCATCAAGTAAAATCCAAGTTTCTAAATTCTCTTTTGCAAAGCCATAGGCCTTATCAATATCCCCTAAGGTAATATGGGTGCTTACGCATAGCTCAAGACTCCAACCAAGGGTCCGCTTATCCCCAAATTCTTTAGCATACGCCAAAGCCTGCTGCGCATAGCGAAGGGCTAACCCTCGATGTTCCAGTGCCATATGGCATTTACTCAGGCCTGAATAGACATTTCCAGTCAGTACATTGGGGGGATCTGTTTCCATACACAATTTTAAAACACGGTTAAAATAGCCAATGGCGTCTTGGTACCGCTGTAGGCTTACTCGATTTAGAATCGCGATACTATATAGGGAGTTGATGATGATTTCTCTATCTTCTATGATTTGACCCATATCGTAGGCCCGTTTCCAGTCTTCCAAAGCTTGCTGAAATAAATTCATGTTAACTTGCAAAAAACCAGAAATCATAAGTCCCCGGGCCTGCCATCTTAACTGGCCACTAAGATCAAAGGCCTCCAGGGCAAGATCCACAGCCACATGGGCTTTTTCAAATTCCCCTTTTGCTTGGTTTAGCAAAGCGTGGGCTAAATGGCAGTAGCCTTTTACTTCTATTTTAATACTCTCTTCTGTTTCATTTTCTGGATGATCTTCTGATTGATCTGCTGATTGATCCTCAAATTGTTGACTAAGGGTAATCAGTTCGGTTGCCATGGGCTCCCAAATATGTCCTTCTTGGCGTCTGTTATGCCATAATTTCTCGGCTAAGGCCTCTAGTTTTTGTGTGGTCATAACGCTCTCCAAGTTAGTTTGTCGTACTTCTCTTTTACCCCTCTTTGTGGTTGTTAAGCAGGCCCCCGTGATTACATAAAAACCAGAGTCCCATAGAAATCAAAAAAGCAACCGCTAGGGTTGCCAATTGATAAAGAGTAATACCGTTTACAGTTCTAAGCAAAGTTCCATTCCTTCATCATACACCGATTTAGGCTTGAACCCCGCCGCCATATAAATCTGTTGGGCTGGGTAGTTATAGCGATTGACCCCGATTTTTAGAGACTTTGCACCTCGCTCAGCCAGGTAGGCCACCGCCCACTTGACCATGAGTTTACCATAGCCTTTCCCCTGAAACCGTTGATCTATCAGGATGATATCAATGTGATAGTAATGCTCTTTGGGCTTCACATCCACCACCAAGAGCCCCACCGCCAGATCACCTTCCATTTGCACAAAGGCTTTTTTATTACTGTGCATCAAGGCCATCACCAATGAGGATTTGGCATCTAGCACAAATTCATTTTGGTCCTGGGCAACATCCAGCTTAAGGGCATCCCAATAGTTTCGCTTGTTGAGGGGCACCATTTTAGTGGCCACAGGCCTAGTCAACAACCCATCCACCGCTTCTCTAAAGCTCCGTCTAAAATAATGCCAACTATTATGTTGATAGCGCATCAATTGCTCTTCATTTCCAATAAATACAAAGGCGGCCCCGGTGGTTCTATTGATGTAGAGATTGCCGTTATAAGCCAAAAAGCTGAAATTAGTACAGTCGTACCCGTTGGCACTCTCAAATAGAAGACCCATATTATCATCGTCATATTTGTATATTTTACGCCACATGCCCTGGGAAAATAGGTTCCCTTTGGTTAGGGCTGTCACGAGGCAAATCAGATGGTCTAGAGTCAGAGAAAAACAGGCATCTCCCTGGGATGCAAAGAATATTTCTTTGTCGATTTCAACCCGAACAAATTCCGAAGAACGGTGAACAGCATAGGACGCTGGGCTAACTTGGGGATTTTCAAAATCGATGCCCTTGGTAATGTGTAAACCACAAAGAGGCTCGAATACATGGGATGCTAAATAATCTACCACGCTTAAGCCAGAAATTCGATTGACCACCTCTGCCATTACGTAAACATTACTTTCGGAACCTTCCTTTTCTGGTGTTCCTGGAACATATTCAAGGGGCAATTTACCGATAAGAGCCATGACTTTATCAAAACGGCCATGTTGATAATAGACCCGATTTTCCTGCATTAGGCGCATTTCAATAGGCTGATCCTTATGGTCTTGATCAGCTTCAAACTCAGGCATGAGCACGGTGTAATAGAAATCTGGAATCCCTGATAGGTTTTTGATCAAGTCGATTAACTTGATAGCACCTGCGTGCTCATACTCTGGAATGGTCAGATTGAGAGCATCTGAGAGCTTTGCTTTTCCTGTGTCAATTAGATGCAACAAGGCCAGGCGGACCCAAAATAGGTTGACGATCATTGGGTATGTGCTAGCGCCTGTGCAAGGTACTTGATGGTGGCGGTCTTGATACCCGTAACTTTGGCGATAGACCACATCGCCATTAATGAACATGGCGATATTGCCTGAATAATCCCAGGTCTTTGCCACGGTATCAAGGGCATTTTGAATCCGGTCAATGGGTACTCTAGGATTGATAGTTTGATTTATTTGATTGGTTTTACTGGTTTTCATTGATGTACCTCCAAAATGAACTGCGCTTTGTCTGTTTTTAGGCGCATGTCTACATTTTGAGTATAGCACTTACTTTAGGTGTTAGGTTTGGAAAGAATGCCTATAGAAAAAATCACCAACCGCTTTGGATTGGTGATTTTGAATTGATGATTAAATGAATGATTTACTAGAAAGACAAACCGATTTAAAGACCTACTTGCATGGGTGAATGTTGATAATTCAGACTCCATGTAATCCCAAACTGATCCGTCAATGAGCCGAATAATGCACCCCAAAAGGTATTCTCTAAAGCCATATTTACTTTACCACCTGCTGATAAATGAGAAAACAGATGTCTAATTTGTTCTTCGGTGTCGCAGTTAAGATTAATCTGTATTTGATTTCCTGTTGATACGGCATCAGTTCCAAGAGCATCAGAAATATAAAAGGGACCAGCAGCAGTTACCAATTCCGCGTGTAATATCATTTGTTCATGCTCAGGTAACAAACCTGGACTGGGCTGATCTTTGTATCGCATCACACCTGTGGCAACAGACTCAAAAGCCACCTGATAGAACTCTAAAGCAGTTTGCGCATTGCCATTAAAATAAAAATACGGTACAACCTGCATACGAAACCTCCTTATCTACTCTCAAGAACTTCCTTTTTTTGCTTATACCCTGCTAACAACAAAAGTAAACTTTCAACATCTTCTTTAGGGGTCGCCCAAGATGTAACAAATCTGGCTTCCATGTTATTTGCATCAAAGGGCTTCTCAGCCTCATAGTAGCATTGCTTTGACAACTCTGAATGGATTGCATTTGGTAATACCACAAAAGTCAGGTTGGTGGACGATGGGGTTACAAATTCATAACCCAAGGCTTCAATGCCACTTCTTAAAAGTTTTGACATGTCGTTGGTGTGCTTTGAAAGTTCAAAGAAAAATTCATCTTTAAAGAGTTCTTCAAATTGTATCCCTAGGAGTCTTCCTTTTGCCAACATGCCACCTCTTTGTTTGATGGCATATCGCATATGTGGTTTAAGGGCTGGATTTGTAATCACTAATGCTTCACCAAACAAAATACCGTTCTTTGTACCCCCAATGTAAAAAGCATCTGTCAATGTAGCAATATCTTCTATTGTTAGATCGTTATCATCACAGGTTAAAGCATTGGCAAGTCTTGCACCGTCCAAATACAAATAAAGGGACCGCTCGTCGCATTTTTTACGGAGGGCTACTAACTGAGCCTTTGTATAAATAGAACCGGTTTCTGTGGCATTGGAAATATAGGCAACACGGGGCAGCACCATATGTTCATCCACATGGGCATTGCAAGCTTTATCAATGTCTTCAGGTTTTAGCAACCCATCTTGACTTGGCATTTCAATAATCTTGTGACCTGTGGCTTCAATAGCACCAGTTTCGTGACATGAAATATGACCAAGATCAGTGGAAATAACAGCCTCGTAGGGTCTCAAGAAAGCAGATAAGGCAATGGCATTGGTCTGGGTGCCTGCCACAAGTAAATGGACATCAGCATCTGGCTTTCCAATTCTCTTTTTAATCAATGCCATAGCATTCTCACAATGGGCGTCCAAACCATAGCCAACATGCTGTTCCATATTGGTGGCTGCCAGTGCAGCCATAATTCTTGGGTGTGCCCCCTCAGAATAATCATTCATGAAATATAACATTTCTAGTCTCCTTTATGATCTCATATGAAGCCTCTTGGCGGTTTTTAGTCGTTACTTTTCCAGACATATGATAGTCCGTGCAACCGGTGATGGTTATCAAATCAGAAATGTTTCCCGGGTTAATTCCAGCACCAGGCATAATGTTAATGAGATGTCCATAATCCTCTTGCAGACTTTTAATATAGGTTGCCCCTTCAAGAGCTGTGGGTTTTTGACCTGAAGTTAAGATGCGACTAAAACCCATCTCAATTAGGGCAGGCACATCTTCATGGGGCATAACCGCAACATCGAATGCACGGTGAAGCACAAGGGTCATGGGTTTAGCAAGGGTAACCATTGCCTCTAATTGGATTAAATCCAACCTGCCGCTGGGAAGCAATACACCTATTACAATCCCATCAAACCCCATATCCTTTGCATTGGCAATATCAAGAGCCATTGTCTCAAGTTCCTCTTGATGATAAGTAAAATCAAAGCCATGGGGTCTAATCATCACTACAATTTCTAAGGGCTTGTGACTCTTAGACTCAGACATAAGCCTTTCCCGTAGCTCAATTGCTTGTTGCATCAACCCATAACTGGGAGTCAAGCCACCTAAATTCAATGCGCTACAGAGTTCAATGCGGTCTGCACCCGCTGCCACAGCTGTTTTTAAAGATAAATAGCTATCCACACAAACTTCTAATCTCATTTTTTTAAGCATCTTGTACCCCTAATTAATCAAAGTCTTTCTACCAAAAATGAATTAGCACCTTTTATGACCACAACTTGATTTCTACCATTATTTTTTCCATAATAAAGCGCATCATCAGCAGACTTTATAAATTCGTTGATAGCCATTCCAGGGCAATATTCAGATACACCAAATGTCATCGTAACAGGAAGATTAAGTCTTGAAGATAAGCCAAAGAAGTTGGTTTCCATGATTGTTTGACACATTCTTTTTGCCGTCTCCATTGCTAAATCAGAAGTTGTTCCTTGAAGGATAATCATAAACTCCTCACCGCCCCATCTTCCTAAATGGTCATAGTCTCGAATGTGTAATCCTATGGCTTCACATATTTTCACCAGTACTTGATCACCAATATTATGACCAAAGGTATCATTGACCCGCTTAAAAAAATCAATATCCCCTAATAATATGGATAGTGGTCGATTTTGCCTCACGGCTCTGCCAATCTCGGTCTCTAAAAATTCAGTGGTACCCCGTCGATTACTGACATTGGTCAACATATCTATCTTTGACAGTCGTTCCATTGACTCTTTTAGCTTAATCCTTTCTGTGATATCTTTACCACTGGCCATAAGGTATTCAATTTCTCCCTTGGCATTGTAAATTGGATTCAATGAGAACTCAACGTTAATCCTTTCACCCTTTTGATTGTAATGAATAACATCCCTTTTAACGCTCTCGCCAAGATTACATCTGACAACGGCATCTCTGATAAATTGCATTAATTCTTCAGACCAACGCCACCACCCACCTTCTTCAAAGGGCAGTCCGATCAAGTCATCCAAGGATTTCGCCACCATTTCAAGTGCCAAATGATTCACATAAATCATACTACCTTTTTTATCAAGCATCACTAATAATTGATCTGACTGATTCACCACTTGTTCAAATCTTAACTGAGTATTATAGATTTCTGCGTTGATACTTATTTGGCGCATTAACAGTAATGAAAATGCAATCAGTACAAGAACAAGGCCAAACAATGGCACTAAATCTACAATGATATGAGTATATATGCTGCCTTTGTCCCTAACACTTTGAATTTCCCAAGGCAACTCACCCAATTTAACACTCAAAGCAACCATGTCGCTTTTCTCTGAAACAATATTCAAGTCTTGATTGATTAAACTCTGATTACCTGTTATAACAATTTGTTCGCCGTAGTCGCTCATTAAGACATAAGCAGCATGATCTAATAGATTATCATCTAGGATCTTTTCAATCTGTTCTAAAGTAATGTCCAAAGCCAAAGCACCTAAAAAAGTCTGTCCCTTATAAACCGGTTGTGTTAAGGTAACCATTAGGCCTGTCCCAACCTCATCATTATAGACTTTTGTTACTCTTGTTTTACGCTCAGGATTTAGTTCTGGTAAAGCCAATGTATAATACTCTTGAGTCATGGTGCCATCAGTATAGACATACTCATCGGCTGTGGTCTGCGGGTATAAAATAATTGCCTTATCTTTTGAGACAAAATAGAGCCACTGTACATTCTTCATTTGCTCATGAACGACTCTTAAAAACGGTGTTAGAGCCATCATGTCTAAAAGCTGACTCTGCTTTTTTAGATCCGAATCCAATGGATTACCGACACCAGAAATGCTAGCCTTAGCGCCATCCTTTTCAAACATTATATGAAACTTCTCTGATTCTTGTAAAATTAGTTGCCTATTAAATATCTCATAGTCAACTGGCTCATGGACAGGGGGACGGGCCATAATATCGACCAAAATCTGGAGCTGATCTTTGCTACTTTTTAAAATATAATCTATTTCATTAGCAGCGTTTGTAATGGCATTATTTTGAGCATTTAAAGCATTCTCATATTGATGATCGATCTCCCTAAGGGTGACGAATACAATAAAAACCACCACGACAACCAGGATTGCTACAGCTAAAATTTGGAGTCTATATGGATTAAACATCTTATTGCGTAGATTCTGAATCAACAACATATCCCCGCGCTTTTTCATAGGCCCTCTTTGTCATATAATCAGTCTTAAAATCGGTCTTAAAATCGGTCTTAACATCAGTGTCTAATCCAGTTAATACCCCAACTCTTTAACTAAAAACTCAATTTAAACAAAACTCCGTCATAACTGTTCTACTTGCACACTATTCTATCATAAAATATAATAGAATTCGACAGACTCGGAATAGGAGTAAAAAAACAGTGAATCGTATTACGATCTATGATATAGCAACCCATATTGGCGTTGCACCCAGCACTGTTTCAAAAGTGCTCAATAATTATACTGGTGTCAGTAGCCATATGCGGACTCTAGTGGAAAAAGCCTGTTTAGAATTGGACTACATCCCAAACGGCACCGCTCAATCGTTGATTAGAAAACACTCAAAAATGATTGGGGTTGTCTTTAGCGATTCCATTGGTCTGGGACTTGAGCACCCACATTTCGGGCAAATCTTACAGGGGTTTAAAAACATCATCGAGCAACAGGGCTATGATTTACTATTAATTAACAGTCATGCGTTCAAGACTGGCTATTACGAACATTGCCTTCGAAGACAAGTGGATGGCTGTATTGTTGCCATCCCTAAAAACGAAAGACAAAGCGTCTTACCGCTGATTCAAAGCAATATACCATGCGTCTCGGTGGAAGACATCTACGAAGAAATTCCAGCCATCATTTCTGATAATTATGGTGGCACATTACAGATTTTGTCCCACCTCTACGGACTTAATCACAGAAAGATTGCCTATATTTCAGGGCCTCTTGATAGTCTTTCTGGTCAAGAACGGTTTCAGGGCTATAAGGATTTCATGTTAAACCAAGAGCTGACATACCTCCCTAACCTAGTTGTAGAAGCTGAGGATTACAATAAGGCCAGTGGCTATGCCGCTGCCGAAAAGTTACTTGCCCAATGTTGGCAGAATATGCCCACTGCCATCGCTACTGCCTATGACGATTTTGCGTATGCGGTACATGATGTCTTAGAACAACGTGGTTTCAACATACCTAATGATATTTCCATTACTGGCTTTGATAATTTGTATATGAATGAAAGTATCACACCGAAATTAACGACCATTGCTCAAAAGCGTCATGACATTGGGGAAAAAGCAGGAACCACCTTACTGAATATGATAGAAGGACAACCGGTTGATGGTAATGTCCAAAGAATTCCAACAGAGCTCCTCTTTAGAAGTACTACAAAACGAGTCCAAACAAACGACTAAAAGCTGTTGCTCATCTAAATGATATCGTTTAGATGAGCAACAGCTTTTTTATGGTCTTCCGTGATGAATTAGTGGTGAATTAGAGGTGAATTGATGATGAATTAGCGAGAATTAGCGGGAATTAGTGGAAAATTCAAAGTGATTTATGGCTTTACATTTAGCGCCTATAACCTCTCATAGGAGAAGCTTTTGATATCCGCATATGACTTTTTTTCATCCATATCAATGCAAGCCATCCCAATGAAAGCCCCCGTAAATCCCAAAGGTGTAGCATACTCATCAGATAATATGGTCACATCGCCAACAAGGGGGAGTTCTGTATAGCGATCACCATCTGTGGAACAAGAAAATGAGCATGATATGCCTTTCGTTTCAACCCTAAGCCAAATAATGTCTGCATTGCCTACATTGATTTCATCTTCAATTGGCAGCATTTCAAATTTATACTTATCAAACTTAAGCAAGCCAACCATTCTAGCATTTGTCTTTTCATTAAATGAGACTCTAAGAAAATACTGATTTTCTTCATTATATCGATAAGTGATTCCCGCCATCTGTTGAAAGTTAATAGGATTATAAGAGAAGGACATGGTGACACTGAAATCAAAGCAGTCCTGTCTGCGAACAAGCATATTCTGTTCGTGTGTAGACAACATGCTTTCACCACCATAAACCCTTAATCCCCCATTGGGAAGCAGGTCATATTTCGCTGGCACACGTAAGGATTGAAAGTCAATCATGTGTTTGGGGTTTGTAAAATCAACAGACCCATCCACTTGGGTTTTAAGAAGTCCATAACCATCAAACCATTCCGAAGGTACATAACCGCCGCTCTTCAAAAGGGGCCACTGATTTTCCCAAACAACTTCAGCAATACCGGTTTCCCGGCCTAAAGGGCATCTAAGAGAATCATCAATGGGCCTGCCACATAAAAATGCCAACCACCATCTGCCATCTGAATGTTGACACAGGCTGGCGTGTCCGGTCTTTTGAATGGGTGAAGATCGGTCGAAATCCGTCGTGATAATATGTTTATTGGGATGTGTTTCATATGGTCCGTCAATATTTTTACTACGGGCCACAGTTTCAGCATGCTCATAACTGGTTCCCCCCTCAGCGGTAAAAAGGTAATACCAGCCATCTTTCTTATATAAATGTGGTCCTTCAACTAGTCCGCGATCTGTACCCTCATAAATTTTTTGAGGTAAGGAGATGGGTTTTAATGACACAGGATCCAGTTCAGTTAAAAGGATACCTGTGAAATTTTTATTTTCTGCTGTTCTATAATCCCATTCCATATTCACAAAATACTTACGCCCATCATCATCATGAAACAATGACGGATCAAATCCAGAAGAATTAATATAAACTGGATCACTCCAGTCCCCTGAAAGATCAGTTGTATAGGTAATAAAATTGGGGGCATCTTTAAAAGGGTGATGCATCCATTGCTTAACATCAGTGTAAACTAGATAAAAAATACCATTATGATGGCTTAAACAAGGGGCCCATATCCCTGTTGATTGTGGGTTACCTTTTAGCTGTATATGCTTTAGATTTTTTAATGGATAGCAAAGGGTTTCCCAATTTGCTAAATCTGTCGACTTGCTAATTTTGACACCGGGATAGTACTCAAATGTGGAATTAGCCACATAAAAAACCCCATTGACGCTGATCATTGAAGGGTCTGCATGGAAGCCTTTTAAAACAGGATTTTTAATCATAAGTGGTTCCTCTCTTCTTAAAGTGTTGAATCAAAGGCTATTCAAACTACGGAAATCGATTTCTAATAAATCCATGATTTCATTCTAATTAACATCCTTATATTTAGCAAGACTTTTTTGAAGAATTTCGAAATCGGATTAAAATCCATGTAATTAGAAGGTTTTACGTATAATAAAACATGCTACCATATCATTAAAAACAGTCTACCCCACTTGGAAACAAAGTTTCCGAGTGGGGTATTTACAGTAAATCACAATTAATCCTAACCTAGATTTTACAATCAAACACACCATATATGGTATACTCATCATAGCGGGTCCACAAGGAGGTTGTCATGGGTAGGCAGGTCTATCAATCTTCAGACTATAAAGTATACCGAGCAGGCAATAATTATATTGTTCACCATGCAAAGTACAGTTTTGATGACAAGCATTCGCACTTGAAATCATTGAACCTCGCCAAACAAGTGATTCACTATCTCCAATCTAGAACCATTCCAAGAACTCAAAGTGACTATGTGTTGACTTCATTGACCCGCTTAACCGACGACCACCATTACAAAGATCAAATTGAGCAGTTTATGGATGCTAGGGCCCAAAAGGGTAAAAAGGCCACTTACTTCAATCAGATTCTTGTGATGAGGCACTGAACGCAGCATGTTCAAGTGGTGTAAGGCTGAACTTTCAAATTAATGAACATAAGAATGATCCGCGAAAAACACAAAAAGGGCCCTGCTCATCTCTGAGCAGGGCCCTTTTTTGATTTATCAAGCTACCATAACATTGTCGTACCGATTGGCACTCAACACCTCAATCATAAAATCATAAGGTGTAAAAGACTTAGAATTCAGAATAGATTCAAACACAGATGCAGACTGACCACTGGCTATTTTGACGCCTTCGTATTTATCTGAAGTTTGGAATACGCTGCTTGTACTATTCACATTCCAAAAGACGATTTTAGGTATGGTGTAGCCTTTACCTTGGTACATCTTTTTCATCGATTTATAGAAGGTCCAGTCCTTGTTTGTATTTGTTATACTCTCATCAAATTGCATGTCCGAAACGACAATTAGTGTTTCTGGCATGTCTGACTGTTTAGCTTTGCTTTTGACTGCTGTTGTTAAGATGATATTCAGTGCTTTCTCAAAGTTCGTATTCATGCCCCAGTTGCTGCTTAGGGTATTTCTGACCTGTTCATACAGTGTATGACCAGTGACTTTAACAAGGGCTGGTGATTCACTGAAGGTCATAAAGTGATTTGCAAATGCACCCTTTGAGCGCTGTGCAAAGTAAAGTGCAAGACCAATAGATGTTGCCATTGGTCGCCCCATCATAGAACCGGATACATCCGCCATAACCAAGACATTTGCATCGTTGTCTTTGATAAAATCAGGCATACTTTTCCACTGCTCTTCGAGTACTTCGAGATTTAGATCACCATGGCCATAAAGTATCTTTTCAGTAATGTTATAAGGATAAAGAACAGAAGCATTGATTTTTTTTTCACCGTTTTTAACAGCTTCAATATAGGTTTTAAACCGATCTTCATCGTTCTTCATGAACGCCCGACTATAAATAGTCATGGCATTGGAAGGCACCGAAGAATAGTTGATTTCTTCCCAATTGTTTTCAGACATTTTTACTTCTAACACGTCAATTCTTTTTCTCAGGGCAGATAGGGTTTGTCGGTATTTTTTCGGATGCCAATTAAGCCCCTTCATGATCATCTGAGCATGCTGTCTAGTCTGTACTGATGAAGTGTTGATACTTGGTAGCCATTTAGCAAGTAGGGATGATGTTGTTGACGCCATGTCATCAACCAATTGGTCCTTTATGATACGGATGACATCATCCTGAAGCTCAGTACCCAATAGTGTCAGTAAATCATCCCATCTGCCAAAGTGACTGATTAGCTCTAAGTTCTTCTTAAGCACATCAGGGTAGAGTTTGGCAAGGTGTTTGTAAATAATCCGTGGAACATGTCTTTCACCTAAACCACCTCTAATATCTCTGGCATAAAACAATAGCTTCATTGCCAGGAGTTTATCCTCAGTAAATGCTTTGCTGAACAGGTTTTCAATTTCAATGTCGCTTCTATTTCTAAGGGCACCAATGGTACCAAAAAGGTCTACTAAACTTGACTGGGTTGATATCAGTGCATTGGCACCGTTAGCTGTTTTGGTTTGATTCATATTATTTTTAAGAGCATTTAAAAAGTTCATAAGTACTCCTTTCTTTAAGTAGGTGGATAGTGGCAAGAATTGAACTTGCGACAGCTAATTCCAGAATTGATTGCTGTCAGCGCCTTATACAAGACACATTTTGACTAGTGCTCTACCACTGAGCTACACTATCCATAAGGTGAGGGCGTGAATAGATACCCCCTCACTTTTAACAAGACGCATGATCACATTCACAAGGTGTTTGATTGCTGTAAGCGCCTTTAATTTTGAAATTCTGTTTCTAGAGTTCCCTAGTTTTGTGACTTGAAATTATAAATCGGTTTAAGCACGGCTTTGATATCTACCGTATCCCCAATGTTATTGATAATGTCATCTATTGATTTATAGGCCATTGGGGATTCATCGATGGTCTTTTGCGTCACTGATGTGGAATACACACCCTTCATTTCTTCTTCAAAGTCTTTAAAAGCAATGGACTCAAATGCTTTTGTCCGGGACATCAATCTACCGGCCCCATGGGGCGCTGAACAGTTCCACTCTTCGTTGCCTTTCCCAACCGCGAGTATTGAACCATCACGCATATTGATGGGAATCAGTACCTCAGTACCCCTTGAGGCTTTGATAGCACCTTTTCTAACAATGTTATCTTCAAAATCAATGTAGTTATGGGTGGTTTGAAAACTTTCAAAGTCAAAGTGTCCAAACAGATGCGTTAATATTCTATTTGCCATAGTCTGACGATTCAGTTCAGCAAACTTTTGACAGATGGCCATATCGTGTAGGTAGTCATCTTTTAGTTGCCCTTCCAAGAAGCACAACATGTCCGGTAGGGTTTTGTCTTTGAAAAACTTTGTTTTTAGTTCCGCTAGAGCAGTTTGAATTTCGGTTCTACGATCTTCCTGTTTATAGGTGGCGATGATGTCTTCTCTACATTTCAAGTAGTCATCATTGAAACCTGATTGGAATTCGATGGCTTTCTTTTGATAATGGCTAGCGACAACGTGTCCTAGATTTCTCGAACCGGAGTGAATGACAAGGTACTTATTGTCTTCCTCATCCCTGTTCACTTCTATAAAGTGATTACCCCCTCCAAGGGATCCAATGGATCGGTTCCACTTTTTAAGATCTTGTCTAATCTCTTTTAACAGTCTTAACTGCTCTAATTCAGTCATAAAATCAACTTGCTTATGCTGGTTGACGGCTTTACCGCTTGGTATTTCTTTATTAATAAAACCATCCAGCATTTTTAGGTCTATGGCCACTGGTCCCAGTTTAACTGTAAACATACCACAACCGATATCAACCCCAACAATGTTTGGAATGACCTTTTCACCTAAATTTGCTGTAAAACCAATGACACAGCCTTTTCCAGTGTGGACGTCAGGCATGATTCTGATTTTAGCGTTTGCAAAGGATTCAATATCGCATAAGTCATTGATTTGGATCAGTGCACTTTCTTCAATCACATCTGTATAAATGATTGCTTCGTTATATTTCCCTTTAATAATCATTTTATCTGTCCTTTCTTTATGTTTTGTAAGTCCATCATAATCTGATTTGTTACATAAAGATTGTTCAGTAAAATAATATTTTTTCTTTTTTTCATATTTCTCGTAATGCCCTGCGGTTCTCTTAGCCTCCATGATAATATCTCGCCTAATTGACTCAGGTTCAATCACTTCACACCTAGACCCAAAAGACAAAATAAACTTTCTGATCACCAGATCATTGCGCATATCCGCTTCGAAAAGATAGATGTGCTTTTGGCCATCAAGGCAGGTTACCACTTGATTTTGACCATAAATTTTCTCGTCTAACATGCGACCCATTCTGCCATAAACCTTCAGCTTTACATAGGTCGTCGGTTCTGTGGTTCCCTTTGTGTCAAAATACGCCTCTTCACGGTAGTCTTGGTTGACTTCAAATTTTTCATCAAGAAGTTCAATTTCTTTCATTCTATGTAGTTTGAATCTCAACTTTCGCACACCAATAACCCCAGCAATAGCTTGATATGGCTAGGCTGAGA